>CAZGFQ010000007.1:0-29835 GCA_964525185.1 uncultured bacterium
AAAATTCTGGTTTGTCGTACACAGGTACTACTGCTGTATTCGGATTGAAATATTTATTAACCATAAAATTGGCGTGAATTTATTTTAAGTCTTTCGTAGATACCATTAATTCTCTATAGGAATCGTTTATTATTTTGCATTAAACTTATCTATTATTTCACATGTTTTTGCCATAGGGAAGTTCGTGAAAATCGAACACAGTCCCCGCTACTGTAATTGCCAAGTGGCTTTTTCAATCCATTAGTAAATACCTTACTGAGAAGGGAAAAAGTTTTAAAGCATAAGTCAGGAAACCTGGGTAAAAAGATGTCATTCAAAATCTGCTTTCGGGAGAAAAGTTATGAATATTCATATCGGCTTAGCCACCATGAACATAAATGATCCCTCTCATATTGAGGGATTTTTTGTACGTTAACTATTTCATAAAAGTTTACCTCATTCTTTTATGCGGATTATTTGGACAAAACATCCGCGTTACTACAGAATCAGGGAAACCGCTTCCTTATACATTTATTACTCATATTAACTCTGGCAAATGGGTGCAATCGAATGAAAATGGGTATGTACAAATACATTTTTCAATTTCTTCTGGAGATTCCATTCAATTCTATCGCTTCGGTTATCATACAGAAATACATCAGTGGCCACTAAATAATAATCAAATAATCTTAAATCCAAACCCATTTCAAATGAAAACTGTTTTTTCAGTGGGAGGAAAAGTTCGATCAAACATATTTTCATTTAATCAACAATCCATTAAATCTGTCCCATTATCCGGTGTTGTTAATCATGAAAAAGTACTGGAAACACTTCCCGGACTGTCCATAAGAACATTTGGCGGTCCAGGCAGCATTAGTTCCATTAGTATCAATGGAGGTCCCACATCTCAAACCCAAGTTAAGATTGGTGAATTTGATTTAACAAATATTCAAACAGGAATGGCTGATTTATCCCAACTTCCATATCCATTCATAGAATCAGCTACATTAATATCATCAGGAGAAGATTTAGAAGGTTCCGGGAGTCAAAATGGAACACTTTCTTTGTTACCATGGAATCGTAAAAATTCTATCGTTATTTCATCTGGATCATTTGGACATTCTTCCTTTCATACAACCTTTTCCCTTTCAGGTGCAAAACATCAAGCATCTTTTTTATTTGGTAATCGCCATGAATTAGGAAATTTCCCCGTTCAGTGGAAAGATGAATCCTTTTTAAGAAAAAACAACCATTTCAACCAAACGTTTGGTGCCTTCCAGAGTAAAGGAATGATTCGCAAAAATATGTATCTACAAACGATTGGACTTTTTTCTTCTCAAGACCGTGGTGTCCCTGGACTCGTTTGGTCTCCATCTCTCGCTGCTCATCAAGATGAACTAAATTTGCTAGGAATAACTATGGGGTGGATGAATCCATTTGGTGATGGAAAAATTCGGGGTATGATTCGTCAATCAAATGAAACTTATGCAGATCCAACATACAATATTCAGACGAATCATAAAGTGTCATCCAAATTATTTTCAATTAATCAAAAGGTTTATTTGACGCCAAAAATAACATCAACGTTGGCTGGTGAATTTAATTCCCAATCATTATTATCTTCGATTTATTCACACAGCAGAGAAAGCTACGTCGGGAAAATTGGGTTAGATTGGAACCTAGCTCAATCACTAGAAATAAAATCTTCCTTCCGGCAGGATTATTCCGAAAACATTTATAATGAATCCACACAAAAGATTTCTGTTCATTATTCTCCAAAAATGAGTCTATTAAATTCTATACGCATCCTTAGTTCGACTCATTTCCGCTTCCCAACTTTTAACGATTTATACTGGGAACCTGGTGGAAATCCTGATTTACAACCTGAAAATGGGAACCAACAATCTATAGATTTTCATTTCTCTCAATCGAAATTCGGTCAATTGCAAATTCATTATTTTATATCTGAAACACATAATCTTATTCAATGGGTTCCTTTGTTAACTTATTGGCAACCAAAAAATATTTCTTACGCGAATCGTAGTGGCTGGACGGCTAAATGGAATTGGGCATATCAATCCATTAAAACACATTTATCCTATAGTTCTATATATACCAATAATGAAGAAAATGATAAACCATTGCGGTATGCTCCATCTCAACTTTGGACTTTTACCCTCGATTGGAATCCTTCCACATGGCTTTTTCATGCCCAGATTCATGGAGCAAGTTCTATGATATCCACCTACAGCTGGCCTGAAGATATCATCATTCCATCTCATCAACTTCTATCAGGATCCATTGGGAAATCATTTATGATGCCATGGGTAGAAATCTTGACTGTCTTATCCATAGATAATGCAACAAATATTCAATATGAATCATCGAAAGGGTATCCTGAAGCTGGGAGATCTTTTCGATTTACACTTACACTCAATCAAAAAAAGAAAGGAAATCAATCATGAAAAAAATGGCTTTAATACTATTTATTTTTTCATCAATGCTCTTTGCCACAACACGTATTTTTACATTATGTGAAGGAAATTTTGGTACTCCCAATGCCAGTTTATGGTCTATTAATGAATCTGGTTCACAATCTGAAGGGCCAATTTACTGGGATGAAAATTCTAATCCGTTGGGAGATGTGGGGCAATCAATGACTATTGTGAATGATGAAAAACTTTATATCATTATGAATAATTCTCACTCCATCGAAATTTTGAATTTAATGGGATCTAATCAGACATTTTCAGGATCCATTCCTTTACCTTCTGCAGCCCCTAGATATATGATTGCAAATGAAAATGGTTCAACGGGATATGTTTCTTGCTGGAATGTGAATGGAATTATTGTTATCGATTTATTAACAGATACAATTATGGATACAATTTCTGTTGGTGGTATGCCAGAAATGATGGTGATGCATAATGGGAATATATATACATCCATTGCAATGAATAGCGATTGGAGTTCATCTGAGAGAATTATTAGTGTGGATGTATCTACAAAAACAGTCGTTGATTCATTTACTGTTGTTCCCGGACCTGCAGCTCTACTGCTAAAAGATGAATCTCTATTTGTCGCAAGCACCTATTATGATGATAGTTGGAACACTTATGCCGGAAACAGCAAAATAGATTTATCAACAGGAAATGTTACCACTTACGATGCGGGAATGACTTTCGATTATGGTCCTGATTTAGTCCAAGTAGGTGTTGATGTTTACCGTATTTACACGAATGGTATTGCTCCATTGAATGATGATTTATCTATAAATAGCGATTCAATAATTGGTGAATTCCCGGGACTATATTCTGTAAGTGTACATAATGATAATATCTATTTTGGGTCAACAGATTATATGGCTCCCGATAATGTATATGTTACCGATGCTGATGGAACAATAATTTCAGAATATACAGTGGGTGCTTTACCCGGTTCATTCGCATTTTATGAATACAATGTTGAAAGTGTAAATCAAGATGTATCACCAACAACATTCACTTTAATGGCTAATTATCCAAATCCATTTAACCCATCAACTCATATTATATTTTCAATCGAGAAGCAAACAATGGCAACTTTAATGATTTATGATATTCATGGTGCTTTCATTGAATCACTAATTGATAATAAAATATTTGACACTGGTTTACATACAATAAATTGGAATGCAAATTACCTTTCATCAGGTATATATTTTGCCGTTCTCAATATTGAAGGAAAAATTCAGATGCAAAAAATGAGTTTAATTAAATAATTAAATAAAAAATAACGAACTCATTCCAATACTATTCCTATTGAACCAGATATTAGATCTAGCTCATCGTCATAATAACCCCAATAAAGTGTCATGGTATCTCCTACCATTATTTGGACCGGAGCAATCATATTATTCACTTCACCATCAGAGCTACTATAACTAGCTTGGTTGGATGTAGGTACTTCCATGCCATCAAATCCTGTAATGAAAGTTGTATCGTAACTAACATAGACTAAATCATCGGTTAACCCCTCATGAACAATATAACCCAACGTATCGCCTAAAACCCAGTATAAATCAGATTCCCACGATACTTTAACTAATTCTGCAGGTGAACCATCTTCATAATTCAAATGGCCGCTAATACGATGAATTGTTTGCCAATGAGTTCTATCTAACGTTAAATGATAATACCCATTTTCATCCATATCCAATCTAGGCTCAATGGTCATTATAATTTTATTCCCATCTTCATTTTGGTTGTTTGGGTCTATTGCATTACAACCATATACAGCAAATAGATAAATAAGTAACAATAATCGCTGGTGGAAGCGATTCAATTAACTCCCCCACTTTTTATAATTTTCACACATGTCATTTACGCAGCCTGGATTATAACCCAAAGCAGCTACATGAGATATGCATCCATCATCATAAATCACATCAGACCCTATGGGATTATTCATTAATTCTCCACAGTTATAGCAGGTTTTCCCTGCACATTTCTGGCAAAACCATGGGCGCTCATACTGCAAATAAATATCTTTAATCTCTTCGATTAATTCATCTGTCCACATGCCCTTTTTCCCTCGAAGGGTTATATAATTCATATCATTAATTTTGATACTTAATTCAGGATAATCAGGATCACCACCCCCATGATACGTTTTTAATAAAAAGGTACCCAGTGTTTTTTGAGCAACAATTCGCTTTCCCCCAATTTCTTCTATTGTTTTTTTACATAATAAACAATGGCAACTCGGTTTCCGGTATTTGTTTATTCTTTTTGATTTGAATTTATACATGTCATTCTCAGGCACATTTTGAAGGGGTTGACCTATAGATGAAGACCTTTTAATTTGAAAAGTATTCTCCATATTTAATCTTCCAATCCTTGATTATCCATGTATTCAAATAACGTATTGTAAGATTCTCTATTTAAAGCACGATCCCATTGTTTATGGAATTCAATATTTCTTAAGGTATTTCGTTCTTGGTTGGCTTCATCATAACGATCTTCCATAGCTAGAGCTTCTTTGATAGCCTTATCGTTAGAGAATGTGGGATTTTGTTGTTTTACATGCTTCAGGACTGAAGGCATGGGCTTTCTATTTATGTCTTCTTGTTTCATTTTATCTCCTATTTCTACAAGAAGTTATAGGCCTAATATGTCAGATGGTGTCGTTATAGATTATTTTATTATTTCATCGAATTCCAATGTTAATAATCATGAATTTTATTATTCAGGCTAATAATTTGTCAGCTTTTATTTTTCTAATATTTCGAATTTCCTTGAAAATAGTCTCACTTTTTTTTGTTACTTCTTCGATATCATAATCATCCTGTAAGCCCAGCCAAAATCGTGTAGAATTACCAAAATATGAACTTAATCGTAAAGCTGTATCAGCAGTGATTCGTCTTTTCCCTTTTATGATTTGGGAAAGTCTTGTTTGGGGAACTCTGATATCTTTTGATAATCTATAGGCTGAGATGCCCATAGGAATTAAAAATTCTTCCAATAAGATTTCACCCGGGTGAATGTTTTGTAATCTTGTCATTAGCTATCTCCTTTTAATGATAATCTTGTATTTCAACTTTATGAGAATGATTTGCTTTCCATGAGAAAATAATTCGCCATTGCCTGTTGATCCTGATACTATAAAAACCATCTAATTTCCTTTTTAATTTTTCCAATCTATTTGATGGTGGGATTCTTAAATCGACCATATTTATAGCGTTATTGAGCATTCTTAGTTTCCTTCGGCCAAGTTGCTGTATTTCAGGCGGAATTCTTTTTACTTTTTCGCCATCCCATATTTTTTTTGTCTCTTTTGAACCAAATGATAAAATCATTCCTACCTATTACGTTACTAACGCCAAAGATAAGGGAAATATGATTTTGTTACAAATAAAATCATTTCAATGAATTCCAATGCTCATAAATCATGACCATAGCCAAGGTATCCAATTCGCAATAGCGAAGTAAACCTTTTTCAACACGGTTTTTTTCTTCTGCGGACATTTCAGAAAATTGCATTTTTGCATAGGCCGTCATTGCAGCACCGCCGTCGGCCAATTTTAAATCCGTTATATATCCTTTTAATTGCTCTTCATCTATTCCTTCAAATAATGGCGGAAGTAATTTATACGGATCTTCCGGTTTCCCGGCAGAATCATATTGAATCCACGCCATATTATCAAAATTCAGACTTTTGATTTGATTCGTTTTCCCATAAATCGCTTTGTTGTATTTGTTTTGAAGAAAGATACTTTCTTGCAATACAGCCGGTAAAACATCTTTTATCGAATTTGATCCTCCCGCAATGGGACTATAATAATATTTTTTCTCAAAGTCCCAGAGATCCACCATATCCCGATCTCCTTTCCAAAATTCTACAGAATCTTTTTTGGAGTGACTAATCAGTTTTATAAAATCACAGAGTCCATCTTTATCTGGTATTTCATCAGTGTTATATTCCATCAGCTGATTGTAAATAATATTCATATAGGTATTTTCGTGTGGTGCCCACCGAAAAATGGTTCCATCATCGTCTGCTAATTCTTTCTTCAAGGCTCTAGCAAAATCAAAATTGGGGAACACACCACGCTCACTGTTTAGATATTGTCCTTTATGCTCAACCTTCCCATCTTCATACATAATGTGATGGGAATATTGAAACGCAACACCTTCATACGGTTTTCGTCCTTTGGTAAAAGGAATGGCAACTGCAGATGTTTCAAAATCAATAAAATGAAGGGGAAAAACAAACTCCCGCTTTTCATCTGCAAATCCGGCCTTATCAAAATAGGTTTCATTTGATTGATTAACTGCTTTTTCAATTTGAAGCATTTTCCTGTCAACATGGCTCATCCCAGACTTTAAGTGAGCCTTTTCATTCGGAGATATGTCCGTTCTTTCCAGATCTTCCAAAAAGTATTTTTCACCTTTTATAAATTGGTCCTTACGATTCCCCATATAAGCGCCCCACAAATGAAGCGTTAAAGGTTTATAAAAATCTTCATCTGTAAATAAGGCTGCTTGTTTCCAACATTCCTTGAAACCACTTTTCCCTGAATCTGATTGAAACTCACAATCCCGACATTTTGAACCCAAGATAGGATATATTTTCTCATCATTTTTATACGCATCTGAATAAGTTTGAATTAATACTTCAAATGATGTGTTCGGCGGATTCTTTAAATGAGTTCCATCGAAAATACGTCCAACGATTCCATCCACTCTAATTGTCCGTAAAATGGGATCACCAAGTGCCGATAGACTCGTATCCCCCGAAAGACTCACATCTAAATAGCCATCCTCTTTTTCTTTAATCATAAATTTTTGATTCAAGCCGTCAATACTTGCTTTTGCATTTTTATCGGCCAACATTAAATAGGACCTAATAGTATAACCCGGGAAGAGATTCAATAATACATATTTCTGAAAGGCTACATCATAGAGATAGGGCGCCCAACCAGAATCTAAAAATTCCGATTTATTTAAGAAGCCGGTTTCATCTTTTTCTGCAAACGATTTGGATTTGACCTCAATCAAATCAATGGTATTTCCTTTTTTCACCAGGATATCTGCCCGAATAAATAAATTATCATACAAAAATGCTGCTTCAAAGATTGTTACATTTTCCTTCTGCATTAAATTGTTGGTTTCTTGCAATGGACCATCATATCCGCCTTTTTTAATATCGTGTCCATCCGGATGATAACATTTTGCCAAAGCACCCACTTGATAACCACCTTCTGCCAAAGCTTCTAAAAATTGGTCTTCCATTTTAGAATCGGGATATTCATCTTTTTTCTGTGTATAAAATAGTTTTGTGGGACAATCTAATGCCAATGTAAAACGAGATTTTGTCAGATAGCGTGGTTTACTCATTTTTATGTTTCTCCAGTAGTTTATTAACATCATGATCATATTCAGACATATAATGTTTATCCTGTATGGGGCGAAATTTTACAAAATTACTTTTAACCTATGGCAATAATGGCATCCAAATTATAGAAATTCATATTATAACTTTTACCATCAGATGCAGTTGTTTCCAAAATGGAAACAACTGAATTCTCGTTTAATTCACCTTCATCAAATATATTTTTCAAATGTTTTGAAATAGCCGGCACCTTAACCCCAAATAGATTAGCCATCTTTTTCTGGGGAAGCCATATCGTTTCATTCTCCAATAAAACATCCACTTTTATTTCACCATCTGATGATTTATACAAAAGGAATTCAGATAATTTATTTGATTTAGTGATTTGCATACTTTTCTTTTTCATAGTTTTATATTATTACGTTTCCACTTCTTCCGAGTCGCCACCTAGCTCTAACTGTTTGACCGGCTGAATGGCTTTCCCAGCAATTCCTTTAATGGACCCATACATATCAACGGTATTATGGATTACTTTTTCAATTTGTTTATCGCGTTGTTTCCAAATACGTTGCATGGACCGTTTTTCACTTTCAAGATCATTTTTCATTTGGGAGAATCCTTCAACGATGGCTTCAATCTGCATCCGAAATTCATTCCCGGATAAAAAAGTGTATAACATTTCCATTTTCCCACCTTTATTTTCCTGGGAAACCAAGGCATTACTTATTTGAATAACCGATTCCCTTAATACTTCAGCTAAAGCTTTAAATTCTTCGAAATTGCACACCCAAACACCATTCATTTGGCCAGCTCTTTTCATATCTTTTGGCATCGTTTCTGTAACTAAAACCCCAATGCCAGCCCCTTTTGTTCGCATATCGGCTTTAAATTTTTCAATCCATGATGGCTGGAATGATTTGGTTCGTTTACTCTCATAATAAATCATACCACACTTTGTTTGGGTAGGCGAATTCACAATTTGTAAACAATCCGCCCCGCGTGCTCCCGCTTTTATTTCTTCAATCGTATCTAATGGGAATTGAGCCATAAGCCATTTTTCGATTAATACTTCTTGAACTTCACCCTGCAATTTCATGGACCCTTGCTCTTGCTTTTTCTTCATTTCTTCCGTGAGCTTTTTTTGGTCTTCCAGTTGCATGATCAATTCATTCACTTTCATCTCATTGCGATCTTCTTCAATCTTCTGAATCTTCTTTTTTTCTTCTATCAGAATATGTGTTAATTCTTTTTGCGCTTCTGCTTCTGCCTTGGACTTTAATTCAGATTTTTCTCGTTTTAATTTCTCAATCTCTGCTTTTGATTTATTCAGTTCCTGCACTTGCTTTGACTTTTCTTCTAGTTCCTTTTCCATTATAGAAAGTTGTTCCTGGCTTTCTGCTGCTAATGTTTTCTTTATGTCTGCTTCTATTTTCTCCCGCTCAGATTTCAGTTCTTTTTGTATTCCTGATTCAATAGATGCTTTTATATCTTCCTTTTGTTTCTCTAAAATGGATTTTTCGTTAGACAATTTCTTTTCTAAGGAACTCATTTTCTCTTTTTCAGCAACCCGTTCCGCTTCAAACTTTTCTGTAAACTGCTTTTCTAATTGATGGGTTAACCCATCATGAATATCAATCTCTTTTCCGCATTCAGGGCATGCAATGATTGTTGTATTTTTATTGGGCATTGCTATTTCCTTTGGTGAACTCCTACCCTGATACAGCCATTCTTCCTTACTGGTAAACCGGAGTTCGGATTTGATTGATTACTGTTTCTATGAATATTCATGAAGTTATTTATGATGCCAAGCTCAATTATTTTGCTGATTTTCATTCAATCCAATAATTTTATCAGTGTATTTGCATCGGGCAAGATGTTTTTATATTTTTCTGGCAGATGATTACTTGTTTTATACGTGGCAACGCCCATTGCTTTGCTCATATCACGAAACGCAAATTCCACCGTTTTGTTTTTCTTTTCTTTACAGAGAATAATACCGATAGACGGGCTTTCGTGTTTTTGTTTTACCAAATCATCTAACGCTGAAAGATAAAAGTTCATTTTACCCAAATATTCAGGTTTAAACTTTCCTGTTTTAAGATCAAATGCCACCAAAGATTGCAAACTTCGATTAAAAAACAATAAATCGATAAAATATTCATCATCCTCAACAATCACTCTGTATTGGTTGCCCAAAAATGCAAAATCACTCCCCAATGACATGATGAACTTTTTGATATTATTCACAATTTCATTTTCCAATACTTTTTCATCGTCAGCATCTTCATCTGAAATTCGAATGAAATCTAATAAATAATGATCCTTGAATGCCCGTAATGCTCTTTCTCTGTTTTGGGGTGTTTCGATGGCAGTTTCAAAATTATTAGGCAATTGTCCTTGCTGTTCAAAAAGATTGTTTTTCAAATGGTGTCTTAAAGTCCGCACCGACCAAAATTCCTGTGCCGATTTTGAAATGTAAAATATTCTAGATTCGATAGATTTTGTTTTTGTAATTATTTCAAAATGGCTTGAGAATGGGACTCTACAAAAATAATTTACAAATTGGTCCGACAGTGTCGAACTAATTTCATCTCCAGTGTTTTCTATTGGGTCCGACACTGTCGGACTAATTGATTTTTGCTTATCAATCATTTGGATAATCAGCGTTGATCCAATTAGATTTTGTGAAATTTCATCTCTAAAATATGGCTCCCATTCATCAAAAAACTTCTTCATTCTTTTTAAGTTGGTTGATGAAAACCCACGCAAACCATGAAGTTCATTTTGCAAATCTTCGGATAACCTTTTTATCGTTTTACTCCCCCATTTTTCTGTCTCCACTTTTTCAGAAATTATTTTACCAACTTTGTAATACAAAAATAGCATCTCCTTATTCGCCACTTTTGCCATTGTATAACGACTTTTAAGAATTTCTTCTTTGATGTATTTTATGGTGTTTATGTAGTATTTTTCGAGCATAATTTTTCTTATTCGCTATTCCATCAACTGTTTTTCTAATTGATGCGTCAAAACATCATTAATATCAATGTCTTTTCCGCATTCGGGACATTGGGTTGTTGTGTTTTCAGTTTGCATTGTTTTAATAACTGTTGATTAAAATTTCCAAATCTCTAAAGATTTTTGTGCTAACCAATTTGATCTTTCTTTTATATTTTTAATTTTAAAGAATCTGTAATTACATAAATTTTTAGTTAGTTCAATATCAGAACCTACATATTCATCTCTTTTTGTAAAAAATGGATTATTGCTCGCCTTAAGATTTAACTCTTTGGTCAACAGGGTAAGATTTCCTATTTTATTCAAATATTCGGGATGTTTTTCTGTATCCTTTTCCCCCAGATATTTTTCCCAATCTCCAAACTTTTTTGAATTTTTCGGTTTTATCTTTTGGGGAATAATGTGCTCCAATTCTACTTCTTCCCATACAATCATTTTTTCATTCGGTGGTTTTATTCGATATTCGATTTGTTCGAGAACATATTTTGCTCTATTTACCTTACCTTTATAATCGTGATTGGGAAATTCCTCGACAAATTTATTGTCGTCAGGATAATATTTTTGAAGTCTTTGTTTTACATTTAAAACAAGTTGGTCAGTATCATTACAATCCACATCACAAAGATTTGAAAATATATCATCTAATTCGCCTGTTCGCTCCTTGCAAATATGCCTTCTAATCATAAAAGTTTGCAGAACCTTTATAACTTTTACAACCTTTTTGAGTTCCACTTCCTTATCCATATCCATCTTTGTAATAAAAGCCAATAAAAAAGAATAAGTCGGCGTTGCCTCAATCTTTTTTAAATTGGTTAGTTCTTTGGTTAAAGTATTATTTCCAAATCCATCAATTACGATTTGTCTGTAAATTTTTGAAGAATTAATCAAATCATCAAGGAATTTTTCAATTCGTTTTCGATGAGTAGATTCAGGTGTTTCATATATATCATTATATCGTTTAAATTCAGTTAATAATTCTACATCTTCCACATTTAAGAAATAATAATCTTTGAATTTTGTAATTATACGGGAAAAGGGTATTTTGCTACACGTTCGTCCCATGAGAAAGTGTCTAAAAAAATCATCTTTTTTAATTCCGTCAAGATTAACAATTATTTCTTGCCATTTTTCCAATATCTTTTTTAGGCGTTTTTCATCACCATCTGAATTTTCAACTATAATTGCAATATGTCCCAAAATGAAATTTTTAATTATATCAGTTTTGGTTAACTCAAGTCCACGGTTATTGGTTATTTCAAATAATTTATATGCATCACCACTATTATCAACTTTATAATCAATTATTACTACATCGTTTTTCAACTTGTCCCAATACATCTCAACATCTTCAATTGGAAAATTTTCAATTTTTTCTTTTAAATCAATATAAGCGGTTTGTAACCTTGAAGGTGAATCGATTTTATTTCTATTAACCCCTTCCATTATATCTTCAAAATTTTTACTATCCAACTTTCCGAGTCTTAATTTTATTTTTTCATTTTTTCCAGTTTTGGCTCTCAAACATTTTTTCATATCATATAAATGAGATTTTTCACATTCATTTCCAAAGCTATCATATTTCTCCCATAAAACTTTAATTAAAAGGATTAGGGTTGTAATTCGTTGTTGTCCATCCACGATGAAAATTTCCCTAGGACGCTCAGTTTTTTTATTCTCTATTAAAATTGTCATATTTAATAAATGCTTTTGACCTTGATTTAAATAATGTATATCATAAAATAAATCCATTACCTGTTTATTTTTCCAAGCATATCGTCTTTGGTAGTTTGGAATTACAAACTGTTGATTGTCATTGTTAAAAAATTCTTCTACCGAAATTGCACTATTTGCTGTTCCCATTTTATTTCCTCTTTATTAACCATTTTTATTTTTAACTCAATTTCCACTAAAACTTAAAATTCAAACCGAATCCAGCCCATTTTAATAATCTCTGTTAATATTTTTCGCCGTGCTTTATGCTCTTGGTATGGAAATACTTCACACTTTCGATTCGGATGGATGGGTATTTCATGACAGGTCTAATGTGGTAATGTTTTTTTAATGTGGTAATATGTGGCATTATAATACCACATTAAACTTTAATAGTGTCGTGTTATATTTTCCTCCATTTTGCATATTTTCCCTTGGAAATATTCTCAATCTTTTTTTCTGTGCGCATTGCATTCATCACTTTTCGAATCATATCTCTTCCAACGACCGGACAAGCATCTTCTACATCTGAAATAGTAAAATTACCCTTAAATCCATTAATTGCATTGATAACCATTGCTGTTTTTGTTCCTTTTGGTTTAGCCACGACAACAGCCCTTTTTTCAAACGTATCATAGGCGGCCAATAGTGTGGAAAGGTAATAGGTTAAAAAAGGGATAATATCATGTTTGCTGTCATGCCATCCTTGAGATGCCGACTCTAATGTTTCATAATACGACTCTTTCGTTTGTTCTATTATTTTTTCAAGACTGACATAACGAACAACATCATACCCTTGATGATAAAGTAAGAGCATTGTCAATAAACGAGATAAACGACCATTACCATCGGCAAAAGGATGAATGCAAGTAAAGTCAAAAATAAACAAAGGGATAAGAAGGAGTGGTTCGCATACGCCACTTTTTAGTTCATCATTAAATCGCTGAACCAATTCCGTCATAGTCTCATTCACTTTAAACGGTTCTACCGGATTAAACCGAACACGACTTGTGCCGTCAGTAAATTTTTCAATAATCGTATTTTTTACCGATTTCCAAGCTCCACCGGGACGGTCAGTGTATCGCATCATATCTCCATGAAATTGCAAAATCACATTTACGGAGATAGGGATATCCATAGCAGATTTATGAATCGTTGTAAGCACATCTCTATAACCGGCAATTTCAGATTCACTTCTATTTTTAGGCTTCGTTTTATCTGCAATCAATTGCTTAAATCGTTTTGGGTCTGCGGTTATTTGTTCAAGCCTGTTAGATGATTCTGTGCTTTGAGCAAAAGCAACTAATCGCAAATTTTCTAATACTTCAGGAGATTGCTTTTTAAAAACTTCCTGTCTGCCTTTATATTCTCCTAATCGTCGAACAAGTCTCACCAATTCGTTATTGAGTGGTAAATTGTCTAAATATTCCGTTGAAAATGATTTCATAATAAGACCTTATTTTTATCTGACTTGAATTCAACTCAAAAATTGTTTGTGCAAGAAGCGGAACCTTTACTTTTCTTCACAATCAATCCCACCAAAAAAGTCATAATTTCTTTAATCCAAAGTAAGAAGATTTAACATACTTGACAAGTTGAAGCTGAAATTAACTTTAGCAAAGGCTTCCCCTTATTTTTCATAAAATTTAGCCAAATCTCTAATGCTTCTTTTTCTCTTTTATTCCATTCCCAAGTTTCAGCTGTCCAAGTGGCAGATTTCAACTCTAGGCGCAATCGAATCCAACCCATTTTAATAATTTCTGTTAATATATTTCGCCGTGCTTTATGTTCCTGAAATGGAAATACTTCACCGTATTTTTCAAATTCTTGTTTTACTATTCCCAATGTTGTGCCATATCTTTTTGGGTTTTCTGCCACCGCTTGTATATGGGTCTTTTCAACTGGGTAAATTTTGCCATCGGGCGAAATCCAATAAGCTTCAATTCGTTGGTTCATTGTTATTATTTTCTTATTCTTGTCAATTTTTTATTAGACGGGATTACAGGATTGACAAGATAGAAAAAGCACAAGAAGATTTTTGTGTTGTCATGTTTCGAATTTTATAAACTTATAGTTGCGTGATCTTCGGATATTCCAGGGGCATCTTTAAGCAACTTTCCCTTTATATCAAATGTGTAAGTTTTGCTATCACAATGATGATAAATATAATTGTCTATTTTCCCCCACATTTTAAGTTCACCTTTATTGCTTTGATAATGTGAGCTTACAAAATCTGAAATAATCGCTAATACTTCTTTATCCGATTTAAAAATGAGTTTTTCTTCATTCGGGAAAATCAGGCGATAATTTTCCATCAAGGCTAATGCAAAAATGGGTTGAGACTGTCTTTTAAAGTTAGTATTCACAAAAATATATGCTTCTTCCCATTTTTGATATTCTTTGACTGTTTTTTCATAATTTGCCAATTCATCGTTTAATAAATTGGGAGCAAGGTCGAGTGTAGAACACAATTTTTCTACAAATTGCTCTGCCGTATATTTTAAATCATAATGGCCACTGCTTAACCAGTCATACATACTTTTTGATTTCAGAAAAGCGTTCATAGTTTTAAGCCCTTTTTCTGCTTTTTGGTAACCCATCTTTAAAACGACTTCTATTGTGGACGTTTTGTCTAATTCTGTTTTTATTATCTGACGCATTGATTGACCTTTTTTCATGTGTATCACTTCTTTCAATCAAAACCTACAACGACAATAAGTCAAATCATGTCGTTATGGGATAGTATATATCAAAAATTTTCTTTTACATCTAATTCTCATATTGTAAATTACGATTAACACTATTGGATAATTTATGCTAATTCCGATTTACGAAATACAAAACCGAATAAGTCAATCAATCAACGATTTCCCGCGTAGGTATTTATACAATACCATCAAATTTGATCAACATCTTGTAGGATTACTCGGTGCTCGTGGTGTTGGGAAAACAACTCTACTCCTGCAATATCTTAAAACTGAATTCAACAATCCTGCCATTGCCTTATATATTAGCGCAGATCATATTCATGTAGAAGCTTTGGGAGTGATGGAAATTGTTGCAGAACATCATCGTAATGGCGGTAAGGTAATTGTCATTGATGAAATTCACAAATTGGACAAATGGGCACAAATTGTTAAAACGATTTATGATTCATATCCTGAAATGAGATTAATCATATCCGGTAGTTCTGCATTTCAAATCAAAACACAAGGTTACGATTTATCCCGACGAATGGTTTATTATCATCTATCAGGTTTATCCTTTCGCGAATTTATTTCACTGAAAAAAAAGATATCGCTCCCAAGTTATTCATTAGATGATATTTTAATGAAGCATAGTGAAATTTCCGCAGACCTTTCTTCCCGTGTCAATATCCATCCATTATTTCGAGAATATTTAGTGAGTGGGTATTATCCATTTTGGCAGGAAGATCTTGAGTCTTATCCCCAAAAAATTGAGAATATCATTCAGAAGATATTTTACGAAGATATTCCATCAGCCTTTCCCATAAAATATGATGCAATCCGTCAATTGAAACGCCTGCTGTATATGATTGCCACATCGGACCCTTTTCAAGTCAATATCTCTAAACTGGCCAACGAACTTGATATTGCACGTGAATCCTTATATCAATACTTAGATTTCTTAGATCAATCTTTTGTGATTAACCGCTTATGGAAACCATCAACCGGAAAAGCTTATCAGCGAAAGCCTGAAAAACTTTTTCTGCAAAATACTAATATCATTTCTTATTTGAATTCCCAGGCAAAACATTCTAAAAGCGGAAAAGGAACTTTACGGGAAACATTTTTTGTTACTCAATTTTTAACAAAATCTCCATTATTTTCATCACGTTCAGCTGATTTTGAAGATGAAAATAATAACCAATTTGAAATTGGTGGGAAATCAAAATCACAAGGACAATTAGACCCCAATAAAAATGGTTACCTTTTTCTGGATGATATCAGCGCAGGACACCAAAACATCATTCCGTTGTATTTAATCGGATTTTTGTATTAGCTGAATCCATTTACGCTTCAAACCCAAATTGCATTGTATTCCCACCAAATGTAGATGCCACTTCAATATCGCAGTATTTCATTAAATCATCCAGTTTAAGGATTTTATTCTTCCCTTTCCGAGATGCGGCTTCTGTAGCTGCATTCTTTACAATAATGGTAATTTGTCCACCTGTGAGTTGATACTGTTTTGCAAGAAAATTCAGGTCCATTCCATCGGCACCGGGAATCGACTTTGGTAAATGAAGATTCCATAATGCTTTTCGTTCCATTTCTCCAGGATTTGGGAAATCCAATTTCAAGTGAAAGCGACGGCTAAATGCTGTATCCAAATTTTCTTTCATATTGGTGGTAGCAATAAGCACACCACGCAGTTTTTCAAATGCTTCTAAGAATAAGTTCTGCATAGAATTAAACATAACATCCACAGATGAATCTGTATCTTTTAATCGTCTGGATAAAAATTGGTCTGCTTCATTTAAGAGCAAAACGGGTGGATTTTCTGTCCGTCTCACAATCCGTTCAAACACGGTAAAGATTCTTCGCACATTCTTTTCACTTTGCCCTACCCACATAGATTGAACCTTGCTCACATCTGTAATGAGTAAATTCTTTCCTAACGCTTTGGCAATGGCACCAGCAGCGAACGTTTTTCCTGTTCCCGGTAGTCCTGAAAATAACATAAGCATTCCCGGTTCCATTTGTTTTTTCACTTTCCCCACCACTTCCATAGATGTGTCATATAATCCCCAATCTGTCAAAACAGAATCTACATTTTGTTCATATTGTCCAAGACCAAAGCGAATAGTATCTTTCATTTCTTTTGGCAGGATGAGTTCGTCAAAAGTCTGCTTTGGTGCAAGAATGGTAAACAAATTATCTCCTTTTAGAATTTGCTTTAGTCGGTCTTCATCCGAGGCAGGTGATTTTAAAATAATATGCCTTACAATATCCGGTGCAATGCGTAAATCTGACCCTTTATTTCTAAAGAACGCAGATTCGGTTACTTCAATAAGGCCCGTTTTCACTAACTTGGAATCTTCAGAAATGTATTCTCTATTTTGATATTTTTCATGTTGGTTTCTAGAAATCAATCGTAAAATATCATCACTATCTGTATGATTGTCGTCCATATCTTCTTTTACGAGATAAACCAAAATCGTGGCTTCTATTTCATCCAGGCTATATTCTTCAATCACATCTTGCAGAGGAAACACTTCATCTGTTAATTCGGTGCGAGAAAATATTCTATCTCGCCATTCCAATGCTTTGAGTAAATCGTTGGCATCACTTTCACTCAAATCACTGTTCATACGGTCATTATGATAATCGTTATATCGGCAATCATCCAAATGTTCTACATACTGAAACCAATCGGATAAATATTCTTTATTATCTTTATAAGGTTTTTGTGCTTCTCCTTGGATATTTTGTTCTTCGCCCATGAGTAATTTGACAAACGAACGATGGAAATGGACATCATATTCTAAAAGAGTGGATTTTGATACACTTACTTTTCGGGCTTTTTCGCCGAATGAAATAAAGCTGGATGAATTCGTTTTACCATGAATCCGTTTCTTTTGGGAATAAAATATATTTCGTTCTACCAAAGAAACGATGGTATCAAGATAATCAATACTTTTTTCCCTATCTCCATGGATGCGAGACAGTAAATCTAACGGGTCAATTCGACTTATTCCATCTTTTACCGTTTCCCGCCATGCACAGGAAATCAGAATAGTTTCTTCATGGGATAAATTAAATGGTTTTAAGAGGGATAGAGATGAAACTTTTTTGGATAATGTTTTAATTTTTGGCGTTTGGATATCAACTTTTGGTATTTCTCGTTCGTTTTCTTTATCATAGAATAACGCCCCAAGTTGAAGTAATAATGTATGTTTGTTTTGTATGTTTGACATGGTTGACTCCTATTGTTACCCTGAACTTATAGGGGAGATAAGTCAGTTCATGTCGTTTTGGAAATATTATTTTGATAAAAATAACTTGATATGAATCTTATATTACACTTAATATGTGCAACCTTATTAGGATCATTCAATGAATATTACACTTTCAGCAGATAAAACACTTATTAAGAAGGCAAGAGAATATGCCAGCAAACATGATACTTCTTTAAACAAAATGGTTCGTGCCTTTCTTCAATCTATTGTTTCTAAACCCGATTTTAAAAAAGATCTTGAATTTTTCCTGAACACGGTTGAACGAATTCAAGGCAATTCAAATGGTAAGACCTGGACTCGGGAAGAAATCTATGAACGCTAAGAATATTTTTTTCGATACCAATATTCTTTTTTATGCATTTGACAATGCTGATAAAAAAAAGCAGAAAATTGCTAAAATGCTCATAGCAGAATCAATTGAAAAAGGGAATGGAAATATCTCTACGCAAGTTTTACAGGAATTTTATGTAGTCGCGACAAAGAAACTCGGCATTTTACCTGAATTAGCTTTAACGGCAATGGACTCGTTAGAGCCGTTAAATATCGTAACAATCACGCCTGAAATGATTCGATTCGCCATAAAAAAAGAGTCTAAATTTCTCCTATCCTTTTGGGATGCGTTAATTTTACAAGCAGCCGAATCTTGCATAAGCGCTGTTCTTTACACCGAAGATTTGAATCATGATCAGGTGTATAATTCTATTAAAGTCGTAAATCCTTTTCGGTGAAAAAGTAAAATCTTACTGAAAATGTAAATTCTACTTTTTACAAAGTTTAAGAAAAATAGCGTTTACGCATATAATCAAACCATTTCTCATGTTTAGTTGTATTAAGCGTAGAATTTTCCAGTAACTTGAATAACGCTTGATAGGATAGCATTTTGAAATCATCTCGGTAACTATTTTTGATTATTTTTGGAAAATCAAGAAGCGTTTTATCAAAATCATCATAATCATAGAATAAGAATAATACAACAGCTCCCGGGTAACCTGCATAATGTTCATCTGCATTCTCTACAATAAAGAGAAGACGTTGTGCCAATTGGTAATATTTTGATAATTCACTGCCGTTCATTAAATCGTCAGGTTTACAATCAAAATATCCCTTAAACAACTTTCTATACGCGTCTCTATTATGAATCTGTCCAGGTGATAACCCTTGATCATCATATCGCTTTGTAAGGGTAAACTCTTCTGTAAATTTACTTTCAACATGAATTAATTCTAACTTGTCGCCTGTTTTTATTTCCAAATCAATATAGCCGGGTCTTCCGGTTTGCCTGCTTTTGTCCCTGCCGAATAAATGTTCAACTTCAAAATCGTAATGAACTGGACCTAATCTTTCATTGGGTGATAATTGATGGCTATTTATAAACTCCCAAAGAATTTTATACAATCCTTCTGGTGCATTTTCTTTCCAATATTTGAAGAAATTAATACACAGAGCTGAACTAGAATGTGGTGCTCTTAGCTTTCCTTCCAGTTCTTTTCCTTTCGCCCTTTTAAACGCAAGATAATCTTCATCTTTATTATTGTGGAAAGGGATAAAGAGATTATCTGACAGATTTAACAAATAATCTTTGTCGTCTGTGATATATTCTTTTAAGAACTGTTTTTGTTTTTTATTCAAGTTTTCTCTTGATTCGTTTTGTTTTACTTGTTTTTTCATATACCTATATTAAATAGGCATAAAGACATATCAGGTCGTTATGATGTTTTCTTTTTCTAAATAATTAATAATTGATTCTAAGCTATCCTTATCAAATAAATCAATTGTTTGATTTATTACGGATTCAAATATATCTTCATAGGTTGCCCAGTTTAGTGTGAGTTTTTTTAATCTCTCTGCAATAATTGGATATTTCCAACTTGTTGTAAATCGCTTATCCATTTTCAACTGATTTATATCGTATTCAATTAATGAACCACCGTTAGCAATATCTTGACTGTATTCTAAAAACTTGTAGCCATACAATCTGGATTTAGGTTTTAGTTTAAATTGCCTGGGAGTAAGTAATGTAAAACAAATATCATCAGGATTATTTCCACTGTCATCTTGAAAACAAAGTAGATTTTCAATTACTCGAATCATTTGATTCCTAAATTTGTCATGTGAGATTCCTGTACTAAGATCTGAAAACAATTTTGCTTCTACAAAACAAACCGTGTTTGGCTCTGTCGAATCATATTTAATACCGCTTTCTGTACCTTTTCTTTTTTCAATATTACCGATTGCTAAATCTAAATGAGTGTTTCCCTCTGTATTACCACCTTTTCCTGATCTTGGAGAAATCGGTTGAACCTCAAAGCCGATTTTGAATTTGCTAATATCTCGAATTGATTTGTTAAAAAAGTAATCAACCACACTATTATTATATTTTGGATTTTCTAATATTTTCACTACAAACCAAGTCCACAATGTTTCATCGTTATAGAACTTTTCAAGATTATCAGAATATTTTAAAATGTGCTGGATTTTACTTCGTTGTTTAGATGATATTATTAATTTCATTTTTACTGTCCCTTTATATATCTGTTAGTTTCATTTTTTTCCCAGTCTTTTTATTTCCATACTCACAGGAGCAACATACACATCCCCAAACTCCGGAATAAATTTATCCTTTACTTCCATGACCATTTTCGGTGTATTGGTTTTTTTGCTTAAATGACCAAAAACGATCCATTGTACTATTTCTAAATCCAAATTGTCTCGTATAAACTCCATGGTCTGTTCGTTGGATAAATGTCCATAATCTCCATGTATTCGTTCACGAATCCAGTCATTATATTTTGGATGAGTCATAAGCGTATCTACATCGTGATTAGCTTCCAATAATAAAGCGTCGCAGGTTTGTAATGCTTTTCTCATTTTATCTGTGATGATGCCAGTATCCGTTAAATGTCCGTAGCGCATTTTAGTCTGTTTATCTTCCACAATAAAGAATACGCCACCTTGTGAATCATGGTTTGTTTCATAAACTTCTACTATAAGATCAACCATGTCTATTATGTTGTCAGATGAAATAAAATGCAAGTCGCAGTTGTCCAAATTGATATTTTTACTTTTATTGTTAAAGGTTTCTTCTTCAAGGTAAACTTTTGCATTTGTGGCCCTTGCCGCCGTTCCCACTCCACCAAAATGATCGCCGTGCTCATGGGTAACAAAAATAGCATCAACAGGAAAGTCGCCTTTAGAAAAGATGAGAGATTGACTCACACCACAATCAAGTAAAATTGATGTGTTTTCTGTATAAACTCTGCAAGCATTTCCGTCACTTCCGCTGTAAAGGATATCAATTATCATCAAGATTTTTTTATTTTATCTTCAAGTTCTGTAAGTAATTCCAAGTCATCTTGGTCAGCCTGCTCTGCTTCATATTTTTTTCGATTTGTATCAAATTTCTCATAAACGCTTCGAACTATTTTTTCCATTTCAGCATTTGTGATTTCCCCTGAATGGTCTAAAATATTTTTCTGGTTAAGCTCTAAAATTTTATCAACATTTTCTTTCCAAAAGTGAATGGTAAAGTCAATTCTTTCTTTAGCACGCAATTCAGCTGTTTCTAAAAAGATAACCACCAATCGATTAAGTGTATCAATTTCATCTTCGTTGAGATAGTTCTTTGCAATAAAAATATCCTGTTTTCTTACAATAGAACCTTTCCATGCTGTTAATGCCATATTTGCTTGATTTTCATTTGCTCTACTAGTTACCAGTTCAGCAGCTGTTTTTTGAGTAACCGCATATAGCAATTTATTTTGTGTTTCAGCAAAAAACATTTGAGTGGATTTGTCCATTTTATCATAATCGCTACTTAAAGCAAACAGGTCCCGTAATTTTTGATAAAATCGTTTTTCAGATGAACGAATATCTCGAATTCGCTCCAATAATTCATCAAAATAGTCTGGGCGACCATCAGGATTTTTCAAACGATCGTCATCCATGATAAATCCTTTAATCATATATTCTTTCAAATTACGATTTGCCCAAATCCTAAATTGAGTTCCCCGTTTACTTCTAACGCGAAACCCAATGGCTAGAATCATATCCAATGAATAAAAAGAAACATTGTATTCTTTACCGTCCTGGGCAGTTGTAAAGAAATCCTTTACAACTGAATACTCTTCTAACTCATTGTTTTTTAATATACTTATAATGTGTTGCCCTATATTTTGCTTTGAGGTGGCAAAAAGTTCAGCTAATTGATTTTGATTCATCCATACTCTGCCATCTTTTGCGAATAGCGAGACGGATGCTTTACCGTCAGCCGTGTTATAAATAATGATATTTTTTGATTCTTCCATACTGTTCCTTATTGCTTACTAGTCAATTTTCATATAATTTCTGAATATCTTTTACATTCTGTTTGATTTCTTCAATCAATTTATCTGGCGAAAGGACCATTACCTGTTTATTCCATCCTAAAATCCATGCAATTAATTCCGGTGAAACTCCTACTTTCATAGACAATATTAAGTCACCATTTTTCTTCCGCTTCACTTCTTGAGAATGATGCCATGTTCTACCTTCAATATGATGACTTATTTCTTTTGAGAATTTGAGTTTTACATCAACTTGATCTGCTGAAAATAAACCAAATTTATTTTTCCAAAATAATTCCTGATCAAAGATGTGATCCTTCGGAAATGTCTCCTTTTTTATATCCAACTTCTTAATCCGTTGAATAGCAAGTAATCTGAATTTTCCATACTTTCTTAAGTAGGCTATTACATAAAGGGCGCCACTATAATAAACTAATTTCTCAGGCTCGATGGGATACTTTTTTTCAGTTCCTTTGGATGGGTTGTGATAGGTGACTTCACATATGTACTGTTTTAGTATTGCTGAAATTAAATGATTAATGGTGTCGCCATATGGAGCATAATCAAATGTTCCTGCTGTATAATTTTCGAACAGTTTATCTGCTTTACTATTATCCGTTTCTAAAAAGACTTCTTCCGGGACTATTTGATCTATTTTTTTAATGAGAGATTTGATTTCACCACCAAAAGGTGTTTTTTGAAATACTTTAAGATTTGCTTTTAAAATATGAGCGGCAAGATATTCATTTGTTTCTAAAGGCATTGGAATGAAAGATCGAAAATGACTCATCAATGACCAAGCATTCTCGTTGGCCATGGTCTTTTCAGATATTAACGGGATACCCGCTTCAGAAAGTGCTAATAAATCTCTTTGTAATGTTCTCAAAGAAACATCACCATCAAAACGATGAAGCAATTCTTTTGTTGTTACTTTTCGTCCACTACTTAAGATTTGCAGAATCCGGAGTAACCGTTGTATTTGAGAATACTCGCTCATAAGCCTTAAGAACTTATAAATGAAAAATGTCAGATGGTGTCGTTTTTATTTTATGTAAACCTGGTTAATAAAATAATATTTGGTTTTTACACTGCCTTATTCATTATTAAGGGTACAATTAAAATTCCAGAATAAATCCACCAACAGGCATTGTAGTGTATTGCCAGTTCATTTCTTTTGATCCATCTTCTAGATAGACAAATTCATGTTCGTTTTTTCGATTTGCCACATTCATAATATTCCAAAATGCCACAAGATTTACTTTTTCAAAATTAAATCTCTGTTGAATCATTAAATCAAATCGAGTGTAATGGGCATATCGTTCTGTATTCCATTCATCTGTTGAATTGGAATACCATTCTCGAATTGTAGGATCATAATGTTTTGGTGTATAAGGTCTTCCTCCCATATATCGATATTTTATACTAATCTCATATTCATCACTCGGCATAAATGGAAGCCAGGAAAATGCTTTTGCAACCCAAGACTTTTTATAAGACTCATACCATGAATATTGTGAATATCTAATTTTATATCCACCAACAACATTTACAACATTTCTATAATCATAATCCCATGGATAATATTTATTTGTCCTCGGATCGACTCCTGCAGAAAAAGAATGAGACCAGGAAAAAGACCCATACCAATCATGGGAGTATTTTTTCTGAATAAAGAGTTCAACACCGTTTGATTGCCCTTTACCGCCATTAACTAATTTAGACCAGTTAAGACTGTCTTTCCCATCAGAACCTTTGAGCATTTCGAACGTAACCATATCTTCATATTTTTTCTCATAATATTCTAACGTAATGCGTGTATCAGATTTTGGGAAAAATTCTAATCCACCCACAGCTTGGTCCGCAAAATAATTTCTTAGATTATCCGGCGTTCCTCTCGTTGAATTCAGCTGAACATTGAATGGATTTTGAAAATATCGACCAGCCGAAAAGTTTAATTTAAATAAAGAGTTTAAATGATATTTAAATCCAATTCGTGGAGAAAAATTAGTAGCTCCTGTAAAATTCAAATAATCTATCCGGCCTCCAATTGCTGCTTCTAGGTGCTCAATGGGAGCCCAATTCATATGGATAAAGCCACCAACCTTTTCATACTCCAACAACGATTCTGTCTTGTATAAATCTGTTGAACCAATATGGGTCAATTCAGTTACAATGGTAGCTGGATTATTGTAATAAGTGGAATAATAGGTATCTTCATCTATAATAGTTGGAATATCTGTCGAATCTAGAGAATAACCATATATGTTTTTGGGGCGATCCTTGTACCAATTATCATAGTCCAAATTGACTCTTTTAGCGGTAATTCCACCATTTAAATCCAACCCTTTTTTCACATGATATACAATCTCACTTCGGAATGATACATCTTTTTCTAAATCTAATTGATGATAATAAATATCTCTCTCCACATTTTCATCCAATTTGTAAACATCTGTATTCAAATTCACCCATGAATTTCCTAGAGATGTAATATAATATCCTTTTTTTGAAAATAAATTTTTATATGTAATCCCAAAGGTTGATTGCCACGAAGAATAAGCAACATTTTCTGCGCCTCTTAAATGTGCACCTTCCTCCCCTTCAATATTTATTTCATCAATGCCCCCAATAAAATTGAAATACAATTTTTTAGTTGTAGAAATATGATAGGTCATCTTCCCTTGACTCGTCCAGTATTTGGGAATTGCTTGCATACCCGATGATGAAATAACAAAATCTAAAAAGGATCTCTTAAGAGAATAAATATAGGATGACTTATTATTAATTGGACCCTCGGCTGTTAGCCCAAAACCAGCCATATTCATATCAATTTGTTGATGATGTTTTTTCCGTGATCCTTCTCTAAGTGATATATCCATCACCGAAGACAGCTTTTCCCCATATCGTGATGGAAATGCTCCTGCAAAAAAATCAATCCTTTCAATGAATTCAGTATCCACCATTGTAATGGGACCACCCCCTTTTCCCTGTTCTGGATAGTGGTTTGGATAGGGGATTTCTAAGAAATCGATCACAAATAAATTTTCACCATGCGATCCGCCTCGAACAATGATTTCATTTGTTTGATCAGAGCCAGAGACCACAGAAGGTAACGCTTGCATCATAGCCATAATATCGTAAGCCCCCACTGGGTCTGATCGTATTTCCTCAATATCAACAGATCGACTACTTGTGATGGCATTTTTGGCTTTTTCAAAATAGGAGGCTGTTACTTCAACACTTTCCCCTTCCAATACTTCAGATTGTAATGAAAAATTAACGGATGTATATCTTTTAGTTACAATATGAACATTTGCTCGATTTACTGCCCTATACCCAATCATTGACACATGAATGGTATAACTTCCTACTGGAATATTTTCTACTGAAAAATGACCTTCATAGTTTGTGGCAGCGCCCAAGTCAGTACCGCGAATGATGACATTTACCCCCGCTAAAGGTTGATGCGTTATTTCATCTCTAACAATTCCATTCATTGAACCGGTTGCTCCAAACAATCCAGACAACAATAGAATTAAGCCTATTTTTTTCTTCATTTTATTTTATCCTTGGTAATAGTTGTTTCTTAACCCAATTATTATTTGGATCAATTTCTAATGCTTTGTTATAATACATTTTTGCTTCTTCAAGATGTCCCATTTTTAATTCTAATTGCCCCAACCAAGCATATATATCACTTTTTCCATAATCAGGCATTAGAGCCGGTGGATTATCCGTTTTAAATAATTCAGCTGCTTTTAAATACAATTCTTTCGCTTCTTCTTTACTCCCACCCCATTTTTCAGGAGCAAACATGGCAGACGTTCCTTGAATCATATATAGTCTAGGATTATTTGGTTCAAGCTGGAGAGCTTTCCTAATAAGAGTACTTGACCTCGATCCAAACATGATTCCAGTCCAAGGTTGAATTCCCATTTTTTCGCCATACATAGATGATAATAAACCATACCCATCTGCAAATTCTTTATTGAGTTTTATCACTTCATTTAATTGCTTAATTCCATCATTCAAATATGTTAGAGCTGTCTTTTTGTCACCTTTTGATTGATGATAATGCACGAGTTGGTCATTACAATAAGCGATATAATATCGAAACAACCATTCCTTATTATTCAAATGTAAACCACGCTCAAAATGAGCGCGTGCATTCATCATGTCCTGTTCATTCCAATGTTCAAGGGCTAATCGTATTTTTTCTTTCCCATTCAAAATATATTCGTCAGGATTTTGTCCAACGAGCATAGTTGTGAGTGCAATTAAAGTGATAAAATATTTTTTCATTTTCTCTCCTTTTCTAAAGATTTAAATTGAATCCAAAATATATATTTCGTCCATGGGTACTTTTTAATTCGGTCCGTTCAGTATAGTCTGGTGAATAGAAGTATCCATAAATATTCGTTTTATCTAATAAGTTTGAAACGGATAAATAAAGAACTAATAATCCTTCTTTTCCTATGGGTACTAATCGACTGTATGTTAAATCCAATCTCTGCATAGCGGGAAGTCTAGCAGAATTCCATTCGTTGAGTGCAGGGGTGTATGGCTTCCCTGTTGTATATCGATATGTAACACCTGCATTATTCATCGTATTAATCTGAGTTTTTAATGCGGCTGTTATATTGTGATTAATATCATAATCTGTTGGTACTAATTCTAAATGATCCAATTCTTTTCTTTCTGATTGTAAATAACTATAAGAAATCCACCCTGAAATAAAAGGCAGTGTTCCCTTTAGAAAGAAATCAGCTCCATAAGCATATCCTTCACCCTTATTTGAATAATTCACTTCTTCATCATCTAATAATAAGTGCGAATAATCCTTTTTATACAATTCTGCTTTAAAATCGGTTAAGTCTGATTTATACTCATATCCCAAAATGAAATGGTTTGCTGCCATAGCTTCCAAATCTGGGTTTCCAACCCATTTATCCCGGAATTGTGCCTTCGGATATTGGTGATAAATACCTGTGGCTATTTTTAAAAATTGGGAATCTGATAATCTATAATTCAACGATAACCTTGGGTCCCAGACATATTGTTTTGGATTATCCAAAATATCTGATCTTAAACCAGCTATCATGAATATTTTTTGTGACCATTGATACTCATTTTCAATATAAATCCCATAATGCAAACTTTCAAAGTCTACATTATAATTTTCTGTTTCAGCATCGGGACTAAAGTCATTCGGATCTTTTGGAAATGTCGCTTTTAATCCTGTTTTTAATTCATCAAAAATGAATCCAATATTCCAAGTCATTTTATAAGCTGTTGGGATGGAAATATCCGTTCTCCACTTTAATAATTGGTCATCCATTTCTTTATCAATATTTCCAAGAGTTAACCCTTGCCCAAATTGGTTTTTGGATAAGCTTGATTTAATGAATAAACCATTTTGTGTTAAATGTCTCCATTGAATATTTGATAATTGTGTATGATTATCATTTAACATAATACCCTTGTATGTTGGGCTTTCAGTATTAACGCCAATTTCATCCACATTTGAATAGTTAAATACTTTTATTTGTCCCATAGGTGAATATTTCCAAATAGTACTTACATTTCCATCCCAACTTGTTGGCACTCGTTCAAATCGTTCTTCCCCACCATTGAGTTTAAATAAATAGGTTGTATTTGAATAATTTCCCGAAAATTGTATGGCTAATTTTTCAGGTTTAACCACCCAAGAACCTCCAGCTGAAATTGCGGCTAATCCTGCACCGATAGTAACGGAGCTTCTACTTGGCATATCCAATGATTCCATGGCCATAACGCCAGATAAAACATTCCCATATTTTGCAGAAAAACCACCCGTAGAAAAATATGTCCCCGATAATAGAAATGGATCAATCATTCCAAAATATCCACCTGTATCAGATTCATATTTATAAGGATGACTGATGGTAGCCTGATCTAAAATAACGGTTGTTTCTGAAACATCACCACCACGAACATACATTCCAGCCCCTTCATCGACTTGATTCACTCCAGGAAATGTTTGTACTGCACGAAAAATATCTGCTGCGGCTCCAGCTGTTGTTACCACTTCTAAGCTCGTTAATGTTTGGCCTTCTTCATTTGCCATAGTGAATGAACCGGCACTCACAGAAACTGGGTCCATTTCCATGAATGATTTTTCTAATCTAATCTGAAGATCAACTGAGTTATTTCCCACATCTACTATGATATTTTTTTCACCATATCCAATGTGAGATATTCTTAATTCTCTTTCACCTTTTGTGCTTGTAGAAATAGAAAATAACCCATCTTCATTCGACATAGCTCCTTCTAACGTATCCATGAAATATACATTTACGTATGCAAGGCTATTCCCACTTTCATCTGTAATTTGTCCTATGACAGAAATATTTTTCTGCCCAAAGATAATAGAAATGGAAATCAAAATAAAAAAAAGAGTATTCATGATTAACCTTTATTTATTAACCCACTTAATCGATTCACATATTCTTCAAATGCTTTTTGCCCAAGAGATGTAATTCGAAAAGTTGTTATCGGTTTTCTATCAATAAATTTTTTCGTGGATGATACATATTTCACATCTTCCAACTTACGGATATGTACACTCAAGTTTCCGTCACTGGCATTGACTTTTTCTCGAATAAATACAAAATTGGCCGATTCAACCGAAACGAGTAATGCCATAATGGCTAATCGTATCCTTGAATGGATAATGTCGTCTAATTGTTTGTAGTTGAATTCTGACATGATTTTTTTTGGAGTACATCGACTGTGTCGATGCTTGAATTGACATAGTCAAATTACTCCATATATTTTTAACTCAGATCCGCCCATGTTTTTTTAATAATAAAACCAGGAATTGCCTGAAAAATAATCATCATTCCTGCCATTAAAAGTAAATGATATAACCCAGGAAAAAGGAACATTATAATTGCACCGCCCCACCAACCA
>CAZGFQ010000007.1:29935-75854 GCA_964525185.1 uncultured bacterium
TAAATGATATAACCCAGGAAAAAGGAACATTATAATTGCACCGCCCCACCAACCAAATGCCAAATTACGAATCCAATTGACATTGTAAATTATTCCGGAAACAAAATAGCCTATGGCTAGTATTGTTGAAATTACCGGTGAAATAAAATGTGTGTGAATGGCGCCCGTACCCGAACCAACAAATCCTAAAATGGTAAGTGTAATTCCAATGGATAACCAAAGAAAACCATCTACTTTTTCCGCATAAGTTCTAACAGATTTTTTACGGTCAACTTTCCAGCCATAAATCATTTCAAAAAGCCAACCCATTCCAATGACTATGCTCCAAAGAATCAACTCATTTTTTCCTTGCGACGGTTTCTCAACCAAAAACCAATTTACAAATAATCCAATCGGAATTAATAACCCCCAAACAATTAAGTGAATTCCACTCGCACTTTTATTTTTCCTACTTTCAGCAATAATGCCTTTAATAAATGCTAAATCATCATGAGCTGTTTCTTTATTCATCATAAATCCCTTTTAAGTTCTACTTTAATTTATAAAGTACTTTATATTCGAAACAAGCAGGAAATAAAAAAGCCCCAACTACACTTGGTAATTGGGGCTTTAATTTGTTTAAACTATTTTATTACTGCTTTAGGCGATAGGTGCATCCTTCTACCGTTTTAATAAATTTGTCTACTTGGCTTTGCGTATGAAACATTTCATCCATGGGTTCAAATACATCAGATGGATAATCCATTTCATTATAATCACGTAAAAAGTTTGATTCCAACTTTATAACCATATCTCTCAATACCATCGGTGGTATTTCTTTACTTCTCATAAAGTTGATTTGCAGATTTAATTGACCGTTAGACGTCATATGAAATAAAGGAACGGGACCAATATCTGATCCACAACGATACGTAAGTGTTCCATGATCGTTTCCTCGTCCCCAAGAAAGATCTTCTCCATTTTTTTCTGCAAATTCTATGATAGAAACACCAATTTTTGCAATTTCTCGAGAACAGTTTTGTCTCATATCTTCAATAAATGTGTCTTTGTTCCAATTTGGCATATAGAGATTTCCCCCCGTAGATATAATTTTTTATGAAAAGGCGAGATTGAATTTACAAAATATGAAAGGTTATTTAAAGAAGCGTATTTATTTTATTTTCAAGTTATCTAATTATTAAAATCGATTCGAATCATATTATCATCAGAATTTCGATCCACAAATTTATACATAGGGTCAATACCTGCCCTCACTGGCTTTTGATCCACGGTGACAGAATATGTTGAGATTGAATCGGTAATAAATACTTTTTCAACATAAATGGGCGTTTCATCTAATTCTCCATTTATCAATGTTTCTCCCAATACGCCAATTTCTAACCAATCATTCAGTTTAACATTTGTTTGGTTCCCTAAACTATCAGCATATACTTTTTTTGCTACTACGGTCATATTAACTGTATATGTTCCATCTTCATTCTCTATTGCAAATGCTTCTTTTGCCTTATTCTCATATAACGTGATTTTTTCAAATGTATCTGAAATTAAATAGTGTAAATCCGTTGGAGTCCATTTTCGAATTGTATTAAGAAATTCTCCTATATTGGGATAAGGATTTGATTGATATCGAAACATATCAATAAAACGTCCCAACGCACTATTAAAAGATTCTTTACCAATAAAATCAGATAAGGTATACATGATTAATCCTGCTTTATTATAATGAATGTAAGGATGATTTTCAGTTTGAACAATTGTGGGTTCATACTTCTGTTCGGAGGTTCTCCCCATGAGATACCGATCCAATTCATATTTTAGAAATTTACGTAATTGTTTTTCACCTTTTTCTTTTTCCAGCAATGAAACTGCAGAATATTCAGCTAATCCTTCACTCAAAAAACCAGCTCCCTGAACATTGCCTCCCGAAACTTGATGTGGCCACCATTGATGTCCCATCTCATGAGCAGTCACCCAAAATGGCATATCTAAATCTTCCGGGTCGTCAGGATCAACGTCCATGACAAAACCAATATTTTCAGAAAATGGAATTGTATTTGGAAAGGATGCGGCATAACTCCCATAGGGAAATTCTAAAATTCTACATTGTCGATATGGATAGGGTCCATATAAATCACTATAATATTCAATAGATTTTTTCATTCCTTCCATTAATTTGTCCACATTATAAGAATGTGTAGGATGATAATACACTTCCAAATTAATCCCATTCCATTTTTCACTTAATACTTCATATTTCGCAGATACTAACGCAAAAAGATTGTGAATTTTTTGATCCATTTTATAATGGAAATATCGACGCCCTTCTTCATCCCATTCATTTTGGATATATCCTGGTGCCATGGCAATTTGATCTAAATCTGTACTAATAATGATTTCAAAATCTACCCAATCGGCATCATCTCCTAGAATACCATGTTTATTTCCTTCAACATCATCAAATTTGGCCATGGTGTCTTGATTTTCTGACAAATCATATTTTTTCCTTCTCCTTTTATCGCTTAATTCTTTGCCGGGTGAATATCCAAACGAAGGAAATAAGTCGCCACTCCATATCATTGTTCCATTTTCTACAACCGTTCTGTTGACACCACTATTTGTAAATCCATTTCGTTTTCTACCCCCTGCAAACGTAAGTGTAAATTCATCTCCCTTTTGAATTGGAGGGTCAAATACAAACATATCCCATCCATAGGTACTATCCGAAGAAATTACTTCGAATGGGCGTGACCACTCATATGTTGTATAAGGAGATTGTCGCCTAAAATTGGCATGAATTGTATCAATGATTGAATCTGATTTATTTTTCATGTGATAGATGCCAGAGAATTCTACACGCGCTTCATCTGGGAATAAATGGACTTCTCCATTAACACCAGTAATCTTAGGTTGGGGTGTATTTTTGTACTTTTTATACGTTTTTTCATATTGAGCTGATTTTTTTTCATAATAGTCTGATTGATGGTATTCATTCAATATATTTGTATTATAAAAAATATAACTACCCAACCCGATAAAGATGATTCCAAAAACCATTAAACCAAATTTTAATTGGGATGTTATTCTTGCTTTAGCCAACGCCAATCGTGAATGAAAATTGCCTGATAATCCTCGATTCCAAAATACATTACTTCCAATCGCTAATAATATGGCAAATGAGCCCCAATAAAGTTTATATGTAATTAATCTTCCAATATACGGGCTAAATCCGTTCATGTCTGAATACGGTGCCCCAGAACCAGAGCCATAATGGTATAACGTATGGTCTAACCCAAATTGTCCAGAAAACATACCAAAAAGGAAATATAGAATCATAATGAAGTGACCCAGATACTTATGATTTATAATGGTCTGAATTGAAAAAGCCAATATGCACAAAAGGGCATAATCTGTCCAATCCAGCAAAAAGAGCTGTTTTAAATATAGAGTTATTTCAAAATCGTAAAAACCTCGCCATGATTGAATACCTATTCCAATGCCCATAAGAACAAAAAGCATAATACCAGGAATCAAAATAAGAGAAATCAATTTGGATACCATTGGAATCCAATTTGGAATGGGCAAGGAGTCCATAATTTGATCTGCTTTTAATTCACGTTCTCGCCATACAATTTGTCCAGCATAAAACGTAATAAGGATTAACATAAATAATCCGAAAGACCCACCTAAAACCATTAAAACTTTGGCTGTAAGCGGTAAAGTGTCAACGCCATACATTTTACCAATTGCTTGCTGATTTAGTATTAAAAAGCCAGCAGCTGTTCCAGCAATCGCAATAAAATATGGATCACGGAATGCACGTTTTATTTCAATCCATATTTGCGTCTTGAATTGAAGCAATCGAGTATTAAAGTTAAAAATGGGTGTAGCTTGAATAAAGCCACTACCAATAATTGGGGCATTATCTGTTGCAATTTTATCTCGTTTTTTTGATTTCTTTATTCTGGGTTCTGTATGTAGAAAATCAAATTTCCATAAACCAAACCAAAAGAATAAACCGCCTACACTTAACCACAATAATCGATTCAAAAGAAGCCATTTTGTTAATGGAATATATAATTCATTTTGCTCAACCGGAGTCCAATATCGAACCACATTTCCGATAGCTTCAATCCCAAATGGATCTAAAAGAGAAGCAATCCATCGCGTTTCTATATCGTTGGTTAAATTTCCGGAAGTTAGATATCCAAAAAGGAGAATGACCGATGCCATATAGGTAGGCAACATTCGTCGGGTTAAAATGGCTAACGAAAATAAGAGAGCCCCAACCATAAATATATTTGGAAGGATAAAAATCATAAAAGGATGTACATAGGCCCACAGACTAAAAGAGCCAATAGCATCTTGATCTAAATAGGGCATCAAAAACCCAAAGATCATCCCTAAAGTAAATCCAAGTTGGATCAGAATAGTTAAAATATAAGCACCGGCAAACCGGCCTAAATAATAATCGAATGGTGTTATCGGCTTCGTAAAAAATAATGGGTGTGTATTATATTCAAAATCTCGATAGCCTGCATTCCCAAAAATAGCTGCTATAATCAAAACACCAATAATGCCAAAAATATTTTGCATCATAGCAATCACCAATGGGGCATTCAAATAATTATTTGCATTCCCAACAATAATGCGAGCATTAGAAAAAGCACCTCCTAATACATTAACAATTAGAAAGGCTAATCCAAAAAAAACGAAAAAATAGACTAGAATAGATGTCTTTTTTATCCCAAGCCTGAGTTCAAAATTGAGTATATGTTTCCACATATTATTTCGATCCACCTATTTTTAGCCCATGGATTGTAGAAAAATATAAGTCTTCAATCTCCGGACTAGCTGGTTCAAATCCGTTTTCTAAAGCAGATTCACTAAAAATGCGAACTTGTACTTTCCCTAAATAAAGACGTGACGAAATAACATTTCCACTTTCTTCAAGATTGGCTAATTCTGATTTTTCTACTAATCCTTTCCAAACTTTTCCATCCATTTTTTCAATTAATTGAATGGGCTGGCCGATTACTTTTACTTTTCCATTTAATATAATGGCCATATCATTACATAAATCACTTACATCGTCCACAATATGAGTGGATAATATGACAATGACATTTTCTCCAATTTCACTTAAGAGATTATGAAATCGATTCCTCTCCATTGGATCTAACCCCGCCGTAGGTTCATCCACAATAATGAGCTTTGGATCTCCTAATAAGGCTTGAGCAATTCCAAATCGTTGTTTCATTCCGCCAGAGAAGGTTCCTAATTTTTGATCTTTTGCATCCCATAGATTGGTTTGTTGAAGTAATGAATTCACAATTTCTTTTCTCGATTTAGTATCTACTATTCCTTTCATGACTGCCATATGATCTAGTAAATCCAATGCAGACACTTTAGGGTAAACACCAAATTCCTGCGGCAAATAACCTAAAATTTCCCGAATGGCTTGCTTCTCTTTTGCAACATCGATTTCACCAAATGTTATGGACCCAATATCCGCATCTTGCAATCCGGCTATTGTTCTCATAAGTGTGGATTTCCCGGCACCATTTGGTCCTAGAAGTCCGAACATTCCATTCCCTATTTCAAGATTTACATTCTTTAATGCTTCAACACCATTTTCGTATGTTTTAGACACATTTTGAATCGACAATTTCATAATTTTTTCCTTTTTTAATTGGCTTAGAGATTAATACCTAATCCATTTCAATTTTTTCATAATCGGTTGGGATTTTAAAGCTGCTAGTATCTATAGGTTCTGCATATAACTCTAATAATTCGAAACCAATTGTTACATTTGGAGATTTTTTGTCCTCATAAATTAATAGGTTCATTTTAACAATATATCCATCAAGAGAATCTAATGTCGTTAATGAATCCATTTCAGTCAGTAAACTATTTGATGAAAATTCAGAATGGTCAACATAATAAGGCTCCTTCATTGGGTGTAGATCTGTTTTAATATTTTTTTCAAGGGAATCAGATAGAGTCATTAAAGGTAATTGATCTACATACCATTCTTCGAATATCATTTTGTTATTTGGGAAAGTGAGTGTTGTAATCCATTTTTTGGTCCTAAATCCATGCAAAGTTTCTATTTCTTTTCCACCCGTTCTTGTTATTTTCAATTCTGAGTTATCTGAATCATCAGACGATGCACTTATAGAGTAGGAATAGGATTTTTGAGAATTTGTATCAGGCTCTTTAAAATAGTCATCAGGTGCTTCTAACCAATATTCTTTATCATCCTTATTATACTTGATAATACGATTTGAATTCTTAAATATAATTTCGCCCACTTCTTCATTCATTAGCCACCTGGCATAAAAACGATTTGCTTCTGTTTTTTCATCCATTTTAAATAATCCTGGAGCGATGGTTTGATTATGTATTGTATTAAATGCTCCCAAAACAGGAATATTGAAACTCATTTTATATTTTGAATAAACTTGAAGATCTTGAGAAAATAATGTTGAAATGCATATGAATGTCATTATGAATTTCATTACCTGTATTTGATGTGATTGATTTGGATTGGTTGTCATGTATATTATTTTTTTCAAGATATATCTCTATAATTTACACAATAAAAAAAGGTCGCATAGGCGACCTTTTTTTATTTATCTGATAGTTTAATAAGATTAAAGATCACTCACATGATCAGTTAGATAGCTGGCAACACCTTCAGCAGTGTCTTTCATACCATCTTCACCTTCAGTCCAACCTGCAGGACATACTTCTCCGTATTTAGTATGGAAATCTAGTGCATCAACCATTCGAAGCATTTCATCAATATTTCTACCAAGTGGAAGATCATTTATTACAGCATGACGTACCGTTCCTTCTTCATCAATTAGGAAAGAACCACGCAATGCAACTCCACCACCAACAGATGTTTCAGCACTTTCTTTTTCAGTTTCAACGTATGCGGGTTCTGCACCTAACAATACTTCATAATTACGAGCGATGGATTTATCTAAATCTGCAATAATTGGATATTGTACATTTCCAATACCACCATTATTTACATCTGTATTTTTCCACGCCCAATGGCTGAATTGTGAATCGACGGAACATCCAAGAACTTGGACACCACGTTTTTCGAAATCAGCTAAACGTTTATCAAATGCGATAAGTTCAGTCGGACATACGAATGTAAAGTCTAACGGATAGAAGAAAAGAACTACTTTCTTTCCTTTATAATCTGAAAGACTCACTTCTTGAAATGAATTATCCGGCATGATAGCTGTTGCTTTAAATTCCGGGGCTTTTTTTGTTACTAACATATAGTTTCCTTTTTATTTTGATTTACATGATTTACAAATTCCATTCATCTGGACATGAGAATTTGATATAATATGGTTTGTTTTTTGTTCTACTTCAGACACAAAACTTTTATTTGGAATATGAATATCAATTATTGTTTTACACTCTATACAATAAAAATGTTGATGATTTTTCATATTCCCATCATAATGAATGACACCATTAAAATGGATTGCTTGAATTTTATCATTGTCTGCTAGTAAGCCTAGGTTACGATAAACTGTGCCTAAACTTACCTTCGGCAATGCTTTTTTAACTTTAGAAAAGACCCATTCCGCTGTCGGATGAGAATGTGTTCCCCGCACAATATTTAAAATGGATTCTCTCTGTATGCTATAATTTTTCATGACTAAATAGTATTTGAAATTATTTATATTTAGGAATGATTCCTATTTTTATTATTATCATTAATAAACATTTATATATAACTTTTCATGATATTTTTCTAAATAATAGAGAGGAAAACAATATGGCTGATTATCAATGTCCCCATTGTGGGATGGGAATCAAATCACTTGAATGTGCTAAATGTGGTACAGAACTAGTACACGATCACATTACTACGGATGATGGGAGAGAAGTTGCAGTTGCTAAATGTCCAGATGGGTGCGGAATGATAAAATCGCCCCAATGTTGCGGACATGATATGTCATGCGACATAAGCAGTGATTCTTGAATAAAAAGCCCCCGATTAATCGGGGGCTTTTTATTTTTAAAATGGTTGGTAATTCGCTAAATACCAAGCACAAATAAATAATAATGGCGCTGAAATATAAATAGCTTTATTTATCGTTCTTGATATGTACAGTAATGAAGATAAGCCACCAAAAATAACCCAAATTAGGAACTTTAATTTAACCCAATTGGGCCAAGGCCAGTGGATAGATATTCTAGCCAACATTCCGAAACCACCAAGTAAGACCAGAAACAACCCTATTCCATGAATAATGAATAGCAATTTACGTAATGGCTCTTTTTTATCCTGAGATACGATTGCATGCACACTTAATCCTGAGATTGATGCTATTAATAAACCAATCCCGATAATATGTAATAGGATATATGTTTCAAAGGACATTTTTTTTAAAACCCTTTAATGGTTCCTGATTTTTTATATAGCTGCCATACAATATGCCATCCTAAAGCAATCATAATAAGCAATACACCATAGCCATTCAAATAATGAGACACACCTACTGTATGTTCATTTATCATTGTCCAAATAAGGGGTACACTCATATATGTATTATGCTTTGAGCGGAGGCCTGCCATTCCTGCATCTGCTGGATTTGGAGCATCTCCATTTTTAATAGCAGTAATGATTTTTTGTTGAGCTGGCCAAATTCTATACCAAACATTAAAAGCCATCATAGAACCCAACATAGCACCAATATGTATATTATAAGCTCTGTATTCTGACATTTCTGCTACAAAAACAAGAAAGGCTAATACGCCGACAATACCTGCAAAGCTGATTCCAGTTGCAATCATTGGGTTTTTTGCTAACGGACTTTTATAAAATGCATCATAAACAAAAACCATTAAAAATGGAATTAAATATGCCATATGTTTGAATTTATTTACTTCAAATCCAGAATTATTGAACATAGAATCATTCATGCCCATCCAGAAAATAAATATCATTAAAAGTAATCCTGTTACCCAAGTCCATGCAGCACCCCATCTAAAAAAGTATAAGGTTCTTGGCATCAATTCAGGTATTACTTTTTTCTTTGTTTCTGCATCTAAAGTCGCTGCAACATGACCGTTAATCCAATTAAAAAAGTATAATAGCCCAATCCATAGAACTCCAGCTATTACGTGTAACCATTTTAATATAGGTGTAATGAATTCCATCATTTCTCCTCTTATGTTATTGTATTATTAAATCCCTAAAGCCATGTAATTTACATAGACATCCATATTTAAAAATAATTATTGATTGATTTTTTCAGGATATGGAAATAAATCTAATAATGATTTTGCATGTCCGTGTTCATCTATATATGTAACGTGGGACCGATCAAATTGAGTATAATTTGTTAATCCAGCAGCACCGGAAAGTGAATTGAGCCCATTGCGTAATGTGATTACATAATTCAAGACACGCCATTGTTTTTCGTCCACCACTAATGCTTTTTGATGATCGACATCCGTTGTTGCCACACCCACTGGACATTTATTCGTATGGCATTTTTGAGCACCAATACAACCAACTGATATCATCATACCTCGAGCAATATTCACTAAATCTGCACCCATGGATAATGCTATAGCAATTTTATCAGGACTAAATAATTTACCACTTGCAAAAACTTTAACCCGATCTCTTACGCCATATTTTCTTAAAACATTATCCAAATGAATTAATCCGGATTTAACAGGTAATCCCATCGTATCTGCCATTTCTTGGTAAGTTGCACCTGAACCACCTTCACCACCATCGACCGTAATTGCATCTGGGCCACGCCCCGTTTTAGACATTGCTTCAGCCAATTCATCCGCAGAATCTGGACCGCCCATCACTATTTTTACTCCAATAGGTTTACCACCCAATTCTCTTAATCGGTCAATAAAATCAAAAAGAGAAATCATATCATGGAATTCATTATGACGATTAGGCGAATCCACATTTTTCCAAGGTGTTACACCACGTATTTCTGCAATTTCGGGGTTAACTTTACTTCCTTCTACATGACCACCACGAATTTTTGCACCTTGCGCCAATTTAAGCTCAAACATTTTAATTTGCGGATTATTAGCTTTTTCTTGAAAACTATCTGAACAAAAAGTTCCATCTTCTGTTCTTACACCAAATAATCCAGGACCAATTTGCATAATCACATCTCCGCCACCAACTAAATGATGAGGAGCCAATCCTCCTTCACCCGTATGAACCCATGAACCTGTTGCTTGACCTAAACCTTGACTCATAGCTTGAATGGCATTTTCTCCGAGCGCTCCAAAACTCATAGCACTCATCCCAACTGGTCCTTTTACTTTCCATGGATATTTACAATCTGGACCAATGACAATAGCATCAGAATCATTTAATCGCCATGGTTGAATTACTATATCTTCTAAGTGTTCTTTTCTAGAAAATAATCCTTCAGTACCAACATATCGTTTTGTTTTTATTTTCGGGTCACATTCTATTTCCATTTCGCGTGCTTGCTTTGGAAACATTGAATTCTTTAAATACCAACCTGCTTTATCAAAGTCTCTCTTAGACCCAAATGAGATCAACGTTTTCATATATTTCCCGGCAACAACTATATTGGCAAAATCCATTCTGCTGAATGGTTTCCCTTCATTATCAGAATCAAACATATATTGACGCATTTCTGGACCGAGCATTTCAAATACATAACGAATACGGCCCAATAAAGGAAAATTTCTAAGAACAGAATGCTGACTTTGATTTATATCCCTAAAATATATAATGATAAATAGAATCGGCGGAACCGTAACCACAATCATAAAAAAGATCAGTAATAGGGTGAGTGCTATTTCCTGGAACATTATTTACTCCTACCAAAAATTAGAAACAAAATATAAAACTAAAATCGACATAACAAACATTTTCCATCCAGCTCGAAGATAATCGGATTGATGTACTAAACCACTCGAATGAATAATCATACAGGTTGGTGACGCTACGACAGTTAGATAAGCAAATGCTGAGGCGATTGCAGTGGAGAAACCCATTTCAAGCGGGTCTCCTCCCATATTTAAAACAATGGGGCCTATCACCGCAACGGTTGCAGCATTGCTCAATAAATTTGTTAATATTCCTGTTAGCAGAACTGCAATCACCCATCTTAAAACCGAAATATCATTACTTACTAATTTCATCCAATGGATTGCTGACTCAGCAACCCATAATGCTGCCCCTGTTTCTTTCATATGAAGCCCCAATGACACAGCCGCTCCAAAAAGAATGATCACACCCCAGTTAGTATTACGATTCAAATCCTCCCAACGAATTAATCCAAGAGCTAAATAGAGAAAAACACCAATCAAGGCGATCATGCCTAAACCCACTTTCGAACTGAAAAATACCCACCCAAGAAAGACAAGAATAAAAATGATTATTGTTAATATTTCGTTGCTTCTCATCGGTCCACTTTTTGTCACTTGTACTTTTAATTTTCTTACAGCAGAATCCAAGATCAGTTGGCGAGGTTTAAAAGTGAACCATAAAATTATCGTTGCAAGTGGGATTTCGAGCAATAACATCGGATAAGCATATTTCATCCACTGCAAATAGGAAATATCTCCTACACCAAACTCAGTCATATACCCCAGCATGATGACATTTCTCCCACCACCTGAAGGCGTACCAATCGAACCCATTGCACTCCCATAGGCAATGGAAAACAATATCAAAGCTGCCAATTTCGAAGTATCTCTTTTATCCACCCCTGAATTATTGACTAATGTTAATCCCACTGGCATCATCATTGCTGTAACCGTATGTTCTCCAATAAATGAAGATAAAATTGCAGAAATCGAAATAAATCCAATAATTATTCTCCAGGTTATATTTCCAGTTAATTTAATAATCCCCAATGCAAGGCGACTATCCAAGCCCTGACTGACGATGGCTACAGCTAGCATGAGAGACCCCATTATAAAGAAAACAGCATCACTCATAAATGATTTAGCAACGCCATTGGACGTATTAATCCCCATTAATACTTCCAGAATAAGAATCATCATAGCAACAGCAGGAAGAGGAACCGGTTCAAAGATAATCAGGATAATGGCCATTACAACGATAATCAAAACCCTGTAACCCTCAACTGACAATCCGGTCGGCGCCGGAAATTGAAACATGATAATTCCGATTACGATGGCAAATAAAAGCCATCGTTTTTGAGTCAGCCAATAGATAAAAGTATTTAGCAAAAGGCCGGCGGGAGTTTTATTTCACAATAAGGACAGGACAATGGCAGTCTTCCATTACTTTTAATGGTTTACTGCCTGTAAAAAATTTTATTAATGGATTTTTACTCGAAGCACCCATGACAATAATATGATTATCACCCGCTTCTTTTTTAATTACTTTTGAAGGATCTCCTACTCGAAATATTTTTTGATATTGAATACCAGAGTTTTCCATCAATTTACCCGCATTTTCAGATGCCTCTTTGTACCCCGGTCCAAATTTATCAACTTTACTCACTGTCAAAATATCGACATCAATATTAAAAGCCTGAGCGACTTGGGCTCCGAATTTTACTGCTCCCTTCGTTCCTGTCGAATCATCCACTGCGAGTAAAAGACGGTAAGTTTGATTTGGGTTAAAATGATTGACTACAAAAATAGAACTATCGATATATTGTATTAAATCGTGAGCCATGCGCCTTTTTTGACTCCCGCCAATAATAGTAATATCATAACCCACTCGCTGTACTTCATCCCGGAGTTCAGCAATAATATCGCCATTACGTAAGATTAAATTAACATTCTCGCAAATGGTCCCCTGTAAATATACTTCGCTACGGTTTCCACCAGTTTGAACCAATGTGTTTTTAGGGAAACCGGTTTTGATGGTTGTCGGGGTAATATAATTATTTTCTGCTAAAAAATTAAATGCCCATTCTAAAACTTCTACTCCAGGGCGGTCAAATTCCCATTCTTCCATACGCTCTTGGGCAAACCGTACTTGTGATGCAGAAAATTCGCTAACCTTCGGCCCCACATAGACAATCGTGACTGCAGCTTTAAATGCTTTAGCAACCTGCATCCCTACACGGAGGGTTGGTTCAGAATATTCTTGACTGCCGACTGCAATGAGACATTTCATATCTATCCAAATTTAATGATTATTAAAAAAATATTGACCAAAAAGTATTGGCGTACAGGATGACTAATATTATGGATAAAATTCCAATTTTCCATCCTGCTTTGAGAAAATCTTTTGCCCCAACAAGGCCACTGGAATAAATGATCGTACACGCAGGTGCAGCAACAGCGGTAAAAAACCCGAATGCAGAGGCGATAGCTGTCACTAACCCTAAATGCAGCGTATTCTCCCCCATGTTTAGAGTAATAGGACCCAATACTGCTACCGTGGCTGAACTGGATAAAACATTTGCTAAAACTGTGGTCATGATTACAATAATACCATCCATAGCAAATGAAAATGATTCCATGATTGATTCAAAAATATTCACAACTTGATTGGCTAACCATAAAGCCGCCCCAGTCCCTTGAATATTGGCTCCCAGTGAAATCGTTGCTCCAAATAAAATGATGACACCCCAATGCGTATTTCGGCTGATATCTTCCCAATTTACAAATCCTGCAATTAAATATAATAACACACCCGAAAGGGCTATCGTGCCAAGACCCAAGGTCTCACTAAAAAATACCCAACCCAAAAACACAAATAAAAAAATAAATACAGCCACCGTATCTCGCCCGGATAATTTGGGTGCTTTTGCAACCTGAACAACCAATTTTCTAACTCCGGTATCCAAATGAACATATTCAGGTGTAAAACTTTTTATCAATATCCAGGAAACCATAGGTATCATGATAAATACCAAAGGATAAACTCTTAATATCCAGCCGAAATATGATATAGATACGCCATTATCTTGAAGATAGGACATCATAATTACATTTCGACCTCCACCGGAAGGTGTCCCGATTGAACCCACTAATGCACCATAAGCAATGGAGAATAAAAGGACTGCACTCAATCCTTTAACTTTTTCTTTATCCTCAGACGTAAACCGAATCAATGTCATCCCAATAGGAAGCATGAGCGCAGCAACCGTATGTTCGCCGATAAAAGAAGATAACAACGCAGAAATAGCCGTAAACCCGAAAACAATATTTTTGATTTTATGCCCCGTTAAAGTAATGATACCCAAAGCAATCCGTTTATCCCAACCTTGCTTAATAATCGCCACAGACAACATGAGTGAGCCCATAATAAATAAGACGGCATCATTCATAAATGATTGAGATATTTCTTCCGGTGTTCCAATCCCTAAAACAACTTCCATCACTATAATATATAATGCAATTGCCGGGAGTGGAATGGGTTCAGTGATGATCATGATTAACGCTGTAATGACAATAATAATAATACGATATCCTTCAATTGTGAGCCCCGAAGGAGCCGGGGATAAAAATAAAACCACTCCAATTAGCATTGTGATTAAAAACCATTTCTTCTGGGTTGCCCAAAAAAGAAAATTAGTCAGCGAATATTGTGAAAATCCCAGCATTAAGGTTCGGAATTTATGGCATTAATTATTACTGGACGAAAAAAAAGCCCCGAAATATTCGAGGCTTTTTCTATTTCAGAAATAAACATTTACCCGTTTTTATCTTATTTCCGGTAGTCAGGCGATAGAAATATAGTCCTGATGGCTCATTTTCCGGACCCCAATTGATCAAATGGAATCCTTTTTCCATATCGCTCTTTTGCAATGTTTTAATTTTAACACCTTTTATAGAATATATGGAAAAGTCAATGTCTGCAGTTTCTGTTAGGTAATATTTAAATGTGGTACTTCCGTTAAATGGATTTGGATAATTTGGATATAATTCAAATTGACGGGGTGTGGTTTCAATTTCATTTGCAGTGGATAAAAAATGAGAATATAATCCATCCATTGAATTAATAACATTTTGTAGTGACCCTACAATTACATATGTTCTAAATTGATATGTTTCTTCCTCAATCACATTATTCCTACGAAAAACACAATTCCATTTAACTACATCTGCCCAATCGAACAACCATCGCCCATACCCAGTTGTGGGCCAATTATTATCTGGTAAATCTGGTGTATAAATTCCCATTGCATATGCCGAATCAGGTGTAGAAAGAATCACAGGAATGGCTTGTTCGCCCGGTCCAACTGATAATGTATCCAATTGATGAATCTCAGGATCATATGTCCAAAAAGATGAAAAATCTATTGGCATATATCCGGTAACAGCTTCGAATATTCCATGATAAACATCCACTGAATCTGGTATTTTATACGTTACTAGGTATTCAATTACATGCGGCATATTATTATATCCGATTGTTACATTTTTAGTATGTATAAAGTCGGATGTTTCTGTTTCATTTATGACAAGGCCGCACCAAGCTGTATCCCCGGGAGATAACCAAAATGCCATTTTTGATTCTGTGGATAATGAATTTTCTGTGGATGAATAATTAAGTAATAGACTTGAACTTGTATCCCCAGTTCCATCAGAACTGGAACCAGCTTCAGTTGGATTAAAACATTCTCCAAACCCATCAAAATGACAGGCTGATTGGAGTTGGCGACCATGGTCATAACTATCAATAAATTCTTTTCCATTCCAAGTTAAAGAATGAATGGCACCTGCTAAACGTTCAGTTGTTGTAATCGTTATTTCCGACGGACCAGCGACGTTACTAATCTGAGAAGTTATTGATTCTGTTTGAATTAATAATGGAGACCCTGGTAATAGGTTTAATTCGCCTGAATCATAATCCACTGCATATATATGAATCAAATATGTGGATGGAGGCAGTGCTAATAATGAAAAACTAAATCCATGGTTTGGATCCGGTGTAACACCTGCATCCACCAAATCTTGTCTAGGTTCATCCGCGATTACCGATTCATGAAATTGCATATTTAAGTAAAGTCTAACTTCAACTGGGTTTACCCCAGCATCTTCATCATAAGCCCATCCATGCCCGCCAGACCAATTTGCATTATCTAATTCGCCAATTGGATCGTCTGATTGACCAAATGTGAATGTTAACTGAATAATAACAATAACAATTAAAAAATAATGAGGTTTTAAAAATGATTAACATTGAAAAGGGAGAAAGTCAGTTGAATTACTCGAAATCAATCTTTAACGCATCTCACAGATAAACCAGTTTGTTTAGGAATGTCATAGCGATATAAATCTCTTCCATCATACTGAACTTTCCAATACCAAATCTTTTCTTCATCCACTTCTGAAGCTGTCCCAAAATAACCGTAACTTCCTTGATTACGAAAAGTACCATCCTGCAATATGTATCCTCCTGGTAATGCCGTAAATCCGGACTCGTTAGTTGCGCCTATGTTATATCTTGCCCAATGGGATGTCCCTATGCCTTTTATTTTCCCACCAGCAATGGTGATACCACCTAATTGATTTACCATGGTCTGCCACTCTTCTTCGGTGGGAATATGCCAACCAATTGGTGCGATATTTCTTTCATCCATCATGGAATACCCATTATATAAATACCCATAATCATCCAATAATTCTTGATCATAATTATATAAACTTATACCGCCCTCTACTAAATTATTCCATTCTGTATTTGATGATGGCATCAAAATCAAATCCCCATTCCTATATCTAGACACTTTTAAATTATCGACCATCCATTCCTGACTACCTATTTGAATTGTACGATAAATATTCCCGTCTAAATCGGTTATCGTGGACCCAAAATAAAAAGAACTAGCATCTGACCAAGTAGAATATTTACCTAATCCATTTGTTGCCTTAATCCTCCAGAAATGTTTCCCATTAATCACTTTTTCGATAATAATATTGGTATCAAGTGACGTGTCATTATAAATAACATCTGTTAACTCCGGATTTGAGTACAAAAATAATATATACTCTTCCGCATTTGGAATAGCATTCCAACTCAATTCTACTTCTGTATTATTTACTATGAAATCTTGATCGCTAGGATATAATAATGTGGGTTTTATTTCGCTACTTATTGGAATAGTAATATTTATAATCTCACTATAACCACTATTCCCACTAAAATCTTCCGCAACTGCTTGTATGGAATGTTCTTGTCCATCTTCAAAAAAATTCACGTTCCATATATACTCCCAAGGACTAGATTCTAATGTTTTAATTGTTAAACCATCAATTAATATATCAACTTTTTGGACATCACTATTGTCAGCCACATTTAAGGCAATAAAAATTGAATCAAATTGCGTTGAATTATTTAACGGTGATGTAATTTGAATCAATGGTGCCTGAGAGTCATTATTATCTCTAAAATCATTACAGCTTGTTATATTTGACAAAAATACAATGAATAGAAATTTATTTGGCGAATTGAATATTTTTTTTATCATCACCCCGAAATTTACACAAGAATGACTAATTAAATTGAATTCCTAGATCATATAGAACAACTATTTAATGTTTACATTCACTCGGGATTCGTGATCCATCATCCAAAATGGCCCATTTCCATATGGGAACACGTTTTTTTAATTCGATTATAAACCAAGACATGGCATCAATCCCTTCTTGTCGATGTTTGGACCAAATAACAACATGGAGACTGGTTTCGCCTACATCCACTTTGCCAATGCGATGTTTACAAAATAAATCATTAATTGGGAATTTCTGACATGTATCTTTTGCTAATTGTGTGAGTTCTGCTTCAGCCATTCCTTCATATTGTTCGTATTCTAATGCTGTAATAGAATTGCCATGTTCCGTGGCGCGGACTCTTCCATTAAATATGAATTCTGCACCATCCTGCTGGCGAGAATCATCATTCTTCAAAAATATAATGGGACCGTTGACTATTTCTATTTTGATCATTTACCCGCCTTGCACAGGTGGGATGAATGCCACTTCATCTCCATCCTTTAATTCTAATTCATCTATTTCATAGTGTTGGTTTAATGCAATCCTTAAAGAAATATCATCTAACTGGCCATTTGCTTTTTCACGTACTATTTTCTCAAATTCTAAAGTTGTTGTACCATCATTGAGTTCCATAACGAATTCATCCTGGCCAAGTGCATACTTCACTTGAGAAAAACATTTAATCGTTATTTTTATCATAATTGTATTATTTGTGTTGAATGATTCATGCCATCATAAATCAATAATTTTCCCACCAAATTGGGTTTAATACCCACAATACATTTCACCGCTTCTAATGCTTGCATATGGCCAATAATTCCTGGGAGCATTCCCAAAACACCTGCATCTGCACACGTCTCTCCCCCAGATGGTGGTTCCGGAAATAATTCCTTATACCCTGGACTTCCATTTACATTTAATACAGCAACTTGTCCTTCCCATCGGTATAAGCCACCATAAATCATGGGAATGTTTAATGCTTTAGAAAATTGGTCAATCAATTGTCGCGTTTGAATATTATCCGTCGCATCAATAACTACATCACTTTTTTTAATGATTTCCAATCCATTCGATTCATCTAAATATTCATCAACAAGTTCAATTTCAGAATCTGAATTAACTTTTTCTAAACTATATCGTGCAGAATGAACTTTTTTTGTTCCCACATCATCAATGCCATGTAAAGGTTGGCGGTGCAAGTTCGATAATTCTACAATATCACCATCCACTAAAATTAATTTCCCAATCCCTGAGGTCACCAACGATTGAGCGACTGGGCACCCCAATCCACCCATCCCTATGATGGCAATTGTTGCATCCATTATTTTTTTTTGTCCATCCAATCCAATTTCCGGCAATACCGTTTGTCGTGACCATTGGCTCAAATCTTCCCTTTTAGATTGAAATTCATTCCATGCTTGGGCTCCACCTAATAAACTGAGTGTATCCTTAAGGTTTTGTTCGATAATTATACCTTCTGTTACAATTCCAAATTGACAGATTAACACTTTTGCGCTTTCAACCTTTTGTGAAATCCCGTCTTCGGAAATAAAGGCATCCAATCCTTGCAATGGAAACTCGATACGCTGGATTTCAGGACGCACATCAATCACAGTGAATCCGTCTTTTCGATCATTCAGTTCTTTAGGTGTAATAATCATTTTAGTTATGTGTTTAAGTGCGAAGGTGTTCTTTTGTTAAATACTTTAAAACCATAACACTCGAACACAATTAAACAATTTCCTTCCACGGCAATACATTTACGTTAATCTTCTCACCACTATTAAGAATTCTATCCCCCGGTTCCGATCCAAGAATACAATTAGTCTGCAATGACGATGTTAACATATGCGACCCGACTTTTGGTGATGGTTCACAAACCAATTGACCATTCTCCATCCACGCCTTCCCAAATAAAAAACGATATTTTACTTTTTCTCTTGGAAATGGTTTTTTCAGGATGGCCGTTAATGATTCCCGCTCCCGTTGTCCCATCATTGTATTTATAACAGGCCAAACCCATTCCATGAATCCGATGTATGACGAAACGGGGTTCCCAGGTAACCCAAATATTAAAGTGGAATTGCCCGTACCGAAAAAGAGTGGTTTCCCCGGTTTTTGTGCCACTTTCCAAAAATGTTCTTCAACACCCAACTCCATAAATACATCTCGAACATAATCATATTTTCCCATGGATATGCCGCCCGATGATATTATTATATCACAAGATACGAGTGCGTCAGTTAAAAATGTTCTTAATGATTCTTTATTATCTTTTATAACATTGCGCATGATGATTTCGGCACCGACTCGAGAGGCTAATTCCGAAAATACGTATAAATTAGAATTATAAATCTGACCTTCTTCCAATTCATTCCCCGGCTCAATCAATTCATCTCCCGTACCGAAAATGGCAATCTTTGGCTTCTTGTAAACAGAGAGATTCCCATATCCAAACGTGGCGCAGGTTCCTATTTCGCTGGGTGTGAGAAGTGTTCCATTTTGAATCAATATTTCACCTTCTTTAATTTCTTCACCCCTGTTACGAATATGCTTTCCCGGAAATGCTTCAATCATGACTTCAACTATTTCTGAATCGGTAAATCCGCTACTATCTTCTACCATTATAATGGCATCTGCTCCATCGGGAATCTTTGCTCCAGTCATACATTGGATACATTCACCTTCTTTTAGTTTTGCATTACTTGGGTTCCCAGCAGAACTCACACCAACTAACTTTAATGTGACTGGGTTTTCCAGCGTGGCACCCTTTGTGTCGCTTGAGATAACTGCAAATCCATCCATAGCTGAATTGTTAAATAAAGGTGACGGAAAGGTGGAAACAATATCCTGGGCTAATACATGTCCCCCTGCATCATGTAATGATATTGCTTCTTTATCGAGGGTAAAAAGATGTTTCTCAACAATTGATTTTGCTTCATGAAATGGTATCATAATAATCCTTTTATTAAAAACAGAATGGCAATAATGATAACGCCACCCATGACTTTTTGAATTGTTTTCGCTTCAAATTTGACCGAACCTAAATAAGATCCACCAAATCCACCGATCAGAACCGCAACTGCTAACGGTAAAATAAATTTAAGATCAAAATTACCGAATTGTGCGCGAGAAATCACTCCAACCAGGGAAATGACCCAAATAAACATGGAACCAGCTGCAGCTGCTTCTTTTTCTGTCCCAAGGCCAAACATGATAATCAAAGGTACTAAATAAATTCCACCACCAATGCCAACAGCACCGGCAATAAATCCCAAAACCCCACCTAAACTAAAAATAAAAATCCACTTCTTTATTCCGCTTAATTGAATGGCTAATTTCAAATCATTAATGATATAAATCCTGACCAAAACCAAAATGAGTGTTACCAACAATAATATTTTGAACATCAATTCTGGCAAAGCCAATGAACCTGCCAAAAAAGCCATGGGAATGGAAGTTACTAAAAATGGGAAAATTAAATTGAGTCTTCCATGACCGTTTTTCCAAAAATGAATCATACCCACAAATGTCACCACTAAATTCATGGTTAATGATGTTGTTGGTATTATCAAATAATCCACACCAAATATAGCTAATAATGCAGTATATGCTGATCCACCACCGAGACCCACGGATGAGTAAATTAGGGCGACAAAGAAAAATAAAATAGAAAGCAAGAATTCCATCTATTAAACCACGGAGGCACGAAGAAACGGAGAAAATAAATTCATATTATAGCACCATTCTTTTTATACCATCTTTTAAAACAGGGACATTAAAGTTAATGAGCATTCCCACGCGAATTCCTGTAAGTTTCATATAGGTTAATAATTGCGCTTCATGGACAGGAATAACTGACTCAACTGCTTTCAATTCAAGAATAACTTTATTTTCAACAATCTTATCAATGCGGTAACCAGCATCAATAAATATCCCTTTGTATTTTAAAGGTAATTCAACCTGGTTTTTGTGATTTAAATCATTTAATTCAAATTCTTTACTCAAACATTTATCATAAGCAGATTCGAGTAATCCAGGGCCCAATGCCTTATGAACTTCTATAGCACAATGAAGTATTTTACCGGTTAATTCTTTTTCTAATAACATTATAACTCCTTTTGTTCAACAAAAAAAATTAGGAAAGCAGAGCATAACAATTTTAAAACTCCGTGTCTCCGTGGTTATTTTTTTCTAAAACTCTGTGATTCAAACTTAATGCTTCTCTCCACACATCATATGAAACGAATGAAATATGGTTGGGACCAAAACTTTCAACGCATCTTTTACGGCGCCTGTGCTTCCCGGAAGGCAAATAACGATTGCGCCATTTACCACTCCCGCTGTCAACCGTGATAACATGGCTGTTTTTACTTTCCCACGACCATAAGCATGGAGGGCTTGTTCAACTCCCGGCAATTTTGAATCAAATGCTTTTTCCAGCATTTCAATTGTTAAATCTCGAGGTCCCAAACCTGTTCCACCCGTGGTAATAATAAGTTCAACACCATTTTGAATCCAATTTTTGATAGTAGGGATTAATTCTTCGGATCCATCTGGTAATACAATACTATGGTCCACTAAACACCCAGCATTTTTAAATCCATTCAAAAGAATTGGTCCTGATTTATCAACACCCTTCCCGGAAGAGATACTATCACTCAACGTAACAACACCTACTTTCGGTCTATATCCTGTGGCGTGGTCAGATTTTCCACCCACTTTTTTCACCAATTTTATTTCGCCAATTGTCATCGTTTTGTCCATTGCTTTACACATATCATAAATAGTAAGGGCTGCGCCAGAAACAGCTGACAAAGCTTCCATCTCCACACCTGTTGCTTCTTTAGTCTTCACCGTGGACTTTATCAAAATTGCGTCTTCTAGTATTTCGAATTCAATATCCACAAATGACAAATTCAATTGATGACACATGGGAATCATTTCTGCTGTTTTTTTCGCAGATTGTATTCCGGCAATTTTGGCTGTGGTGAGCACATTCCCTTTTGGAAGCGCTTCTTCCTGAATCGCTATAATTGTCTCGGGAAGCATGGATATTTTCCCTTCAGCCTTTGCCATTCTTACTGTTGCTATTTTATCTGTTACATCTACCATTTTAACATTTCCAGATTGATCTAAATGTGTAAAATCATTCATATTATCCCCCTATTTGGGTCATAGATTCTCGATTTTCATTACCTTGATTTTGGGCTTCCCAACCATCTTTCATTTTTTGCATCATTGTTTCTTGAATCATTGTTTCAATGTAAGAATTACTTTTCCCAGCTCTCATCGCATCTCGAAGATTGATTTCATTTTGACTATATAGGCAGTTTAATAATTTCCCATCTGCTGTAATCCGAATTCGATTACACTCACCGCACAAACTTCTTGAATAAGCGGGAATCACTGCCACTTTTCCTTTGTAATCATTCACTCGAAAGATATAATGTTCTGTCCGTGAACCATCGATTGGAGTCAATTCATCCACTTGATTTTTAATATCCGTGACTATATGATCTGCACCATAATATTTTCCTGTCTTCCAAATTTGATGTGAATCAAATGGCATGAGTTCAATAAAGCGAACCGTTATATCATTTTCTTGTGTGAGCGCAACAAAATCCATGAGTTCATCATCATTAAAATCACGCATGGCAACTACATTTAATTTGATTGATTGAATCGCGGACCCCAAGGCTTTCCCAAGCCCACTTAATACCATATCTAAACCATCACGGCGTGTAATTTTTTTAAATTTTTCTGAATTCAGTGTATCAAGACTAATATTAACCCCGGACAAACCGGACTTAATCAATTCATCAATTCGTTTTTCAAGAAGAAGCCCATTCGTAGTTAAATGCACAGAATCTATATGTTTACAATTATTTGCAAATTGAATTAGGTCAGACAAATCTTTTCGCAATAATGGTTCACCGCCCGTAAAGCGTATTTTTGACACACCCACCTGGGTAGTTAATTTAATGAGTCGGAGGATTTCTTGGGTGGAAAGGAGTTTATCTTCATTACGAAAATCGATTCCTTCCTCGGGCATACAATACATACAACGAAGATTACATTGTTCATTTAGTGCCAATCGTAGATAATTGAATGTGCGACCAAACTGGTCTTTTATGGGAGGGTGTATCATTTGGGATGATACACCCTTTAAAGGTTTATTAAATTGCTTAACGAGTGCCATTCTCTTTCCAATCACGGGAGCTAATGAATCTGTTTCCAAATTCACCGTATCGGCCTTGAACCATATTTCTTTATCGAAACGTAGGTTTTTCGGCTACGAGATGGGTTTAAAATAATGTTATTCTATTATTGTATCAATTCCTTTAATGATAGGATGAACCATGGTTCATTTTTATTTGTATCGCGCCTTAAATTCATCAGATGCTTTTTTCCTGCGGACTTTTTCTGCTGGATCCATTTTTCCTAAATACCATTGATGGTTTTTAGAATTCAACGTTTTGTCCAATAGTTTTTGCAATTTCTTAGCAGATTTTTCTTGTTTCCTATCACCTGAATGTTCACCACGTTCAATCAATTCTTCAATTTCAGGAATAAATTTTGTATAAAAATGTTTTGCTAAATCATAGGTTCCATGCCAATGAGTATAATCTGGTGCCATCATAGAGGCCCCATGTCTTGCTCTTCGCCCTTCATGATGCCAGATTTCAAACCATGTAAAATCGATAGGTTCAGCAAATTTAATGTTTTTCCCATCTGCATCTTTTCTCATTAATGGTTTGGCAGCATTATATAATGCTAATCCAGGTTTTGCATATTTTTCAGTATAAAGATCAAGTAATCCTTCATACTGAATGAAAAAATTATCTGTGAAATTTTCATTATGACAAGCTGCACACACATCTTCCATATTCTCTCGACGCGTATCCGCATGAATTTCTGCCGATGCTAATCCCCACTTTTTATCTGTTTCGTGAGTCAACTTTGAAATGGGTGGCCTGTTATTCCATTTGATCCTCAATCCAACATTATGAGTTATATCTTGGTTTGGTGTTGCAGACATATGACATGTTGCACATGTAGGTGCAGACGAATAATCTTCCCCAACTACCCATTTGGATGATTCCAAATTCATGTTATCAATATTTGCTCTGAAATTTATCCCATGCTTGGATTCATTATAAATTTCAAGTTGTGGATGGTCGGGTCCCATATGACATTTTCCACAATTTTCAGGATTCCTGGCTTGTGCGACTGAAAATTCATGACGTTGATGACATGCTGAACACGATCCTTCTGACCCATCAGGGTTTACTCGACCAATGCCTGTATTAGGCCAAGTAGCTGGATCAAGAGAGCCGTCATCTAACACTTTTACAGCTGAACCATGACATTGCCAACATCCATTCACTGCCGCTGCTGAATTACCATGAGGAAAACCTTCTGTGACAAATCCTTGATTCCCTTCAACGACTTCTGCTAAAACATTATCAAGAGACCCCATTATGCGCCCTGCTTTTGAATGGTGAGAATTCGCAAATTCATCCACTTCATTTTCGTGGCATCGCGCACAATCATTGGGTGAAACAATGACAGATATTAAATAGTCGTTATGTTCGAAGGCATCTGCATCACCTTCCTCTGCTTTGTGGCATTCATAACAACCAACATTTGCGCCATAATGCTTACTTTTTCCCCACTGCTGATATAAACTCACATTATCAGTTTTATGGCATTCAAGACATTCAACCGATTCATCTGTTAAAGCATTTGGAAGTACATCTTTTGAAAAGCCCATTGAGACTAATAGAGTAGTTCCAATTAATATAGTTAGTGTAATTTTAATTCTTTTCATGATTTAATCCTTTAATTAGGAGTTTTTTATCCAATTTAGTCTAGAAATTTACAATAGTCATTAAATAAGCGAAACTACCATTAACATCATTTTCTGATTTTAGCTTCCCTGGCATAAACATGGAATACCCAGCAACAATTTTTACATTGTCAGCATATTTTTTAACAAGTGTAATATCTAATTCATTCCCAAATGATTCAGTGCTTTGATCTGCATTGAACATATGATAGGCTACATTAACCACATGACCTGCCACTTTAAGCCCGGTCATTTTTACATGAATGTCTTGGAGTCCTAATCCTCCTGTATGAACAGGAAGATTTAAAAAATAGTCCATATATCCATAATATTTATGATTTGTAGCATAAAGTGTATTAAATGATTCATTCACATCCATTGTAGTTGTATCATCTCCAGATATAAAATCCAATCCGGCAGATACTGTCATTCCAGCAATTTTATATCCTGCATTTAATCCATACATCATACCGCCATATGATGCATCTTCGGACATTTCTCCATTTTGCATGGCAAATTCTAATTCATAGCTCACGCCAGCAAAAGCACCTTTTCCGTATCCGCCAATTGTCATTCTATCTCCGTCCTGAATGGCAAATGCTTGGGTTGCATGTCCTTCTAATAATTTCAGTTTTGCATAGGCACCGCGTACATTAAAATCACCTTCATCATCAATGGCACTTGCTTCAACTTGTTTGAAATTGAAAAAATCTATATCTGCAAAAGAGTTGGCATAATTAAAAATAACACCATCAAAACTGCGTCCAATATTATGCCAACCAACAGCACCTAAGAGCCGCTGTGGACCGTAGGCAGCTTCAAACCGCCCGACTTTTGCATTAAGTCCTAACCCAAATAAATTATTGATTTTAAAAAAAGCTTGATGAACATCCAGTGCATCGGCAGTTCCATCTTTCAGTGTATTTGTTTCCGTTCCGAAAATTCTAGAATCTTGGAGTTGTACAAATGTGCTTACATCACCTTCATCATACGCAACAGCAAAACGCGTTCGCAAATAATTATTATTATTAAAACCAGTTGAGTTGCTAAAATCTTTATCAACCATTTCGTATCGTTGGCGGATTTGCCCTGAAAACTTTAATGGACTTGTTTCAGCAAAAACTATTCCGGTTAATCCAACTAATATAATGATATTTTTTATTTTCATGATTATTTCCTTAAGATATTCAGACCTGTTTATCCGTTGTTTAATTTACTCAATACAGAAAATGTGTATCAAGGTATTTTATTTAATTTTTCCTCAACCTGACTAGGTATGAAGATGTATACTTTCACTTAAATATGGGCCATTTCGAGGGATTGGGTTTTTCCTATTGAAAGCTTTTATAAAAACCCATACCATTGCGGATAAAGACCCAATAAAGATAAGTATTTCAATAACCCCAAACACGGGTGTATCAAAATTGGAAGGAAAAATCATCATATATAAATCCACCCAGCGTCCCACCAAAACTATAGATGCTACAATTAATAAACTTTTTTCATTTCGCTTTGTTTTTCTAAACAGCAATATTGAAAAAGGGATAAACCAATTTAATAGAATATTCACAATTGTAAGTGACCCAAAAACTCCAACATGACGTTTAATATAATAAACGGTCTCTTCTGGTATATTTGCATACCAAATTAACATATGTTGTGAAAACCAGATATAGACCCAGAATGTAGTAAACCCAAAAAGATATCGAGCTAGTTCATATAAATGATCAATTTTAACGGTTTCTTTAAAAATACCATTTCGTCTCAGCAAGATAAGGACAATCATAATAAAGGCTAATCCACTTGTAAACATGCCCGAAAAATTATATAAACCAAAAATTGTGCTATACCAATGGGGCTCCAATGACATAATCCAATCAAAGCTGGAAAAAATGAACATGATTCCTCCAATATAAAGCCAAAATGCGGATAATCCTGTTGGTGGTGGTGTTTGTACAGTATTTTCATCTAAATCCAACACTTGGGGTTTTGAAATAATTTTTCCCCCAACCCAAATCCAAAACACAAAATAAATAACCATCCGAAACATGAATCCCGTTGGATTCAACCATGCAGATTTCCCTGAGAGAATTGGATCTTCCGCAACTACATCGGTATGAGACCATTCATAAATATCGTGCATCCCAAAATACAATAATGCCATTACACCAAACCCTAGCGGTAAAACCGAATACATTGCTTCTGGTACGCGCCGAATAACTACATCCCACCCAGCATTAGATACATAATGAATCGCAACCATCATTATACCGCAAAAACCGATTCCCGTTAGAAAATATCCTGACAATAAAACGTTCGACCAAGTACGGGTAGGATCAAAATATAGCCCTATAAAGAATGCTAGAAGTCCAAGAACCATCATAGATTGCATCCAAAATTTTTGGGTGTTTGATATGGATATGTTATTTACTACCATTTTAATTCCCCATAGTCCTTAAATATTGAATCACTTTCCATCTATCTTCCCGCTGAACTTGCGATTTATATGAAGCCATATTTCCTTTACCATTAGAAATAATAAAATATAATTGTCCATCTTTCATATTCTTAACATTATCTGAAAGTAAAGATGGCGGAGGCGGAACACCCCGCTTCGTAACGGGTCCGTCGCCTAATCCAGTCATTCCATGACATACTTGACAATAGGTACGATAAATCCATTCACCACGCACGCTATTTTTATCTGTTATCTCTAAAGGGTTTAATAAAACTTTCCCTGCAATATCTTCTGTCAATTCACCTTCAGAATATTCCGGTAAAAAACCTTGCGCTATCGTACCCTTCACAGGCATTTTTAATGTTTTTCCATCAGCATAATTTGGGTTATACGCATAAGCATCAAAAGCGACAGAATGAACCATTTCAGGAACAAATTCTACATTTAAATCACGAGGATTATTATATAGACATTTTTGTAAGCCCATTAATAAAACTATGACAATTCCCAGTTTAATGATTGATTTCATATCCATTATTCTGATTCCAATTTTTCGTCCCATTCTATTGAATGATTTTTTGTTGAAATGATTTCAGCTTTTTCACTATTAAATGAGTTTGCATCTTCAGTGATAACAAGGACAAAAGTATCATCTGTTACAGCTGGAGCATACACTTTTGGTTTTTTACCAGGTAGAATCCCCGTTCTCCATAACAAGGTAAATACAGTTCCTAACCCTGCAAATAAAACAGTCGTTTCAAATGCGATTGGTAAAAAACCCGGCATGGAATTCCAAGGTTTTCCACCAATATTGATGGGCCAATTCACTGCTGAAATCCAATATTGACCATACAGTCCGACGGTTAAACCGATAAATGCAAACCCAAAACAAATTTTAGACAATCGTGAAGGTTTTAAACCCATCGCTTTATCTAACCCATGTACAGCATAGGGTGTAAATGCATCCAGAATATTGAATCCATTATTTCGAAATTCTTGAGTGGCGCCAACTAAATCATATTCATTATCAAACGATACAATAAAATATTTTTTCATTTTTCGCCTCCGCTTCTTCCTTTAAACTGAAGCACACTTTTTACTTCGCCAATTGAAATGATTGGCATATATCGTATAAATAGCATAAATAGTGTAAAAAATAGTCCAAAGCTTCCTATCAATGTTGCAATTTCAACATAGGATGGTTTATACATTACCCAAGATGATGGTAGAAAATCTCTGTGTAGGGATGTAACTATAATAACAAACCGCTCAAACCACATACCAATATTGATAAAAATGGATAAAATAAACACCATGAGCATATTGGTGCGAATTTTTTTAAACCAAAAGAATTGGGGTGTAATCAAATTACAACCAACCATAATCCAATATGCCCAAGCAAAAGGTCCCATAGCTCGATTTAGAAATACAAATTGCTCATATCCATTACCAGAATACCATGCCATGAAAAATTCTGTCGCATAGGATAAAGTAACAATACCCCCTGTGAGTATAATTACTTTTGTCATATTCTCAATATGTTTCACAGTGATGTATTCTTCCAGTCGGAGTGTTTTACGCGCAATTAAGAGTAGTGTTAATACCATTGCAAATCCTGAGAAAACAGCTCCTGCAACAAAATAGGGTGGGAATGTTGTTGTATGCCAGCCTGGTATAGCTGATGTTGCAAAATCAAAACTCACAATTGTATGCACAGAAACAACTAACGGAGCTGCTAATCCTGCTAATAACCCATAAACAGTTTCATATCGATGCCATGTTTTAAAAGAGCCAGACCATCCAAAACTTAAAAATCCAAAAATGGCTTTTTTAACTCTTGTTTTTGCGCGGTCTCGAACGGTGGCTAAATCTGGAATCATACCAATATACCAAAAGACGGCAGAAATAATTAAGTATGTACTAATGGCAAAAACATCCCAAGCTAATGGAGAACGGAAATTAATCCATAGAGGCCCCCGAGTATTCGGATATGGGAACATCCAATATGCCATCCAAGGTCGCCCCATATGAATGATGGGAAACATTCCAGCACACATAACGGCAAAAATTGTCATTGCTTCTGCAGACCGATTAATGGATGTACGCCATTTCTGCCTGAATAAAAATAAAATAGCTGAAATCAATGTACCAGCATGACCAATGCCAACCCAAAAAACAAAATTGGTAATATCGAATGCCCAACCAACTGTTTTATTGAGCCCCCAAGTACCAATACCAGTCATGATTTGATATGAAACAGCTACAATCCCGAGTATTAATGCACTTAAGGCCAGCAAAAAACCAATCCACCATAGACGAGTAGGTTTCTTTTCCATGATCCCAAGAACATCATTCGTAATTGTTTTTAAATTTTTATTTCCATGAACCAGGGGTTCTCGAGTTGTTTCAACATGATTAGCCATGATGATTCCCCCCTTTTTCTTCTTCGCGATTTCTCACCATAGTCAAATATCCAACTGTTGGCCTAGCATTTAATTCTTCCAATACATGATAATGACGTGGATCTTCCACCAATTTTGAAATATCACTTTCAGGATCATTCAAATCACCAAAAGTAATAGCATCTGCGGGACATGATTGCTGACATGCTAACTTGATATCGCCATCCGCTAATGGAATTCCCTTCGCTTTTGCTTCAATTTTTGCTTCCTGAATTCTTTGAATGCACATGGAGCATTTTTCCATAACACCGCGACTTCTAACTGTAACATCCGGATTCAAAACCATATTTTCCAATTCATCATTATGAGCGTAGTCAAACCAATTAAATCGGCGAACTTTGTAAGGACAATTATTGGCACAAAAACGTGTTCCTACACATCGATTATATACTTGTTGGTTCAGTCCTTCAGAACTGTGGACTGTCGCTAAAACGGGGCATACTGGTTCACAGGGAGAATTATCACAATGTTGACACATCATAGGCTGAAATGCCACATCAATATCATCTCCTTCACCTGAATAATATCGATCAATCCGCATCCATGCCATGTCTCGACGACGAAAAACTTCATCCTTCCCAACAACGGGTACATTATTTTCCACCTGACAACTAATAACACATGCTGAACAACCTGTACAAGCACCTAAATCTATGGCCATACCCCAGTGATGTTTTTCATATGGGTGATCATCTTTCCAAAGAGTCACAACTTGGTGCCCATGATGTGCACCGGATGATGGATCTTTTTTGTATTCATCGAAGGTTGTTTCTTGAATAAATGGACGTACCTTCATAGATGGGGGCGCCGTGTTTTCTGGATTTGCCAATGTATTATATGTTTGCGTTAAAGCAAGATCTGCCTTCTTTCCCGTTGGTGTAATTGAAACAGAAATTCCTGAAAATGCGATATTACCTTCCTGCCGTGATAATAATTGAGTGATTCTTTCACCGACTAATTCATTTTCACCAAGTGTATCCTTTTTTTGAATCCAATCTGGGCCTATATCTTTAAATCTTTGAGTTCCTTCACGTCCATATCCTAATGCTACAGCGACAACATCATTATGTTGCCCTTCTTGAATATATATTGGTAGTTCAACAGATGTGTTATTCGAAGACAATTTTATAATATCGCCTTGATTAAGATTCAGCTCATTTGCTTTTAACTGTGAAATACATGCCACATTATCCCATGTTAATTTCATAATTGGGTCAGGCATTTCTTGTAACCATGGATTTTCTGAATGGCGACCATCTAACATTTGGATTGATGAATAGGTGGTTAAAGTAAGCCCATCATTCCAATTGTTATTGGATAGGGTGCCATGCTTAAAGGGCTTCAGTGCTTTAGATGTTAATTTAACAGAAACAAAACCATCATGAACTAAATTATCCCACCATCGATTAAATGATTGGCTTCCTTTTTTCCGCGTTGAATAAATCTTTTTCCAATAATTACGAACTAAATTCCGTTCATCATTTTCGATCCCCGCCCAACTTGCAACAGATTTTCGTAATGTACGTGTATCGCTCAAACCTTGGATTGCTGGTTGCGTCATGGATAATATCCCAGAAGTATATTCATCATCAGACCATGATTCCAAATAATGTGGCGATGGGCAAATAGTATTACATTGGCTCGTTGTTTCCGTTTCTTTTTGTGAAAATGCTATCGTAGTAGGAATCGATTTCATCCACTGTGAAAATTGGTCTCCTTCAGGTAAATCATATACGGGGTTTACACCATCAATGATTAAAGTGCCAATTTGACCAGATTTCATTTCACTTAATAGTTGAGAGACAGCTATGTCGCTTCCATTTTTTTGATTACTTGAGCTACGAAGATTAACAGTCGTATTCACATTATTTAGCGCATTATTGATTCGATTAACTAAAATTTGAATGGATAAATCATTAATCCCAGAAACAACTAAACTTCTGCCTTTATGTTGTTTTAACTCGTTTGCTAATTCTAAACCTAAACCATGTCCATTGTTCGATTGAAGCGCATGTTCAATATCCTGAGCCAATTGAAAGATTTCTGAGACTGACTTCGCATAGCGCTTATCCGCTTTTGCCCCTGTTATCGACACTCTAGATTCAATTTGAACGTGTTTAGAAATGTGGTCTGCATCCAAGCTCCGGTTCTTCCGATAATCCTTAGTATACTGTGTGGGCGAAATCCACGTACCTAGGAAATCCGCATCCAGACTTAAAATCATATCTGCTTTTTCAAAATGATATTGCGGCAAAATCCTTTTTCCATAATTGATTTCATGAGCATCCAATATGGCTGAATAAGAAATAGGGTCATATTCAATGTGTTTTGAATTTGAATATTTTTTTAGAAATTTTTGAATATAATATTTCGTTGAGGAGCTTGTAATTGTTTCTGTTAGTATAACGATGTGTTGCCCATTTTTTCGTGATTTCCTAAACCCTTGTACAACATTTGTATTTAATTTATCCCAAGTCACTTTTTCTCCAGAAATCATTGGATTAAATAAACGTTTTGAATCATATAATTCAATGACACTTGCTTGGCAAACCGGACATAATCCACCTTGACTCATTGGGTGCTCAGGATTCCCTTCTAATTTGATAGGGCGACTATCTCGATTCTTCACTAATATACCACACCCCGAGCCACAAGCATGGCTTGTAGATGCGTACCAATAAGCTTTCCCAGGAATAACTTCTTCTGGTTGAATCAAAAAGGGAATTGCTTTATTTACAGGCGTTTTTGAACAAGCTGTCATAAAAGCAGCAAGCGAAAATCCTGCTGTTTTCAAGAAATCTCTTCGATTCCATTCCGTTAATGTTGTTTCCAGATCTGAGGGCCCAACAATAGCTTCAGTTGGTGCTGTTTCAATTTGGTTCATTCGATATTTTTTTTCTTTAGGCATACAATTTCTTTTTTAATAATGGCATGTTGCACAATCCAATAATAGTTGGGTTCTTTCTGGGGTAGCCTCGAGCAACTCATGATCTTTACGATGACAATCCAAACACCAACCCATGGATAAATCTTCAGTTTGTTTTATTCGTTCCATGGATGATACATCTCCATGGCAATCAGCACAATCCACTCCAGCCGTGATATGGGGCTTATGACTAAAAAAGACAAAGTCTGGAATATTATGTACCTTAATCCATTCAACAGATTTCCCTTCCTTATCTTTTATAGGATTTCCATGCGAATCATAACCCATTGCCGCATATAATTTTGAAATTTCAATTGATGTAATTGGTTTCATTTCTCTGCCTTCAGAAACAGCTTCTTTTTCTTCCAATTGATAATCTTCTTTTGTGGCAGAAACATATTTATGGCAATTCATACAAACACTTGTGGCTGGAATTCCTGCATGTCGGCTTTGTGAAGCGCCATAATGACAGTATTGGCAAGGTATATCCATTTCACCTGCGTGCAAACGATGAGAAAAATCTATCGGTTGAATTGGCTCATAATTCTGTTGATTGCCAGGCATACGAAAAGTGCTGTTATTTAAAACAACCAATAATCCCACCACAAAGATTAGGAGCGTAACAAGTTTAAGTTGTTTCTGCATAATATTTTATAAATCCAAAAGTTGTTCTTCTAGCTCAATGGATCTAGGAAATAGAATATTATTTTCTAGATGAATATGATAATGAATATCATCTTCCAATGCTTTTAGATTTGCGTAAGCTGCACGATATGTATTGCATCCATCAGAAGGCGGTTCATAACCATTAGATAATGCGCTCATTTTTTTAAGAATATCTCCAGCCGTATCATGTTCTGCAATCATAACAGAAATTGGGCCATTGACAAATGCTCCCCCTTGATTTCCGTGTTCAATCAATTTCTTAATGAAGGGGAAAAGAATCTGCTCCTCTTTCATCATATGTTGATGCAAATCTTGCATTAAGTCATTAAATAGTTTCGCTATTTCTACAGTTTCCGGATGGCGCTCACCATGAACTCTCGCTACCTTATTAATAAATTCTGCCGTAATGGGACCATTCTCATAAATATAGGTATGATGTGAGTTATAAATATGATCGACCAATTCATCCAAAGCCATTGATTTATAATTTTCGTCTTTTTCAGAATCTCCAATGACAGCTTCTAAATCAAGCAAGACTTTTGACAAATCAACTCCACTATTTTCACAGGCAGATTGGACAGTAACCCCGCCACCGCAGCAAAAATCTAAACCGTGTTTTTTAAATACATTCGCCATGCGAATATCATCTGTGACAATTTCACCGACTGTTTTATCATTAAACATTTTTTTATTCCAATTAATTGATTAAGGGTTTTTATATTCCGCTTTTGGACCGAGGTAGTACCAATAATTCAAAAGTGCGCATACAGCGTAAAAAACAGCGAACCCATACATGGCAAGTTCAGGCGTTCCAGACTTCATATTTTCACCAATGATCTTTGGAATTAAAAAGGCACCATAGGCTGCAACTGCTGATGTCCAACCTAACACAGGTCCGGCTTGTTCTTGGTTGAATACCATAGATATGGTTCTAAAAGTTGATCCATTTCCAATACCCGTTGCTGCAAATAAAATGACAATTAGAATAAAAAATGGAATAAAGTAATCTTGCGGAGTTGCAGATTGATAAGCTAAATGAGCGTAGTATCCTACGCCAATTGAACAAACAACCATCACGATTGAAACGACTTGCGTGATAATTGCCCCGCCTAATTTATCTGCCATTTTTCCACCAATTGGGCGAATTAAGGCACCCACAAAAGCACCCACCCAAACATACATAAATGTAGCTGGCCCTTCAGGATTAGCCACATGCTGCCAAACACCATCCGCGCCTAAAATATGCTTAACACCAAAAATAAATTTAATGGCCAAACCAACGGCAGCGGCAAAACCAATAAAGGAACCAAATGTCATGGTATAAATAATGGTCATCACCCATGTATGTTTATTATCAAAAATTGAAAATTGACGATTTAAATTGTCTTTTATTTCACCTGGTGATAAAGACTTCATTAAGACGACTGTTGAAGCAATTACGATTGGAAGTACAATCCATTTGACCCATGTTAAAGCTTTAAAGGTTAGAATAAAGTAAAGACCTACGGCAGCTGTAAAAAAGCCAATTGCTAAAAGAAAAGCAATTCGGCCAAAAGATATAACCGCCCCTTTAATGTTTGGAGAAACTGCTTCTGTTCTAATATTATTTAATCGTGTCCACCCAAAATATGCCAATGGAATTAACCATAACATCCAAACCCAACCAGCATTAGCAAGCCATGTTTCTGAACCAGCTGCAATACGTTTAAAAATTGTACCTGAGGTACTTGAGAGTTTCAATGGATCACCACTTAAAGCCCCTAAAAATGGAACTGTCATTGCAAGTGGAATCAATATTTGCATCGTAGTAACACCAAAATTTCCAAGCCCAGCATTCATACCCAGCGCATATCCTTGTTCTTTTTTAGGATAGAAAAAAGAAATATTACTCATGGAAGAAGCAAAGTTTCCCCCTCCAAAGCCAGATAAAAAGGCCATAACAATAAAAAAGTTAAATGATGTTGTTGGGTCTTGAAGACCTATTGCCGTTCCAAATGCAGGAATCATTAATAAAGCGGTTGTGAAAAATATCGTATTCCTACCTCCAGCCAAACGTATAAAAAATGAACTGGGAATTCTAAGTGTTGCCCCCGTTAAACCTGCAATAGCAGGCAACATAAATAATAGCCCCATTGCTTCTTCTGGGGATTTCCCAAAAGTAAATCCTAAGTTTTTCATTTGAACCGTAATAATTCCCCACATGAGCCATACTGAAAAGCCCACCAATAAGCTTGGAATGGAAATCCATAAATTTCTCGTAGCTACTTTTTTCCCGGTTGAATTCCAGAATTCCTGATTTTCTACATCCCACTGTTTTATGTCTTGATTGTTCATTTAATAATCCCTTCTGAATTTAATTTTATTCTTCCGCAAAAGATCCTTTTGGCTCTTCTAAAAATGCCCAGCAATAGAAAAAACTTAAAAATGCACCACCGGCGATAATGAAAAAGAATGTTTTTGCATCTACCAATGAATAAATCACAAGGTATATAACAGCGCCCACATTACCATAAGCACCAGCCATACCTGCAATTTGGCCTGTCATTTTTTTATTTATCATCGGAATCACAGCAAAAGTTGCTCCCTCAGCCCCTTGTACAAACATGGATGCTAAAATCGTTATAACAATTGAGATAATTAGCCAAGTTGTGCCGTCAAACATTGGAACTACTGTTTGGACACCGTTTACAACAGGCCCCCATTCTCCAATATGTGCCATCCCAAGAAAACCAAGCGCGATACCAATCATGTAAATCAACATCGTTTTTTTTCGATTTTTCATGGTGTCTGATAGTAATCCACCCAACGGGCGAGCAAATAAATTAACAAAAGCAAAAGATGAAGCAATGAGACCCGCAAGAGTCGCTGTCATAATATAATTCCCATCACTTCCCATTAGGTTAGAAAATGTCGTTTCAAAAAACATAGGCAACATAGAGACAACCGCTAATTCTGATCCAAAATTTGCAAAATAAGTACTATTTAGTGCAGCAACACTCGACCAATGATATTTATCTTCTTCGGGAACACCTGCTTTTAAATAGGGGAGATTGATTTGTAAGGTTTTGAAAACATGGGCAATATATACTAATGCGAGAATGCCGTATACCATTGTTAAAATATCTTGTGAAATTAATGCAAGGCCATTCACTTTAATTCCACCAATTCTCCAGGCCAATACGCCCATAGCTCCAACTAATGGGAAAGACCAGACAAGGTATTGAACTAAATCACCATAAGATGTTACCATCATAGGTTCAGCTTTTTTTGTTTTAGCTACTGGTTTATCTGCTGGGTGATCGGTAACTAAAAAGTAATACACTATTCCATAAATAAATGAAACAGCTGCATTTACAATCATTGCATATCTCCAAGCATCTTCACCAAATCCAAGAGTATCTCGGAAAACAGAAATCGCAATCCATGGTAAAGTCATTGCTGCCCAAGCGGAACCAAAATTTCCCCAACCAGCATAAAATCCTTCTGCACGACCAATCATTTTTGGTGGAAACCAGTTTGCAACCATTTTAATTCCAACAACAAACCCAGCTCCAATGGAACCAAGAACTAATCTTGAAACTAATAATTGTGTAAATGTATCTCCTAAAGCAAATAACCAAGCTGGAATTGCCATTAGAACCATTAATCCTGAAAAAACGATGCGAGGGCCGTATCGATCAATAAGTGCCCCAATAATTATTCGTGCCGGTATAGTAAGAGCAACATTGCTAATTGCTAAAACTTTTAAATGCTCTTTTGTAAGCCAGTTAACACTTTTTAGCATAGTTGTAGCAAGTGGCGCCATATTAAACCAAACATAAAATGTAATAAAGAATGCTATCCAAGTAAAATGGAGCGTCCTTATTCTTTCTTTCCCGAAATCCAATAATTCTGGAACTTTCCGAGTATTTCCGTTTGTCATGAGATTTTCCTTTTTAAATGATTAATTATTTTGGTGTTCGAATTGTTTTTCGGTTCCAGTTCCATCTAACTACTTGTGGTTTTCTCCATAAATAGGGATTTGGCAATACTAAGATATGAACTAACCGGGTGTAAGGAAAAAGTAAAATAATTGAGAACGCACCAATAACATGAAGTTTTATTGTTAAAGGCATTGCAGTTACATATGAAAGATTTGGGCTTAATTTCAATACAGACCATAAATAGGGTGCTAATGAAGCTGCAAACCAACTGGATCCCCATCTATGAAAATAAGCAGTATAGATTCCAGTGATAACTTGAAAGGCTAAAATACCTAGCACCATCCAATCTGCAGATGATGTAACAAATTTAGCTCTTGCATTGGAATTTCTTCGAGATATCATATTTATAAGCCCAACTAACGTCATGAGACCAAATATAAACATGGCAATTTCCATAACATATAACCGGGCTGGGACACTATTCCACCAAAGAACAGTATCAGGGACAAGGAACCAAACAAAATGTGCCGTCAGTACAGCGATAATTCCATAATGAAAAGGAACTAAACCCCAAAAATGTTGGCGATTTTCAAGGAATTGAGACGATAGACTTGAATATGTAAACGCCTTAGACCGATACCTTTGAATTGTGACAACAAAAAAAGTGAATAAAGTCACATAAGGAAACAGTTGAAAGAAAAATGTATCTAAATAATCCTGTAACATATCCATTATGTTTGTCCCTCCTGGTCATTTGATTGGCGCTTAAGAACATTGTAAATAAACTGAAGTAAATTTTTATAAGGAGTTTCCGTTTCGCCGAAACCTTTAATGATTTTTTCAGTAGCCGGCAACACTCTGGTCCGAATAAATTCAATTCTATCGTCTGATTCCATTTGAGGAAGAACTGATAAAATATGTGTTAAATGGTCGGGTAATTCTGACGTTTCTCGAATATTAAATTCTCTTAACATTTCACGAATTCGAACCATAAAAACACCGCGCTCATAGTTTTCTCCATGTAAGTGCCATCCTAAATCCAAACATGTGTTTGGAGTGAAATCAAATAGTTGAGTAAACTCTTCCTGCAGTTTTGTCAATTCAGTCTCATTCACATGTTGACTGAAAATGTGAAAATCATCTGTTTTTTCCCCGTTCAGCGATTGACTCACTTTATCCAAATCAGAACGAATATCCGATTCTGGATAGGAAATCAACGGAACAAGTTGAGTATAAATTTCTGTATTCATTTTTTTCTGCCTATTAAGAATGATAAACCTATTGCTTCCCCCTGTAATAGGGGGATTATGGGGGTCATGAAAATTGAAAAATCGTTCATGTTATTAAGTATTTCCATTATTTTTCACCCCTTTGTATTTTCTCTATGACAGGGGAAAAAGAAGGGCTTTTTTTATTCGTTTTTATTATTTTCATTTTTTCTCTGCGTTCTTTGCGTCTCTGTGGCTTCCAAAAATTTTACCAACCACGTGCAGGTGCTTCTTTAAAACCAAACCCTGCTTCTTGTTTATGTTCTAAGGGGTCTTTCATCATTTCAATTGCTTCTTCACGGTGTGCAGCTGGAATAACAAATCTATCTTCGAATGTGCAAAGTGATGTCAATTTGTAAATATCATCCGCTTCAGAAGGATGACAATCCGCTTCAATTAATAATTTTTCAGCATCAATTTTATCAATATCTCCTACTGTTTCAGCGCGACGGTAAGTTCGTATAGCTGATTGTTTTTTCAAGACATAACGTAAATGACTTTCATTTCCACCACCAAACATTTTGGCTAAATATTTAATTGGAGCACGTGCCTTATCAAAATCAGGGAAAAATTCATCATTAATACTTCTAACAGAATCCCCTTCTTGCGAACTCATCACTGGCAACATAGGTGGAACATAAAATAACATTGGAAGTGTCCGATACTCTACATGCGGTGGCAAAGCAATACCCCACTCTTTTACAAATTTGTAAACGGGTGATTCTTGTGCCGCTTTAATGGTTGAATCTGCAATGCCGTTTTTCTTTGCTTCTTCTATGACTGTTTCATCAAACGGATCTAGAATCATTTCTCTTTGGGCATCCACTAATTCATGATCTGGTCGCTTAGCGGTTTCTTCAATTTTATCTGCATCATAAAGGAGAACGCCTAAATAACGAATCCGCCCAACACATGAATGAAAGCATGCAGGAGCTTGACCCGTTTCTACTCGTGGGAAACATAAAATACATTTTTCGGATTTTCCGGTATTCCAATTGTAATATGTTTTCTTATAAGGACATGCGGAAATGCATGAACGCCACGCACGGCATCTTTCTTGGTCAAGCAAAACGATTCCATCTTCACCTCTTTTGTATAAAGCTCCTGACGGGCAAGATGCAACACAAGATGGATTAACACAGTGATTACAAATACGAGGGAAATAAAACATCATCAATCGTTCTATGGCAAACATTTGTTCTCGCTGCTCTTCTGATAATCCATCTAGATTTATATCATTTTCTGCGTATATTGGAGATCCACTTAAATCGTCATCCCAATTTGGACCTGCTTCAATATCCATTTCTTCACCTGTAACCATCGAAATGGGTCGTGCTGTTGGTTGATCGTCTCCTTCAGGAGAATCAAATAAATCTTTATATTTATATGTCCAAGGTTCATAGTAGTCGTCTAATGTTGGCATATTAGGATTATGAAAAATATTAGTCACTGTACTAGATTTACTTGTTGAACGTAGTTTTAGTTCACCATCTACTAATTCCCAGCCACCTTTATATTTATCCTGATCTTCCCAACGTGTTGGAAATCCTGTTCCAGGTTTTGTTTCTACATTATTCCACCACATGTATTCAGTTCCTTTACGGTCTGTCCAAATATTTTTACATGCAATACTGCACGTATGACAGCCGATACATTTATCGAGGTGAAACACCATTGAAATTTGACTTCTGATATCCATTTTGATTTTCCCTTTACCAGTTCAAGATGGGCAATTTGCGCACCATGATGAAGGTGTCCCGGTTTGCACCTGTCGGACCCCAGTAATTAAAGTGATAAGTAAATTGGCCGTAACCACCAACCATTAGGTTTGGCTTCAATCGAGCACGTGTTAAACTATTATTCATACCTGCTCGCTTATTTCCACGTAAGGGTGATTTAGGTACAGATAATGTTCTTTCAGTTGCATGATAAATAATAACAATCCCTCTTGGAATTCGAACACTCACATTTGCTCGAGTAACAACTACTCCATTGTCATTATAGACTTCTACCCAATCATTATCCACAATACCCAATTCTTCTGCATCTTTATCATTAATCCAAAATGGTTCAACACCGCGACTAAGAGTAGACATACGATGATTGTCCCCATATGTTGAATGAATGTGCCACTTTCCATGAGGTGTAAGATAATTAAAAACTTTTGCTTTATGTTCGCTTTCACTCGTTTCTAATTCAGCATATTGCGTTGGAGTTGGTTTTGGTTTATATGTTGGCAAATGTTCACCATATTGAATATATCCCGGATGGTCCAAGTAAAACTGCTGACGGCCTGTCAATGTTCTCCATGGTACTAGACGTTCTACATTATATGTGAATGGAGAATAAGCTCTTCCATTTTCAAGAAGCCCTGACCACATTGGGCTATTATGAAGTCTTCGCGGTTGGGAGCATAAATCATCATAACTCATACGAACCCCACGATTCTTTTCGCCCAAATCGGCAAGAGCAAGCCCTGTCTTTTCTTCCATGTTTTTATAGGATCTGTATGCTAATTCACCATTAGTTACGGTAGCTAATTGCAAAACAGTGTTACATACATCTTTTGATTCTTTTAATGATGGGTATGTTTCCCCACCCCACGATTCTGTCGGAAACTCAACTTTCAATCGATCATATTCATCCTTCACATGGTAGTGTGTCCCATGGGCACCAAGACCATTAGCTGGCACATTGGGGCCATAGGAGATATATCGATTATATACATTTTTGTAATCACGTTTTACCACCTTAATTCCGGGCATTGTTTTCCCGGGGATAGCTTCCACTTCCCCATCGATCCAATCTTTGATTTCTGTTTGAGCAATTTCAGCAGGTGTATCATGAGCCAAGGCCAATGTAACCACATCTTCCATATCTTCTGGGAAATGTTTTTCGGAAACTTTAGAGAATGATTCTGCAATATCTTTAAAAATATCCCAATCACTTTTGGATTCCCAAGCTGGGGGTACCGCTTCTGCTAAAGGATGAATAAAACTATGCATATCCGTAGAATTCAAATCAGCTTTTTCATACCATGTAGCGGCTGGCAATACAATATCTGAATAAAGAGCAGATGTATCCATTCTAAAATTCAAGTCAACAACCAAGTCCATTTTCCCTTGAGGCACTTTATCATGCCAAACCACTTCTTCAGTCGACCCTTTTGCAAACCCTGGGTCTGAGACCTGATTTGTATGTGTCCCTAGATAATGATCTAAAAAGAATTCATGTCCTTTGGCGCTACCACCAATAGCATTTCCACGCCATACAAACCAAACTCGCGGCCAGTTATCCGAATTATCTGGGTCCTCAATTGAGAATTTCATTTCACGTTTTTTTAATTTATCTACAACATAATCCACAATTCCTTGCTCATCACCTGCTCCATTTAGCCGCGCTTCTTTTGCTAAATCTATGGGATTAGTTCCAAATTGAGGATAGAATGGAAGCCAGCCATTTCGAACAGCTTTCACATTAACATCAATTGTATGCCCCTTGGCTAATGTTTTTTCTGGTTGATTCTCTGGGACAGTATGGTAATCAGTAAATGATTTTTCATAACGCCACTGATCAGAATGAACATAGTGCCAACTTGGAGTATTTTGAAGTCGTGATGGACCAAACCAATCTTTAGCTAATGCAATAGAAGCCCAAGATTCACCTGGGGCTAATTTTTCTTGTCCAACATAATGTGCCAGTCCACCACCATTTTTACCAATACAACCGGTAAACATTAGTGCATGAATGGCTGCACGATACATAAGATTTGCGTGATACCAGTGATTTATTCCAGCACCAATAATAACTGTACATTTTCCACCTGTTTTTTCTGCAGTATTCGCCCATTCGCGAGCGAAACGAATTAATGTATCAGGAGCAATACCAGTATATTTTTCTGCCCATGCAGGCGTGAAATTTGAATCATCTACATAATTTGTAGGATATCCGTCTAAACCACGTCCAACGCCATATTGCGCCATGAGTAAATCGTAAACTGTTGCAACAGGAACTTTCCCAGTTTCAGTTTCAATATACTTGACCGGTACGCCACGTATAATTGTTTCCCCTTCACTAAAATCATCTAATTCAACATTAAATATATCATCAGATTCATTTAAAAATGTCAATTTAGGATTTATTCTTGACCCATTTACGGCATCTTCGAGTTTCAGGTTCCATTTTCCTTTTTCTTCATTAGCCCAACGGTGACCTACGGATCCCTGAGGAACTTTCGTGCAATTTTCATCTTCATCCCACATAAGGAATTGCCAGTCGCCATTTTCAATATTTCTATATGATGAAAGACGATTAGCTCGTAATAATTGACCTGCTTTGTATGAACCGCTTTCTTTAGATAATTCTACGAGGAATGGGGAATCAGTATATTGTTTCGAATAATCAAGGAATGATTTTTCCTGTTTCTCATGATGATATTCTTTGAGAATTACATGATTAACAGCCATCCAATAGGCACCATCCTGCCCAGCATTAATGGGAATCCATTCATCAGAAAATTTTGATACTTGTGAAAAATCCGGCGAAAATACGACCATTTTTGTTCCATTATGTCGCGCTTCTGCCGCAAAATGCACATCGGGCGTTCGAGTCATGTTAAGATTAGCACCCATAACAGCAAGCATTTTTGCATTATACCAATCAGCTGATTCTTGCACATCTGTTTGCTCTCCCCATGTTTCTGGAGATGCATTTGGCAAATCACAATACCAATCATAAAATGAAAGAGAAACGCCACCAATTAATTGCATTAATCTAGCGCCGGATGCATAAGAAACCATTGACATTGCAGGTATGGGTGAAAATCCCGCAATTCGGTCAGGGCCATGTTGTTTAATAGTATGAGCCATAGAAGCGGCAATTATTTCTTTTACTGTTTCCCAATCAGCTCGACGGAATCCACCTTTACCACGCGCTCGTTGCCAACGTTTCCTTTTATCAGGATCATTTACCATAGAAGTCCATGCTTCTACTGGGTCATTATATTCTTTTTTTGCTTCTAACCATAAATCAAGTAATGCGCCGCGAATTGTTGGATATTTTACTCTCAATGGACTATATAAATACCATGAGAATGAAATACCGCGTTGACACCCGCGAGGTTCATAAGGCGGAATGCCATGCTCCAATTTCGGATAATCCAATCCTTGCATTTCCCAAGTGACGATTCCATCTTTTACATGAATCTGCCATGTACAGCTACCGGTGCAGTTTACACCATGTGTACTTCGTACAACTTTGTCATACTGCCAACGATTACGATAAAATTCTTCCCAGCTACGATTCTGTGGTACGACTTCGTCTCTAATCCACGACAACTTACTGTTGCTCATTATAACTCTCCTTCTACCATCGGTTTACGGACGGCGCGTAGGCGATTTCCCCACGCTAAATCAAATAATACTAGAAAAATGGCTAATCCAATGAATCCAAAAATCATGAAATTAAAATCATGAGCATCACTAACTAATTCCGTACCTTCGGCTTTATTTTTAAAAAATGCCACAAGTGGCAAAACTTCTTCTTCATCTATGGGGTGTCTTTTATAAATGGGGGACATTGTTTCTGACGACGGGTTTGCCAACCATGCCGCTAATGCAGCTTTTCCACCTAGACGACCATAAGCATCCGTAAGATCTGGTCCTAATAATCCGCCACCTAAGAATCCTTCACCGGCAATTTCGTGACAACTTAAACAGGAAGGTCCTTCGTTCTTCAATCGTGTAGTACCCATAAATAAGGCTTTTCCAATTCGATAATCATCTTTTGTCAGTGGACGATCAGAAAGTGTAGATCCAGCAAAGCGTGATTTATCTTTCTTTGACTCTGCTCTAATATATTTTAATAATGCTTTTGCCATTGACGGATCAAGATTGGCAATTTTAGGCATAACAACACCTCGAGCATCCTTTAAAATTTTAGAAGCATATGAGTCGCCATTGTTAATGACAGATTTAGGATTTAATATAAACTTTTCTAACCAAGCAGCGTCCTTCCGTTTTTCGACATTTTTTAAATCTGGTCCTGTTAAACGGCCGCCTCCAATGGTATGGCAACTAAAACAATTTTTTTCAAAATATTCTTCCGGATCACTTTGGCTAAATGCTATTCCTTGAATGATAAGTGCAAAAAGAATTAACGATTTTATATTTATTGATATGTTTGATTTCATACTGTATGCTCTTGCTGGTTATTCATATGTGCCATATAATCAAGTTTTGATTGCAATTCATCACTAAACTGATTGATGTCCTTAAGTTCAAATATTTTTGTAATTTCATTTTTAGCGTGCACCCACTCTTTATGAATAGGGCAAGGATGTTCGTCAGAACAATAAGGGAATCCGACCATACATCCATCTAAATAATGATCGCCATCAATTGTTTTTACAATTGTATTTAACGTTATTTTTCCAATAGTACGATTCATAATAAATCCACCATTTACACCTTTATGAGAGATTACAATATCATGTTTAACTAGGATTTGTAATACCTTCCCTAAATAATGAATTGGGATATTCAATGCATGTGATATATCTCGTTGAAATACTGGATTATTTTCTGGCTGTGATGCTAGAAACATGACGGCCTGAATGGCATATTGCGATGATTTGGATATAATATTTAACATTATTATTTCGTCTAAAGACAATCAGACCTTATTGTCCGATATGCGATATTAAGAATATAGGATATCGGTATCAAGATATATTTATAATAATTTTAGAAATTTATTTTATGTGTATAACTATATTAAATTTTTATGAAAAGTAATTGATAATAAATCAAATACTTTTAGGTTGAAGTAGCTAATAAATAGGTCAAGTCCAAAATGTTCTGTAAAATCATTCAAAAGGTCACAG
>CAZGFQ010000008.1:0-72754 GCA_964525185.1 uncultured bacterium
ATTAAATATATATTTTTATAAGAATTGTTACATATTAAAAAAGGGACGGAAACCCTGTGCCTTCAAAATATCGAAACTCAACCGTTCCTCTAAGCCAGACATTGTGAAGATTGAGTCCGTGATACCGTGTGGAATCATAATGCGATGGATTGTGATTATTATATCCATACCACAGCCTGTTTAAATGTTCAATCGTCTGTGGTCTTCGCCTTACGATATTGGCGACTAATTCTTGTTTTACTTTATTGGCGTATCGAACCAGTCTTGAATGATTGACTCCCAATGCTTCTACGATTAGGTCTTCTTGTTTATTCACTATCTTAATCAGATTCCCTAATGCCTTTGGTGTAAAGACTGATGCATCTACATGGATATGTATTCCACATTGATTTGATATCTTGGCTTTTACATTACTTCGTGTACCTCTGACTATCATCTGAAACATCTCAATATCATCATAAGTTAAAATCGGTGATACGATTTCTGCTTGAAGTCGTTTAGGTGTGTCATTTAGTGAAGCATCTGCCATTACTTTCCAGACTCTGCCATCATCAGCAACCACATGGTATGGGTCTTAACAATTTGGCGTTCCCACATGAATTATCGCACCACCTACAACTGATTTAATACCTTCTGCTACTTGCCTTCGGGTGCGTTTTACCGTCTCAATCTCCACACATCTTCTTTTAAGATTTCTGCTATATATGAGCCGTATTTACGACCGTGTTGATTTCCGTAATGTTTAGATTTATTTTTAGGACCGGTAGATTTTCCACCGTGAATACGACAGACATCTTTCCCAGTGATTGCCCAGTTGCCACACTGTTTTCCTGACCGTTTGGCTTTTGCCTTACAAATTTTACCCATTGTTATCCTCTCATTTCCGTTGATGTTTGCACTCAAAACGCATTTTTCTTCTCGCAGAAGATAATTTGTGCGTTTTTTTGGCTGACGGTAATCAGCGAATAACGATGTTCTAACGGTGTGTCGGTGCCTAAGGAATTTGGCCTGTCCGCTAATGATGTTCAAGCGGGCTAAAAGGTAGGTCAAATAAGTGGTGTAATTTACGAATAAATTAGCACATCACTCTTCTAAATTCTCCAGAATGTTTACAACATGATACCAGTAAAGCCATGCACCATCTGGAATAAATCGTAGTTTTTTGTTTAAATATTGATACTTATCAGTTTGAATTTGGTAATCTTCTCTTTTCATTGAAGATTCCCATTTAGGTAATTCATCTATATCTCCAGCAAGTATTTTTACTGCCATCAAAGATACTTTTGCAGAATACAAAATGGCTTCATCAATTCTAAAAGTATCACCCATTAAAAATCCTTTGATTTGCTTTATCCCATTTTGGATTTCCATAAACTTGGGTTTATCGATATCGGAAACTTTTAAGCCACGCTTTGCAATTAGTTCAGATGTTTGAATAATATCATATAAAACATCTTTGAAATCCTTTGATATTTCTTCTCGGTAGATCATTTCTTTTTCAACGGTTGTCATAAAGGATGATTCAAGAATTGAAAAGTCAGTAATCTCATTATACAAAGTGCCCAAATCAAATAACTGTTTTACGATTTCGAGTTCTTTTCTCTTGAAATAGGGAACACCTGTTGTATTCGGTGCGAATGCAGTCAGTTTATCACCTGCAATCGAATTTATATCAGGGACTGTTATTCCAACAGGATTGCTATCTGATTTTACCCACTCTAAATCAATCGCCTTTTGAATTAATTTTGGATATGAATGTTTCTCAAATAAAATATCCAGCAGAATTGATTTCTCTTTATTTTCGTGTTCTGAATGAAAAAATAATTCATAATGGGCTTTTGGTATTTTTCCATTATAACTTCTGCCTTCATCTAATTCATATCGTAAGAAATGAGAATTTTCACAAATAATATCCAATGATGATTCAATTATCTCTCTATTTTCTTCTGTGATAATATCTATATCAACTGAAAATCGTCTGGGTTTATTAAGAAGGAGGACAAGACTCGTTCCACCTTTAAACACAAAATCAAGTTCAGTTATCGCTAATTGTTCAACCAACGATAACGCATGAATCAATTTCTCTATAATACTTGGATCTGCTTTTGAAACTTTGGTTCTTTGGTTTATAATCCACTGTTTTGAAAATGATTCTTTTTATATCATAAAATTAATTCCCTTGAAATTTTAATTTCATTTATCAAGAACTTACTAAGTTCAGACCCTTTACCTCTTCGTTTGGCATAATTCAGTATTTTAGAGAAATTCAATGAATGTTGCTTATCAACCTGTATGAAAATTCTGACCAGTTCACTTGATTGATAGATTTTAAACAAAACTGGTTCACAAAATATATCAACCAACATTTTTTCAACCCTTGAATAAATATTATTTTTGACTTTAATAACTGGTGAACGACTAATAAATGGTTTGATAATAATTGGTTTGATTTCTTCAATTACATATCTATCCATTAAAGGTTCATCTGGATATATGAATACATTCTTATGGTTTTCATCCTTCAAATGATAAAATACTGATTCCAAAACATCTTTCTCAACTTCCACAATCATATATGAAAAAGTGGGTTGGTGTAACATAAAATCATGTAACCAAACTGTATCCCACACACAAACATTTTCCAAATCATATCGTTTTTGAATTGACTTGAAAATGATGGAAAGTTTTCTATTGACTGGATACTCAAAATCAAGTTTTTGAAGAAAAGTATAAACACCCCTTTTTAAAGATTTAATAATACCTTTTCTTTTCAAATCATAAATACGCCATGAAAAAATGTTCTCATCTATTTTTGGTTCTTTTGATTTAAAAAAGTCATATAATTCTTTCCTTGTGAAACTTTCTCGTTCACTAAATTGTTCTACGAATGCTCTTATCCTCTTTTTTACTATCATAATCTTCGTCGGTAATATAAACTAATATTTGCCAACGATACAAGATAAATGGCAAATATTAGTTTATATTTTCAATCCATCTAAATCAATAAATAGTCGTAATATGTATTGTTACGACTTTCTATTGGAAAGTTATTTCGTATGCGTAATTTGGCTATATTACCATAATCACGCATACGAAATAACATTATTCTGCCTGCATATCTTCGCACTTTATGCGATTCTATGCTGTATTGGATTGTATTATTCCTCAATATTACTATTAGATAGAATTTAAAATAGATATTGCACTGTGCCACTTACTTGGCATGGGACTACAGTGTGAGAAGGCAGGCACCCCTTGGAGTAATCTGATGGGGTGTTTTTTTATTATTTTGTTTATTTATGGGTGCTTTCCAAATTCTAAATTGCAGTTAGTTCCGTAACACATTAATTCCGCAAAACACATCTTTTACCGAGAAGGAATAACGATTTACGCATCAATATTTCAACCAATTATCAGTGTCTAACTTTGTTCGATTAGCCATAGTCCTCGACACGAGGTTTTGCAAAAATCGAACTTGTCTAACTGTCTATTTTTACTAAAATGTCTAAAATAACGGCACCAAATGAGTAACTCCCTATATTGCAGAGACTTAACAAACGGAACTAACGGCAATTGCAAAAACCAGAGAAAAAGAGACTTTTGCTAAAAAAATTCGATTAGCCACCGTCTTGGCTTACGACACATCAATTTAATCGGAAATTGTGGTGTAAAAATATTGGAGTAAATATTGGTGTCTGCCCGGCTTTTGACGGGTAAGTAGTCGTAATACCGAGTAGACCCGCCTACGGAACGGGCAAGTACAGCAAACCCCACAATTGCTTGTAGGGTTTGGTAAATAACCTTGCGATTATTTTAAGTGGTACGCCCGGGAGGATTCGAACCCCCAACCTTCTGGTCCGTAGCCAGACACTCTATCCAGTTGAGCTACGGGCGCATATTTTTTCAATATTTTAAATAAATGTCCGTAGCGAAACTGCCTATCCAGATTTTATCGGGAAGCTACGGGCGCATATCTTTTTTTGTAAAAGATTATAAATATATCACGCCAAAAAATGCCCGAGAATTTATTAGAAGAATTTCCCGGATTCAACCGTCTATTTCAACAATAATGCTTTTTTTGTATCAATTCCATTTGGAGTTTGAATTTGGATGAAATACATACCAGAAGCATGAGACGATGCATCCCATTGGAATGAGTGATCTCCTGCTTGCATGAGTGGTTTATTCGCTAGTACTTCTACTTCTTCTCCTAAAGTATTGTAAATAGCAACTTTTCCTTTTGTATCAAATGGAATTGAAAATGAGATAGATAAAACAGGATTAAAAGGGTTAGGTGTCAAATTCCATATTTCAGGCTGTGAAGCGAGAGCAATGGGAATGGTTTCTGATTTATCAATATGTTTTATATTTATTTCTTGTCCAAATTCATTACTTACGACTAAATCTTTTAAATCCAATGCTTGGATAGATGAAGCCACATTGAAAGATAATGATTCAATAGCATTTGTTCCTGATTCATCAAATGCTAAATAGGTGGTTCGTCCCTGCTTTGTTGCAGTATGCAAAGACCATCCTTCAGGAAGCATTAATTGTTCATGTAAGATGGAAGATTCAGGGATTGAAAATTGAAATCCAGAAATCATTTCTGCACTCGATATAGTTGCAATTTTATCCAAACCGTTTTGTTGAATACTTAAAATACCATCCTGCGGTTGACCGCCAGGTGATACACCGCCCCACGTATTATTCATAATTCCTTGTACAAGAGCCACAATGTCAATCACATTAATGATTTCATCACCATTCATATTTGCAACATCTACATGGCAGCCAGTTGATTCATCCGCTAAAATGAAATCTACGAGAGATAAAACATCAAAAACATTTATGATAGGATTACCATTTACATCTGTATCTCCATTCAAATTCCCTGTAACATATACATTATTATTACATGGATCGCATTCGTTCCCGATTAAATCATTATCTTCATCATCTTGAGTTGGATTATAATCTTGGGGACAATTATCTTCCCAATTCATAACACCATCATCATCCACATCAGGATTCATACCATCGATATAAACTTGTGATACTTGCAAAATTTGCTTTGTGCTGTTATTCTGAACAAGCGCAATTATTTTTACTTTTTCTTGTACCCAAGAATCAACCAGTGTAAATGTTGAAGCACCTAATGATTCAATTTCACCCGCAGAAGAAATTGTTATATCACTAGGATCTTCCCAAATACGGACAACATTTCTTGCATTATGCCATTGACTAACTGTGGACCAGTATGAATATATTTCATCTTCCACTACAAAAACATGGACTACATCATTTGATGATGTATGATCTGCATCGAGAGAAACAGTAACATCATAACTTACAGACCCATCCACAACCATTCCATTAATTGAAATTTCATATGGTGTTTCATCGCCGACCATCGAATTATAAATGGGTAAAAACGAATTATACATAGGCTGCCAATTAGCATCAGGATAACCACCAACTGTATTTTGAACACCGTTCCATTGAGAGTGAGGAATACCTCCTACGCCATAGTATCCACCACGTTGATTATAATCCGAAGGTAAATCGAAATCTGAACTACCAGGTGTATAACTTGGGCTATGCCACTCAACCGCGAGTAATGTTTCGGGGAATTCGTTTAATAATGAGTCTATCGCAAAACTTGCGCTTGGACAGTATGGTCATTGAAGGCCCGTGAAATCTTCAACAAAAACCCGTTGAGACGATCGCGCAGCATTTTCTACAATTTCTCTTAAGTTTTTGACTGGAACTTCTTGGTTATTAACAAGAATAGTTTGCTCAGCCATCATAAATGATATGGTTGCAATCATAAATAAGACTATTTTTTTCATATTGGTGTCCCCGATTTATCTAGCTTTAATTGTAAAAGAAATTAGATGCCATCCGTATTTTAAAACAAGGATGTTAATTCTAGCTTAAACCCATCCGTAAATGGTTCAATGATACGACAAACACCATTACTGCAAAGAAGTCCACCCTTTTGACTTCCATACATTAAAGATAGCCGATGACTTGAATTAATGTTATACACAAATTCAATGGCTGCCCATGTATTTTTTAAATTGATGAAATTTCCGAGAAAGGATTCGAAGGATGTTTCAGTATCAATGGCATATGGATCAAATGTATCATCATAGGATACACGATCAAATAATAGAGCCATTGACCATGTTGGAGCTTTCCCCACTCCTACTGAAAAGAAATGATTATACTGTTTTGGCCGTTTAGTATAACTCCCTGTTTCATAATCGTATGAATCAAAATCTGATTTAAGGCTATCATATTGTACAATATTAAGTGAGTCTGAATAACTCCATGTTCCACGTAATAATTCCTGATATTCCCACTTAATATCAATATTTAACCCATTATCTAGGTTATATGAAAAAGATGTTGGAATGGTGACAGCTTCCTGAAATTTGTATTGTAAATCATGGCTTTGTTCCGAATATAGATTTTTAAAAATATCCGTAATATCTGTCGTTTTTGATCCTGAAATGATATAATGTATTTTATCATTAAATGCATAGCCATTCACTTCAATATATATTTCTCGATAGGGTAATCCTTCTTCAGATTCAATAGGAAGCCAAGAATCATTATTCTTTTTTAACCATGAATAATTTGCAGTGGACTCCCAAATATTTGTTCGGCTTGAAGCAGCATAATGTAGAAATAATGTAGAACCGAATAATCCTGGACCGGTTAAATCTAATTGATATCCTAAATTATTATTAAAATCAAATTGGTGTGATACACGCCCAAGTAATGGTGTTGTATGGAGCAAATTCGAAATAGCTGGTTGTTGAAAATCTAAAGCTAGCCCATAATTATTTATAAAATCCCAACGAGAAAAGGCATCGGGAGCTAAATGGGCAAAACTATAACGTATATAATCCGCAGAAAATGTCCAATCTTGCAGGTAGCTAGTTAAATTAGCATAAAAGCCACTCCCCTTTCTAGAGAAATCTAAATCATTAAAACCATTTGATTGTTTATCGGCATATTCCACAAATATATCAAAATTAGGGCCTGCGTAAGCCATTCGACCTCCTAAAATTCGATGAATTACATGGACTGTATCCGGGAAATTCCAGGATGGTAATGTATGCTTTTCTCTCGATTGTAAATAAGATAGACCTATTTCAAAAGAATCACGAATCCAATCAATATTTGTTCCCATAACTGAATGATTTGTCTCATAATTATGAGTATAATTATTATAACCAGGAAAAGTGGGAGACGATTTCCAAAGTGTAGAATATCCAGTTAATATATCCCAATGTATATTATTTTTGTCTAATGAAAAATAAAGACCACGGATACCATTATCAAAATCTATTGGTTGATCATCAATTTGGTTTAACACAAGACCCCTACCCCAAATTTCATAAATATCTCCAAGTTTTAATGATATAGGACCGTCTGTATAATCAAGTCGAATTTTTCGTAGCCCGTCTTGGTAGAATCCTAATTCGGGTGGTTGACTAAATTCAAATTGGGTCCATACAGTTAGATTATCAAAACGGATATTTGTATTAATCAAAGATTCAGAATAATTGAATCCAGTTTTGCTTTCGCCATATTTGAGTTGGCTACTTCCAGAAAAGTGTGTTTGTCCAAAAAGAATAGACGTAAATAGGATAAATGAAAAAGAAGTTAAATAAAGAGTCCGTTGTGCTATTGTCATAACTGCGTTAATAAAGCTTTTATATGTTTTTCAATAGCCACTTCATCGCCAGGGATGAAGCCTTGATGACGCCAAGCAATGGTTCCATCTTTATCGATAAGAATCATTGTAGGAAGTAAAACAGCATTAAATATTTTGGATATTTGTTGATTTGGGTCAAGTCCAACTTTAAATGAATATTTTTTTGAACGTATATACCCTTTTACCTTGGATAAACTTTTTGGAGAATCTTGGTTAATGGTTAATACATTAAAGCCTGAATCTTGATACGTTGTATGAAAATGATCTTGATGAATCATTGCCTTCTTACATGGGCCACACCATGTTGCCCAAAAATCGAGCAAAACAGGACCATCTTCAAGCAATTTGTATAATGATATTCGTTCTCCGGATAGGAGTTTCACTTTAAAATCGGGTACTTTTTCTACATTCGCTTTTGATGCAAATAAGAATGAAATCGCTAGAATGTACGCAATTCCAGCAAAATATTTTTTCACTATGAACTCGTGTTAATTATAAAATTGGATCCAAAAAGGATCTTAGGTCTGCTTCATTAACGAATTTAATTGTAACATTACTCAAATTTTCAACTGCATTCACGGGTAATGTGAATTCATACGTAATGGGAATTGTAACGGTTTCCATTGCTATTTGCATAGACCATCCTCCCATCGTGAAGTTGATTAAGGGTGAAAACTTATGACTTGGTATATATAAGACTTTTGAGCTCGAACGAGCATGCCAATAAGAATCCGGTGTATCTGTTAATACCACAGATGGGTTTCTGGATTTGTCAAAAAATTGAATAACAGGAATTTTGCGATAGGATTCAGAAATAATATCATCAATTAAATATTGTGGAAAATTGAACTTATCTCTGCTATAATAAAAAACGGTTAAACTGCCATCTTCCTGAAGACCTGTATATGGAAGTGTAGTTAACATTTCATGAATAATATTCTCTTTAAGAGAATATTCCACTTTAAACTGGACAGTAATGAGCTGTTCATCATCTTCATGATAAATAAAATTGGGTCGTTCTAATTTCACTTGATATGGATTAGATATTAATTGGTCTAATACCGTTTCTAAAAGTGCGGAATTTTGATCATTTTCAGGATTAACATCCACTTTTTGCTCAGCTGTAAAATCCATAGACCATTCTCCAACGGATTGTTGGACAGCTTTCTTCTTTTTTGCATCTTCTTCCCTTTTTTTAGCACCAAGTACAAAATCCATACTTGCTTCTAATTCAAGAATGGCTGCATCTAACGAACTTGCCACGCGTTCAGACTCAATAGAAACTTTCGGTGGTAATTGTTTCTGGGGTTTGACTGCAAAGTCAGGAAATGGATATTTAGGTTTGGCTACTTGTTTAGGTAGAAAACCTGTCAACATACTATGAACAGTAACACCCACTTGGTCTTTTAAAGCGGGAATAGCAGAATAAAATCCAGATACAGATTTGTTTCCAACTTCTTCCCAAGTCGCAATATCAATTAATTGCATTGATACAGATATATCATCAAGCTTTCTATTAAATTTACCGAGGAGTAATAGGTTTTTCGATCCGCGTGGTTGTTTCAATAATTCAGACCGATTATTCATAATATATTCTAAATCATCATTATTTTGAATTCGTAATGTGGATTCATTCTTCAATTTATCTTTAACTATTTCGGATAAACCAGGACCAATCCATTCAACAGATGCATCATTTTGTACATTATCAAATGGGAGTAAATAAAAATAAACAAGTGGGTCTCTTGCAAATAATGCGGACAATAAAAGAATATGTATTAAGATTTTGTTCATGGAGTTGTAGGTTTAATGGAGAATAAATTAATAGAAAAACAGGAGTTTAACCACCTCCATTTTTAGATGCTTGAAATCCCTTTTCAATCTTTTTCCAGGAATCTCTCAAAGCTACTGACCGATTAAATACAAAATGTTCGGGAGAACTGTCAACATTATCCAAACAAAAATAGCCTAATCGTTCAAATTGATAGAATTCTCCAACCTTCGCTTTTTTCATTTCATTTTCAATAAAGCACGTTTTTATAACAATAAGTGAATCAGGATTCAATGCATTATCAATGTTATCTGTCTTACTTGGATTCGGTTCCAAAAAAAGTCTATCATACAATCGTACTTCCGCTTCCATATTTTCTGTAGATGAAACCCAATGTATGGTTCCTTTTACTTTACGTCCATCTGGAGAAGAACCACCACGCGTTTCGGGATCATATGTACAATGCAGTTCAATAATATCTCCGTTACTGTTTTTTATGACATCAACACAGGTAATATAAAATGCATATCTTAATCTAACTTCTCTACCGGGAGCCAATCGAAAATATTTGCGAAAAGGTTCTTCCATAAAATCGCTTCGTTCAATATATATTTCTTTAGTAAAAGCTATTTTCCGTTTACCTGCGGACTCATCTTCCGGGTTATTTATGGCGTCTAAATAATCAATCTCATCCTCAGGAAAATTTGTAATTACAATTTTTAATGGATCAATCACACCCATGACACGAGTTGCCTTTTTATTGAGATCTTCTCTTAAACTATACTCTAAAAGATTCATTTCAGCAACATTGTCACGTTTTGCTACTCCGACCTTTTCTGCAAAATTACGGATAGATTGTGGAGAATATCCTCTACGCCTTAATCCTGAAATAGTTGGCATTCTTGGATCATCCCACCCTGATACATGTCCATTATCTACTAATTGTTTAAGCCATCTTTTTGACATGATGGTAAAATTTAAATTTAATCGAGCAAATTCTATTTGTTGCGGATGATAGGTATCAAGTTGGTTTAAATACCAATCGTATAAGGGCCTATGATCTTCAAATTCTAATGTACAAATGGAATGGGTAATTCCTTCAAGAGAATCTTCTAAACCATGCGCCCAATCATACATGGGGTAAATGCACCATGTGTCGCCAGTCCGATGATGATGAGCTTTCAATATACGATACATAACAGGGTCTCTCATATTCAAATTTGGATGACTCATATCAATTTTGGCTCGTAATGTTCGGCTACCATCTTCAAAGTCACCATTTTTCATTTGAGTAAACAGAAGAAGATTTTCATCGACGGATCTATTTCTGAATGGACTATCACTGCCTGCTTCTTTTAGATTACCCCGGGTTGCTCTAACCTCGTCTCCAGATAGGTCGCAAACGTAAGCTTTTTCTGCTTTAATGAGTGCCGCGGCGAATTCATACATTTGATCAAAATAATCGGATGCATAATACAATCTATCTTCCCAGTCAAAGCCTAACCAAGAAACATCTTTCATGATTGCTTTTACATATTCATCTTCTTCTTTGATTGGGTTTGTATCGTCGAACCTGAGGTTACATAAACCACTGTATTGGTCCGCTAATCCAAAATTCAAGCAAATAGATTTTGCATGGCCAATGTGGAGGTATCCGTTTGGTTCTGGTGGAAAACGTGTGTGAACTTTTTGATCGAATTTTCCAGAACGGTTATCTTCGTCAATTATTTTTTGAATAAAATTCTTAACCTGTTTTTCAGCTTCCATTTTTATCGCTTTCTATGATTGGGAAATGAGTTATAGCGTAGTTTAATCGTGAAATGCATGCGTTTTCTCCTAATAATTCCATGATTGAAAATAGAGAAGGACCACCAGAAACACCACTAATAGCCAATCGTGTCGGTTGTATAATTTTTCCTAATGATATTTCATTTTTTTCAGCATAATTCTTTATAGTACTTTCAATGAATGCTGAATTCCATTCTGACACTGTATTTAATTCGATTAATAATAATTCTATTATATGAGTTGTAGTCTCTGGTTTCCAACTTTTTCTCATAGCTTTTTTATCAAATTGAGTAGGGTTAGAAAAGAAATAATGAGACATATGTATAAAGTCAACAATCGTTTTTGATCTTTGTTTTAACAATTCTATTACTTTTAACAAATAAGATGTATCAAACCCATCGCCCCAAGTTTGGCTAAGCTCTTTAATATGATTATAAATTGAATTAGGTGATAATGCCATAATATGCTGTGCACTGATCCAGTTGAGTTTTTGAATATCAAATACGGCTGATTTTTTCTGGACTCGTTTTATATCGAATTGTTTAATTAAATCTTCAACTGAAAAAATATCTTGCTCTGTACCGGGATTCCAGCCTAATAATGCTAAATGATTTAGAAGAACATTTGGTGTAAACCCTAAATCTTGATATGCTTGTACTCCAGTTGCTCCATGGCGCTTACTAAGTCTTTTTTTGTCTGGGCCTAGAATCATTGGTAGATGTGCAAAAATAGGTAGAGAATACTCCAAAGCATTATAAATATATATTTGTTTCAGTGTATTTGCGACATGATCTTCTCCTCTAATAACATGAGATATTTTCATATCATGATCATCAACAACGACAACTAGGTTATATACCGGACTTCCATCAGATCGAGCTATAATAAAATCATCAATTTCTGAATTATCTACTTTAATTGATCCATAAATTTCATCAGAGAAAGTGACCATTCCGTCCTTGGGCGTTTTGAGTCTTATTGTAAATGGGGAATTTTTATCTAGTTCAGATTGAATGTCATTTTCTGAACGATTTCTCCATATGCCAGGATAAAAAAATGATCCATCTTTAGCTCGAAAGGTATCTAATTCTTCTTTAGTGGCAAAGCAGCGATATGCCTGTCCAGATTCCAATAATGCTTGAATGGCAGATAAATACAAGTCTATACGTTTAGACTGGAAAATAAGTTCATCATCCCAATCTAGCCCCAGCCATTCCATTGATTGGCAAATTTGTTCAGTGAATTCGTCTTTCGACCGAAGAGTATCTGTGTCCTCAATACGAACTAAAAAAGACCCATTATGGTGTTTGGCGAAAAGCCAGTTGAATAATGCAGTTCGTGCACCCCCGAGATGAAGTTGGCCGGTCGGGCTTGGTGCAAATCGAACTCGTAGTTTAGAATTGGCCATTTATAATTTTGCGGAGGCGGTAGGATTCGAACCTACGAGGGGCGCGAACCCCTGCTGGTTTTCAAGACCAGTGCATTCAGCCAGACTCTGCCACACCTCCATTTTGTTTATTTGCGGAGAGGGAGGGATTCGAACCCTCGAAGAGGCTATAAACCCCTTACTCACTTAGCAGGCGAGCGCCTTCAGCCACTCGGCCACCTCTCCATATTTTTTTAATATTAAACCTCTGAAATTACTCCTTGAATTGCTTAATCCCAAAAAAGATTTAAGAAATAACAAACTGTTTTCCACTTAATTGTGTAACAGCATTTTTCATCTCTAAATTTAAAAGAATCTGAAGTAATTGAGCTATATCTAATCCGACCTTTTTTCTTAAATCATCAACCTGAATAGGATCGTGTCCTAAATGTTTGAAAATACGTTGTTCATCATGAGATAAATTCAATGGAATTGTTTTTTGAACACCCTTGATTGGTTTAAATAGACGATCATTAATAATATCTAAGATTTCATTACCATCGTGCACTGGAAATGCTCCATTTCTAATAAGGCGATTTGAACCAACGGACATGGTGTCAGTTACCCTTCCCGGTACAGCAAAAACATCCCTATTTTGATCTATAGCATTAAAGGCGGTAAGAATTGACCCACTTCTATCACCTGCTTCTACAACAATTGTACCATGAGAAAGTCCAGATATGATCCTATTTCTCTGTGGGAAATTTTTTCTATTCGGTTTCTCTCCTAATGGAAATTCAGAAATAATTGTACCATTCTTTAAAATATCTTTATAAAGCTGTTTATTCTCGGATGGATAAACCACATCAATACCACAGCCTAATACGCCAATTGTTTTTCCACCTAAATTGACAGTCTCTCTATGAGTCATTGTATCGATGCCACGTGCAAGACCACTTACAGTCGTAATTCCTGCTTTTACTAATTTATTTACAATTAGTTTTGTCATTGTTCGCCCATATTGTGTAATCGTCCTGGTTCCTACTATGGAAGCCATATCTTCCATTTTTATTAATTCTTTACCAAGCGTATACAATAAAACGGGAGGATCATATATTTTCTTGAGCAGCACAGGATAATTGTTATCCCAATAAGACACAATATTGATATTTTTATCAGATAGCTGTTTTACCTGTGATTCACCGTATTTCAAGTGTCGGTATTTCTGAATAGCAGATGCAGTCTTTATATCAATGCCATCTATTCTACATAGCGTTTTAGAATCCATTTCAAACGGATTCTCATGACTGCCAATAGATGATAATAGTATGCGTACACGATTTCTTCCAACTGATGGAGTATTCAATAAATTGATTATTGTTTCGTGCTTAAATTTCATTTTGTATTATTGAAGTTATTTTTTGCATCAATTGATTTAACCCAGATCCAGTTACTGATGAAATATCAATGTATGGATGTTTAAAATTTGACCAATAATCATCAAATTTATCATTTTGCAATGTATCTATCTTGGAGCGACAAATTAAAAATGGTTTTAGCATAAGATCTGGATTGAAATTAATTAATTCCTGCTTCAAAACATCAAAGGAATTTTCTGGATTATCATCCAATGCATCTATTAGATACAGTAAAACTCTATTTCTTTCAATATGTTTTAAAAATTGATGCCCTAGACCTTTACCAGTACTGGCTCCTTCTATTAACCCAGGAATATCAGCCATAACAAATGATTTATATTCATCATATTTAATAATACCTAAATAGGGTTCTAACGTCGTAAATGGATAGCCAGCAATTTTCGGTTTTGCTGAAGATAAGCGAGCTAATAAGGTGGATTTACCTGCATTAGGAAAACCAACTAAACCAACATCAGCTAATACTTTTAATTCAATTTCAAAATGGCCAGACTCACCTTCTATACCTGTCTGATGCTTTCTTGGAGTTTGATTTGTGGATGTTTTAAATCGACTATTCCCTTTTCCGCCAATCCCGCCATTACAAGCAATACATTCTTCACCCGGTGTTGTGAGATCTGCAATAATTACATTATTAGTAACTTTACGAATAATGGTACCTAATGGTACTAATATGATGACGTCTTCTCCAAATTTACCACTTCTATTATTCTTTCCACCAGGGTTGCCATTCTCGGCTTTATACATTTTACGATATCGTATATCTTGAAGTGTTCGAAGGTTTTCATCTGCTTTAAATATAATATGACCACCGCGTCCTCCGTCACCACCATCAGGGCCACCCTTTGGAACGAATTTTTCGCGACGAAAGGAAACAGCTCCACGGCCACCTTTACCAGCAATTAATTCAACTTTTGTATAATCAATAAACATAGGTATTCAACAATTTTAAGATGAATGAAACTACATTAATTATATTGATTAAATATCATCAATAATTGAATTTAATGTATGGCTAGGTCTCATTGCAGCTGACACTTTAGATAAATCGGGGTAATAATATCCACCAATTTCTTTTGGTTTTCCTTCAGCGATTAAAAGTTCTTCTATTATTTTTTGTTCATTATTTTCTAACGCAGTTGCAATAGGCGAAAATGTGTCAGAAAGTGTTATGCTTTCCGATTGATCTACAAGAGCGCGCGCCCAATATTGAGCTAAAAAGTAATGGCCAGATATATTCCCTGGCTCACCTGCAACTCTGGATGGAGATTTCTTATTATCTAAATATTTTGAATTTGCTACATCAAGAGCGTTTGCTATAATATTCAATTCATTCGAATTATTCTTCCGTGCAATGTAGCGTAATGATTCTGCTAATGCTAAAAATTCGCCCAATGAATCCCATCTTAAATGACCTTCTTTTAAGAATTGAGCAACATGTTTTGGCGCAGATCCTCCAGCACCAGTTTCAAATAAGCCTCCCCCGGCTATTAATGGAACAATGGAAAGCATTTTCGCAGAAGTACCCAGTTCTAAGATTGGAAATAAATCTGTTAAATAATCACGTAATACATTACCCGTGGCACTAATAGTGTTAAGCCCAGCTCTAACTCGTTTTAATGTGAATGCCATTGCAGATTGAGGTGATAATATATGATATTCAATATCATTATTTTTATTATACTGCGGTAAATACTTTAATACACTTTTTATAATATTAGCATCATGATTACGATTTTTATCGAGCCAAAATACGACAGGTTGTCCAGTGATTTTAGCTCTATTATAAGCTAGTTTAACCCAATCCTTAATTGGAATATCTTTCGCGGTAGACATTCTCCAAATATCACCTTTCTCAACATGATGACTTGTTAATATAGACCCATCCTGGTCAATAACGTTCACAATGCCACTAGTTGGAATTTCGAATGTGGTTGGATGAGAACCATATTCTTCTGCTTTTTGTGCCATAAGACCTACATTAGACACATTTCCCATAGTTGCAACATCGAACTGGCCATTATTAACGCAATCTTGTAATACTTCTTTATACATAGTAGCATAAGACCTATCCGGGATAATGGCTTTACATTCTTGTAGACTCCCATCAGAGTTCCACATTTGTCCGCCATCACGCACCACAACTGGCATAGAAGCATCAATGATTATATCATTAGGAGCATGCAAATTTGTAATACCATTATCAGAATCTACCATTGCCAAAGATGGCATGGTGTTATATACATCCTGAATAGAATTTTCAATTTTTGATTTTAGGTCTGATGGAAGTGACTCTAGTTTTTTATATAAATCACTTAATCCTAGATTTGGATTAATGCCTAATTCTTCAAATTCAGTAGAATATACATCAAATACATCCTTATAATATTCGCGTACACAATGACCAAACATAATTGGATCTGAAACTTTCATCATTGTTGCTTTTAAATGTAAAGAGAATAATAATCCTTCTTCCTTAGAAGCATTTAACTCATATTTGTAAAATTCCTTTAAATGTTTAACAGACATAAAGGTTGTATCTACAATTTCTTTATCTTGAATACATAATTCTTTTAAATGAATAGTGCTTCCATCATTGGATTGAAGCTCAATCGTAAGTGTTCCTTCTCCATTATTAATGAAAGATTGTTCATTCCCAAAAAAATCATTCTCATTCATATGGGCAACGTGGGCTTTTGAATAATCAGCGAATTGTTTAAGACGATGTGGATTATTTTTCGCAAAATTCTTAACAGCATCAGCTGCTCTACGATCAGAATTGCCTTCCCTTAATACAGGATTTACAGCAGATCCTAAACAGGTAGAATATTTTTTTTGAATTTTGACCTCGGCATCCGTATTTGGTGTTTCTGGATAATTAGGTATATTATATCCATTTTGTTGAAGTTCAATTATGCACGCTTTTAGTTGTGGGACAGATGCGGAAATATTTGGAAGCTTAATAATATTACCATTTGGCTCTTTAACAATTTTCCCTAATAAATTAAGATCATCATTAATAATTTGATCTGAAGATAAATTTTCGGGAAAAGTTGCAATTATTCGACCTGCAAGGGATATATCTCTTGGCTCAACTTCAATATTTGCGGTTTTTGTAAATGCATTAACAATAGGTAATAGTGATTGAGTAGCTAATGCTGGTGCCTCGTCAGTAATAGTCCAGATAATTTTTGACATTTAACGATCCTTTTTCTTGGTTTTCGTTTTCGTTTTAGTTTTATTCGTTGATTCGGGATTTGGTTTGGGTTTTTCTTTATTTTTATAATCTGTAAGATAAAAGCCAGATCCTTTAAAAATCAGACCAGCACCGCCACTTACAATCCGAGTAATTTTACATTTTTGTACTTCACAATTAGGTTTTTTTTGCAAAGCATCATCGGAGATTGATTGAAAATAGTCAAAACGTTCTCCGCAAGTGTTACATAAATATTCGTAGGTTGGCATAAGTTCCAGCTTATTTAGATAAAAATTGAGCGGAAATTTATAAAATATTTATATATTAAATTTTATTTTTAATGCATCAAATACATCTTTTGTTACATAATCTCTAAGATCGCCTCCGAGTTTTGACACTTCCTTAATTACAGATGAATTCAAATGGATATATTTTTCATCTGGCATCATGAATATAGTAGTTATTTCTGGGTTTAAGTGGTAATTCATCATGGCCATTTGGAATTCAAATTCGAAATCACTCACATGCCTCAATCCTCGAATAAGAGCGCATGCATTTTCTTCACGAGCTGTTTCAGCAATAAGTTGTTTTGTGCTAATTGCGGAAACATTATGGAGATCTCTCGTACTAGATAATATGAGTTCTACTCTTTCATCTACGGTAAATAATGGATTTTTTGATGAATTGTCTGCAACAGCAAAAACCAATTCATCGAATAATTTAGATGCACGAATGGCAATGTCTAAATGGCCCTTATGAATTGGATCGAATGTACCAGGGTATATTATTTTTCTCATTTATTATTCCAGATTGCTAATTGACTTTTACCATAGTTTCTAATCTCGGGGTCATAGGATAATTTACGATTTGAGCGATTGACTTCTAAAATAAAAATTCCATTTGAACTCAAGTGTTGAAGAGCTGAATCGATCAAGGGATCAATCTCGATTCCATAATAGGGTGGGTCAGCAAAAATAATATCAAATGATAGAGATGTAGTTTTTAAATATTTAAATACATCTTGATGATAGATATGTATATGATCCGGAAATAATTGAGAATTGGATTTTAGCATTTGAATATGGGCTCGATTTGACTCTACAAAATAGATAGGAGATGCACCTCTACTTAAAGCTTCAAAACCCATGATTCCTGAACCTGAAAAAAGGTCCAGAAATGAGTAATTATTTAATGGTCCAAGAATATCAAATAAACTTTTCCGAACAATAGATTTGGTAGGGCGATATTGAGCTTTTAAACTCGTTTCAATCTTCCTCCCTTTATAGAGGCCAGATAGAATATTCATAGAATTGATTCGTTCTATTTAGGATTTAAAAATGAAATATAAAACCCAGCTTTAGGACGCGGATCGGATGGGTTATTAAAGAGAACAAATTTTCTAAATAGGACACGATTCCCGGCTTCATTTAGGATACGGCTTATGGTGGTAATTTCATCTAGGGATTTTACCCAGATTAAGATGGGTTCAAAAATATGGGACTCTTTATATATTTGATCGAAATATTTTAACGAATAGCCGGATAAAGAAGAATCCAGTTGAACAATAACATCTTCGGGAGTTAACCCTGTTCTCGTATTGAGTATCGCAGTCCCTTTTGGCATATCGAAACTGAAATAACGTCTTATATTTGAACTTCCTGTCTCTTTTTCTTCAGAATAACTTACTAAGTCACCAGGGAGGTATTTACCAAATTCAGGGTCGACAATGCTCGTGTATTCTAAACTGATAAAATTCTTTGTAATTGTGAGTGTCGAATATTTATTTATGTCCGTATTCAATAATATATCATTTAATGATTTGGATATGAGAAATGACTTATTAATTAATTCTTGAGGAAATGTGCTACTTTTTTTGGCTAATGGTTCACCTGCTTTAGACGATGATCGATCTACTTTAAATATTACGTCAGTTTTTATGAAATTAAATGGCCATATTGGGTCATTAATATCTGATCTATATTTTAGATAATTCATACCAAGAAAAAGAATGCCAATTATGAGTAAATAATACAAGACATTATTTGATTCAGTTTTGATCGGTTTTTTGATTTTAGATATGGTTCTTTTCCCTTTTTCTACATTAACAATCTCATCATCAGAAGGGGTATCGTAATATTTGTCAATAAGTGGGAAGTCTGTTAGCCCTGGCTCATTGAAAAAATTCATTGAGTAAATATGTGATTTAGATTTTGCCATCACAGTTAAAATTATCGACTCAAAAGAAGGCAAATTGTTAGGAATATCGTCATAGTCGATACCTTCAAATGGTTTTAACTCAATCATTGAATTATTATCCCAAACTTTTTTCATTTTTGGTGTCAATGATCCCGTTGATATTATAGGTCTCTTACTGGGATTAGATGTTAAAGATAAAATGGTGGATGATTGGGCGCTTGAAGCAGTTGAATTTTTAACTATGATATTCCCTTTTGAAAATGTTAAATGTCCAAAATGAAACTGTTGATGTATTAATGCAAAAAAGCGAAAACCTTTATCAGACTTATGTACCCATGTTGATTCAGGCAAATCTCCCCAATCTAGGATTGTTGAGCTAATTGGGCCCATCCATAATGGTTGGCATCCTAAACCGGATAATGTCAGTTTTAGGTTTATTGCTAAATGTGTCGGAATTGAAACATAATGAAGATTGGGTTCATCTGGTAAATATGTTTGACAATAAATAGATTTAAGCGGTTGTAACCTCTCTGCATTAACTTTCCAGTTTATAAAATCTAAATGATCTTCTCGGCTTAAATCTATTTCATTTTTAATAATGCCATGAGTCAATAAATCATCATCTATGGAAATTGTAATTTCATCTCCCGCTAATGGAATTGAATCATTAATGTCTTTCAAATGATTAGATAAAACTTTATTTAACTCTTTCTCATTTGATAGTATTGGAAATAGAGAATTTTCTAATTTTACATTAGCGACTTTAGATAAAATAATTTTGTCTGCAACCCTAGTCCATTGGGCGCAAAGAAGGTTCTTATTGGATATGACAAGACCAATCAAAACGGATTAATATTAATCCCAGCTTCTAGTTCCATCACTGATCATTCCATGACTATTTGCTTTGAATGAAAATATAAGATAACGTGGTTCTTTATACGTTTCAACAATTGGGCTTGTCACACGCAAGCTTTTTATTTCTTCAACAATCTTTATATTATATTCATTTTGTGTTAATGGACAGTAATAAGTAGACGAATCAGGAACAAATGTGTCATAATATTCTACTAATTCAACCCGTTCAACAGGAGTTTTTTCTAGTACTTCTTTAAAATTCGGATCATCTTGCATAAATGAAAGGTTTTTTAATTGAATATAGCTTGTATCATCTCTTGAAAGTTCTTCAGAATACATAATGATGGTAACGCTCGTATCACTGACTGTGTCTCTTCGGAATTTTTTAAATCCAAATGTTGTATCAAATTCAACAGGGAAACTTTCTGGAATATCTACAGAATAATTTTCATTTCCGAGAAGAATAGATTGTTCACCTATGAAATTCGAATCAGCAATGACAGAATCTCTTGCCGCATTAACTAAATTCATAGCTTCATAAAAATCTGAATTGTACAAGCCAGTTAATTGATTATGAAATTCTTCAATATCATATAAATTTTGCATTCTGAAGCGACTTTCATCTTCAAATACTTTTTCTTCTTCCCAAATGGCAACAGGTACATAAATTGTAATGACCAAGAATAATAATGCTAATACAATACCGACTTCAAGTAAGTCAGATCTTTGTTGTCTCTTTTTTAGTTCCATAATGTTTTATTCCGTCTTAAGGATAATTCTCTTTTTATTTAGTTCTAAAGTTTTTGGACCGATTCCTTTAACCTTTTTTAAATCATCGATAGTTTTAAATAAACCGTAATCTTCTCTATAGTGAATGATTCTTTCTGCTGTGACAGGTCCAATCTTTGTTAATGATGTTAATTCGTCTTTATTTGCAGTATTAATATTAACAAATTCTAGTTCAACCTTCGAATCCTTTTCTTCAGAATTCGAAATTGTCTTTTTATGTTTTAATTCTAATAAATTTTCCTTCGAATAGATTGAATCGGCTAGTTTTTTAAATTCTGATTTTTCAATATGCTTTGAATGTATTGGAGATGAAACTGTTTTTTGTTTTAATTCAGAAATCGTAAACCCAATTACAGCAGATAATCCTAGAAACCCAATAATTGATTTTTCCTTCGACGTAAATAAAGTCATTAAATATCTATTTTCGAAAATGGGTTTTTTATCGTTTGTTGTTCTTTCTCAAGTTGATTCAATGCATTTTTCTCAGATCTCGATATTGACTTTGGTGTCGAGATTTGAACTCTAACCATTTGATCTCCACTACTACTTCCTCTTAAACGAGGGAATCCTTTGTTTTTTAAACGTAGAATCTGCCCTGATTGAATTCCTGCGGGAATTTTTAAATCAACATGGCTTAAAATTGTTGGCACTTTAATCGATCCGCCTAGTGCAGCAGTAGTGTAAGGAATATTAAGTTGCAAATAAACATGTTCGCCGTCTCGGACAAAGTATTCATGATCTACTTCATCAAATACAACAATTAAATCACCCGCATTTCCTGCAATATTTTGATTTCCTTGGTTTGAGAGTGTTAAATAATTACCAGACTCTACCCCTGCTGGAATATTTACCTTTATTGTTTCTTCTTTTGTAATTAATCCATCAGGTCCAGCACCAGATGGTCGATGGCCAATTACTTTACCACTCCCACTGCAATAAGGGCATTCTGAAGCTGTTCTCATTTGACCTAAAATAGTATTACTAATCCGTGATACTTGCCCTGCACCGTTACAACTAGAACAAGTATTAAATGTGGCCCCAGGGGCTGGAATACGTTTTTTTATTTTTATTTTTTTATCAATTCCTTTAGCAATCTCTTCATAAGTCAATTTTAATTTAATACGAATGTCGCTTCCTCCACGCCGCCTACCCTGTCCTCCTTGTCTGCTACCACCAAAAAAACTTTCAAATGGACTGCCGCCGCCACCAAATATATCACCAAACTGACTAAATATATCATCCATGCTCATATGAACGCCACCACCAAAGCCAGCGTGACCGCCATCCCCCATTCCAACCCCCGCATGACCAAATTGATCATAGCGAGATCTTTTAGTTTCATCACTCAGAACAGCATATGCTTCAGCTGCTTCTTTAAATATTTTTTCTGCTTCACCATCATCTGGATTCTTATCAGGATGATATTTCATAGCCAGTTTTCTATATGATTTTTTGATCTCATTAGCTGACGCAGATTTGGAAACGCCTAATATATCGTAAAAATCTCTCATTTTTTGTTCACTATTACTTTTGCATGTCTAATCACGCGATCCTTATAGCGATATCCTTTCTCAAATACATCTAATATTTGATCTTCCTCATAGGAATCATCTGTCTTGGTCATCATTGCATCATGAAGGTCAGGGTTTACATTCTCCCCTTTTTCTCCAAAAGGTTTAACATCTAAATCTCCAAGCCATTTGTCGATTTTATACAGCACAAGTGTTAACCCTTCAGAAATAGATCCATCGACTTGAATACCTTCTTTGTCAATCGCAGTAGACAAACGGTTAATATCATCCATAACAGGTAAGAATGATTTAATGACATTTTCACCGCCATATTGAAGGAAACCACTTATTTCTTTATCTTTTCGGCGACGGAAATTTTCAAATTCAGCCTTAAGGCGTAAATGTTTGTCTTGGACTTCAGCTATTTGTTCTTTGAGTAAAACTAATTTTGTAGGTTTTTTGGGCTTCTTAGTTTTTTTTGAAGCACTTTTATCAGATTTTTCGTTTTTATTATTTTTTGCCATATTATGAAATTATTATTTAGTGATAGAAATAAGACGACGAATTTACATCTAGGATGTAAAGATGAAAATAGATCGTAGAAATATTATTTGAGTATACTTGATATAGCTCTATAACTGCCTAAGACTGATATAATACCAGCCAACCCCGCTAGCCATAACCAAATAAACGGATCTACAGATAAAGACATTTTTAAATGAGCAACTGATTGGATGAGAAAATTACCACCTTTAATGAAGCCTAACATACTTGGATACACTAATAAGGTAGAAATTGCTCCCATGAGTAACCCTTCAAAAATGAAAGGCATTTTGATGAAAGACTTTGTAGCTCCAATTAATTGCATCGAATAAATAAGATTTTTCCGAGAAAAGACACTTAGTTTAACTGTATTGTAAATCACTAGCACAGCAATCAAAACGATTAAACCAGAAACATAAGGGAAATTAGCTAATAACTTTTGATAATAGCGTTCAAGCTTATTAACAAGGATACCTTGATGTCTTACAACATCCACTCCATCCATTGACTTTATTTCTTGAATAATCGCATTAAATTTTAATCTTTTTGGACTATTACGGTTAAAATTAACGACTGTACTCGCAGGCAAAGGATTATAACCTAATACATTAAAGATATCTTCGCCAAATTGATCTTGAAATATATTAACTGCATCTTTTTTCTCTATAACTGTTGCAGATCGTACACCTCTAATTTTTCGTATTTTTTCAGCAATAGCCTTTGCTTGCAGATCGCTAATTTCCTGTTTATAGAATACTTCAACTTTGTATTTGGATCTAACATATTGAATTGTTTTATGAATATTTTCCCCTCCAATCATAAATAATCCAACGATGATAAGAGTAACATATAATGTAAAAATAGCCGTCAAAGATGTGGCTTTGTGTCGCCATACATTTTTAAAACCTTCAGAAATCAAAAAGATAATTTGATCCATTATCCATTTCCTCTTAAATGGCCATTTTGGAGCTCCATAATTCGATATCCACGCCCTTTAATAAGATTATAGTTATGGGAAGCCATTAATATTGTTGTGCCTGTTTCGTGAATCTCTTGTAATAATTTCACAAGTTCAAAAGCTGATACGGGGTCGAGGTTACCGGTAGGTTCGTCAGCTAACAAAATAGCTGGATCTTTTACAATTGCTCTTGCTAGAGATGCTCTTTGCTGTTCACCGCCAGATAATTGGCTTGGTTTTAATTTTTCTTTCCCTTCTAATTTAACTAACCCTATGCATTCTTCTACTCGTTCTGTGATTTCTCTTGTTGGGTATCCCAATACATGCAATGGGAGGGCAATATTATCATACACATTTCGATCTTCAAGAAGTTGATAGTTTTGGAAGACCATTCCAATATCACGTCTTGCATAAGGAATTTTTCTTTTTTTCAATTTATGGCTTGAGTAATCGCCTGTTTTTACGAAACCAGCTTGGGGAAGTAAATCAAAATATATTAGTCGCATTAATGTTGTTTTTCCCGACCCAGTTGGCCCAATTAAAAAAGCAAAATCATTTTCGGGGATCGTAAAACTGAGATTATTAACACCAACATCCTTTTGGTGGTTGTATGTCACATTCTGAAATTCAATCATGGTCTAAACTTAAACATTTTTCTAGAACAATTTTATGAAGATTATAGATTAAATATTACTGATCGCCCAGACTAAATAAGTCATATACACACCAATAAGAAACATACCTGAATATTTACCAATTTTCCATTTTCTAACTAAGAGAATGAAAAAGACAACCAATACCGATGCAAGAAGAAGAATAACTGAACTAAATAGGTTTTCTTTTCCTACCACTAATGGGCCATCTGTTAAAAATAAGATTATCATCCACGGAACACCAAGCCCAATTAGAATATCAAATATGTTCGATCCAAGTGCATTACTTATTGCCATACCTCCTCTTCCTTGACGGGCTACTATTATTGAAGACATCAAGTCTGGTATAGATGTTCCAATAGCCAATACTGTTAATGCAATAATAGCTTGAGGGACATGTAAAATATTAGAAATCATTACAGCAGATTCAACTAGGACCCAGCTCAAAGCACCAATGAAACTAATTGAAATAAAAAAATTAACTATATAATGTTTTTCGGAAAGGAAAAATTTTGACAATAAAATATCAAATGGTTTGAAAATGATCATCCAGCCTGAAATGTCAGAATCTTTATTTTCTTCTAATTCATCATGGCTATCATCATCATATTTAAGGATTTTTCTCCAATTCATGACAGATATCACATAAATAATATAAACACCTATAAAAGATCCTGCTTCTATTATACTTATTTGGCCATCAGAAAAAGCCCATAATAAAAAAATGATTGAGATTGAATAAAAAATTGAATCTCTCAATACTGGCTGCCACGTAAGGATTGTGCTTCTTACTATAGCAGATGCGCCAATGATAACAAGTAAATTAAATAAAGCTGATCCAACAATTGTTCCAATGCCAATTTCCGCAAAATCGCCTGGTTTTAAAACTGATATTATGGATACAAAGAATTCCGGGGCACTTGATCCAATAGCCATCAAAGTTGCTCCTGCTACATCAGAAGACATTCTTAAATCTTTAGCAACCCTATCAAGTGATTCAACAAAATAATCATCACAAACGTGAGATAATAAATAAAAAGATATAACAAGCGCAATACTCAGAGAAACTAATAACATGGGTTACCTATTAGGTTGGAACAATTTATGTTCATTTATATACTGCCAGACATCTAACGGGACCATATAGCGAATAGTTTTATCTTCGGTCCATCGTTTTCGAATAGTAGTCGATGAAATTTCAAATTTAGGAATATTAGCGAATTGAACTTTTTTCAATACCCACGGTTGAATTTCACTCGGTTTAAATCCTGGACGAACAGCAACGATAACTTGGCATACATTTAATATTTCTTCCGCATTTTTCCATGTATGAAAATCGCCAAGTGAATCACTTCCCATAAGGTAAAAAAGTTCTGGTTTTTCTAATGTATACTGTTCTTTTATATAGTTTATAGTATCAATGGAATAAGATATACCTTTTCTTTTAATCTCCACATCACACAGCTCAAAATTCGGGTTATTCGCAATCGCTATCTTTAACATGTTTAATCTATGAGCAATTGGACTTATAAATACTTTATGCGGTGGTTCATAAGCAGGAATAAACATAATTTTATCAAATGCTTCTACTTCGCAAATTGTTTGCGCAATCAGTAAGTGGCCAATATGGGGCGGGTCAAAGGTCCCGCCGAATAAACATATTTTCAATTAGATTCCTTTTCAGACAATTTCTTTGAATTATTAATATATTTATGTGCTTTTTCTCTTATGTTGTTTGATTTTATTTTTTGATTATTATAATCCAAATAAGATTCTGCAGATTCGACATTTTTCAATAAACAATGACTTTTAATAATACCGAGATGTGCTTCTTCTGCATAAGATGTATCATAAAAATGAGCTATAAGTTGCTCATAAGCTAGGATAGCTGATTCATATTCTTCCATTTTAATATATAGTACACCTGTTTCTAATATTTTATAAGCCATCTTATTTCTCAATTCTTGTATTGCTGTTAACGCTTCACTCACTTTCGGAGATGAAGGGAAATCTTCAATAAATTCTTGATATCGTTCCAAAGCTTTTTGTGAATATGTTTGGTCTAAATAATATTCGGGAGATTCTATATCATATGCTTCACAAATTCTATATCGTGCTTTTTCAACATAAGGGCTAAAAGCCATTTTGCGAGCTAATTTTTCAAACTCAGATATAGCTAATAAATATTCTTTATTTAAGAAAAAAGATTCTCCTAAATAAAATTGTGCATCATCTCCCAAATCACTTCCTGTCCCGCGAATGACAACATATTGAAACTCTTCTTGAGCACGTAAATATTTCTCATCTTCTAGAAACGCTTTTCCTTGAATAAATCTTGACTCCAGGTCGATGGTAACATCGGGTTTGTTGCTAGAACAATTAAGATATATTAAACTGAAAAGTACGATTAATAATAATTTTTGCATTGTTTTTTAAAATTCCATAGTTAATGAAATGCCGCCAACACCGCTAAGACTTCTTGGACTATACAATAGGGCAACTTTCGTGTTATTTAATATTTTTGATTTCTTTTGTGCAAACAGGACTGCTTCCAAACCTGAAATAATATGATTAAACATTAATGCTGTTATCGAATATTTAGCAACGAGTTTATACTGATTAGAATCAAAACGCATATTTAAATATGTATCTTTTAAATCTGTCATAACTAATATTTCTACAGACGTATCACTAACTGCTTTTTCCACTAGTCCGTAATCTTCTGAATCTGACCATCCACCAGAAAATTGATTATATTTCCCAACATTTTCATAAAAATGGTGATCTCGAACAACAGAGACATAGTTATTTCTAATCCAGTCATAATGGCCTTCAATATCGTCAGATGTAACAAAAGAACCATATTCATCTCGTAATGTTTCTTCTTCGATTTTAATGACTAATGAATGGGAACCGCCACTTAATTGAATTCCATATTGTCCTAAATCTGCATTATGATTTTGAGTGAAAATATACCAATTATTTAACGACCAATGGTTGTCGGCATAATCTTCGTAATCTAGTTGGGAAGAAAGACCTAAATTGCGGAAATAATAAGCACTTGCAATACTAGCAGCTTCTATACTTACAAATGATAATGTTTTCCACAGTGGGGCATTATTATGTGCTTGGCCCCAACCTGGAATAACTAAAGATTTAATAAGGGATTTTCCTGGATAAATAGTCGTTGTAGAATCTTGCACATTGACCTGGTTTGTATCTAACCCACTTGAATAGAATTCATATGAAATAGATGACAATTCTTTGGCATGAGCGCTTGCGCCAAAGATACTTAATATTAGTGTTAAGATTAATACTTTAATAATTGAATAAAAGTGAGAAGTAATATGTTGGTTCATTGCCATATTTAATTTCTTGCCCCTTAACTATTTTAATAAAATCGTCCAATCCTCTATGCATTTCTACTCCAATTGCAGTCGGGAAGTTATAAAAAGAAAACCCATTAATCCGCCATTGAATTCCGATTGATTTTTTTAGATTGATTTTACTATTTTGGCTCCATGCATCACCTACCTGTAGCATGAGACCTAAATAGCTGTTTTGAAACTGTGTCCATCCAAATAAAACATTTTGCTCAGTAAAAAGTGGAAATCGAAAAGTGGACTCTAATAATGCAAATTGAGTTCCCTCGACGCTATAAAATGGGTACCCTTTTATCCCAGTTAACCCACCATTAAAAAAATGGAAAAATGAATCCACTTCCGTTGGCGCATAGGTAAAGCCTGCTTTTGCAGATGTACTAAGTGTCCATCGATCAGTGCCGGGAATTTCAAAATGATAATCTCCACCACCTTGCCATTTAAGAAGATTATTTGAATCAAATTCTTCCATTAATGTTCCTGCATCAGAAAAATCAAGTCCTTCAATAAATTCATTATTTTCTATATCAAGAGATGTCCAAACTTTATATCCTTTAGAAGGATTAATATTTTTATCATATCGCCTTTTTACTTGATCGAGATTCCAATTAAATCCAATTGATGCACTACGATAATAATCATATGCTAAACCTCCGGTTAACCCTTCTGTTGGAATAGACTCAGATATAAATGCTCGATAACGTTGCCAGATGGAGTAAAATTCAAATTGACTCCCATAAAAAGGCAACCGCATTCCGGTTCTGAAAAATGTGAGTCGAAATTTAATTTGATCATTAATTGGATACGTATCTCTATACGTATATGAATCGGCAATATTTCGTGTTAAATAAAATGTTTCAAAAAATAGCGTTGGAAAAAATCGCCTAAACTCAAAAATAAAAAATAAATCTGTATCATTTAAATTATTTGTTGATGCACCTCCAAATACATTTAGTCGATCGAGGATCTCATTGGAGTAAAAATAAAATCCCGGCTTAACCGTTCCATAATCCACCATTAATTTTGGTAGAATAAACATTTTAGGAAATTGATCTACATAGGGTGTTGCTTCTGATTCATCCTTTATAACAATTGGATCCTTCAACTCACTATTTCTTAAATAATATGTTGGTGAATATCCAATAAATTCATCTTTCATTAAATAAATTGAATCTAATAGAGCAATTTTATAAGCTCCATCATCGTATAAAGAATATAAAATTTGACCATTATGGTTCATATTAGGCATAAAAGCACCACCCAATACATTCGTTATAAATCCTTCCGTGGAATCTGCTTCATTTTTTAAGTATAAATTATAAATACCAGTGCGATCATCTGAATATAGTAATTCACCCATTTGTGTGACCTGAATATCTCGCTCATCCCATAAACTATTTTTTAATAAAGTTCCTATAGAATCGGATGCAAAATCATAAAATTGAATATTTCTATAATGATTTTCAGTAACAGCAAAAACGAGTTGATGTTTTGTAGAATTATAAGATAAAGATGAAATTATGGGTCTATTGTCAAAAAAAGTAATCTGCTCTATTGAGTCCGATTCCAGATGGAGTAAAAATATATTTTGCCCTCCATCGTATGTTGCTAAATATGCAATAGTGCTATCCCTAGGAATAAACACTGGCGAATAAGATCTAGCATCATGTGTTAATCTGATTTCTTCTTCAGTGTCCATATTATATTCATAAATATCATAAAATTTTGACCCATTTTTATTTGGGAATTGAGGTTTTTTGGTATAATAAAGAATTCGCCCATTTGAATGCCAGGTCGGTGCAGAATGAACTCCACCCATTATTTTCTTTTCATCATTGGTCTTAAAATCATGAAAGAAAAGTTCAGTTTGCCCAAAATAATCATTATTTTTATTGGTTAACCATGCAAATCCAGTCCCATTTGGATTCCATGTAGGGTGCGCATTAAATGTACCGGTATCTTTAATAATATTACCCGTAACGGGGTTTATGTTAATGGGATTAGTTAACAAGTGATATCTTGCATTTAACGTTTCTAAGAATCGTTCATAAATAAAAAAACCATCTTCTCCCAATACATTGTATAATGCATCAGAAATTGAAAATTGTAGTGGAGTGCTTAAATCTTCCATAATCGCACGTAATGATTCTGCGCCATATTTAACAGCAATATATTTACAAAATGCAAATCCAGTATTATAAGTGGATTCATTCCCAATTCCCCGCTTCCCGAAAGTATTAATTTCATCAAACGACAAGAAATTATCGTTCAATGATCGATCGCGTAATATCATATCGCGGTGTGAGTCCCAATGATCCCAATCAGCTCCTTCATACATATATTGTGCAACACCTTCTGCCAGCCAAGGGGGAACGACTGTACCAGGAACTGGAAAGCTTGCTAATACATTTGGAAACCCATAAAGAACATCTTTTCTCTTTTCTTTTTCATAGCCCATGAATTGAAAATATGCACCTGGAATGGATAAGCCAGCCTTCATGGCTTTTTGTAATGACACGATATGTGTGAATTCATGTGTAATTACATTTTGCAGCCATCGATGACTACCTCTGAGTTCAAAATCCAATGGAGATGCCCAAATAAATATTTTATTATCATAATAATAAGCGGCACCATTGGAATAATCATCTGGATCAATAAGGACTAAATGTGTTTTTGAAGGTGGTTCATATTCGTAAAGAGATGTGACGTGTGGGTAAATGGTTTCAGCTACAGTTGCCGCTTCTCGAGCAGTTTGTTCTGTTTCATCATGAAAATGAATTTTAAAATGCTCTGTTTCGAATGTATACCAATTTAATTCAGGATGATTGTATTGCACCTGAGAGAAAGAGATGGATATTAGAAATAAAAATTGATAATACTTCATTAATGTAATATTCCAATTTTTACAATCTTTGTAATTGTATTATCAATGGTTACATTGGCAAAGTATACCCCAGGTTCTATGTCGGTTGTATTCCACTTCCATTCTGAAATTTGGTTGCCACTATATGATACATTTATTTCTGAGGATGTTATAAAATGTCCAGCGATATCATAAATATTGATATCAATGGTAGATGCATCTGTTGTTTCAATCCTCAATGTGCCAATAGCATCTATAACTGGGTTTGGATAACAATAAGCCCGATTTAATAACTCATTTTCTATAATCTGGCTTTCATAGTCCAGTAAAACTGTACGGCTTCTTCCCCAATCACCATGTGTATAAGTCCATTCATTCCCATTCGTATTCCGTAGCCACTCATAAGCACTATCAAAAAGATAAATATTTGAGTGCGTGAAAACAGCCATTCTCCCTTGGACATAATTTGCGGTTACAAGTTCATCTTTCTTCATATTAGAAATTGTATGTAATAACTTTCCATCATGACTTAAAATTATAAGTTGTGTAGAATCTTTTGATTTGGCGATGATTTCAGGATGTGAATCCATCGTAATATTTCTAGAAATTATAGGTTCTTGCAACGGAATATCTATTGGAAATCCATCCATAAGAGTATATTCTGAATCCATAGCATATAAATACCCATCCACATCCAAAGCCAATATATCTAAAGAAGCATCAAGATTAAGGTCGATTCCGGAGATGGATTGAAAATTCAATTGCTCCCATTTTGGCAAACTATTATTCTCTAAAGTGTAAGAGATTTCAGTCCCAATTTGGGTAATAGATGATATATGATTATTCCATTGTTCAATACCATCTTCAATAGTCCAATCTTGGAGGATATAATTATACCATGGAAATCTTCTTCCACTCACAGTCCATTCTCTCACTTTTGTAAATGTGTTCGTACTCGCGTCATACTCATATTTAGTTTGAATAGTAGAATCTTGAATAAATTCAAATATTTCTATATTGGAGTCTGAATCACTATAAAGTTGAATAAAAAGTGAATCTGATGAAACACGATGAAAATATGTTTTATTCAAAAGGTCATCACTAGGGGAAAACCACAGGGAATCGGTTCCGCCAAATAGGTCTGGATGACCATTTCCATTGAAGTCTTCTACAACCCTAATATGTGCTTTTTCATCTGGAAAGCCATATATATAATCATATAATGGATAACTAAATGACATTGTATCGTTAGCTTCTGAAATATCCTTGACTGTGACTAGGCTGTTTGATCCATCATATCCATTTGTATTTGGGAAAGTTTTTGGAGAAAAGACAGGTGATTCTCCAGCATATGATGGATTTGCCCTTTCATATTCTAAATTGCCTTTAAACCACATATCTCCAAAATATCCGCTAGATGGGTCATTAAACAAGAAAACAGACATATAGCCTATATCTTGAGCGCCATCTGCTTCTTCTAAATCGATTCCACGATGCGTTTTATCTGAATTAACTGAATAATCATTGAGTCCAGAATAGATGATTCTTTCATCAATATGCCAAATCAGGAAACCAGATGCAGGTAATCCTAAATCATAATTTGGAATTTCTGTAATAACGCCATTATCATCTTTTTCAATATTAACAGAGTCCATTAAAACTTCCACAAAATTTGGGTATCGTTCAGTCTGTTCCCACATGACATATTGCATGGAATCAATACTGACACCATTTTTCACCCAATTGTTACGATTTTCGATTAGGAATGATTCATTATCGTTAAAGGATATGGATGCAATCTGGTATTGAGATCTAGACGGTAACTGGACCAGATTCCCAGGGGTGATTGATTGAGCATTTTCCCAGCCAGCATATATTCTACTCCATGGATTTGGTGGTGCAGGAATTAATCCGCGGCCATTGTTGGAGCCTTGATCCATAAGCCCAAATATGCCAACACCGCTCTCCCCTGTTTCTAGATCCCAGAGTGGTGGTAATTCCATGGCAAATCCAATCATTAAGGCAAATGTACCGGTAAGTCCATATTGAAAATCGCATGGTTCTTCCGAATCATTAAATATAGTTTCACCTATTTCATAAAATAAATGGTTCTGTGTTTCTGGAAGGATAATTCCCTTTTCAATAATTGCTTCACCAATAGACCAATCTGCTTCATTCAAATGTGTATGTATCATATTTGGATCAACATAAGTAGATGGAATATCCTCGGGTGTTGGGTCTAAAAAAGGTAAAGAAAAATCTTGCCCAATGCCTGCATGGAAAACAACAATTAAGTCATAGGAAGAAAAATCAATTGAATCAATTTCATATGCTTTGTTGGCTGCATCTTTCAATAGTTCTGTTAATCTAGATTCTTGCACATCATCTTCATTATATGGATTATAATAATTCATAGTATTATTTAGTGTATAAGAATCATTATTCCCAGAAGGATAAACCTGCGATTCGTTTAAATCTATTCCAAATAGATGATAGGATACGTTTCGATAGTATGAATCGACAGCTTTCAGTTGTGATGTAAAATATGTTTTATCGTGAGGGGGTGGGTCGATTGTATAATTTTCACAAATAAAATGAGTAGAATCTAAAAATGACCCGTCTCCAGTTGTACTTTCATGATCATCAGATTGAAAGGAAACTCTGAGAGCACATATTTTTAAATCGCCCAATACATCTGCAGAAACAAATGACATTATTAAAACCAGGTTGGTAAATAAAAACCTGGACAAAGAAATATTCATATTTAGATAAAATTAGAATTCCATATTCAAGGAAAAACGCATCGTATTGGTTAATGGATGTCCAACTTCTCCTGATGTATAGCCAAAATCAAAACCATATCCAGCGAATCGTAAACCTATTCCAACTGTTGGGTTACTAATTTTCCCAGTTTTATCATAATAATATCCGGCTCTTAAAGCGAAATATTCGCCATACCAATATTCAAACCCGATATTATGAACCAATTTGTCTAATTCATTGTTGATTCCGCGGTCTTTACCGCTCCCCACTTCTTTTTGGCCCCATTTATTATAAATTCCCCAATTTGTGTCACCAGGTTCTCCATCTGTGGGAATCATTTCTCCTTCGCCATCATCCATAATTCCATTTTCATTTTCATCAAACCATGGGCTATCATCAATTTTATCATTTCCATCTGCATCCACCCAGTCATAACCACCAATAACTCGGTCACCTTCATAGCCAGATTTATATTTGTCCATATCGCCTCCAAGAAGCCAATCATCTACCCAAGATGTAAATAGAGCTAAATAAATAGGATCCGTGTGAGCCATTTCCATTTTTCCGTCACTATTATAGTCGCCAGTTCCATTATAATGTCCATCTTCATCATGAAGCCCAATATATCCATCACCATCCCAATCCATATCAGGATAAGATGCAACAAGCATTTTGTTTACATCATAAACAATATTGAGCTTATTGAATTCGGATTGAACTATAGCATAATTGATACCCATTACCAAATTTGTAGGTTGTGGGTCAGCTTGGTCTGGGTCAATAAATGAAACGCTTGGGCCAATGTTGGATATATTTAATCCAAAGTTTAATTTTGGAGTAATAAGTTCTTTTCTTAAATAACCAACATCGAATCCAAAATCAGTAGATGCGCCTGTCCCTTTTTCACTTCCAGCCCCTAAATCAACTAGTTGTTGGTATGAAATTTTGGCGTTGATACCAAACGATGAATGGTGTGAAATCAGCGCACTATAAGATAGGGTAAAGGCAGTCATAAAACTGTTAAATGTTCCAAGATTTTCCCCGACTTCATTTGTACGAGTTTGTTCACCTAAACTTAAAAAGATTAAATGTCCCCCAACTGTGCCAAGGTTTGGATATTTTTTTCGATAAGCCAAAAATTCATAATATAAATCATCAGCTAAATTGGGAAGCCAGTTTACATGCATCATGGCTAATTCGGATCCTTCAAGAAATCCTAAACCAGCGGGATTCCAATAACTGGCGTATGCATCATCTGCAATTGCAACTTGGGCTTCACCCATGCCACCTGCACGAGCTCCCGGTGCAATTAATAAGAATATGGCCCCAGCTTCACTTTGGGCGTTCGCAGGTATTGTTCCTGCAATTAGTAGGACTGAAAGTACGGTTATAATCCGCTTCATGAAACGTCTCCTGATTTTAATATATTTATAGCCCTTCATTATTAGGGCAATTGTTCACGATTTTTAGCGTTTATTTATTCTCGTACTCCTTTTCAGTGCCGGCGAATCTATTCCAGTGTACTACTTCAGTCAAGGAATGAATCAAAATAATAAAAGTTCCCATATCTTATAATAATAAGCCTAATGTTAAAATTGGAACATATGTTATGAGTAAAACTGCAATAAGTCTAACAATAAAAAATGGTAAAGTTGCTAAATAAATTGTTGGCATATTTTCATCAAATCTATAAGCAGCTAAAAATAGATTCATTCCTACTGGTGGGGTTAAAAAACCTAATTCCAAATTAGCAATAAAAATAACCGCTAAATGTACTGGATCTATTCCAAAGTAGGCTCCCAGTGGTGCAATAAGTGGAACAATCACAATAATTGCAGAAAAAATATCCATTAAGCATCCAACCAAAAGTAGAAATACATTTAACAATATTAAGAAAAGATATTTTGAAGCTATGGCTCCTTTTACCCAACTCAATAATAAAATTGGAATTTGAGCATCTACCAAATAACTGGTAAGCCCCATAGCAACGCCTAAAATCATAATAACGCCACCAATGAGAGTAGCACTTTCTAAAATGATTCGCGGAATATTACTCCATGACAAATCTTTATAAACATATGTTTCAATCATGAAAACATAAATGACAGATAGAGCTGCAGTTTCCACTAATGTTGTGAATCCCCCAAAAACGCCAAAAAGAATCAAGAAAGGTAAAACTAATTCCCAACGTGCTTCCCAGCTGTCTCGAATGGCATCTTTTAAATTGAAATTATAATGTTTAACGTGCTGAACCTTTCCTTGATAAATAGCCCATGCGCTTATTAAAACGACTAGTAATAATCCGGGAATTAATCCACCTAGAAAAACATCTTTAACACTAACGCCCGCTGTAACACCATAAATAATTGCCGGTAAACTGGGCGGAAATAGTAATCCGATGGACCCAGCTACTGTTATTAAACCGAGTGAAAAATTTCGACTATAACCTTCTTTTAGTAGCATAGGTAATAATAATCCACCCAATGCTAAAATAGTGACTCCAGACCCACCGGTTAACGCAGTAAAAAATCCACTTAATACAACTATAATGACAGGAGTTCCTCCAGGAACCCAACCAAAAAGCGATCTAAACACTTTAACAAGTCGTTCAGACGCATTACTTTCGGCTAGAAGATATCCGGCTGTTGTAAATAATGGAATTGTGGGTAAAGTCGGAGATATAACTATTCTATAGGTTTCCGTCGGAATTGCAGATACTGGGGTAAAATCAGACCAAAACATTAAAGCGGCAGTTCCACCAAGCCCAATAAATATAGGTGCTCCATATAATAATGATAGAAGAATTAATGCAGACCCAATCCATACGAAAGGAGTTGGTTCATAAATGGAATCCGTTAAAGTAAAGAATAAATATATTATTAGAATAACAATTACACTTATTTGATGCCTTTTCTTTATAAAACTTTTTTTAAATATTTGATAACCAATTAAAACAAATCCAATGGGCATTATTATTTGGGCCACCCATCTTTCAATATTAGGTGCTATTTCAAAAGGATATTGGTATTCGACCTTTATTAGTTGAAAACTACCCCACGCTAAGGTAATAACAACAATAAGAGAAACTGTTTTAGCAATGAATCTAGGAATATTAAACATATCATCCGGATTAAAAAGTGGTTTATATGTTAATGCTAAAAGCTTATTTTGCCTTGATGCTAAAACGGCACCAATAAACCCTACCCATAAAGTCATATGTTGTACAATAACTTGAGAAGCAGGAATTCCATTTGTTTTAAATATACGCGCAATTGTTTCAATAGCTGGCAATAACGTCATTGCAGCAACTATTATAAGGGCAATTGAATTTTCGCCCCACTTTAATTTCTCTCCAATCTTTTTTCTATTTTCGGACATACGAAAATAAATTAAGGTTTTTCTTCCATTATTTGGATGACTTTATCGAATATGTGCTCATCAATTGCATCTCCACGTAATAGCGGATACATTGATACTACTTCAGATTTCCATTGCTTTATCTGCGCAGGTGTCGGTTCATGGATTTGAAGGCCATGCTCTTTCATAACATTTAAAGCATCTTTTTCCGCATGACGATTTTTTTCAATATGTTTATCACGGATTTTATTCACTATCTCTTTCATAGCTTTTCTATCCTTTTCAGATATTTTATTCCATGTGCGATTATCAATCACAATACCAGCCATAAGAATTCCCCATTTCATATTCAACATATGATTTGTTATGCCAAATGATTGTTGAGCCAATGCATATAGAGGAATTGTAGATAGTGCGTCAATTAGACCCGTTTGTAAGCCAGATAGCAAATCTGTCATAGCAAGTGGAACAGGATTATATCCAGCTTTTTTCCACACTTCTGCCCATGCAAAATCTCCAGCCCATGTAAATATTTTATGAGATTTTAAATCATTGGGTGTATAAATAGGTTTTTTCCCAAACCAATATCCCCACCCTACATCAACAAGGTAAAGGAGTTCAAATCCCTTATGATTGGTTCCTGTAATTAATTCATCATCTAAATGATCTGTTACATATTGGATATCACTTAAATCTTGAAACAGCATTGGTACATAAAAAGCGGCAAAATTTGGATTTATTTCATAAAGGCCTTCTGTTGAAATTGCAGCCGCATGTATTTGTCCGATACGCATTTTACGAACCATATCTCTTTCATCCCCTACTACACCGCCTGGATATAGCCGAAGGTGAACCCTGCCTTTTGTTGCTTTTTTCCACTCTTGACCCATTTCGACTAACATTCCATGCCAGTCAGTACCTTCTGGTGCTAGTGTTGCCATTTTTATAATTGTTTTTCTTGCAAATGCTAATTGTGTTAATAATAGCATTATAATAATCATGTGTTTTTTATTCATAGAAATAATCTTCCACTTTTGATTGTAGCCAACGTGCTCTTTCTTGTGATATGATATTACTTAATCGTAAGTCTGGGTTTTGATTAATATCCATATCTAATACATAATTAGTCAGTCTAATAAATTCTTCTTTATTTTGTTCCTTTATTGAAATATTTTCAGCGAATGAAATATACGGAGATGCATCCTGATTTCGGGATGATGCAACCGATTTATCAAAAAATAACTGAGCTGTTTCACGAATATTAACAGGTGGATCTGGTCTTGAAACTGTATAAGAAATCATAGCTGAATATAGAGCGCCTTTATTCCAGTTCGGATCGATTGAAATGGCTTTCTCTAGTAAAAACCCAATTTTTGGTAAATGAATAACCCAATTAGGATTTGCTCTCGATGAAGAAATCATACCACCGTATGATGCTGCAAGCCAATACAAATATGGAACATCATTTTGATTAAAAGAAATAACTATTTCAGGATTATTAATCCAATCATTAAATTGGTTATGGCGACCAATCAATAGACCTTCAGACAATTGAATTGCATCTAAAAAAACTTTTTGAGCATTATTTTGATATAATTGTGCTTTAGAATAATCATCATCATAAATACGGTCAGCTTGATCTAATAAATATCCATACCCATATTGGACTTTTGCTTCAACAAGTTCAAGAATTAATTTTTCATCATTAAAGCCATTCAAGGAAGCATCTTCCAAGTCAGCAATCTTCTTTGTTAACGTTTTTTCAATGACTTTAGGGTAATAACGAATTAATGCTGGCGGGACACATGCTGAAATAGAGAATATTATAATTAATAGAATTAATTTATCTATGAATGATTTTTTCAACACAGAGAAATTAATGAGTTAAATGTGGATAAATGGGATACAATTCACAAAGAGAATTTATTTCAGATTTTATTTTTGTTAATATTGTTTCATTATCAAACTGTGTTATCGCATCATTCATCCAATATACAATTTTTTTAATTTCATCTTTTCCCATTCCTCGAGTCGTTACAGCCGGCGTTCCAACCCGTATTCCACTAGTTATAAATGGGCTCCGTTGATCGAACGGAACCATATTTTTATTGACAGTCATTCCAGCATGGCCAAGAGATAATTCTGCTTGCTTCCCAGTTATATTCTTATTTGATAAATCAATTAGTATGACGTGAGTATCTGTGCCTTCAGAAATAAGATTATAATCTAATTCAAGGAATAATTCTGCCATATATTTTGCATTTTCAACTGTACGGTTTGCGTATACAACAAACTCAGGTTTTAATGCTTCACCAAAAGCAATGGCTTTCGCGGCAATGATATGCATAAGTGGACCGCCTTGTATTCCAGGCATCACAGTAGAATCAATGAGTTCTGAAACATTTTTTACTCGACCTGATTTAGGCGCTATTTTGCCCCATGTATTTTCGAAATCAGTGCCCATCATTATAATTCCGCCACGTGGGCCACGCAATGTTTTATGAGTTGTGCTAGTGACTATATCGCAATAATCCATTGGAGAAGGATGCACACCAGCTGCAACAAGGCCGCTCGGGTGCGCGATGTCAGCCATTAAAAATGCACCAACTTTATCTGCTACTTCTCGGAATTGATCAAATTCAATAAATCGCGGATATGCGCTACCGCCACACACAATCAATTTAGGTTTATGCTCTTGAGCAAGGTGATTTACTTCATTGAAGTCAACCCTACCGGAATCTTTGGATACATGATATGAAATAAAATTATATAATTGGCCAGAGAAATTTACAGGGCTACCATGAGTTAAGTGTCCGCCGTGAGATAAATCTAATCCAAGAACTGTATCACCTGGTTTTAGAAACGTCATTAAAGCTGCCATATTTGCTTGTGAACCTGAATGGGGTTGCACATTGGCATATTCGCATTTAAAGAGTGTTTTGAGACGATATTGCGCTAATTCTTCTGCTTCGTCAACATGTTCACAACCTCCATAATATCTTTTGCCAGGGTACCCCTCAGCATATTTATTGGTCATAACACCGCCAGCCATTTCCATTACGGCTGGACTAGTGAAATTTTCAGAAGCGATTAATTCGAGAGTAGACTCTTCTCTCGTTATTTCCTTATTTAGTATGGAAAATAATTCAGGGTCAATTTTCTCGATATATGACAAGGGTTTATTTCCAAGAAGATGGAGGAATAATTGACTCAATGACCCATTCGTATTCTTTAGATTGGGTACTTATTTTTCTTCTATTTTTAACTTTTGAATCGGCCATAAACCATTGTGCTTTTCCGTATAATACATCTTTCGCATTCTCAGATAACCATGTTTTTTTATTAAATCCACGATATCCCAATTCTTCTGCTTTTGAAAATGCATCGAATGCAAGCTTAGCAACGATTCTGTCATCATTAGAAAATGGGTTTTGTCGTAAATAATCCCAAGCTAGATAATAGACTTTTCCTTTTTGCCCATATCCAGCCCCTGATTCAGAGTTTAAATCGATTGACTTTTCAGCCCATTTTAAAGCTTTTCCAAACATAGCTAAATCAATGTATAAATCTGAAAGATTAATAGCAACATTCTGGTCTCTAGGATCAATTTTAAACAAAGTTTCGAGAGCAGATGCGGCCCCTTCTAAATCATCTATTTTTTTAGAAGCATCTGCAAGTTTGCGGTATCCGAGCTTACTGCTATCATCTAATCGAATAGCGCGCTTCAGAATAGTAATTGCTTCATCTGATCTATCGGCTTCTATCAATCTATCTGCAAAATCAAGCCCATATGAAATATTATCCATATTTTCTTCATAGCGTTTTTGATAAATATCTAGAGGATCTTTTCCACTACTCTCATAAGCTAATGCTAATTCACTTTGTGATAATTCGTTATTCGGATCAATTTCCATGATCCGGGATAATATAGATATTTGATCATCAAATCGTTCTTCTTCTTTATATAATTTCGCCAAATCGTCTAAAAGAGTAACATTTGTTGGATCCAAATCAACTAGTCGTTCGTACTCTATAATTTGTTTATCATATTTGCCTTGCTTTTTATAAGTGTAGGCTAGGCGTGTTCTTAGCTGAATATTTTCTGGTAATTTACGTAATCCTTTCAAAAGAACTGCTTCGGCACTATCGAATTTCCCCATTTGCTCGAATGCTATTGAATAATATTGATATATTTCTTCTGGCGGAGCATAAACAGCATTCCATTCATCACAACCTAAATCAGCAATTTCACCATAGATCCGCGCAGTTTGCGTCCAATCTTGATTTCTGTAATATTCAGCTGCACTGCTCATTAATCGTGGGCATCTTAATTCACGCAAACTGTCCAATTTAGCTTTATCTCTTGCGTAATCTTCTTGGGCAGATTGTTCTGGAGGAACGCACATATTGACCATAAGCCCAGTAATACCTATTATGATTATTTTTTTAGTTATTTTCATTATCTTATCTTGATCTCCTTTTTACGAACCATATATCCCCCAGTGTGAATTCTGCCATAACTTGTTGATAGTATTCGCTTCCAAGCGATTCTTTGTAATTACGATTTCCAGTACGGTATGCAATATCAATCTGGTTCTGTGTAGCTTTAAATTTAAACCCTAATCCGAAGGAAATACTAGTATCAGATATTGGGCTGTTATCCACTGCGAGTGTGTAATTAATTATATTCACACCACTTCTTAATTGAAACTTATCAAGAAATTTGGGTGCAAGTAAATTGGGTGTAAATCTTACAATACCTAGACTTATTTCATTACTCTTCATTATATAGTCATTAAGTGGTAATATATATGAAAGGTTTGAAAGAACTCCTTTCTCTTCCCAACTTGAGTATTCTCCGGATATAGATACATTATCTTTGAACTTCCAGTCAAGGCCGAATTGATATTTAAATGGAGAATGAACATTTTCAGTTCTTCCTTCAGTAGCGGTAGGTATATCTGATTGATACGGAAAATCCATACTATATATTTCACTATCATGATATCCAGACTGATTTGTATCATCAAACGGGTGGTAAAGTTTCGATGTATAACTCAATGGGTTATAAGCAACTTGAATCATACTTGAAAAATTAATTGGAGACTCAAAATTGGACGAATAATAAAAATCCATGAGAATTCCTGAATAGTTAAACCTTCCATTTGCTATGGTTAGAATACCTTCAACATTATTCTTTAAAGATTGTCGAGTAGATCCAAACAGAAAATGAAATTTAGTTCCAATATTATGTGATGAATGGATAGCTGCTCCAAATCCTACAAAAATAGAATTAATTCCACCATAGTTATTTAAAGATTTTTGAGTCGATATTGTATCTCCGAATGCAATAAATGTTGATTCATCCCCTAGTATACTTATTGATTGATTCTTATATGGCATTAATCCTAATCCAAGGCTGTATTTATCTTTAATGGGAACAATCATTTGTCCTACCCCTATCATAGTTTGCCCATTCATGCCATTAAAAGAGTCATACATAGATTGATCATTTAAATATGAAATATTTAATCTAGTATATTTAAGATTCATCCAACTTGCTGGATTATTTGTGGATGCATTTAATTGGAAGGTTGGAGATATCGAAATGCCGCCGGTTCCAACAATACTTGCAGAGTGTGATGGGCTATTACCAAAACCGAAACCATTTAACAAACTTTGTGAAAAAAGTAATGAATTAATGTTAAGGATAAAAAAGACTAAAATAATATTAAGGCGTTTCATATAATATCTCCAGTCTTGTATCATTATTTTGAATATCGGAATCTAATTCAACTGTTATAAATGGATCATTGCTATCATTAGATTTTAAAATAATTCCATAATTTGATACATTACCTAATGTAATGTTCTGTAGAAAATTTTTCATTGAGAATTTGAACATGTCATTTACATAAGATGCAGACGAAATAAAGGATGCATTCCCTGTAAAAGGGTCGTCTGAAAACCACTGCCCCACTATTGTGGTATCAATATTTATGGCATAGGCATTAATATTATATCCTCCTACCACAGAGTTTGATGCATAACAATATAAATTAGCAGAACGAATCAATGATTTTTCAGGCAAATCTAAAGAATCAAAATCAAATGCCATTAAAGATTTGTATCCGGCACCAGAACCAACTAACCATTCAGGATAAGATACCAAATCATTTTCCTGTTCTCCCGCAAGGACAGATAAATCACCTTCCGAAATAAATGTAGACTCTAACGTATCGACAGTTGTTGTGTCGTCTGTAGTTGTGATTAAAGTATAATATACGATAATTCTTGGACCTAAAATCCCATTTGAATAATTCCTACTATAAGACCTATAAATTGAATCAACGCTTGATGATGTAATCATTTTAAAAGAGCGAACTAAAGTAGAATCTGTTGTATCAGTAAGAGTTGTCGTTAGCTGGGATATGTCTAATTTATAATTTGTCTGTTCATAGAAACTAGATGTATCGTTCAAAACTTCAATCACAGGAGATCCTAATTGAGTCCATTCCATTAAAGATGTATCTAAAGTTGTATAATTGTCAGTGTATTCTTCAAAAGAAAATTCAGGCGAAAACCCAATTCCAGAAATAAAATCTATTGATTGAGAGCTATCATTAGCTGTTAACAGTAAAGAAATACTATCCACGTGTATGTTGGAGTCTAGAAATGTTGACCAATATTGGCCGTTAGTTGCACGGTCTTTAATTGTAAACAGGTTATAATCAATATTATAGGTAGAATCTGACCCATAGTATAAATATTTTAATGATCCAATCTCTGGTGGCGTTTGGTAAGAGCTACCATTAACGGAATAAACTGTTAATGTGTCTAAGTTTAAGCCAACATGGGTTAAATCATTATCAATTGTGTTTTCTGCGCATTGCCAAGACAGGCTCAGAACAATCGCACTCATAGGAAGGTAGAACATACCTCTTAGTTTTCTCATAATAGTTATGTACAATTAAAAGAGGTTAAAGTTTCAATATAGCCTGTTCAAACTTATCAGAAACGGCATAATAATCAGGAGACTCATCACTTTTAAGGTTGATTATTTTGATTTTTTTCTTATGAGCTTTGATACCAGGTAATTTTAATAATTTTTCAGATATTTTATCTGAAGGTTTATCGAATATTACTATTTTGTCAGCATATTGAGCTCCCACTTCGTATAGGTTAACCGTATCGCCTTTTGACGTTTTTGGAATATCTATCTCCGCAAGTTCAATATCAGATTTATTCATAATTGCATATTCATTGAAATCGTGAATAGCCATGACAGTTTTAATTTTTTTGTAGAATTCTTTTCCTTCGTAGAATTCTTTATATAACCCTGGAATAAATGCAGCCTGCCACCCATTACAAACAAAAATATCTGGAGTCCAAAATAAATGTGGTAAAGTTGCCAAAACAGCCTTGCCAAAGTAACCATAACGTTCTCCATTATCTGATAATGTACGTCCATTTTTAGATTTATATAATAAGTTTGTCAATGGTTTAAACCATTCATCGTCTTCTAAAAAATATATTTGAACTCTAGTCTTGGGAATGAATGCACTTTTTGCTGAAACAACCTGCGCATCTCCTCCAAAATCAAATGGTATTTCACGAAGTCTAATCACTTCACGAAGAATGTACTTTCTTTCGCTAATAAAACCATATTTCGGTATTATAGTACGAATGTCATGTCCTTTTTCCTGCAATAGAAAAGGAACATTAGTTGAAAAATCTGCTATAGATGTTACGTTTGCGAACGGAATTATTTCCGTCGTTACATAAAATATTTTTTTTGCCATATTATCTTAATTAATTGAGAGTTGTTTTAAAGCATCTTTTGCTTTGGGGTAATATTCACTGCCTGGAAAATAATCGATTAACTTCTGAAACTCATTTCGAGCCTTATCTATATTCCCCATACTTTGATGACATAAACCTAGTTTTAGTTGAGTATCATCATCTTTATCTGTTCCCGGGAATGAAAACACTTTTTCAAACTCAATAACAGCTTGTTTGAAATTTTTCTTTGCATATAAACATTCACCAAGCCAGTATTGGCTATTATCAGCCAAATCATTGGTTTGGTCGGCGGCTACTAATTCTCTAAAACCTGAGATTGCATCATCGAAATCTAAATTTTGAAAATGGCCTAAACTTTCCATATACTTCTTTTTGTATTCTGCCGCATTATATTTAGGCTCATTTACTAATGGTCTTCCCGATTTAAGATTAGCCATTTCACTATAACTGTTTGTTAAAGTAACTATTTTATTTTCAACCATGACTAGCTTATTGAAAATTTCTAAGGATGTGCTATCTCTAAATTGAGCTTGGTTCTCAATCATCATAATTTTATTATTCAGCGTATTGATTCGTTTCATTAAAACAAGTGTAATGGAATCCTGCTGCGCTTTTCCTTTTACTGCCTGTTTAAAAGCAGACATTAATTCAGGTAATAAAATTTGATTATTTGTTTCAAGTGAATCGACCTGAACACGTACACGATCAATTTTGGCATTTAGGCGGCGCAATTCTCGGTCATTAGATTTTTGACCAAATGCAGCGCTAATGAGCAAAATAAATGTAATGCTCCGAAATATTTTAAATAACATTATGGGTTTTTTCATAAATAGGGTCCGATTGTGATTAAAAAAATCGAAAGGGAATTTAACCCTTTCTCTAAAAAACAACAATAAATCAATTTAGGTAGAATGATTTTTGCTAAGATTCATTACTAGGCCAACCATTATGAATGATGAAAGTAAAAAACTCCCACCTGCAGATATAAATGGTAGAGGCAATCCTTTTACTGGTATTAGGCCTACTGTCATGGCTGTATTTACGAATACATGAGATATAAATATGGTTGCTATTCCTATTAAAACTAGCGCAGAAAACCTATCATTAGAGAAAGCAGAAAATTTTATTGTTTTGATTATTAATAGAGCGAACAGGCCTAAAATGATGGCAATTGCAATAAATCCTAATTCTTCCCCAATAACAGATAAAATAAAATCAGATTCCTGAACTGGAAGAAATTTTAGATGAGTTTGTGTTCCTTCTCGCCAGCCTTTCCCTAATAATCCACCTGATCCAATAGCAGTAATACTTTGTATTATTTGATAGGCTGCACCATATGGGTCTTTATTTGGGTCAAAAAGAGTTAATACTCTTTTTTGCTGATACGGTTGTAAAGAATTCCAGAGGATTGGGGATAATAAACCCAAAAATATGTTGGAAAAATAAAGCCCAATTCCTATAATCAATTTTGGTTTAGACATGTAGAGTATGATACCTAATGATATCCCCCATACGGTAAAGGAAAATGAATTAAATCCTGTTAAAACACTTAACAATGGCGCTATGAGTAAAAACAAATGGTATGGTCTGGCTCCTGCCCAATATAAAATAGGGAAAACAGGCGTTATCATGACTACGGCTGTCCCTAAATCTGGTTGTTTTAAAACGATTGCTGTTGGAAGCAATACAATTAAAAATGGAATGATAAGTGACGTCAAGTATTTCATTGACTTATTTGACTGATCCGAGAGGTATCTAGCCATTGCAATAATAGTTATAATTTTGACAAATTCAGATGGTTGTATAGCAAATGGCAGCCCCAAAGAAATCCATCTATGTGTACCAGCTCTCAAAGGAAGTGCATATGGAATTAATACTGCAATTATTCCTAATAAATAGATGCCATAAGCATATTTATGAATAAATGTTTTTGGTGTATGAATAACTACAAAAAACAACAGAAGAGCAGGAAGAATAAATATTCCTTGTTTATAAAAAGTGTTATTCAATCCAGGATCTTGTTGGTGAGATATGCTGAATAGAGTCATCATACCTATAAGCAACAAAATAATGGAAATAGTAAAATATCCCCATGGTAATTCATTTATTTTTCTATTTAAATTAAAATTCATGATCCATTAAAATTGTGCTCGAAACATTAAATATATAATCGAATATTTTGGAAGCAATCGGTGCAGCTACATTTCCTCCAGATCCCGAGTTCTCTAATAAAATTGAAACACTATAAGTTTCATTTTTACGTTTTGCAAACCCCACAAACCAAGCATGTGTTTTTCCGTGGGGATTTTCTGCTGATCCAGTTTTACCATATATTTGCACATCTGTATTATTTATCAGTGCTTTTTTCCCGGTACCATTTTCACCGTTAACAACTTCAAACATGCTGGAAGTAATATAATCCCAACTATGTTCATCAATTTCTACAGAATAAGTACTGAGTGTTTTTTCAGATGAAATATTAAAATGTAGGCTGGGGGATTTTCCTTTTGTTGCTAATATATTGATATATTTAGCCACTTGTATTGGTGTAACTAACAGTTCACCTTGCCCGATACCTAAGTTCAGTAAAACTCCTCTACTCCAACCATATTTCCCATATCTTTTTGTAAAATAATCTTTTGTAGGTACAACGCCACTTAATTCAATTGGCAAATCCAGATTAGTTATACTCCCAAATCCAAAAGTTGAAAACCATTTTGCAAGGTGATCCACTTCTACATGTTGAATTGTTTTATAAAAATAGACATCGCAAGATTGAGTTAATGCTTCTTTTAGATCTACATCGCCATGTCCTGTTTCTTGCCAGCATCCAAATAATCTATCTCCAAACTGATAAAACCCAGCGCAGTTAAGTTTCGCATTGGGGTCAAATCCTTGGTTTTCCATTAAAGCAAACGCAGAAATCATTTTTACAATTGAACCAGGCTGATAAAGCCCCTGCACTAATCTGTTCAATAATGGGTTATTAGGATTTTCGATAACTCTTTTCCATTCATTCGGAGAAATAACACCAGAAAATAAATCTGGTTCATAAATCGGGGCGCTCACGGCAGCAATGATTTCTCCTGTTTTTGAATTCGATACTATAGCAGTTCCCTTTTTTTCAATAAATATGTCCTCAATATGTTTTTGAAGTCCTAAATCCAAGGATGTTATAATATTATTACCCGGTTCAGGGTTGATTTTTTCTAGGTTTAAAACATGCCCCACTTCTCGACCGTGCGCATCTACTTCTAAATACTTAACACCGCTTTTACCTTTCAATTCTTTTTCAAATTGTTTTTCCATTCCAGCCCACCCTAATAAATCACCGATTTCATAATCAGTTGCATTTTCGAGTTTATTTCGAGAGTTTTGATCAACTACTTTCACATATCCTAAAATATGCGACAATTTCGAATGGCTTGGGTAAAATCTTTCAGGGTATTGGGAATATGAAATTCCCGGCAAAATTCGTTTATTTTCTTCGAGTTTACTAATTTGATCAAATGACAAATCTTTAGCCAATCGAGCTGGAACAAATTGTCCCCTTCTATATTTTAAATAATTTTTGGTTAATATGCTGGAATCAATTTTCACAAGGTTGGCTAATATTCCCATTTCTTTAGGTCTATCTTTCATTTCACCTGGAACAGCGGTTAAAATATATGTAGGGTAATTATCAACAATTATTCGCCCATTACGGTCGAGAATTAAACCGCGTGGTGCTGGTATCGTAACTGTCCGTATTCGATTATTATCTGCTTTTGTTTTGTATTTATTGTTATTTACAATTTGTAAAAAAAAATAGCGTCCGAGTAAGATGAGTAGCAATGAAACAGTGACTCCAATTGCTACCCATAATTGGCGAATTGTTACAGTATTTTCTGCTTTTAGCATACCTAATCTTGATGAGGGTTCACATTATAGATAGGTTGTAAAATCAGCATAAATCCTAAAGTGTAGGCTGTTGTTGAAAACCACTTTATAGAGAATAGAATTATATCACTCATTAGGATCGTCTGATATCGAACCAATGTAAAAATAAGAAAATGAAAAAAAAGAATGGCAATCCATGAAGCTGTATAATAATAGTGATTTAAGTTGTCACTTTTTATTTGCAAAATTCCTGTAATGTAGGCTGTTATAGAATATGTTAATGGTGTAAGACCAAAGTAGGAGGATACACCTGCAAGGTCTACAAATATTCCCAAAATAAAACCAATAATTACACCTTGAAACCTCCCCTGACGTAAAGCGATATACATAATGTATATAATTGGAAAATCAGGGCGAATTGTACTTATGGATAAAATTTCACTTAATAGAAATTGCAAGAAAAAAACAGCGATAGATGGCAATATATATTTAATTAAAATCATTTGGCTCTTCTTTTGTAATTACAAATAAATATTGAAGTCCGCCCAGATCACTATGAATTTGAACATGAACTGATTTTTGCGAACTCCATCTTTCGTCAAATACAGCTACAACTTTCCCCACAGGAAGCCCGCCAGGATAAATGTTACTAAATCCAGATGTTACAACGGTATCATCAATTTCAATTTTAACATTTTTCGGAACTTCATTTACGACACAGTAATTCGTATGTAGCCATTGTAAAATGCCTGTTGCACCGCTTGGAAGCATTTTAACACTTAGCCTATAATTTAGGTCTGACATTAATTGAACTATACAGGAATTGGACCCTACTTCAATGACTTTGCCTACTACACCATTTGATGTTAATGCAGGTTGGTTTATTTTTACACCATCCGCCGTACCTACATTTATAGAAACAGACAATAGGTTTGGGTGCATTCCTTTGTTAATGACTTTTGCTGGTAATATATTTAATTCTGTATCCTCTTTAAAATTTAACATCGTTTTTAAATCAGAATTTTCATGGGCCATGGCAGACATTTTTTCTACCTGAAGTGTGAGTAAAAATATCCTTTCTTTCAAAAGTTTATTTTCTTCTTCCACCACAAACATTGACTTAGTCCAAGAAACAGGAGAATATATTATATTAAAAACATGTAATGCCGCCCCTCTAACGACCAACATTTTCGGAGAATTATTTGATAGTAAAAAAGTTATTGATATTATAAATGAAAGGAAAAAAGCGACATGGTCTTTATGACGGACAAGTGCAATGTAAAAGTTGCGCATCAATCACCGTTATAATAAAACTTCTTCGTATTTTTTCAAATTTTCAAGAACCATACCCGTACCACGAACGACAGATAATAAAGGTTCTTCTGCAACATTGACTGGGATATTTGTTCTTTCTCTGATAATTTGATCAATACCGCGGAGAAGACTTCCACCTCCAGCTAAAATAATTCCTCTTTCTAATATATCAGCTGCAAGTTCAGGTGGAGTATGTTCTAAAGCGCGCTTCACTGCTTCTACTATATTGTTAACTGGATCTTTAAGTGCTTGACGAATTTCATCTGCAGATACTTCAATTGTTTTTGGAATTCCAGAAACAAGGTCTCTTCCCTTTACCGCAATAGTATCAGCATTGTTATTCCGCATAGCCGAACCAACTGATTTTTTTATATATTCACTCATTGCAATACCGATTTCTAATTTATGCTCGTTTCGGAACCATTGAAGAACCGCTTCATCCATTTCATCGCCAGCAATACGAATAGTCTCTTTAGTTACGACGCCATTTAAAGATATAACTGCTATTTCGGTTGTTCCTCCACCTATATCAACAATAATATTACCTATTGGTCTACTAATATCTAACCCAATACCAATTGCAGCAGCAACAGGTTCTTCAATTAAATAAACTTCTTTCGCATTTGCCCGTTCACCTGAATCCTTCACAGCTCTTCGTTCGACTTCTGTTACTCCAGAAGGAACGCATATAACCATCCTAGGGCGCGCCAAACGGTTTAAATTTATTTTCCTAATAAAACCTTGGAGCATACCGTCTGTCATCTTGAAGTCAGCAATAACACCATCTTGTAAGGGCCTAACTGTTTCAATTTCCCTGTGAGTTCTCCCAACCATTTGCTTCGCTTCTTTTCCAACCGCTACAATTTTATCATTATGCACAGAACGAGCCACGACAGATGGCTCGTTGATGACAATTCCTTTTCCCCTTAGCCAAATCAATGTGTTGGCAGTACCTAAATCAATGGCTATGTCTCCATAGTTCCAATTCAAAATATTAGGGAGTTTGTTTTTGGGTGACATCAAATTAATTCCTAATAGTTTACTAACTGTTGGTTTGGCTCAGAATTTCTTTGGCTGAATCTTTTAGTTTATCATTAGCAAATTCTTGATCTACAATGTCTTGTGCGATCAATTGGGCATTTTCTATGTTACCCTGAGATAATTCTAAATGTGCTATATAAAGAGCCAATTCATTTTTTTGATATGACAAGGTTGATTTTGACTTTCCTTTTGTATAAAGTGCAATAGCTTCTTTAACTGCATTTTCTTTCAATGCAATTTCTGCTAACATAACATATGTTGGCGGGACAAGAGCAGGCACAGATGACGATTTTGCAAATAGCATTAACTGAGTTTTCGCATCTGCAAAATTCTTTTGTTCAAAATATATTTTCCCAATATAATAATAGGCTATTTCTCCGGAATCTGTATTTGGATATTTTTGAATTATTGATTCAAACTGAACAATTGCATTATCCGTATCACCTTTTTCAGTAGCAACTAACGCTTGGCTTAATACTGAGTTAGCTTCAATATTTTTTGTTTCGTTGCTATTTGAAATGAATTGATACCCAAAAAATATAACTAATAAAGCAGCGGCAATTTGGAATATTTTTTGACGATTAGCTTCGAAATAGGCTTCAGCTTTATCTACTTTTTCTAAGAAAGGATCTTGTTTAATATCTTTTTTTGTAAATTTTTTCTTTGGTTTTAACATAATGTCCTCAAATCATATAAATTGGTTGTGTACCCTCGGTAGGAGTCGAACCTACATCTAATCCTTAGGAGGGATTTGTTCTATCCGTTGAACTACGAAGGCAATCACAGAAATTACCAATAAAATTTCCCGTAAAAAAGAAGGATGGTGAAAATACTTTCATATTTTTAGTTTTCTGATATTAGTCCTCGTGTCATCAAGTTTGTTACAGCTTGTTTAGGATCTTCATTTTTAAATAAGATATTATAAACAGCTTCAGAAATAGGCATTTCTATATCGTATTTCATTTTGAGTTGATGAACAGATTTAGCCATTTTTACTCCTTCTGCCACCATGTTCATACCATCAAGGATTTGCTGAAGGCTTTGTCCTTGTCCAATTTTTTCCCCAACAAACCGATTCCTAGAATGTTTACTCAAGCACGTAACTATAACATCACCAATACCACTTAAACCTTGAAATGTTTCTCGCTTCGCGCCCATTGCAACACCGAGACGTGTCATTTCAAACATCCCGCGAGTCATTAATGCAGCCTTTGTATTATCACCAAAGCCAATTCCATCACATATTCCTGCAGCAATAGCAAAAACATTTTTTAACGAGCCACCTAGCTCAACTCCTAGAATATCAGTGTTAGAATAAAGCCTTAATGTGGGAGAAGAAAAAAGTTGTTGGACATTTTTAGCTTTAGCTTCATCAATACATGCCGAAACTAAAGTGGTTGGCATTTCTAGCGCTACTTCTTCTGCATGACTAGGGCCATAAAGTGTTACAATATTGTTATCATCAACCTTACCCGCATCTTTCACAACTTGACTCATAGTTAATAATGAATCGTTCTCAATACCTTTAGAAAGGATGACAAAGGTTTGATTCGATAATCCCATATCAAATAATTTTTTCATCAAATCACGTACAAAATGAGATGGGATTGCAATAACAATATAGTCTGAGTCTAAAATGTTTTCGTTTAATTCAGATGTTAATCGTATGTTTGGATTTAGTGTTAATTCAACAATAAATGGATGGGTATAAGATTCTTGGATTTGGGCAATTTCTGAATCAAATTTGCTCCATAAAATCACATTGTGACCAATCTCAGCTAAATGGTGAGCAATAGTCGCACCCCATGAGCCCGCTCCAAGAACTGCTATTTTTTTCTGTTTAATGATATTCTCTAATAGTAAATGCTATATAAACAAAATTTAATTGTCTGCATACAACTTGTTAATACTATCTTCCCAATTTCCGTACACTTTTTTTCTTTTTATTTTAAAGGTTGGTGTTAATTCATTATCGGCTATAGTGAAATCACGTGGTAAAACAGTAAATTTTCTAACATTTTCAACACGAGCGAAAAGTTTATTCACATCGTCTACCCCATTTTGTACTTCTTGAATTACATCAGTATCTGAACAAAATTCAGAATAGGATCGATTATGTTTTTCAAATTCTGTAATCAATTCTGTCGGCGGAATTCCGGTTATATCAATATTTAGTTTTTCTCGAAGCAAGTATCCTGCATCTAAAGTTATTAATGCTGTAACATAATTTCGCTGATCTCCAATAATGACAGCTTGCGACACGATTGGTATGCTTTTTAATTGTTCTTCAATTCCTGCGGGTGCAATGTTTTTTCCACCAGATGTAACAATGATTTCTTTCTTTCGTCCAGTAATATATAGGTAGCCATCTTCATCAAATTTCCCAAGATCACCAGAATAAAGCCATCCATCAATTAAACATTCATCCGTGGCAGCTTTATCTTTGTAATACCCTTTAAATACATGGCGACCTTTTAATAAGATTTCCCCATCTTCAGCGATTTTCACTTTTGTTCCAGGGTATATTGGCCCTGTGGAACCCATTTTAGTTGCATCTGGTTGATTGAAAGTCGTAGGGCCACTTCCCTCAGATTGTCCATAGATTTCTAAAATTGGAATATCTAGACTTGCGAAAAATGTGAGAATATCCGCATTGATAGGTGCTGCCCCTGAAAAAGCAAAACGTAAATTTGAAAGCCCAACCGCTTCCTTCACTTTTGAATAAACTAATTTATTTGCTAAGCTATAGCCAAATCCTTCATTAGTTTCTCCTTTAAATTTCGCAAGGTTTGCAGCTAGGCCCTTATTCATAGCAAATGACATTATTTTAGCTTTGAGACCTGTTGCTGAGTCTACTTTTTCTTTAATACCTGAATAGAATTTTTCCCAAACTCTTGGAACACCAAATAAAATACTGGGGTTCACTTCTTTTAAGTTGGTTAAGACATCTAAGCGCCCAGTAGCAAAATAAACTTTCCACCCAGCGATTGCTGGTGCATGTAGAGTAAACATTTGTTCAGCAATATGCGACAATGGTAGGTAAGATAAACTTGTATCATCAGGAGATAAGTTTATGAGGTCAATAGCCTGTTTTGCTGTCCAAGTCATATTATCATTCGATAACATTACTGCTTTTGGTGGTCCAGTGGTTCCAGATGTATATATAAATGTAGCAACATCATCTTTCTGCAATTTTTCCATAGATTCAAATGCAGTATTTCTATTACTATCATTGGAAAGATTCATAAAAGAATCCCAATCAATAACTAGATTGTCATCGATTTCATCACACCCTTCCATAAGAACCACTTTTTCTAAATGAGTGAGATCATTTCTGACTTCATTTATCTTTTGCCACTGTTCAGTATCTTCTATAAGGAGGACTTTTGCCTCAGAGTGGTTTAGGATATATAAAATTTCTTCTGGTGAACATGTTTCATAAATCCCAGCGGGTATTGCTCCAGTCATCATAGCAGCCATATCCATTGTAACCCAATTATAATTATTAAACCCTAGGATACACACTTTATCACCAGTGGAACATCCCAAAGATACCAGCGACCCTGCAGCCTTATGAACATCTTCACTATAAGTGATCCATGAAATTTCACTCCATTTATTATCTTTCTTATAGGAGAATGCAGGCTTTTCCCCATTTACTTCTGCTTGATTGAATAGAAAATGTACTGATGAAATTGGATGGTCAATCATGATAATCCTTTTGGCTAATGAGTTAATAACGATAGACAATTTAGGACATTCATATTTGTTTCTCAAGTACACAGAATGCGGTTGAATTCGTATTGACTCAATGTAAACACGCAAGTAATTTCCGAGCCCTATCAATGATAATATATGCCGGGGTGGTGGAATTGGTAGACACGCTGGTCTCAAACACCAGTGGGAGTAATCCCGTGTCGGTTCGAGTCCGACCCTCGGTACATCTTTTTTAGTATTTTTTAATGTTTATTATTTTCTTGCATATTATCAAATAAACAAATATTTTAACGATGAAGGTGCTGGTTTGGTACCTTTGGTATGTGGAAGGGGTAGATATTCACTTTGTCCCGAGGTCAATGTGAAATCTGCCCCAAATATTTTATATTGCGACATAAATTATACGATTAGCATATCTGGTTATTCCCTAATATTGTTGAATATACCGTTTATGATAAAACTTAATATATAACTTTAACAACACCCTACTAATTGATTCAGCTTTTAAGTATTACTCTATATTAAAAATATCGTTTCAGTGAAAAATCCTAAGATAGAGCAACCTTTTATAGTGATACATTTATATAATCATTAATTATGATCTGGTGAGTATCTATCATCCTTCCTATCGTAGAACTTGATGCATTGTTTTTCATGCAAATCCGTTGAAATTCCATCAAATTTTTCTCATTTAATACGACTAAAAAAGTTCCAAACTGCTCCCCAAATATAAGTTCAAGTGGCTTCATTTTTCGTGAAATATATACTTTAATACCAAATCGATTATCTTTGTGCCTGATCAACTTTTCTAATGCAATCATTAATCCGCCATTTAGGATAGGGATGCTTGATTTAATTATATTTTCCTTCAAACAATAGTTAATAGTATTGTAGATATTTGTTTCAACATTTGGTATAGGAGCTTTAGGTTCTTTAAATTGTTTTAATTCCAACCACTCTACAACCTTCGAGTTTATTAATTGCCCTTTAAGAACACCTACAACTGATATGAAATAGTTAGTTTCGCTAGAAAGAGTATTGCTTAAAAGAAGATTGTTATTATGACTTATAAGGCAAGATATCAGTATTTTTGATATAGAATCAGTATAGCGAACATTGATTGTATATGCGATATTCAAGGCCGATAGAATATCAGTAACTTTATTATTGAATGTTTGGAATTCATCAGATTCACATATAGTTGAAAAATGTAAATCAATACACATGTGTTTTATAATGACCCCGTTAGAAATCTGTTCACCCAAAATAGTATATATATATTTTAGATATAAGTCATTTGTAAATGGCAATAAAATATGTGTGGATGCAATTACAGTTACAGATTCTTTAACTAAAGTATGGACTATTGTTTTGTTATTTTGTTTTCTTAAATATTTAGAAAATTCTAAATATATCTTGGCTAATTTTCTTTTTCCAATTGTTGGAATATTTTGGGGTTTAACTTTATAATTATCTTTAATTAAATCACTAGATGTATATGATGATTGTAATGAGAATATAGATTTTGGTAGTTTAACATAATTAGACTTTTTTTGAAAATAGTGCAAATAGGGATCATCATTAAATTGACCAAATAATTCTACTTTGTAATTATTTTTTGAAAAATGGCTCGTGACTTTTTTTACATATTTCTTAGGAACCACTAAAATAGCATAGTTTTTTCTATCATTAATTATATTTTCATGGACTGTTACACCTGTATTTTTATTTTGGATGAATTGGAACACCAATTCACCAATATTTCTATCCGTATAATAACTATGTTTTAGTAGGCCATTAGTCATAAGATCGTTAATTATAAGTGCCATTCGTTTTTCACCAACCAAAGACTTTTTAGGGTTTGGCAACTGAACTGATAATATTTGATCAGTGGAGTTGAATATATGTTTAATATTATCATTCTCGGCGAAGGCTTCAACTTCGATTTCACCACTCATCTTTCTTTTAGCATTATGGGGTATTTCAAAAACTACTTTGTGAATATTAAGAGATTTGACTCTACGTAATAAAGTTTCTTGTATTTTATTCATCAAATTAACAGGCGGTTTAAACAGGAATGAATAAACTATCCATTTGGGTTCTTTCCCATTGCAAGAAAATTTTAAGATTGAAGAATCATTTTTATATTTATATTTTCCATCTGTAGTATAATAAATGGTTCCTTTCATTTTTATAATAAAATTTTTCTGTATTCTATTTTGATTAATAGCAAAATGTCGATTGAGCTTTTCCTTAACCAAACATTTATCTAATAAATCTAGTTCTTTTTGAATTGGTTTTCGGCCTAAGCAATAATCAAAATATTCTAAATCTTCTTTTGTGAATGGGATGATCATATTAGATTATTCTCTAATAATTTTGCTTCAATATCAATCCAACTAAATCCCTTTCTTTTTAGGAAATTAATTAATTTAGTTTTTGATTTATTATCTAGTGCTTGATTTGGATTTATTTTTTTCTTATCTATCAGAGATTGAATTAGGTCTGCAATAGGATATTGCTTATATATATTTTCAATTGCGCTCTCTACGTATCTATTATCTACATGAAATTTAATTAAGGACGATTTTAATGCTAATGGTCCTAATTTTTTTAAAAAGACTTGGTCTCTAACGTAAGACTCTATAAATGACTGATCATCAATTAGGTCCAGATTTTCCAATTCTGTCAAGACAGGTAAAATATATTTAATGGGATATTTTTTATCTAATAATCGAGTTTTTAGCTCATGTTTACTTCTTGCGCGGTAACTAAGAAGTAAATATGCAGATTCTTTTATTTTAGATATATTTTCACGCTCTAGCAGTTTAGACAACGCCTTATCTTCTATAGAGTCACCAATAGCTAGTCCACTAGAAATAAAAACGCCTTCAGATACCCCGAAGACGTTTCCATTATTTAAAGTGATTGTGTATCGCGCTCGGCGTTTTTGTCTCTGAATATTATTTATTTTCACCTTTGGGCTTTTCAGATTCTTCCGTTAAACCCATGAATGATTTCACTTTATCAATAATTTCATTCATGACTTCAGGATTCTCTTTTAAGTAATTTTTAGCATTTTCACGACCTTGTCCAATTTTCCCATCACCATAACTGAACCATGCTCCCATTTTTTCAATTATATTTCCTGCAATAGCTAAATCAATAATATCACCTTCTGTTGAAATGCCTTGACCAAACATAATATCGAACTCTGTATTTTTGAATGGTGGAGCTACTTTGTTTTTAACAACTTTTACTCTAACACGATTACCTACAGGGTTTGCGCCATCCTTTAAAGTCGTTATTCGGCGAATTTCCATACGTTGTGATGAATAAAATTTTAGTGCTCGACCTCCAGGAGTAGTTTCTGGATTACCGAACATGACACCAATTTTCATTCTGATTTGGTTAATAAATATTACAGCTGTATTGGATCGATTAACTGTACCCGTTAATTTCCGTAGAGCTTGACTCATAAGTCGTGCTTGTAAACCAACGTGTGTATCACCCATATCTCCTTCTAGTTCTGCCCGAGGTACTAGAGCAGCTACAGAATCAATTACAATGACATCTAATGCGCCACTTCTGACAAGTGTTTCTGTTATTTCTAATGCCTCTTCACCTGAATCGGGTTGTGAAATCAATAATTCATCTACATCAACGCCTAAGGCTTTTGAATATTCTGGATCTAATGCGTGTTCTGCATCAATAAATGCAGCATATCCGCCAGCTTTTTGAGCTTCTGCGACTATATGTAAGGCTAAAGTAGTCTTTCCTGAAGATTCGGGTCCATAGACTTCAATGATACGTCCTTTTGGAATTCCGCCTACACCTAATGCAACATCAAGTGATAAACATCCTGTAGAAATAACATTATCAGATAAAATAGGCCTTTCTTGACCCATTTTCATTAATGACCCTTTCCCAAATTGTCGATCTATTTGAGTTATCGCTAAATCAATAGCTTTTTCTTTTTTCTTACTTTTATCTGCCATTTATATGCTCCTGTTTTGATTAAGCCCCAAAAGAATGGGTGCCCAATATATGATAAATCGGTCCATCCTGAGATAATTCACTACTGATAAATTGCATCTGATTAACTTTCAATGCAATTCCATCATACTTAGATTGTAGAAATATTTTCGCATTAGGTGGTTTCTTTTCTGTGTATTTAATTCTAGCAATCGTTATATGCGGTGTATAAGAACTTTCATCAGATGGAATTCCTATGGAAAATAATTGCGTATTAATTTCATCAACAAGCTCCACTAGAAAGTCCGTCTTATCATCTACACCCAACCATAACACAGTTGGTCTCTCAGAATCAGGGAAACAACCTGTATTGGCAATCATTAAACTTTCAGTTTGGAATCTTTTTGCAATTTCAGCTAAAATGTCATTTATTTTGTCGACTGATTCGTCTTTTGTATCCCCTAAAAATTTCAATGTTAAATGTAAATTAATATTTTTAACCCATTTGATTTCGGACGGATCGTCAAATGTTGAGACTAACATTTGTTTAATACCCAATACTCGACTTGGTATTGGAATGGAAATAAATGTTCTCTTCACGCTATTTATCTTTCAGTAATTCTTTCAATAGTAAATTTAAAGCCGCTTGGCTGGAGCGAATCTTATTCATAGTTCTATCTTTACCAAATAGAAATTTTCTCGCAAAAGTTATTTTTTCATCAGAATACCCTATATAAACCAATCCGACTGGTTTTTCTTTCGTGCCACCTGAAGGGCCAGCGATTCCTGTGATGGATAAACCAATAGTTGTTCCTAAAATTTTTCGAACTCCAACTGCCATCTCTTTTGCGGTTTGTTCGCTAACTGCACCATATGCTATTAAAGTTTCATGATGAACATTTAACTGGGTTTCTTTCACATTATTGCTATAAGATATTATTCCACCAGTATAAATGTCAGAACTTCCTGAAACTTGTGTTATTCTATGTCCGATTAAGCCGCCAGTACAAGATTCAGCTGTTCCTAGCGTTTTGTGTTGTTGAACAAGGGTTTCAATAAGGATATCTTCAATATTATTATCTGATTTTGTATAAAGTATATCTGAAATGACACTTGATACTTTTTCATCTAATTCATCAATGTTTGATTCACTTGTTATTACAATATCCACTCCATACGCTGATGGAAAGAATCCATAATAACATGAACCATGTTGATTAAGGATAGGTTCAACCATTTCAGCAATTGAAGATTCTGGTTTCCCTGTAGTTCTAAATCGAATTTGATTGAATTTCTCCGGCTTTTGATCAATAACCCATGGAATTATAGTATCATTCATCATACTTTTCATTTCGATGGGAACACCCGGCAATGCAAATACTTTTGTCTCATTTTTATTAAAAATAAATCCCCGAGCACTTCCAACAGGATTTGGTATTAATTCTCCGTTATTAGGTACCATCGCTTGTGATTTATTAATTTCACTAATTTGTTTTCCAATTCGTTTAAGGAAATATTCAGATAAAGAATTCCAATATTTATGATCAAATATTGCACGTGCTCCAAAATAGTTAAATAGTGTTTCGCGTGTGATATCATCCGCTGTGGGGCCTAACCCTCCTGTAATGATGATGACGTCAGGCTTATTATTAAAAAGGTGATTCAAAGCGGACTGGATAGCACTATCGTCATCTTGCACAGTCAATTGATTAACCAATAGTGCTCCAGCTTGAAAAAGATTCTTTCCTATCCAAGAAGCATTTGTATTAACAGTTGCCCCTTTAAGCAGTTCATTCCCGATAGTTAGGAGGGAAACTTTCATCCAATATAATAAATCAATGAATGTGTTATAAATAAAGCAAATAATCCTGCAACAACATCATCCATCATAATGCCAAGACCAGCTGGTAAAGATTCCATGGATTTTATGGGTCCAGGTTTAAAAATATCAAAGAGGCGAAAAAGGGAAAATGCTAATAATCCCCATCCCAATGTTACAGGAACAAACCACAAGGCAATCCATTGCCCGACCCATTCATCTATTACTACTACAGATGGGTCTTTCGTATCTAATGATTCGGAAACTATTTCTGAAGATACAACACCTGCAAAAAAAACAAATCCTGTTACAATTAAAAAGACTTCTTGTGACCCCCATTGCATAAATAGTGCCCAGCCAATTAAGGCTGCAATACTTCCCCACGTGCCAGGAGCTATAGGTAAAGTGCCAACATTAAAAACAGTGGAAAATAACCATGCAATCTTTTGTCTAGTCATTTTGATCCTTAAAAAAGCTTTGGATTGTACCACGGTTGGAGTATAAATAATCAAATCCAGTAAAAACTGTAAATGCTGTTACCAAGAGTGATAAAGCATAGACTAATTGAAATTCTGTAACAAATTTAATTGCTGGTGTAAGCCATTGTAACGCTAAAGGTTTAAATCCAATATATATTAAAATAAAAACAATAATACTCAATTGTGTTCCTGTTTTCATTTTTGCGATGTTACTTGTTACCATTTCGAATCCTTTGCGATTCATGAGCATTCTTAGCCCGGTTACAAATAAATCTCTGAAAATGATAAGAGACACCATCCAATAATCAACCAATCCAATAACAGCAAAAGAAATAAATGCCGATGAAACCAATATTTTGTCTGCTAACGGGTCAAGGAATTTCCCCTGCTCTGTTACTTGATCATATTTGCGGGCATAATATCCATCATACGCATCTGTAATTGAAGCAATTATAAATACAACTAATGCCCAAAATTTTGCTGTAGGTGCTTCATGAAAAAGAAGCAATATAAATACAGGTGTTAATAGAATTCTAAAAATAGTTAACATATTTGGAATTGTCATATTTCAGTTCTTCCTTCCATAGCTCGAATGAGCGTGGCTTCGTCAATATATTCCAAATCACCACCCACGGGTAATCCGCGAGCCAATCGTGTAACTTGGATATTTTTTTCATTTAATAATTTCCCGAGATATAGAGATGTTGTTTCACCTTCTACACTTGGGTTTAGAGCAAGAATAATTTCCATTTCAGGGGTTATTCGGCTTAAGAGTGACTCAATATTTAAATCATCAGGTCCTATTCCATCTAAAGGAGATAATACTCCTCCAAGTACATGATATTTTCCACGATATGTGTTTGTCCTTTCAAATGCAAATATATCCTGAGCTTCTTCAACAATACATAAAATAGAATTATCTCTTTTTTGATCTAAGCAAATTGGACAAGGGTCGGATTCTGTAATTCCACCGCATAATGAACATTTATGAATATGTAATTTCATATCCAACATGGATTGTGCTAATCGTGCAACAGTTTCATCATCTGAATTTAAAAGATGAAAAGCCAATCGTTGGGCCGTTTTTCTACCGATACCCGGTAAACGTGATAATTCATCAATTAGTCGAATTGCTGATTGTGGTAGAAATCCCATTTATGAAGGTAGATTTAATCCCGACATCATGCCACCTGTTACAGCATTCATTTTTTGAGAAGAAATATCCTTCGATTTAGCAATTCCTTTATTAATAGCTGTTAATACTAAATCTTCTACTAAATCCTTATCTTCTGAATATAATTCAGGATCGATAGTTAATTCCTTTACTTCCTGATCACCCGATATTTTTATAGTAACCATTCCATCACCAGCACTTTCTTCAACGATTAAATTTTTCAATTCATCTTGGACCGTCGCCATTTTTTTCTGCATATCTCGAGCTTGTTTCATCAAGTTGCCCATATTGCCTTTAAACATGTTTTAATTCCTTAATATTTCACCATCGAATAATTCGATAATTTTATTAACTGTTTCAGAATGATCTTCCTGAGTTCCATGAGATTCATTCTTTTTCCCATTCGTATCTGCTTTTAATGTATCATTTTCTTCTTGTGAAAACTTTAGTTTGAGTGATAGAGCTGTTTTTTGAACTATTTCATTTTCTATCCACTGGAGATGCCTATCTAGCATTTTTATACTAAAAGATGATTGCCCTGATAATTGTATTTGAACAAAATCATTATCAAATTGAACAGGTTTGCTATTTTCTAAAATTGTCCCAATCGAAGGTCTTAGTCCAGTAATGTGGACTAATATATTTGGCCAATGATTAGATATTTCATCTAACGAATAATCAATTGATGCATTTTCATTTTCCTGTTCTAACGCTGGTTCATCTTCAGGAGTATTATCAGAATCATCTTTTTCTAATTTCTTTTCTTCTTCTTTGTTTCCAGGCTTTCTCTCTAAATCTTCAAGTACAATCTTTTTTTTTGCAGAAGGCTGATCTTTTTCTTCTTTTGGTTCTTCAGTTTTTGCTTTTACTGTCGTTTTATCAGAAATACTTGGTGTTGAAGCATTTTTCGAAGAAATAGGTTTAGGGAAAACGGCCCCAGGACTTTTTACTCTTTGGATTAATTCATTAATGTGAACAGATGCATCCATTTCCAAAAGTTTCAGAACAGTCATTTCTAATATTAAATATGGATTATCTGAACGGCGAATAATACTGGATAAATCACTTAGGACTTGTCCAATACGTAATAAATCCATTCTATCCCAATGAGTTGATGCATCCACATATTTTTCGGCCAATTCATCATTCATATCCAATAAAGTGTGGCCATCTTCAACTCCAGCATATAATAAGTGGCGAATATGTTCATTAATACCTAAAATGATTTCAACAGCAGGAACACCAACGCTAGAAAGTTTTTTAATAATATTAATGGCTGATACGGTATTTTTGTCCTTAATTGAATCCGTGAATTCAAAATACAAATCATGGGAAATGAGCCCAAGAGCTTTTACAACATTTTCATACTCAACTGAATCTCCACAAAAAGCCATCACTTGGTCCATTAAACTCAATGCATCTCTCATACTTCCATCAGCTTTTCGAGAGATGGCACTTAGTGATTCATTATCATAATTAACATTTTCTTCTTTCATAATATAAGAAAGACGATCCGATATGACATTTTGAGATATACGATTAAAATCAAATCTTTGGCATCGAGAAATAATTGTGGCTGGCACTTTATGAATGTCCGTTGTACAAAAAATGAATTTTCCGTGTGAAGGTGGTTCTTCAAGTGTACGTAATAATGCATTAAATGCAGGAGTTGTTAACATATGAACTTCATCTATGATAATAACTTTATAATTCCCATTCATGGGTGCGAATTTTATTTGTTCACGAAGATTACGAATTTCTTCAATACCACGATTTGATGCTCCATCAATTTCTAATACATCTAAAGCTCTTCCATTCGATATTTCGGTTGCCTGATATGAATTGGGATCGAAATCTGCATTAGCACCTCCGGGTGCATTTAATGCCATGGCAACTATACGAGCTGTTGTCGTTTTTCCTACGCCTCGAGGTCCTGTAAACATATATCCTTGGGCAATGCGGTTTTTTTTGAATGCATTTTCAAGTGTTTGAACTACATGGTCTTGTCCCACAACATCCTTGAAGGATTGAGGGCGCCATTTAAGTGATAATACTTTGTATGTCATATGTTTATTAGTTTTGGCCGCGCATTAATAGTTGACTTCTCTGGTCACTGAAAGGTGAAAATTAGTTTGCTCCATCTCAGATTCTATCGGCACATGATTAGAATTACTTACCGCTGCTCCCTTCCGGGCCTGACGGGGTTTATAACCGGACCATTGCAATAGTTTGAAATTTCAATACCACTTGATTTTTCCTATCAATTCAGCAAAAGCCGTCCATTAACATCAATCTTGCTAAAGCGGATTGCAAGTTACAGGGCACCGCTGACTCCCCATCTAGCACGGCCAATATTTTCAATAATCTTTCTAGACCTATCTAATTTATTCTATGAATAGATCTATAAATAAGACCAATAATTTAGGGTTTTAATAACGTTAATGTTATTGGATTCTTCCCAACAATTTAATATATAACAACTATTTTTATTTCGGCTAATTCAAACCAATCCCAAAAGTTTGAACGATCAAGTTTAATAATACCATTTTTAAAACTAAACCTAAGACGCTTTCGGTAAAGTGATTCTGTAAACCATTCAGACTGGTCTCGTTTATAATAAATAGCTACATAAGGTGGACTATCTTCTTTGAATTCAGGAATTACCAGAGTGCAAATCGCCTCATTGAATTCACCTTCTGATGTTATAAAATCAATTTTAGTATAATTAAAAACACGTTTTTTTAGTGCTGTATATTCCTTAATGATAGATTCAGAAGTCTGAGCAGAGATTCCGCTCAGAAACATTAGAATCGTTAGGAGTAATAAAAAAAGGGGGTGTTTATTCACCCCCAAATTTCGGTTTACTTTTTCTTCCGCCCAAATAAACCTTTCTTTTTCTTCTTTTTAGCAGGTTTTTCTTCTTTTGCTGGTTTATCATCTTTTGGGGCGTCTCCACCTTCCATAGTTTCTAGTCTTTTTTCCCAAGCACTCATTTCTTCTCCGGATTCTTCAGTAGGAGTATCTGATGTTGGTTCGGCTTCAGCAGTAGGTTCATCTGCTGTCTCAGATTCGTCTTGGTTCCATATTTCTTTTAATTTTTCATGACGTCTTTCAGAATTATCTTTTAATGTATCAATCATTTCCGTGACTTCTTCATGAAAATCAGCAATTGTTTGTTCAAGACGATTTATGAGTTCTGTTTGCAAAGGGCCACCATATCCATCACCCACTTTTTCCATTAAATCACCAAATTTAGACACGAGCAATTGTTTTTGTGGATCAACTTGAGGTTGATCAGTGTTTTTTTCTGGCATTTCGCCTCCTTTAATTAATTGTTGTTAAACTCTGATTCTGTTAAAGCAAAAGTTTCAGTTGGACTTATTATCGTGGCCATCGCTTCATATAATTCGCCACTTATAATTAGCCCTCCAATAATTCCAAAAAACCTATAATACCATCTTTGATCCAATTCTGGGTTTCGCTGTTCATTCCAGTATTCTCCAAAACCTAGACCGATGATAGCACTAAGAGTTCGTATAATAGGTTTCAAAACTAAAACATCACGCGTTGAAAGTCTATATGAAATACTTTCTAATTCATGAATGTCTAAGTGGAGCAATTTAATTGCAGTTTGAACATGTACAGTGTCATTCTGAAAAGAAACTAATGTTCCTTTTATTTTTTTACCGCCCACAATTTTGAGATTAACATACTGTGGTTTTTCAATGTCTCTCAGTATTTCTGGTACACGTAAATAAAACAAATTCTCACGTATTAGTTTTCGCCTTTTTTCCGTTAGTTCAGGTTGACTATTTACAGATACTTGAAGTTTAGCATATTCTTCCATGGGAATAAATTTAGATGTTGTAAACCTGTTTTCACGTTTCTTCTGAGCAATTCGTGCTTCATAAACGTGGCCATCTCCCATGAATATTTGTGCGGATTCAAACCCCCGCGCATTAGGAAATATTCCATAAAATTCGTTTTCATCCACATCAATGACAGAACCAACCTTTGGGCTCAATATAATAACTTGATTTTGAGCCGAAAGAATTCCAACCCAAAATAATGCAATAATAGTATATTTATTCAACAAGGTTTAAAAGCTAAATGCTGTCTCGATTGTTGTTTGTTGAATCGGCTCTAAACCATTGCCAATATCTTGGTAATACTGTTTGTAGTCCCATATTAAGCTGACACCTTTGCTTAATTCATATCCTACTTTATATCCCATAACAGTATTTACAGAAGGATTTTCAAAATCGAATGGATTTTCATCATTATTTCTCTGATAATATGCAGTCGCCATACTCAATTTTGGAATATTTTCTGTATTCAAATTTAAATAAGCAGTAAAACTATTTATTTCAACTGTATCAGCCTTCATATTGGCATATGAAGCTACAAAATCAACAATATTGAAAATATTAAATGATGCTGATCCAAAATATCCTGTACTTGTAGTTGTATTGTCCACATTTTCAAATACAAGCATATCTTTTGTTTTTACAACAGTTGTATCACCTGTTGTAAATGTTGATACACGATTTAGATCATACCCTTGATCAAAGAATTGCGGCACATAAGAACCGGAAATCATTCTATATTCTAATGATAGATTTATAAAAGCTAACCGCGTTCTAATACCAGGAGCCGTAATGCCCGTTCCACTTCTTTTAATACGGAATGTGTCCGAATCAGTTGATACCACTTCTGGGAAGGATAATGAATTAAATTCAGAATAAATATCAAATGAAAATAATTTATTACTAAATACAGGATATCCTATATCCACACTGAACCCATTTGCGCTAGATTTATTATTTTCTAAACTAAAAGGATCAATTTTTAAGGTAATATTTTCATCTAATTGAACTGTATCATCTATTCCTTCCACCATTCCTGGATAAATCCAGTCAGTTAATCCATCCCCATCTACATCTAATTCTAATGTATCATTATCTGCAATTCCATCTCCATCTGTGTCTTTAGAGTATAAATTATTGTCAGGGAAATCATCAAAAATATCTGGGATGAAATCATCATCCTTATCTTTTAAACCAGAAAATTGATTCACGTCAGTTACATAACTAAGGCCCAATCTAAGAGGGAAATTCTCAGACACTGTGTAGGTTGATCTAAAACCGATAAGCGTTCCACCACGAGAAAAATCTTTAATATTTCCCATGAATAATTCACCCCCTACAGGACCGAAATTAAACCCTGTTTGGATACCTGTTTTTTTTATGGATGGATACTCCATCATATTTGAATATCCTTGTACAAGTCCACCATATCCAAGAGTTACATTTTCTAATGCACCCCATTTAAGCCAAAATGGATCTTGTGCACTTCCATATCGAATAAACATAATTTTGTCTAAAATCATGCTAGGGTCTTCTCTCAATTTAGCCCACTCATCTTCGCGCACATTACCATTATTATCAATATACACAACAAGATCAAGGCCAACACCAATTTTACCAATATTTATTTCTGGACGTAGAGCTAATTGATTGTATAAAACACCATCAACCGTTGCCGAACCAATACCCAATCCCATACCAAAAGGTTTTGGTGGCTTTTGAATATCTGGAGTTCCAGATTCTGGCTCAGGTGCTTCACCTCCTGAATTTGTTTCTGGGCTAGAATCAGTCGCTTCATTTTCTGGTTCTTCAGGAGTCTCGGGTTCGGATGGTTCTTCAGGTTCAGGTATCCTTTCCGGTTGTTCTACGGGATCTGGCGATTGTGGTTCTTCTATTGATTCAGTTTCCGGTTCTTCTTCTCTTTCTGAAGGTGGAGTTTCTTCCGTTGGAACATCTGCCTCTGGGTCAGATGGGTAATCTGTGGGGCTTGCTGGAGCTTGCATTACATTCCCTGCAATATCAGAAATGGCTTTTTGTCCAGCAGAAACACTGACTGTTTGCCCCGTTGCTTTATTCATAACATCAAATAGCCCTTCTCGACCCACGAATTGGTCCACACCTGAAGGGTCCACGATACATGCAAATTCAGTTCCTTTTACCGATGCCACACTTACAGGTGTTTCTACACGGAATGTTTTACCAGAAACAGACTTTTGAACTTCATTTAAAATTGTTCCAAATTCTATGTTCACCGAACGTGTACTTCGAGTATCCATAATTTCAAATTGTGTATTTGGTTTTAATTTAATAATAGATTTATTATCAATATAAATAATGGCAGCAAATCCCTGTTCGCCGACTTTAATGGCATCTCCATTATTCACTTCAGCACCCAAAGATGCCTTTTCGCTAAAGGATGTTTGTCCTAACCGTTTGAATAATACATTACCCGACATTTTCATAACGCGAGCAACCGTTTCAGCTTGTATTAACCCTGTAAATAATGTGATTGAAATAAAAAAATGTTTAAAAAATTGCATATGATAACTCCAATGCGTGTGTTTTTCTAAATTGACTATGTTGAAATTTTCTTCTCTAAAGCTTCCTTCACTAAGAGAGCAATATGAAAATACGGCTTCCCAGTAGATTTTCCCATACCGATTTCGCATGTTCTTCCCGACGAATATCCTTTATCAAAATCGCCAATCTTACTTAATTCTTCAACTTCATATTTTGTCGCATTATGCGTTAATTCTGGGAATTTCAATCCTCTGTCTCCTGCCATTCCGCAACAATGATCTTCTCCTGCCTTATAAACAATTGAGGAACATGTTTGTGCAATATCCATCATTTTATCATTTAATGACAATTTCGTATTAGAACATGTTGGATGAATGGCTATTATTTGATCTAGTTTCTTAATTGGATGAGATTGAACCAATTCATGCAAAAATGATACTGAATCCAAAATTGTTAAGGATGTCCACTTCTTTTTCACTTTTTCTGAAAGATATTTCCCTTGGGAAATCACATGGTAGGTGCATGGCGACATATCAACAATGATGGGTATTAGACCATTATTTGAAGACTTATAAAGAGCATTCACAGTTTTTTCTAAAGATAATTGAGCTCGATTGTATTGTCCACGTGAGTGGTAAACCATGCCACAACATAAGTCATCTATTTTTTCGGGCACAGCCAAGGTTAAGCCACAATAATTACCAATATCAACCATATGTTGAGCAAGAGATACTTCTCCCCCGTCAGGTGATAAAATGCGATTTGCGCAGGTTGAGAATAAAATATAATCTACATTCTCTGTTTTGGTGGGTTGGTGGAATTTAATTGTTTGAGATAATTCCTTTGACCAAATCGGAATTCTCTTATTAGAAATAGAATGCATATATTTGGAAATATTCGTCAATATAGATGGAGATATTTTCGATATAATATTGATTATTTTAAGAACCCCTTTAATTAGAGATGTAATAAAGGTAAAATGCTCTACAATCCACGATGCGTCTAATGATGAATCTTTTGCTGATAATTGACGTAATTCTTTAACAAATGCTCCTGTATTAATATTGACAGGGCAAGACATTTCACATAGACCATCTACAGCACATGTATCTTCCAAAACATATTTTAATTCTTTTGTTATTTTCTTTTTTTCTGAAGGACTTAATTCTTCTAATTCCCTCGCTAGAATGATACGTTGTCTAGGGGTTAATGATAAACCATTAGACGGGCATATTTTTTCACAAAAACCGCATTCAACACATAAATCTATTTCATCATTTACTTTAGGCAATATCTTTAAATTGCTTAAATGATGTTTTTTATCTGTATTGATTAACACGCCTGGATTTAAAATATTATGTGGATCTGAAAGTGATTTTACTTCTTTCATTATGTCATATAATTCATGTCCCCATTCCATTTCTACAAAGGGTGCCATATTCCGACCTGTGCCATGTTCGGCCTTTAGAGATCCATTTAGTTTTCCGATTGTTAAATCTGCCATTTCATCAATGAGTTTTTCATATTGGTCAATGGATTTTTGGTTTTCTAAGTCTACAGATGCCACAAAATGGATATTACCATCTTTGGCGTGGCCGAACGTGACAGCATCTTCTGTATCCGTTCTTTTAAAAATATCTAATAAACCTAAAACTGCTTGTCCAAGTTGGCTAGAATCCACAGCAATATCTTCTGTAATAACGCTAGTGCCAGATTTTCTTAATGCCCCTACAGTTGGGTAAAGCCCCTTTCGTAAAGTCCATAAATTCATTCGAGTCATTTCATCTTCAGTAAATTGCCCAGACAAGTATCCATTGGATGATTGAATAAATTGAGACACATGTCCCACTTTATCATGCAATTGCTCCAAATAATTATCTTCATATTCCACGAGTAGAGCGGCGCTATTTTCAGGTATATTCTTATGAGAAATAGGTGAATTAGATAAATATTTTGCTGTTAATAAGGATGAGTAATCCATGTATTCTAAGCTTGAAACACCCAATTCCGCTAAATGGGGAACTAAATCACAAGCATGAATCGTATTTTCAAATAAAAATAATCCTGTCGATTTTTCAGGTGGATCTGGAACAGTATTTAAAATGACTTCAGATAAAAAAGCTAATGTTCCTTCTGAGCCCACGAGTAAGTGAGTGAAAATATCCATCGGATGGTCATAATCAAGAAAAGCATTCAAACTATAACCCATCGTATTTTTTATGCGATATTTTGATCGAATTTTCTCTACAAGGTTGGGTTTATTTTTAATATTTTTTCTTAACTGACTTAATCCATTTGTTAACTTAGACTCAACCTCAATGAATCGTGCTCTATCTTCTGTTTGATCAGAATTGTAAATATGACCATTGGCTAAAATAAATCGGATAGATTTTACCGTATGATAAGAATTGAATTCTGTTCCACAGGCCATACCGGACGAATTATTATTCACAATTCCACCAATCATAGCAGAATTAATAGATGCAGGGTCAGGACCGATTTTCATGCAAGACGATTTTAACATGAGATTTGCTCGAGAACCAATAACTCCTGGTTGCATCTGAATTGCATACCCGTTATCTAAAATACTGCTTTTCTGCCAATGACGAGATATGTCTGCAATTATTCCATTTGAAACGGATTGACCAGATAGCGAAGTCCCTCCTGCGCGAAATGTGACTGAAGTATTATTTTGTGTTGCATAAGAAAGCAATTCAATAATGTCCGGTTCAGTTTTTGGCCAAATGACTCCCTGTGGAACGATTCGGTAAATACTCGCATCTCGGGAGTAGGCAAGACGATTAATCAATCCTGTTGATATAGATTTCATTTTTCTATAGGATTATACCACTCCTGGAAAAATGCAGGGACAGGTACAGGAGTGTTTTGTTTATAATCAAATGCGACTAGCTTAAAATCAGCAACGCAAACAGGTGTATTTTCATTTTGAATAAAAATTCCCGTTAACAAATCAAAGCTTGTTGATCCAATTCTAGACAATCGTTGCCCTACTTCCAAAGTGGATGGATGATTGACTTGTTTTAACCAAGAAATAGTCATTCCTCCTAAAATAGTTGCTACATTTTCATCCCATCGATCTTCCACCATTCCCATTTCATGATAAAAGGCAATTCTGGCATCTTCCATATAGGTCAAATATGTAGCATGATTTATATGTCTTAATGCATCTAAATCTCGCCATCGTGTCTCGATAGTTGTCCAAAAATCAAAATCAGTTCGCTGATATTTTTGTTTATGCATATGAATTTATCCCAACCACAATTGGCGATCTAGACTACGATATTGAATAGCTTCACTAATATGAATGGATGAAATCGATTTTTCTCCACCTAAGTCTGCTATCGTTCTAGATACTTTTAAAATACGGTCATACGCTCGAGCAGATAAACCTAATTTTTCCATGGCTGTTTTCAATAAAGTGTTTGATTCTTTGTCTAATTGGCAATAATCCTTCAATTGTTTTGTTTCCATTTGAGCATTAGCATATAAATCATTAAAATGTTTAAATCTTTCCAGTTGAATTTCTCGAGCATCTTGAACTCTGCCACGAATGTCAACTGATGGTTCACCGTCTTCTTTTTTACTTAACTCAGAAAACTGAACAGCAGGAACATCAATATGAATATCTATCCGATCCATTAATGGTCCTGAAATGCGACTCATATATTTTTGAATCATTTGAGAATTACACGTACAATCATTATTCGGGTCGGTTGTAAATCCACATGGGCATGGATTCATAGATGCAACAAGCATAAAGCGAGCAGGATAATTCAAAGACATAGCTGCACGAGCAATGGTAACATCACCCGATTCTAAGGGTTGGCGCAACACTTCCAATACATTTTTTTTAAATTCCGGTAATTCATCCAGAAACAGCACTCCATGATGAGCCAAACTCACTTCACCTGGGCGTGGAACAGCTCCACCTCCTATTAATCCAGCATCTGAAATCGTATGGTGAGGAGATCTAAATGGGCGAACACCAA
>CAZGFQ010000009.1:0-57254 GCA_964525185.1 uncultured bacterium
TCAGGACAAGATATTTATTGGACAGAACAAACAGAAACGGATGTAATAACATTAATTACATGCTATCCTTTTCATTATATCGGAGAAGCTGAAGATCGATTTATTGTACGGGCAGAAAAAATGGATACATATAGCACCCTTCAATAATTATTTCACCAACTGTAGCGCTTGAGTTGATGCAAATTCTCCATGAATCATGTGGAGTAAATACATTCCTGATGCCACATTTTTTCCAAACACATTTTTCCCATTCCAAGAAAATTCATGATTCCCTGGGGCAAGTATTTGGTTTACTAGAGTTGTGACTCTTCTCCCCAATGTATCATAAATCATTAATAATGTTTTTTCATGTTCGTGAGTTGTTATTTTTATTTTACATGATTGATTAAATGGATTTGGATAAATGTGTTTTATCCCAGGTGAAAGTGGAACCAAATTGGATTGAGCAGATACACTTTCTAGTGCAATTCCCAAAGCTTCTATAAATCCATTCATTTCACCTATTGTTCCCGTAGAAACGCGTAAATGATTTGGCATATCCCATCCATGGCGAATAATAAATCCTGCTTCATATAATACTTCTGCAACCGGCTGTGCTTCAACACCACAATCCACCATCATAAAACTCGTTTCTGATGGAATAAAAGATAATCCCAATGAGGCGAATCCATCATAAAGAATGGTTTTCGCTTCTTCGTTTAATGCTAATGTAGCTTCAATATGATTTGTATCTTCCAGTGATGCAATGGCCGCTGCTTGAGATGTGCGTGTCACAGTTGCAAATAATTGAACACTTTCAATTTGATCTGTGAGTTCTGGGGTAGAAATGGTATATCCAATACGTTCTCCTGCCAATCCAAATACTTTTGAAAATGTTCGAATAATAACAACAGGTTTCCCATCTTGTACGTATGGAATAACAGATTCATAATTTGGATCTGTGACATATTCAAAATAGGCTTCATCCACGCATACAACAATATGTTCGGGAACTTGATCCATAAAAGATGCAAAATCATTGGATGGAATGATTCGACCTAATGGATTATTAGGATTGACTAAAGAAATGAGTGTTGTATTCTCTGTGACAGCATCCAGAATTGCAGTTAAATCAATATCAAAATTTTCATCCAAAGGAACATAAACAGCCGATCCGCCATTCTTAATGGCTTGATTCGCAATTTGAGTATAAGATGGATAAGCTGTAATTACTTCATCTTCAGGTCCGACAAAAGCATCAGCCACTTTCTGAATCATTTCCGTTGCACCAGCCCCTACACAAAATTGATCTGAGTTCATTTCATAATAATTTGCAAGGGCAGATTCCACATTGGTGTTTAACCAGTTGGGGTATCGATGAGCCAATATCGCTTCATCCCTTAATGCTTCCAATCCCAATGGAGATGGGCCCAATGGATTTTCATTATAACAAATGCGCCCACCATAATCTTCAGGTTCATCTATAGGCGAAAAAGGTCTTGCTTGAATTCTCCCAACTCCCGGTAACACCATAAAGCTGAGTAAACTTGCAGATTTAAAAAAGTCTCTTCTTGTAACAGATGATTGTTTCATGGGATTATCCTTTTTGTCATTCAATGCCATACTGGTGTTCCCAGTTTTCCAGTGGTTTAGAAATAATTTTCTTCCACAAGGGTGGAATTAGGCATAAAAATAAAGTAGTTAAATACCCATATGGCATTTGAGGTGCTTTTGGATATGGATCTAATTTCCAGAACGGAACACGTGGCTTTTCATGATGGGCTGAGTGACGTGTTAATGAAAAAAGAATGATGCTACTCATTCGTCTATTCGTATTCCATGAATGTTCCGGACCCACGGGTTGATCGGGGTTTCGTTTCAATCCATAATGTTCCATATAATTCACAATTTCTAATATGAATTTGGCCAATAACGCTTGAGCGAAAAAAAGCATAAGCCCTAATTCGCCACCGGCAACATAAAATATATATGCAATACACAAAGACATTGCATAACCGGTTAACATTTGATTGTGGAATGAAAATAGAAATTTATTTTTTTTCTTTAGTCTCACATACTCTAACCGCCACGCATTTATATGCCCATACAAAGTTGAACGAACAAAAAATGAATATACATTTTCACATTTATGTGCTGTGGCAGGATCTTTATCAGTTCCAACAGTTACATGATGACCATACACATGTTCAATCGAAAAATCAGCATTACAACTAGCTGATAAAAGCCATCTACCTTCAAACATAGCTATTTTATTTTTTATACGATGCGTTAATTCGTGTCCCACATTTGTCCCATAGCCAGCAACCATAAATCCAACGCCTAAAACAGCGCCTAAATAATCTAAATTCGTATTTTCATTTCGGTATTCTATAAATGAGTATGAAAAATATTGAGAAAGGAATTCCCCTATGTTTAGAAAATCGTATTCACCTTTCCCCGAGGACCAAGCAAGAGATATGAGTAGGAGCCCAATAAAGGGAAGAGCTAAATGGAGTGGTAATTCGACTAACCAATATTGTGAATAATGTGGGGTGGTTTCATCATCTCCTAATAATGCGTCTCCACCAATCATGATGAAACATAATGTAACGAAACCAAGCCACATCCAATGTCCGCTCATGAAAATACCGGTTATAATAATTCCTGTTATGAATGGGGTCACATAATATTTCAGGATATGAATCATTTCACCATTGCCTTTGAATGATGAATGAATTTAAAGATGAATCTTATAAAAAAATAAATGGAGTTAATTCAATATCATTAACTCTTTTGATGTTTGATTCAGAACATCACATCCATCTTTCTGAATAATAACATCATCTTCAATTCTGACACCGCCCCATTCCGGAATATAGATTCCAGGTTCAATGGTTACTACATAATTTTCTTGAAGTGTATCCTTACTCATAGAACTCAATCGTGGCATTGTATGAATTTCTAATCCAAGACCATGTCCTGTCGAATGGATATAATATTCTCCATAACCAGCCCCATCAATATGGTTTCGCGTTAATGCATCAGCCTCTTTACAGGATAACCCAGCCTTTACCCCATCCAATCCTTTTTGCTGCGCTTCTTTTACAATATCATATATTTCACGATGGCGATCCGATGCTTCACCTACAACAGGTGTTCGTGTCATATCTGCATGATACCCTGCATATTTTGCAGCAGCATCAATCACAATAAAGTCACCATTCGCAAAAGGTCTATCGCCAGAAACAGCATGCGGTAACGCACTATTGGCTCCTGTGGCAACAATTGGAGAATAGGCTTCTCCATCTCCATATGCTCTGTATCGAAAGGATAATTCATTTGCAATTTCTTTTTCTGTGACGCCCACCTTTATCATAGGTAATACTTCTTTATACACTTGATCCGTAATTTCAACAGCTGTACGCAATGCATCCAACTCTTGCTCATCTTTTACAGCAGCCAATTCTTCAATAATACGGCTTGTTCTTTCCCAATTCACATATGTGAATTGGTTCTTCATATTATTAAATAAACTAACTGAAACAAAATCTGCTTCAAATCCAAGTTTAATACCATCAGATAATTCACAATTGTAAGACATCATTTTTAAATGGGCATCATTACCAATAATGCGTTCAAATCCTTTAACTTCACTTTTGGATTGCGTTAAATATCGTCCATCTGAAAAGAAATATTGATTATCCATAGTAACCAGGCAAGATCCAGCAGAGCCTGTGAATCCCGACATATATCTAACATTGGTCAAATTTGTAATATATATCCCATCAAGGTTTTTCTCTGATAAGGATGATTTTAGTCTGTCTAGGCGGCGGGTATAAATAAGGTCACTCATAATAATTTGATGGGGTTATTGGTTTGAAATGAAATCGTTGATTTCTTTTCTTTCTCGTTTTATTCTATCTAACGATTCGCCTTTTTGTTCTAATACGGTTAGTACTTCTAAAGCTTGGTTTAAGAGCCCTTGGTTTTTTAAGACTGTAACCATGGTAAATGTTGCTAATCTATTACTTATTTTTAAGGGTTCAGCATCTTCCTTATAATCAGGAATTGTAATCGGTTCAGCGGTTGCAGTTGGTTTGGTTTCTGTGGAATGGGATTCTTTTTGTTCGTTACTTGTGGTTGGTTCTTCTAGCTTTTTCTTGGATGCAACAAGGCGTTTTTTTGTTTCTTTTTGTTGCGCGGCTACTGCTTTTTTGAGCTGCATATCCATTCTTTGAACAAACACTTGAGCTGCTTCATTCGCAGGATCTAACTCCAACACTTTTTTCCAATGGGTGAACAATGTTTTGGGTGATCGCTCTAATTCTGTCTGAACACTACATAATTCTAAAGTTGCATTCAAATGATCAGATGGATAATTAAGGCTCATTATTAATGCTTTTTCAGATGCTTTTAAATTTCCAGCTTCTTTTTCGATTAGACCTAAAATGTAATGCCCTTCTTGGTCATTATTATGGTATCCAAGTCCAATTTCACACACTTTTCGTGCGCGGTAATAATCGCCTTTAGAATAATATTTTTCTGCTAAAACTGGGAATAGGATTGTATCCATATGATCAGCAAAATAAAGTTCTAATTCTAATAGGCTGTTAATATTCATATTTTATCGACGATGAGACTGAACCCATTCAGTTATAAAATCAACCGTATCTTGGACAGGCGTCCCAGGACCAAACAGTCCGCCAACGCCAAGTGATTTTAATTCATCCATATCTTTTTGTGGTATAATACCTCCCCCAACAAGTAATACATCAGAAATTCCTTTTTCCTTCATTAAATCAAGTACGCGAGGGAAAATAGTCATATGTACATTGTTTAAACTCGATAAAGCTATAACATCAGCATCTTCTTGCAAAGCAGCTGAAACAATCATTTCGGGTGTTTGGCGTAGACCAAGGTATATCACTTCCATCCCAGCATCGCGATATGCAGCCGCTAATACTTTGATTCCTCTATCATGCCCGTCTAAACCAGGCTTCGCCATTATTATGCGTATTTTTCTTTCCATAAGACTTAAAATTAAAAAGCATCATTCTCACTTCATAACCAAATCATTTTATAATCGTTGGTTGAAAATGGCTGTTTTTCTCCTATTTTTTGGAACTGTCTAAAACAAAAGTGACTGGTCCATCATTCACTAATGAAACATCCATTGATGCGCCAAATTCTCCAGATTGGACAGGAATACCTTCATTGCTAATTTGGGCAATAAAATATTCATACAATGCATTTCCTTTTTCAGGAGTTGCAGCACTTAAAAAACTGGGACGACGCCCTTTTCGTGTATCACCACATAAAGTAAATTGGCTTACCACTAAAACAGATCCACCAATATCCAATAAAGATAAATTCATTTTATCATCGCCATCATTGAAAATGCGTAAATGTTTCATTTTATGGACTAAATAATCAGCATCTTGCTTTTCATCATTTTCCGCCACTCCAAGCAAAACCACCAACCCTTGTTCAATTTCTCCAACAATGGATTGATTCACGGTTACTTTCCCTTGCGAGCACCTTTGAATAACAGCAATCATTCTATCCAAATATTATCTTTACCGTAAATATCTCTCAATTGTCTTAAGAATTCACGCTCTGTAGATACTTTTATATTATGTGCTAAAACACGTGTTGGCTTATGACCGTTTCCATTTGGTAAATGAAAGATAACACCACATTTCCCGGGGAATCGATGGGCTAATGAATAAACGTGTTCCACAGATTCAGCATTAGAAAATCCTGAATCAAATCGAATATTTAGTCGAGTAGATAATAAATCTCTGACTCTGTCAATTGGAATAATTTCATCTGCCAACATTTTAAAATCTGAAAAATCTGTATTATCGGATGGTTTTCCTTTTACAAAAACAACTTTCCCATCTTCCACTAAATCTTCGTATTTCCTATAACATTCACTAAATGCAACAATTTCTGCTCGTCCGCCTAAACAGTCTAAACTAAAAAAGGCCATTGGGTTATTTCGCCGATCATATCGCCGAGTGATTGATGTAATAAGTCCACCAACTGTAATTACATCATTTTTGGATAAGGTCATTTCACTTTCAAAATCTGCATTGGAAAATTCTTCTAAATCTTCTGCATGTTCCAATAATGGATGACCTGTTAAATATAACCCTAATACTTCTTTCTCTTTTGCTAAAGTGTCTTGTTCTGACCAATCAGCAACGTCCGGTAGATTCGGTGTTCGAATTAAATCACTTTGGCCATCAGCATTCCCAAACATATCCACTTGATTTTGATCTTTTCCATTTTGCATCTGCTGACCATATTTAATAGCATCATCCACAGCTTGAAACATTTGTGCCCTAGTGCCTTCAAAAGTGTCCATCGCACCTGCAAGGACAAGGCTTTCAAGTACTTTTTTATTTACTGTTCTTTGTTCTACCCTTGCGCATAAATCAAAGATAGAATCAAACGGTCCATTTTCTTCTCTATCTTCAACAATTTTTTCTAATGCTTTAAGGCCAACATTTTTTATAGCATTTAACCCATAAGATATGGATTTTTCTCCAACCGGCTTAAAATGGACATCCGAAACATTGATATCTGGAAGATTAACTTCAATTCCGAATTTTCTACATTCATTAATTAAAATTACTACACGATCTGTGGTTGTCATTTCGCTTGTTAAATTCGCAGATAAAAATTCTGCTGGATGATGCTCTTTTAGCCAAGCAGTTTGATAGGCGATATAAGCATAAGCCACCGAGTGACTTTTGTTAAATCCATACTGAGCAAATTTTTCAATTAACGCAAAAATATCACGTGCTTTTTTTGAAGAGATTTTTTTATTACCCGCACCTTTAACAAATTTAACTGACATTTCATCCATCAAAGATTTAATCTTTTTTCCCATAGCCCGTCGCATCAAATCTGCTTCAGCCAATGTAAAGTCAGCAACTTCATGGGCAATTTGCATCACCTGCTCTTGGTACACGATAATCCCATACGTTTCTTTTAAGATGGGTTCCATAATCGGGTGAGCGTATTCAATTCTTTTTTTCCCATGCTTTCGATCGATAAATTCTGAAATATTCTGCATAGGACCCGGACGGTACAAAGCATTCATAGCTACTAAATCTTCTAAAACAGTTGGCTTAAGTTTCTTAAGAAATTCCCTCATACCGGATGATTCAAACTGAAAAACGCCAATAGTAAATCCCTTTGCAAAAAGTTCATAAACTTTTTCATCATCCATCGGAATTTTTTCTATATCAACATCGATTCCTTTTTCTTTAATGAGTTTGACTGCTTTATCAATAACAGTAAGATTCCTTAATCCAAGAAAATCCATCTTAAGCAACCCAAGCTCTTCAAGACCTTTCATATCATACTGACTCGTAACATCTCCAGTATTTGATTTATACAGTGGGACATAATCTGTTAATTCCCCAGGAACAACTACAACACCTGCAGCATGGGTTGATGCATGGCGATTCATTCCTTCGAGAATTTTTGATTGAGTAATTAATTCTTTATAAGCACCATCTGCCATTTTTTGTAACTCGGGGCTCTTTTTTAAGGCACTATCAAGTGTAATATTTAATTCATTGGGAATGGCCTTCGCAACACGGTCAACTTCATTATATGAAAAACCTAATACGCGGCCAACATCACGTACTACTTGCTTTGCCTTCATTTTACCAAAAGTGATAATTTGTGTTACAGAATTTTCTCCATATTCACCTTTAATATAATCAATTACTTCGCCTCGACGTTCGATACAAAAGTCAATATCAATATCTGGCATACTAACACGGTCAGGATTTAAAAATCGTTCAAAAAGTAAATCGTGTTTTAAGGGATTAATATTTGTTATCCCAAGTGCATAAGACACTAAACTTCCTGCAGCAGATCCACGACCTGGACCAACAGGGATTCCGTTATTTTTAGCATATTTTACAAAATCTGCTGTAATTAAAAAATATCCAGCATAGCCCATATTTTTTATAACCGCTAGTTCATGATCAAGGCGGTTTCTTGCATCAGGTGATATATCGCCCAACAATGATTCGGTTCCTGAATCAGATAAATGTTTTAAATAATCATCTGGATCCTGTGTGGGAGATCCTTCGGGAATCATATATTGTGGTAATAATAAGTTCCCAAATGTTAAATCCATGTCAATGCTATCAGCAATCCGTCGTGTATTTTCTAAAGCTCCCGAGTAATCTTTAAATAAATGATGCATTTCATCTTGAGATTTAAAATAAAATTCAGGAGTGGCATATTTTAATCGCTTTGTATCTGTTTGAACAGCACCTGTCCCTAGACAAATATGAATATCATGCGCATTTGCATGATCTTTCTTTGAATAATGTGCATCATTTGTACAAACCATAGGTAACCCTAAATCAGCAGACAATTTTTGCATATTTTTAATATTTTCTGCTTCCTCGGGGATTCCATGATTTTGAATTTCTAAATAATACCTATCCGGAAAAATTTCAGAAAATTTTATTGCTATTTCACGCGCACCCTTATAGTCACCTTTTAACATTTTTTCAGGGACAGCACCTTTTAAACAACCTGAGAGACAAATCAATCCCTCGCTATATTCTGCCAATAGATCCATATCTATCCGCGGACGATAATAAAAGCCTTCTAAATATCCTGCCGTAACCAACTTCATGAGATTTCTGTAGCCAATATTATTTTGCGCTAAAAGGATTAAATGATTATTCCCCCACCCGCTTTCAGCTGTAGTTTTTTTCTCAAAACGGCTCCCAACCGCAACATATACTTCACAACCAATAATAGGTTTTACACCTGCTTTCTTAGCCGATTTATAGTATGGGACAACGCTAAACATATTGCCATGTTCTGTTAAGGCAACAGAATCCATATTTAAGTCGCCAATCGTATTAACCAATTGATCTACACGTTGTGCTCCATCCAGCAAACTATAGTCAGAATGATTATGAAGATGTACAAATTCAGATGTCATAAATAGAACCTAGATAAATAGCCAGTAACCCAACGATAGTACTGAACTTTAATAATTTTGCGCCTCGGATAGCGCTTATTTTCCCTGGATTATTCTGCAATGAAACTACAACAACTCCTAAAGGAATCTCAACGCCCAAGATCAATAAAATCCCATAAAATAATCCGTATATATCTACAAAATATGGAATGAATGCACCTAAACCAACCAAACCCGATAGGAGTGTAACGAGATGAACGCTTTTGGATAATCCTGCAACAATTGGGTATGTCTTTAATCCGGCACTTTTGTCTCCTTCAATATCAGCAATATCTTTCACAAGTTCACGAATAAATGTTAATCCAAAAGCTAAAACTGAAGGTACAATCATGACCTTAATATGGCCAAAAGCTGCACCAGAAAATATAAATGTTAAACCAAGAATAAGCGAAACAGTAATATTTCCCACAAGTGGTTGTCCTTTTAAAAAGCCACTATATAAAATCATTAAAGGAAGAGCAATCCCTATGGAAATAAGTTTTGCATCAAAATTCAATTGAAATGAAATAATACTCCCCAATAAAAATAAAAAAACAGATATATAAAATGCGCCATCCCGCGATATAACACCTAGACTTAAGGGGCGGTTTGGGCGATTTATTTTATCAATTTTATAGTCAACAAAATCGTTGTACGCATTTGCTCCAGCATTATAACAGACAACAACACCCATTGCCATTGCAATCAATAAAATATCCATATTAGGATTTACAATGAGAGATGTAAAATATACGGCAACTGCCCCCGTAATTAGGTTTAATGGCCTTAATAATTTTAATGTTGCCGTTAATTTATTCATGATGAATTGCTAGATAATTTTAATAACCAATATTCTATCATCACCATTATAATCCTTCAATAATTCAACATTATTAAATCCACGGTCTTTAAAAAGATTCATCGCTTTTATTGGGTGATCATTTAATCCAACTTCTAGAATTAGCCAGCCGTCAGGCAAAATCCATTCATGAGATTTTTCTGCTAATCGCCGATAAAATGTTAATCCATCCTGTTTATCAGTTAATGCCTCATGTGGCTCAAATTCCTTTACATCTTCCATGAGCGAATCCATCTCTTCTTGGGGAATATAAGGTGGATTACAAATAATTATATGAGCAGGATTTTGAATAGAATGATTTAAAATATCATTGTGTTTGAATTTTACATTTTCAATAGAATGGTGGATTTTATTTTTATGTGCAATTTGAAGTGCATCTTTAGATATATCAATTCCAACTACTTCAGCGTTTGGCCTTTCCTTTGCAACGGTAATTGCAATACAACCTGAACCTGTCCCAATATCAATAATATTTAATTTTTCCTTATCAGGTATTTTCTCTAATGAAATATCAATCAACCTTTCTGTTTCTGGTCTTGGAATTAAGACAGATGGCGTTACGAAAAATGTTCGACCATAAAAATCTGTTGAACCAGTGATGTACTGTAATGGTTCATGAGAAATGCGCCTCTTTACCCACCCGCGAAGTATAGATAATTGAGATTGTGATAGGGTTTCTTCAAAACGAAGATACACATCCATTCTTGAACAATTGAGTAGAGATTGAAGTAGCCATTCAATTTCTGATCTCGGGTTAGAAAATTTCTTTTCTTTATAATAGGTTTCTGCCCAATGAATCAGGTCGATGACTCGCCACGTTTTTGTTTTATCTTGGGCAGATAAAGACATTTATTCTGTATTCGCTAACAATTCTTGTTGTTCTGCCATTTTTAATTGTTCAATCAATTCAGTTATATCCCCATCTAATATTTCATTGAGTCTGTGGGTTGTAAAACTAATCCGATGATCTGTAACGCGCCCTTGCGGAAAGTTATAGGTTCGAATCTTGGCAGATCGATCGCCTGTAGAAACTAAACTTTTTCTTTCTGCTGCTCGTTCTTTAGCTATTTTTTCCTGTTCAGCTGCCAATAACCTTGATTTTAATACCTTTAATGCAGCTGCGCGATTTTTATGCTGGGACGACTCATCTTGACATGTTACAACTAAACCTGTAGGAATATGAGTAATACGAATGGCAGATTCCGTCTTATTTACATGTTGCCCACCTGCACCACTTGCACGATAAGTGTCAATTTTCAAATCACCTTCATTTACATCAACATCAACATCCTTTGCTTCAGGCATTACGGCTACGGTGGCAGCAGATGTATGAACCCGACCGCTTGTTTCTGTCTTTGGGACGCGCTGAACACGGTGAACACCACTTTCATATTTCAGCATTCCGTACGCACCTCTTCCCTCCAAGGCGACAATTACTTCTTTGAAGCCACCAATCCCTGTTCCGTTAGATTGGATTACTTTTTGTTTCCAATTATTACGTTCTGCATAACGAGAATATAATCTATATAAATCAGCAGCAAATAATGCTGCTTCATCTCCACCCGTTCCAGCTCTTACCTCTAATATTAGATTTTTATCATCGTGCGGATCTTTGGGCAATAATAATAATTTAATTTGTTCTTCAAGCGATATTTGATCCTGCTCTAATGTTTCAATTTCTTCTTCCGCCATAAGCTTTAATTCTTCATCATCCCCATCAAGAAGTTCTTTGTCTTCTTTAATCTGGTCCAAAACTGATATATATTGTTTAGCAACAATAACAATTTCTTCTAATTGTTTTTGATCTTGAGCAAGTGTCTTTATTTTTTCAATATCAGTTACATTATCTGGATCTGCCATTTGCTTTGACATATCATCATATTTCTCAATGATTGAAATAAGCTTCGTTTTCATCCAATTGCCTCCGCAACATACTCTTTTCCAGAAACATCATCAAACTTTTCACCAAACGCTTCTTTTAGTGCTTGAATGGCTACTTCTACCATTTCATCTTCAGGATGTCGGGTCGTTATATTTTGAAGCCAAAGACCTGGTTTTTTTAACACCTTAAAAAATAGGTTATTATTTTTGGCTGTTAATTTTATGACCTCATATCCAACTCCAGAAACAAATGGAATTAATGGTAAATGAAATAAAAGGCGAATGGGTAACGATATCGTTCCCAAGAGTGATAGCACCACCATGTCAATTACAGCAAAAACTATGATTGCTGATAGAAGAACAATAAATAAAAAACTAGTTCCACATCGAGGATGTTGAGTTGGAAATGATTGAGCATTTTTAACACTAATCTCTTTGCCTGACTCAAAATTGTAAACAACTCTATGTTCTGCACCGTGGTACTGGAATAATCTTCGGACATCAGATAATAATGATATTAATCCTAAATACACGACAAAAAATAAAATTCTAAAACTTCCTGAAACTAAATTGAATGCTAATGCTTCTTTTTCTACATTTAATAATTTTGTAGTTATCCACATAGGAGCAACCATGAAAAGTAGGACGGCTAAACCAATGGAAAAGATGGTTGTAAAAAAATTAGCAATTTTACCTGGTTCTTTTTCGCCTTCCTTCAAGGGAATAGCAATATCCGCAGACCACTGAAGTGTTCCCAATCCTATTTTCATTGCTTCGTATAGCGATGCCATCCCCCTTAGAATTGGTTTTTTCCAAAATGAAGATTTTTCTGTAATGGCTATAAAATCTTTCCGCTCTATTTGAATATTACCTTTTGGATCTCTAACTGCTGTTGCATAAGCGCCTGGAACGCGCATCATAACGCCTTCTATAACTGCTTGCCCTCCAACAAGAATCGTTGGTGCGGATGTTAATAATTGTATGAACCGGTTTCTCATAGATAAAAAAATGGCTTTGATAGCAGATAATCCACTCTCAAAGCCATTTATATAAGTTTGGTTACTGAGCGTTACCGTATTTCTTTTGGAATTTCTCAATTCGTCCAGCAGTATCAACTAAGTTTTGCTGACCAGTGAAAAATGGATGAGATTTATCAGAAATTTCAATTTTACACAAAGGATATTCATTCCCGTCATCCCAAACAATAGTTTCTTTTGTATCGACTGTAGATCGAGTAAGAAACGAATAATCACATGATGTATCTTTAAAAACAACCAATCGATATGATTCTGGATGTATTCCTTTTTTCATTTTTTGTCTCCTTTAGACAATCTGCCCTAAGGCAGATTTTACTTGTTCCAGTCCATTCTGGATAATTTCAATATTAGTCGCAAAAGAAAATCTAATATAACCAGGGGCTCCAAATCCGTCTCCTGGTACTGTTACGACCTGTGCACAGCCTAGAATATACTCAGAAATATCAAAAGAATCCTTTAAGATTTTCCCGTCTGCTTTTCGACCCAAATAGGATGAAAAATCTGCAAATGTATAAAATGCGCCACCGGGTATTTCACACTTTACACCTGGCAAATCATTTAACAATTGAACCATAACATTTCTTCGTTCTTTAAACTGATCTCGCATATCAGTTACACAAGTTTGATCTCCAGTAAGAGCTTCAATTGATGCTTTTTGGCCAATTGAGTTTGCACATGATGTTGCTTGCCCTTGAATTTTTGCCATCGCTTTAGTTAATACTTTATTTCCGGCAGTATAACCAATTCGCCAACCTGTCATAGCATATGTCTTTGACATGCTTAAACACGTTAATACTTCTGCGCCAATTTGATGATCTCGATTTATTTTTTCAGTGCTCACAAAAGATTGTTCATAAACAAGTCGTTCATAACATTCATCTGAAATAATAACCCAATTATGCTTAACGGCTAATTTAAGTAATCTTATAACCGCTTTTTCACTCCAAACACCTCCTGTTGGATTCGATGGGGAATTCATAATAACACCTTTAATATTTGGCGTTATTTTTGATTCTAAATCATCATAATCTGGCTCAAAATGCTTATTAGAGTCGGTCTTAACAAAGATAGGTTCTGCATCAGCTAATCGAACCATTTCAGGAAATGATACCCAATAAGGAGCAAAATTAATTACTTCATCCCCGCTTTGAAATAAAGCTTGGCATGCATTATACAAACTTTGCTTTTCACCATTTGAAACTAAAATTTGATCGGGTGTAAACTCTAATTCATTTTCTCGTTTCAATTTTTCTATAATGGCCTCACGTAATTCTATCATTCCTGGACCAGCAGTGTATTTAGTATAGCCATCATCCATGGCTTTTTTACCTGCTTTAATTATATGAGCTGGAGTATTAAAATCAGGTTCACCCACACCAAAATTTATGACTGGAATCCCCTTAGCTTTCATTTCGGCCGCACGTGTGGCCATCTGAAGCGTGAAAGATGGGTTAACCTTATGAACCCTATCTGATAGTTTAAAGGTCAAAGTTTATGTTGACGCTTATGATATTTTTCAGAATTAAACTTAGCGTCATTTGGGTCATCTAATTCTTCGGGTTTTTCTTTATTGAAGTTATCTTCTTCTTCAATTTCAAATTCTTCAGTTAGAACTTTTTTACTTGAAGTTTTTCTTGGTTTTTTAGCTTTCCTATTTGGCTTTTCTTCTGGTTTTGGCTTTTCCTTCTTGTTTGCCTTTCGGGAGCGACGAGGCTTTGGAACGTCTTCAAGACTAATGGATTCCATGTCCTCAGTTACGTCCTCACCAACGTCAGATGAAGGGTCAGGTACATCTTGTTGTTTTGCTTCAGATTTAAGTTCATCTTCATCAAACTGAAATGTTTCAGGATTAAACATTCCGTAAATAGAACCATACCCTCTAGTAATTCCATTCCCAATACCAATATAGTTTGGAAGAATAAAGTTTGCCTTAAACTCTCCCATAAATGCACCCCAATTATTTTCATCAACAGGGCGTGGAAAAAGAGATGTTACTTTAACTTTCGTAAATATTTTTTCTTCAGTTTTAACGCCCATTTCACTCGCTATAAATAAAATGTTTTGACCAAGCAACCTATGAAGGAATGTTGGTTTTTCTTGGTTTGTTAAAAATCGATATCTCCCGCCAGTCATTTGGTTTAGGGCAACCCAGGGAGTAATAAATCGATATCGAATAAGGCGTTCAGAAGGAATAAATTGGTTATCGCTATTTTCAACATCTGCACCAGCAACATCAAATGTAATATTTCCAAAATCTAAATGGTCTAATTTCTCAGCAAGTGATCGTACAGGATCTGCGCCCTCGTTGATACCAATTATAAAGATTTGCTCATTCAAGATTTTAACTTGAACGCGGGGGTATAAAAACTGTTCACGATACGTTCCGTCCATGTACGGAATGACAGGTTCTTTCTCAAACTGTCGCATAAAAACGCCTTTTACTTGATAAGGAGTTTTTCGAACCGGTTTATCGGTTACAACTCTAACAGTTACAGTTTCTACATTTGGATAATTAACGTCAGTCATATTCATATAGAAAAATTATATACGTAGAAGTTAAGGCGTTACATACTCATTGTGTCAAGAAAATCTATATTACTTTTAGATCTTTTCATTCTCTCTAACATGAATTCCATCGCTTCTTCTACGTTCATTTCATTTAGTAATTTTCTTAGAATCCACATTCTACCTAACTCTTTCCTTGATAGAAGTAATTCTTCTTTGCGGGTGCCTGATTTAATAATATTAAAAGATGGATAAATCCTGCGGTCACTTAATCTTCTTTCCAAAACAAGTTCCATATTCCCTGTTCCTTTAAATTCCTCAAAAATGACTTCATCAGCACGGCTACCAGTATCAATCAAAGCAGTTGCAATAATAGTTAAACTTCCACCCTCTTCTGTATTTCTTGCGGCCCCAAAAAATTGCTTAGGTTTTTTCATCGCATTAAAGTCCACACCACCTGATAATATTTTACCACTATGAGGCGTCACGGCATTATGAGCGCGAGCAAGTCTTGTTATGCTGTCTAACAAAATAACAACATCTTCGCCAAATTCAACCATGCGTTTTGCTTTCTGAATAACCATATCAGCAACGGATACATGCCGTTCTGGTGGTTCATCAAATGTAGAGCTCACAACTTCAGCATCTACATTACGCTTCATATCTGTTACTTCTTCGGGACGTTCATCAATTAATAAAACAATTCGTTTTGTTTCTGGATGATTTTTACTAATTGCGTTAGCAATTTTTTGAAGTAAAACAGTTTTACCTGTTTTAGGTTGAGCAACAATTAAGCCTCTTTGCCCTTTTCCAACGGGAGACATTAAATCCATGACTCGCATTGAATAATCTTTTTCTTCAACCTCAAGGCTAAATTTTTCTTCTGGGTATAGTGGTGTAAAATTGTCAAACAGAATTGCTTTTCGAATATCTTCTGGCGGCCTATCATTAATCATTTCAACTTTTAACAATGCATAAAAGCGTTCTTTCTTTTTTGGAGGCCTAATTTGTCCTGAAATAAGATGACCTGTTTTTAATCGAAATCTTTTTATTTGAGATGGGCTCACATAGATATCATCAGGCCCTGGCATATAATTAAAATTTGGGCTACGTAAAAAACCGTAACCATCATTCATAACTTCTAAAACGCCACGAGCGAATAATGCTCCATCTTTTTTAGCTTGAGCTTCCAGGATTTTTACAATTAATTCCTGTTTATTTAGACTTGAGATTCCGCCGTTTATTCCTAATTCCTGAGCAAGTTTGGTCAGGTCTTTGATACGGAGAACCTGCAGTTCATTTAGATCCATAAAATGGCACCTCTGCCGGTTTGTGATTAGTTAAATTTTGAAAGTAGAACTGTGTTCTGGGGAAAACGTGAAACTTAAATTACATATAATCTAAACTTAGTCAAAGGGAAAATGAAAATAATCAAAAACTTCAGATGCCAGGTAGTGACTCCCAAAAACAAGGCCAATTTCATTATACTCTACTTCTCCCATCCATTTTTTTATTGCAATTTCAAATGATGGAAATGCGATCCCTTGAATACCAAATGATTTCATTTTATTGCACAAATCTCTCTCATTCATTAAGAGTCCATTTTTATCCGATACAAATGATAATGACTTAAATTGATTTTTCAGTGTTTTGCAAATTAAGTCCAATTCTTTATCCCCTTTTAATGCCATAATCCCATTGATTTTTCCAGGATGAATATTTTTTAAATTAGATAATGTTTTTTTAATCCCTTGTTCGTTATGAGATACATCATAATATATGGTTGGTTTTGAAGACATTTTTTGCAATCGCCCCGGCCAATAACTTTTTGCTAAACCACTCTTTATTTTTAACGTATCCATGTTTGGGTTATACATAAAAGAAGACTCTATGGCTAACGATGCATTTTCAGCCTGAAAATCGCCAACAATTGGAATAAAATATTTTTCTCCATTATAGTAAAAATGAGTCCCTGTCTCTGAAAGTTTTATATGAGTAACCAACTCTGGATTTATAAATGCTATGTCTACATTTTTGTTTATGCATGTTTTCTCCAAAACATTTATGACTTCATTTGCCTGTTTGGACGATATAACAGGTATATCTTTTTTTATAATACCAGCTTTTTCCATTGAAATTTTTGCCAAAGAATCCCCCAGTATTTCTCTATGGTCTAATGAAATGGGTGTAAAAACAACTAACTGTGGTTTTAGAACATTTGTAGAATCTAGCCGCCCTCCTAAGCCGGTTTCTATAATACCAAGATCTACACCATTATCTTTAAAATAGGAGAAAGCCATTGCAGTAATAACCTCAAAATATGTCGCATCTATTTCTGTTATTTTTGTTTGATACTTAGCCATAAAATCAAAAATATATGAATCGGGAATATTTCTATTATTTACATTTATCCTTTCATTAAACTTTACAAGATGTGGGGATGTATAATGACCTACCACACAATCACCTTGATGGAAAATAGATGCAATCATTTTTCCTGTCGACCCCTTCCCATTTGTTCCCGCAATATGAATTGTATCAAAATGGTTCTGAGGGTTGCCGCATGCATCCAACAATTTTATGGTGTGCTCTATTCCAAGTTTGATCTCATCTCTTCTAAGCGCATAAAGATCTGAGAGCAAATCTTCAAGATGAGTGTAATTCAATGGTTTTAACTTCGCCTATAGAGAAATCTACAAATCGCTTGGCAACCTCTGAGAATTGACTAGGTAAATCTGTAACAAAACACTCGAGGTGGCCATACACATTTGAAGGTGCCATTAATTCTTGTTCACTCAAAATTTGAATAACTTTTTGTGATACTGCTTTTCCGGAATCAATGAGCTTAACATTATTTGGTAATACATTATAAATGGTACTCTTTAAAATTGGGTAATGCGTACATCCTAAAATTACTGAATCAACTTTAGAGTCTATCAATGGTTTTAAATAGACATGTGCTATATTTTCTGGTATTTCACCCTCAACCCATCCTTCTTCAGCTAAAGGGACAAATAATGGGCATGCTTGATTTGTCACCATAATATTTGACCGGTGTTCTTTCAATTTTAATTCATATGCACCAGATTGGATTGTTGAATGAGTGCCTAGAACGCCAATTTGATAATTGGCAGATTCTTTAATGGCTTCTTCAACACCGGCTTCAATAACACCTTCAATTGGGAGCGAATAATTAGAACGTAAATACTCTAACGCTAACGATGAAGCTGTATTGCACGCAACAATAATCATTTTACAATTTTTAGAAATTAGAAATTCTGATATTTCTTGAGAATATTGTTGTATTAATTGTTGACTCTTGTTCCCGTACGGAACTCTGGCTGTATCGCCCACATAAATCATTTGTTCGTGCGGAAGTTGTTTTTTTAATTCATTTAGGACTGTTAATCCGCCAACACCTGAATCAAATATTCCTATGGGCCTAGAATCTTGCATATTATTCTTCAGCCAATAACTTTTCTTTAGATTCTTTAAAATGCCTAATACCCCTGTAAATTGATTCAGCAATTTCTTGTCTATAGGATGGTTTTTTTAAATTTGCTTCCTCTTTAGCATTCGAAACAAATCCAACCTCAACTAATACATTTGGCATACTTGCACCAATTAAAACATAAAACCCAGCTTGCTTTACACCTCTATTAGGTGTTGAAAGTTTTTTATCTAATTCCATTTGTATAACTGCTGCTAAATCTTCACTCTCTTTGGAAAATGTACTTTGAGCCATAGTGGCCATGATTAATGCTTCACCCGTGAGCTCTTCATATTTTCCATTAATATCTTCTAATTTTATTGCCGAATTTTCTCTAGACGCCACTTCAATTGCATCTTTATTTTTACCCGGTCTTAATAAATATGTTTCAAAACCTTGAACTTTTCTGTTTGGGTTTGCATTCGCATGAATACTCACAAATAATTTACCATTTGCTTCATTGGCAATTTGTGTTCTTTTCCTAAGAGGAATAAAAACATCTTCTTCCCGGGTGTAAACAACTCTGGCTCTAAGGTTTTTTTCAATTTGTCGACCAAGTCTCTTTACAATATCTAATGTAATATCTTTCTCTTTGGTCCCCTTCCTTCCTGTTGTGCCTCCATCTTTACCGCCATGACCGGCATCCAAAACGATTGTGTCTAAACGCCATCTCTCCTTGACAGACTCAACCCTTGCAGAACTTTTTCCAAGCGGTGTCCGTAATGTAACTACAATTTCATCCGGATCTCTGCTTTGGTAAAAATCATGACTTACTATTTTTGAACCCAATTTAAATGCAACCTGAGCTGATTGTCCTAATTGATCTGCTTCAATTTGGCGAACAACTCCACGTGTAGGTGTTGTATTCATATTTAAAGTGTCTATAAATCCACCAGAAATGGTTAAATAATACCATCCATTTTTATTCTCAAATGAACTAATACTTCTTTCATCAAAAGTTTTTCGCGTTTTTATTCGTAATATAGTTCCATTAGATTTTTCTTCAATCAACATTCCAGTTATATTATATCCAACAACATCTACATCTAAAATGCCTCTTCGAGCGTCATATGAAATCCCAGGCAATGCTGTTGCTCGCATAATATTAATAAAAGGTTCAATTGGTATAAATAAATCACCTTCTCCATATTGGGCATAACTTGGCATTTGAAATATTTGTTCATCAACCAAGATAAAACTGGAGCTCCTAGAGAGCTTCACTCTTCTACCAGCAATATAAATTACAATTTTCCCTCTATCTGAATTTTCATAAACCTTTAGAGATAAGGCGTGTGCCAATTCTTTCGCTGACACCATTACATCTTTAGACTTCGAATAAGTTTTTATTTCGGCTTCTGTTCCTGTGCTCCTATTAAAAACACGTATTGAAGAATCTCCGAGCACTAATGATGAAAATAATATTATTCCCAAAATGGTTTTATTTCTAAAAAACATAGCTTTGAATTTATCGGTGCATTTTACTGAGAAACAATAATGGACCATTAAAAATATGATTCTAATAATAATCCAGAATTGACTTCAGGATGAATATTTAAGTAACTGTTTTTCCAAGTGGATGATAGACGAAAACTTAATCTATATTGTTCCGATTTAAATACTACCCTAATTCCCAGATTATGTCCAATATATGATACCATTTTTGATCGCATTTCACCGGGAAGATTAATATCCCAAAAATAAATTCTTGCGTCAAATGATTTTACGTCTGAAGATGTCCAATCAAAAATATAATTCACATGAGATATTTGCTTATCCATTCGATAGTTAATTCCATACCCCATTGATTCATTTGCTGCTGTAACATTCAATTGTAATTTTGATTTTAATTGATTTGAATGTGTGTAGTACCCTGTAGCTTGATATCGAGTTGTGATAATCTTTTTAATTAGCTCATCAGCAATAAATCCAGTATTTGTGGGGGTTTTATTTTCATTTTTTACCCTTAACCTAAGAGTAAATTTCTTTCCCCGCTTTTCATATTGAGCTCCAGATTCAAACCCAGATTCCGGGTAAAGGCCTGGATCCGAATTTACTCTTTTTTTAAATATGTCATTAAATAGTGAAAAGCGGTGATTGTTTATTTTAAATAGTATACTTTGATATATCCCATTTTCACCATCAAGTGTAGATGACCATTCGGTGGAAGGATTTGATCTTAATGAAGAATATTTAGGATCAATACTTCTTATTATACCTATATATTTAAATAATTTAAAACCTGACTTAATACCCAAAACAGAAGCATGTGTCCTATTATTTCCAATAGCCATTTCGCCAAATAATTCTATTACATCTATTGTTGTTTTGAAATATAAAGATTGCCCAATTGTATTTAGTTGCCTTTTGTTTTCTACCCATTGCGCACTTAATACCGTCGATCCAAATATAGTTTTTTGGACTTCTTTTTCCCAATTTAATATACTTGATTTTTCATTTAATGACTCTTTTCTGGATATTTCTGATTCTGATACATGAATTCCTGTATTAAATATTTTCAATTGACCTGTACTGTCAATTACGCCATCTCTTTTAGTCTCCCCAATCGAAATCGTTATTCTTCCAAATCTAGTATATATTTTAGATCCAACTCCTCGAAAATTCCAATTTTCATGACTTGATTTATAAACCTTTAAACCTTTACCAATCCTAGATAATTGGCTAAAACTACCAATCCCCTTTTTCACTGGAACTGATCTCCATAATAACAAACCAAAACCATTATTTATTTGAAAATCTCCAAAAATAATATTTCCAAATCGTGTTTTAATATTTAAGTACATAGAAGTTTGATCTAGCGCTTTGACTTCAAATGGATCTCTTTCAACTAGAAACCCAAATTCATTATCCCTTCTGTTTATTCTTCCTGTCAGTCGAACTTGTAAATCATTTTTTGCGGTGAAATATTGTTTAAAATAAATATCCGTTGGTAGCTTTATTTGGTTTAAAGTATTTAAAAATTCAACAAAAAGTTCGCCATTTTCCGACAATTTATTAAGGGGAATAGACTGCGATTCATTGCTAGACTTTATTAAAGCAATATCACCTTCATCTAAGAATGAAAGCCCTTCAATATGATAAATAATTGTTGAATTCAGTCCTGAATAGCTATACTCAATATATTCCAATGATAAAATGTCATCGTCTGGTAACGGATTTTCTTCTTCGCGGTTAATCTGGGATAATAATTGATTCAACCCCTGAGAATGACATAATTCACCTAGTAAAAGGAATAGTATAGTAAAAACTAATTTTATGGGAATACCTTCCAATGTTTTCATATGAAATAATTCCATATTCTATTTTGTATTTTGACTTCGCCAGAAAAAAACCACCCGATATTATACCTGGATTTGACCCCGACCCTAGTGCAACCCCGAAAAAATGTGCTGGTGTATATGAAAAACCAAATTTTACACCACCTTTATAAATCAAATCTTGTTCCCAAGAAAGATAGGCTTTTATTTTTTCTTCATACTGATAAATAAATCCTGCTGATATAATTTGAGGTAATGCTTCTTCGCTTAAACCAATTATAGGTTTATTAATATTTGTAATTAAACCGATAAAAGAAAAATAATCTGATAGTGATGAGCCCCACGATAATGTCAGCCCAGCTGTTGAAGCATTACCATAGTTTTTAATAAAAATATTATAGTAATTCGCTGATATACCCCAAGTTAATTTTTCTCTAAATCTTCCTGCGGCTATAAAAGAAACTGTTGATTCTTGATATAATTTATTCCCAAAAGAATTTACCCCAAAACCCACATGATATTCCCGTAATGGTAAACCAACTAACCATGATGATTCTCTTAAACTTGAAATATTAAACTTATTACTCATTGTGCCCGAAAAATGAATATTATGATTTGAAACTATGCTTCTAGGGTCATTTTGAGCACCAAAACCATCCCCATAGATGTTAATCACCGGGTTCCCGAGCGCTAAGTTAAAAGCAGAGTTAGAAAGCGATTCAAATGCACAAAAAATGCGTGAAACGCTTATAACACATATATAAAATGTGATTTTAGTTAATTTCAATTTATTTATTACATAATAATTCGTTTAAAAAATACAAACGCCCCATCTCGAATAATCAAGTGGGGCGTTTATTTATGTACTTGTGGGGTACCGTTTTATTTTTTCTGGTACCACATTACCATGACCGCTAATGCAAGCAGCCCGGCAAATCCCGCATCACCAAATTGGGACATTACGCGGCCAATGCCGGCAATAACACCAAAATAGTCGTCAAACAGAATGCCAACGACGATCCCAACTACTATCAAACTTTTAGAAAGTTCGGTTAATAGTCCTAACCATTCGTTAACAACGTCTAAAGCTTTGCGCATGTTTTTCCTCCTATTTTAACATAGTGGTCAACCCAAATGGGTCTAACAATATGTCTATGATTATCCTAGGAATGAGAGAAAAACTAACAGAGCTAACAGCCCGGCGAAACCGCCATCAAGGAACATGTTAACTAAGTCAACAATACCATCAATTGGAGAAAATCCAGTTGAGTACAGGATGTTTACGAATACAAAGAGAACAATAAGTGCTTTAACTACGCTTACAATTCCTGATGCCGCATTCTGTACGGTTGTGTTGATATCTGCCATTCTAATACCTCCTTGGTTTGTTCAGAAAACAAAAAAAGGGGTGCCAAAGTGCCCCCCCAATGATAAAATGTTTTCTATGTATGTGTTTTTAATGTCAAGGGTTAATCCCTATCGATTGTTCAAATTTACGCATAAACACACTTTTGGCAACAATTTTTTCTTCAATGCGTTTTTTTAAGATTTTTAACTCTTTTTTATATTTTATTTAGACCTAGCACCCGATATTACAGCGTCAACAATTTTATACCTTGTCAAATAGATTGAAGAAATAAACGAATTAATAATATTTATAAACAGTCTCAATACTGGGTTAAATATTATATACCCCTTAAATGAGCGAATCCAATCACCGGCTAATTCTCGTCTAAATTGAGGATGTTTCTCCAGTAAAAGTGGTAAATTATTTTTCCCGTAACTATTCATTGACGCTAAAAAAGAATCCAAAGTTCGTGGATGGTAATGGATTGAATATGTCTTTTTTGAAAAAAGAAAACTGTCGGGATATTTCATACTTATACGAAAAGCAAGGTCTGTATCCTCTCCTCCATATGCTTTGAAAGATTCATCAAATTTTCCTACTTCTGTAATAATTTTTCTAGGTACCGCAGTATTCCCAAATAATAAATATTTGGCTGGAATTCTTTCTCCATCGTCCAATTTTCTTGGGCCTCTTAAATTGCTAAAGTAATAATTCTCAAATTCACCACATTCAGAATTTTCCGGAAGGACATTATCGCCCATAACAGCAGTAACATTTTTCTGATTTAGATAACTGCAAAATAATTTTAACCAGTCGTGTTGCACCTCCATATCACCATCTAATAAACATATAATATCCCCCGAACCTGCGTTCACACCTGTATTCCGAGCTGCCGACAGGCCTTTGTTTACATCGTGAGTTATTATAGTTAATTCACTATGATTTTTATATGACTCCAATATTTCAGATGTTTGGTCTGTTGACGCATCATTAATGAAATAACAATGATATTTATCTTTAGGGTAGTTTTGTGTAATTAAACTTTGTACACATCTATCTAACGCTCTTTCAACATTATAACATGGTATAATTACATCTACGGTTTTGTTTAGATCCATTGAAGGGACCTATAATAATCATATAATGCACTAGCTGTGCTTTCTAAACTATGTTTTTTTTCTACCCACTCTTTACTTTTTTTCTTTAATTCGATTACCTTTTCTTTGTTGGACACAATTTGTTTTATTTTAGATTCGAGTGTTTCGTGAGTAATGTTTATAAATGGATTGTCTGGTATAAATTGTTGGTATTCCTGCACTAATTCGGTCATGCAAATTAAACCCATTGACAATGCTTCAACTGAATTCATGCCATACCCCCACCCGCCTCGATTATAAATTTGGTCGATTAAAATGTCACATTCTTGTTTTTGTTTTAAAACCGCTTCATAAGGTTGACCCTCAATTAGAATAAATTCAATAATCCCTTTTTTGTCCAATTTTTCACATATTGGTATAATATGTTCACTACCTTTATAATATCTATTCGTTGGAGAGTGGCAAACTTTTAGCGTCTTATTTACTGATTCTTGAACTGAATATTTGGTCGTATCGAATGGCAGAAATAAATAGTTCATATTGGGGTGTTTACGCAAAAGATCTAATTCGCTTGTTAAGTTTAATTGACTGATTTTATCCATTCCTGGCATTACACCTCGCGTACGAATATCCTGCCCATGATATGTACATCCAATATGTTTATCCATTTTAGCCAATCTTTTTACAAACCTAGAATCTCTATATAGGCCTAATCCCCACTCGAAATGATAAATATCATATTGGTATAAATTATACTTTTTAATAGCAGGTTCAATATAAAAACTCCAAACCCAATCCCTAAATTGGAAATATTTTTTTTCTAAAAATGAGTTAGGAGACCAAGTCGGCGGACACCCTTCTCTTTCTGTATAGTCACCTAATTCCCCTCGGTAGTACTTATAATATTTGTGACGAAAGTTTATATATTTTTTATTTGTTGAAACCATTGGCAAGTCTAAGCAAATACCAATATCATCCTGATATTTGGTCCTATAAAGAGTAATAATGTCACAAGTATTTCCGTTAGACTCATGTATTTTTTTCCACAAAGGAAGAGTTCCCACTGTATTTTCAGGAGAGATATATAAAATTTTCACTATAAATATTCCTCATACATTGAAAGAAAATTTTCTGTTAAAGAATTCCAATTATATTTTGAATAAATAGAATTTCTATTTTCCTGAAGTCCTGTATTTGTTTTATCATTTAAGGCGTGAATGATTGCCTCAGATAATTGTCCTACACTCCCTGGTTTCACAAGATGTAATGCTTGCACTTCAAATTGTTTCAAAGGGGGTAAGTCAGACGCAACTATCCTGCACCCTGCCGCCATATATTCAAATAGTTTAGTGGGCGTCCCAATACGGGTAAGATGATTTGAAGCAAATGGGATTAAACCTACTTTTGCTTTAACCAAATGTTGCCATATTTCGCGGTGCGCAACTTGCCCATGCCATAAAATATTTTCACCTAGTCCCAGTGAATTGATTTTTCCTAATACAACCTGTTTATATTCTTTTGTGCGAAATGTTCCAAATAAATTCAATATAACATCCGGTGCCTTCGCTTTCACTTTTTCCATAGATTCTACTAGTTCTGTAATTCCTCTTTCTGGAGCTAAGTGACCATGATAAACTAAAATATCATTTCTATTAAATTCTAATTTAGTGTTGGGGAATAACTTCGTTTCAGGGAAATTTTCTATAATATTAGGCCGAAACCCTTGTAGGTCATAATTGCAGTTTATAATGGCCGGACTTGCTAGAATAACTTCATCAACCCATGGTAAATATTTTTTCTCTCGCTTGATCCAAAGTGTTTTTTTTAACCATTGTATAGGTTTAGGCCAATTTGAGAATGTATTAATTAATGATGGATAATCTTCATGAACATCATAAAAAATAACTGTACCAAATTTTTCTTTTGCATTTTTTGCAAGCCAAAGTAATTCTGGTTCGTGAATGTGTAATATTTTTGGCGGATTTTTTTTAAAGAGGTTTAATAGTTTTTTTTGGTATAATTCGGTTGTATTTAATTCTGGTTTAAAATTTTTATATAATTGTAAACCATCTCGTTCTATTAATTCAGTGGTTGATCTGGTAAAATATTGGACATCAAAGTTCTCCTGAATTAACAATTTTACTTGACGATGAAATATGCGTTCATCATCAGCATAATGGTGACATGACACTACGGCTATCATTGAATTAAACTTTTTACTCCCATTCTTTCTTCATTGTTAATAATCAAACTATACCAAATCAACGGATAAAGCATGATAACTCCAAGGCGTTCCGCGGGATTAAAAGAATATTGTATTGATATAAGAATAAACAGGATTGGGAAGAAAATGGCACGCCAATTATAGGATATTTTATACGATTTATTATTTACAAGGAATATGGTAATACTCATACCTATAAATGCTAAAATCACAGCATAAGCAGCACCAATTTCACCCAATATTGGAATGAATACGTACCCAGCCACAATCATAATTATTGCACCAACAACTCTAAATATTGGCACCCATTTTGTTTTTTCATTTTTATAAATACCCGGTAACTGCAATACATATACTCCAAAAAAGAAATAACCAATCAAAATAGCCGAAACAATCGGCTCGCAAGACCAAAATTCACTCCCAATTAATGATTTCCCTGCAATCGAAAGCCTCATTATTGATGGAACCCACATTATAACAATAAGGATTAAGAATCCTAGGATGCCTAAAAATATGGATGTTATTTTAGAAAAGTCTGATCGTGCGCCTTTTTCTTTTATCCTTTTTAAAAAATAGGGCGTCCACCCCATGTTAAATCCCATAACAACAACAAGTCCTAACATTCCAAGTTTTTTCCCCGCTGAATACAGTCCAACTGCGGATGTATCTGCTAACCACTCTAATAAATACCTGTCCGATAATTCCATTACCATCGTAAAGAGACCTGCAGGTAAAAATGGTAATGCAAATAATAATACATCCTTAAATATTTTTTTATCAAATGATTGTAGATTTATTCGGTTATAAATAATGGGTAACGTTAAAAGAAATATTAAGCCTGAAGCAACTATATTTGCTTCAAATACTCCCTGGACGCCTTTCATTAAGTAAATCACAAAATATATATTTAACCCCATAGTTACAAATACGTTTAACAAACTCAAGGATATATATATAATAGGTCTTTGTTCTGATCTCAACAACAACATAGGAAGATTCCATATAGAATCGAAAAATAAAATGATAGCAATATAAGATAACCAATTTGAATCTGTTGAGCCTAAAATGATTGGCGCTAATGGTTCTCGGAATACATACAACAAAAAGGAAATAGATAACCCGGTTACAAATTGAGACAGAATGATAACGGTAATATGTTTCTTTCGTCTATTACCATTCTCCTGCACTGAATATTTCATTAAAGCGGTATCCATGCCATATCGATAGAATACCATGGAAAACCCAATAAATGCATAAGCAAGAGATAGAGTTCCATATTGGTCCGTTGTGAATACATGTGTGTACATCGGCAACAATAGGAACGTAACAAGTCGTGTTAAAATATGACCAATGCCATAAATCAACGATTGTTTACCAAGGGACTTTATTGACATATATTTATGGTAGTATTAACTCAAGAGTGTCTCTGAAAATTCCGCTGGAGCCAAAATTTTCCTTGAATCTACCAAGCCCCATATTCGGTTCTTCATTGACCGTAAATATTCCGAAATCAAAACAATGAAATTGCTTTTTAATTGCCCATTCAAACGTTTTATAGAATAATAAATTAACCGCGCGATAGTCCTGATATTGTTCGTCGTGGCTAATATAAAAGGCTAGAACAACACGTTGGTTAACAATGAAGTTTACAACACCGGCAATCATTGTATTATCCACATAAGCGGCAAGGAGGTGAATATCTTCCGGATAAATATCGTGGAGATGTTTTAATTCTGCTAATGTATGCGTTGGCATTACATCGTGTCGAATTTTTAAGTTTTTCTCCAGAATTTTATAAAAAGAATCAAAATCATTTGATTGCCTTACTTCAACACCCATTTTGATGGCTTTCTTTACTGCGCGCCTATGTGTCTCTTTAAACTTATTTAAGTTTTTGTCCATAGCATCTTCCAAAAACAAGACACTTGTTATTTCTCGTTTAGTGTATTTAAAGCCATTTTTTAATAAAGTGAAGTCTAAATAATTCGATGGGCGTTTTTGATAAACAATAGGCGGAAGTGTTATTCGGATTCCATTAAAATGATTCTCTTTTGAATATTGAATTAATGATTCCGTCAACAGGAATGAATCAGCAATAGACAAATTTTCAGGAACAACTAAAGAACCCATCGAAGCACCTGGGTGTGAAATTAGCCATTTTTCATTATTTATTATTTTCTCTGCAGCAGGGAATACAACGAACGGGGAATTCTTTTTTAAAAATAGAAGACTTGAATCTTTAAAACGATTTGGTGGATGGTATCCTAAAAATTCGCGAAAATGGAAAATTGTTCCATTGTTAGCATCAGAAACTATAGCATTCCAATGGTCGCTATCGTTCGATTTGAATGGCTTAATTGTTATCATTGAATAAAAATGTTGAAAAAAGTTGAAAGTTCCAATTAGGGAGTTGGATATATTTACCACTTGAATCTAATTTGACCAGCTATTTTTAAGGAGAAAAATGTTGAAATCACACATAAAAAATATTCATGCGCGAGAAATCTTAGATTCTAGAGGGAATCCAACGGTTGAGGTAGACCTAACACTTAATGATGGAAGCTTTAGTCGAGCTGCTGTTCCTTCCGGTGCATCCACTGGAGAATATGAAGCTAATGAACTTCGAGACGGGGATCAAAACCGATTTCTTGGTAAAGGTGTTTTAAATGCAGTTACAAATATTAATACTAAAATTGCACCAGAATTAGTGGGGCAAGACGTAACTCACCAAGAAGGTGTTGACCAAAAAATGCTCGACCTTGATGGGACTGAAAATAAGTCCAATTTGGGTGCTAATGCATTATTAGGCGTTTCCATGGCAGCTGCTAAAGCGTCCGCAATTACGCAAGGAATCCCATTATATCAATCATTTCAATCAAATGGAAATTTCTCGTTGCCTGTTCCAATGATGAATATCCTCAACGGAGGAAGCCATGCAGATAACAATGTCGATATACAAGAATTCATGGTTTTTCCTTTTGGTGCCGAATCTTTTTCTCATGCGCTACGTATGGGAACAGAAGTTTTTCATCATCTAAAATCTGTTTTAAAATCAAACGGGCTTAATACATCTGTCGGTGATGAGGGTGGCTTTGCGCCAAATCTTGGGTCAAATGAAGAAGCTATTGATGTTATACTGGAAGCGATAAGTCGCGCTGGGTATGAACCTGGGAAAGATATCTTTTTAGCTCTTGATGTTGCTTCGAGTGAAATATATAAAGATGGCGTTTATCATCTTTCATCAGAAAACAAAATTCTTTCTTCTAGCGAAATGATTCAATTTTTGAAGAATTTATCCGATAAATACCCTATTGTTTCAATAGAAGATGGATTAGATGAAAATGACTGGGATGGTTGGGCAACACTTCAATCTACAATCGGGGATACTATCCAAATTGTTGGTGACGATCTAACCGTTACAAATATTACTCGTTTACAAAGAGCAATTGATGATAAATCAATGAATGCTATTTTGATTAAACTAAATCAAATTGGAACAGTAACAGAAACAATTAAAGCTGTTGAAATGGCTAGAAACAATGGAATGGGTGCTGTTATTTCTCATCGATCAGGCGAAACGGAAGATACAACTATTGCTGATTTCTCTGTTGCCATGGGAATGGGACAAATAAAAACAGGTTCAGCATCTAGAACAGATCGAATTTGTAAATACAATCAATTGCTTCGCATCGAAGAGGCGTTGGGGAATAATGCTGTATTTCCATCTATGGAGGTTCTTGGTCATAATCGATGAGTCAGTATAATAAACTGAAGCGAAGGCGAAAACCTCGAAGCTTGAGAAAAGATGCAAATTATGCTCAAAAGCAATTTGTTAGAGGAATATTTATACTCGTTGCTGTTACGCTTCTCATTATTTTTATTTTTGGAAATCACGGCTTATTGCAATTGTACCGTCTAAAAAGTGAACGCGAAAATATTCAAAATTATATTTCTGAACTTCGCCAAGAAAGAGAATCGTTAAAGGTTGAAAAAAATAGATTAGAAAACGATCTAGAGTACATTGAAAAACTAGCTCGCGAAAAATTCCGAATGGTAAAAAAAGGTGAAAAAATATTTAAAGTTATAAGACCGGATTCCACGCCATGATTCTACGGGATTCTATCGCACCAGATGAATCATGAACCGTTTTTTGTAATTCATTCAACCTTGGCCAATAATCTATAAAAATTGCTTTTTTGTATTCTCCGTTTTTATTGAAATGATATATTTCAAATGGAAATTGGTCTTTATTATTATAAATAAGATGGCTCCCCGCAAGTGTATTATCGCTTCTAAAATAAGATGAACGTATTTTTTCAAAATATCCGTCTTTCTTATCCATCATTTTATACGATATTTTATAATGATAATACAATATACCATTTTCATCATATATAGATACATTTTCTGGCCGCCCATCTCTTCTTGTTTTAAAACGGGCAACCCAGTTTAATCTTACATCGCTTAAAATATCAGAAAATAGAATGGAATCAATATCTGTTAATCTATTATTCTGAAAGAATGAAATATAATATTCGTATCGTGTCCCCTTTTTTGACCATTTATAATTCCACACATACTGTAGGATATGATTTTTATCAAAAAAGGACACTTTTTTAATTCGCCCATCTTTGTTTAATTGGGCTTCGTAAAATGGTTTTTTGAAAAACCATTCAACTGTATTTCTTTCTTCGAGCCGAACTTTATATGGGTCCCATTTCCCAAAATATCCTTTTGTATGATTAATGTTTTTTAAATTTTCTAGATCCTTAACAACAAACTTAATGGATTGGGGTTTACTATCGTGAATCCGAACTGTATCATGTACAGTAACAATAACTTCACGATCGACAAATACAATGTCAGGTGATAGTGTAACTAATTTATCTTCTTTTGGTTTCCCTGAGAATGGGCTCCATTTGGGTAATTTAAATAAAGATCGTAATCTTCCTTTTTTGCCTTTATTAAACTGGATATCCACTATTTCATTCTCAGATGAATAAGTTACAGTATAGTGCGGTTTACGAATTAATTGATCTTCTAATCTTTCTTCATTCCAATCAATTTTATTATTTTTATCAATAAGGAAATATCGTGTAGTATCTTGTTGCGAATATAAAAAGCTACATAGAATTAAAAAGTTTATTGTGGTAAATACAATTCGAAGCATTAATCCGCCTTAAAAAGGAATTATGCCATTCCCCAGCTTAGAAGGACTATTAATAGAAAAAACATACCGAACCCAATCCATGCACCAGATTTGACTTTATTTTGATAATCGTAGACATCTTCATCTAAAGATTGATACCTTAATACAATTTCTTCTGTTTTTCCTTCATCCACATATACATCCAAAATGCCCATTCTTAAAATATCATCTAACATTTTATCTTTTGGTGATTTCGGTGAATCCATCTGAGTTGGATCGCCCGGGAAATAACCAATTTTATGCCAACCAGGGAAAACATCAACATCATGTTTGATTGGTGTATGTCCCACATAAATTCCATCAACATAAATAGGTAAATCGGGAGTATCACATAAAATAGTCACATATGTTCTAACTCGTTCTTCTTTGTACGTTGATGGATGTTTCCATTTCTTTTGATTAAAATCTTCTTTAGTTGGTAAAATAAATGATTGGGTGATTTCATCATCTTCAACTCGATCAACATTTTCATCACCCCAAAATACAATCACCTGAACTAAAGATGTATCAGGGAAAAAAGCAAAATCAAAGCTGGTGATTTTTTTTGCTAAATGAATTGAAAGCGTCGTTGATGTTTCAACAAAATGTGATGATATATCTAATGCAGGATATTCAAATGTTTGAGATAAAATATCTTCTGATGGTGGAATAACATCTTCCATTTCTATGTTGAGCCAATTAACGCGATCTATCCATCCTGAAATTTTATCCGCTTGAATTGGGTCAGTTGTATTAATTGTTAAAATGATATTGTCTAGTTTTGTCTCTACTGATATGCCAACAATACCATTACCAAATAATTGGCTATATAATAAAACATAAAATAAAAATCGTTTATACATGATTATAAATTAATTCCTGTTTTTATTTCACCCATGTGGAATAAATAGTTTGGGGACATTCCTATATTAATTGGAATGTGTTTTATCTTTTTTAGGCTCTTCAGGTAACGTAAATACTAACTTTTGAGTTTTGCCGCCGGGGATATATACTTCTTTTTCATTCGGTACTTGAATAGAATACATATCTGAAACCATGTTTTTTGGTACATTTAATTCTATTTTATGATAACCCGGTTCAATAATTATCCCATCATTAATAGGTGTTTTCCCTATAATATCTCCATCTATTGTAACCGTAATTCCATCAACATTACATAATATTTTTATTTTTGATTCTTCAGCAGTAGATGGGGAAAAATAAGTTTGTTTTGGGAATTTTGGTGAAAACTCAGCTCCATCTATCCCAATTGTCTTTTTTGTAACAACGCGCTTTTCAGAAAAATTAGTGGCCGATTTTAAATCGTTAGACTTATTTGATTTAATAGCTTTTTTGGGTACAGCTTTTTTCTTAGCCTTTTTCTTCTTCTTTTTAACGGGGTCAACTTTTGGCTTTCCTTCTTTAGATCCAGGAACAGCATTTGTACTATACCAATCACCATACCATACAAAATATTGATCTTCCCCATATTTAGATCTTGCGTCCCAAAAAGATTCTTCGAAAGCTTTTCCTCTAAATTCATTTTTTTGAATTGTAATAATTTCACTTGCTATGCTACCTGCTGCTTCTTGAATACGGTCAATTTTTTCTCCGTCCATTTTATTTCTTAGTTGAACAAGAATTACAGGGTGGGTTTTTGAGTGGTATATTTTAAATGACGAAACAGAATCTTCTAAAAAAAATCCTATCTGGGATGATTCGGGATTTTCAATTGCCTCAATTTCTAGTACGGGCGGTTCAATATCAATCTTTCCCACATTCTCTGCGTTAACTCCAACACCGCTCAATGTGAGGTAAAACCAATTTGACGTGGATATCCAACCGGTAATGTCCTCAAGGCTAATTAGCTGAGTAAACCTGAGTCGTATTAATGTTCCGTTACTCTTTTTGTGGTATGAAAGTTCCTTGATCCGGTTATTGGACGCCCCAAAAACAAGAGTCATGACAAAAAGAGATAAAATAATATATTTAATTCGTGAGTTCATTTAATGTGTTCTGGAGTTCGATAACTTTTTTTATTTCATCTTCCACATTTCCGCCACTCGCTTCTTTTTTTCTAATAAGGTGACGTAATGCTTGAATTTTTTCTTTTATAGGCTTTGATTTTAAGATATTCAGACAGTCTTTTACAATCTGTTCAGGTATTCCATGAATTTCTTCTTGAATTAGTATTTCTGTTACAATATCGCGCTCATCTTTATCGCTAAAAGATTCAGCTAAAGCAGAGTGGTCAATAACCATTGCTTTACTCATTAGTTTCTCTGCTAACTTTTTTAAAATGGGTTCAATAAAATCATTAGGAGAAATATGGGTTTTTACAAGTTGTCTATGATCTGGGTCCTCACTCGCTAATAATCTAATTAATTCTAATTGTGCCCTTTGATCAACTGATGAGAATGAAAACATTCGTTTTTCTCTTATGGGTGTTTCGTTCGCAAAAGGCGAAGGCCGTCGTTGAGATTGGCGCATATATTTCTCGAGGTCCTTATCTCTTATTTGAAGTCTATCGCCCACGGTTCGCAATAATTCATCTCGAATGATACCATCCGTTATACTTGTAATTTCTTGCAGAAGTTCTTTAACATAATCACTCCTATCCACCCCTTTTAGTTTATCTACTTTATAAAATGAAAAATGAAAATCAATAAAAGGTTGCCCATTATTAATGGCTGATTGAACAGTTTCTTTTCCTGCTTCTAAAACCCAATCATCTGGATCTTTCCCCTTTGGTGGGCATACAACTGTCGATTCGACTCCGCTTTTTAATAAAACAAATCCCGCTCTAGTAGCCGCATTTCCTCCTGCGTTATCTCCATCATAAAATAATACAGCTTTATTGGATAGCTTTTTTAAATTTCGTGCATGATTCTCAGTTAATGCTGTTCCTGATACAGCAACCACATTTGTTATCCCCGCCTGATATAATTGTAGAAAATCAAAATAACCTTCAACTATAATTGTAGAACCATCTTTTCGTATTGAGTCTCGTGTAGCGTGGGCACCGTAAAAGATACCGCTTTTTTTATACAGTGGCGTTTCGGGAGAATTTAAATATTTTGCAGGATCATCATCACCAAAAACACGGCCCCCAAATGCAATAACTTTCCCAGATCGGTTGAAAATAGGAACCATAATTCTTGACCTAAACCGATCGAATGTACCTTTATCTGTTCTTGAAAAAAGACCTGTCTTTAGTAATGTATCCGTAGAAATGTTTTCTGCATTTGTATGCTTTGTTAATTGGCTCCAAGTATCAATAGCAAGCCCAAGTTTAAATTGTTTTATAATATCTTCAGAAAAACCTCGAGATTTTAAATAAGCTAATGCTTTTTCGCCCATTGGAGAAAATAAATTATCCTGATATAGTTGTGTAGCTACATCATGAAGTTCGTATAGCTTTGAATAAATATCTCTTGATTTATCATCTTGAGTAAAATCAACTTGAATGCCATATCGTTGACCGATTGTTTGGACTGCTTCAGGGAATGGTATTCTTTCATATTCCATTAAAAAGGTTATTGCATTTCCCCCTGCGCCACATCCAAAGCAATGATATATTTGTTTAGCGGGGGCAACACTAAATGAAGGTGTTTTTTCATTATGAAAGGGACAAAGTCCAAAATAATTCCCACCACGTTTTTTTAGATCGACAACTTCTGAAACGATATCAACAATATTTGCGGTATCTCTTACGTGGTCAATTGTGTCTTGTGGGATTTGCGCCATAATACTAAATCGTCATGCCAGTTGATAAGCTTTGAATGAACTCTTCACTCTTTTTAATGGGATCTTGCCAATGAAATGTTTCAATAATTCCATCACGAATAATAATGTTTGTTTTTGCTATTCGGGAATTATCAATAATAATGGATGACCACTTATCTAAGGGAAGTATATCGATAAACCATATAATTACAGCCATTACAACTAATCCCTTTAATGCGCCAAATAAAACACCCATAAATTGATTGACCCATTGATTGTTGTCAGATAAAAATGCAATATGGAAAAATTTTGTTAATAATCTTACTGAAAATATTGTTATTGCGAATAACCCAGCGCCAGACAAAATCATTTCAACCCAAGGATCTATAGCTAATAGTTCATGGATTTTCCCTGCAAGAATTATATAATATTTAAACGAAATAAATGTGGCTAATACTAGCCCAAATAATCGGCCTAGTTCTTCAATTAAGCCTCTTTTAAATCCAATCATTCCCATTACAATAAGATAAAAGACAGCAAACCCGTCAATAAAATATCCCATTCAGGAGAGCAAATCCCTTAAAATCAGGTTTGCTGCTTTTCCGTCAATCTGCCCTGCACCTCGCTTTAAAACTTCGGGCATTACTTTTCCCATATCACTTATAGAATTTGCCTTCGTTTCTGCAACAACACTTTCTACAATTTTACGAATCTCTTCTTCGCTCATCATTGTTGGTAAGTATGTTTCCATTATATCAGCTTCGAATTTTTCAACATTGGATAGTTCTTCTCGTCCAGCATCCAAATATATTTTTTCAGATTCACGCCTTTGCTTTACGAGTGTTTGGATTGTTTTGATCTCTTCCGCTTCTGAGAGATTATCCCTTTTTGCAATTTTTTTATCTTTTAATTTTGCTATCACACCACGAAGAGTGATTGCTTTTTGCTTTTCTCCTGCCTTCATAGCTTCATACATATCTGATTGTATTTTTTCAAATAAACTCATTTTTTATTCCTACGATTGATCAATTTTTTTCATTGCCATTAATAATTTATCTTTATTATTCCCAAACCCAATAAATCGTCTTCCTGCTTTTTTGGAAATGCGCCCTATAATTCCTTCCCCTAAAAATGGGTCCAAAACCCAGTTTAATTTAAAACTGCTTGCGCTTAAAACTCGATTCACCAAACGATCTGGGATAGATTCATCACCGGGTAGAGGGCGTATATCTGCCCAAAAATTTGAATTAATAATTGGACGCTCATCAAAGACTGATTCATTAGACTCTTTTTGGACATAATTCTGATTAAAAAGAAAATCATTTGTTTTGGTTGCAAACCAAATGTCTGAAACTTGGTTTTTCCAAGTTGCAGATTTTGACTTTCTACCACTTGGAATATTGTTCCAGGTAATTCGAGATTGAACCTTTAAGTGGTTGCTTAATAAAGCATGGTACATTCCAGAATAGCGCCAACCACATAATAGATAAATGGCTCCTGTAGGTTGTAAAACACGCATGGATTCTTTCAACCAATTATCATTCCACTGATAAAAATCTTGAAGGGTCATTTTTTCAGGTCGGTTATCATTGTCTGTCCAAGGGTCTTCTGGTGGTTGAGCCATAATTAAATCAATCGAATTTTCGGGTAATTTTTTTAATCCGTCAATAACGTCAGCTAAAAACAATCCTTCTGCCATAGAATCGGGTGTCATGTTAATATCTTCAGCCGTTTGGACAGCTGGCAAATATCGATTTAAATCATTTATAGTCAGCCCTGGGTATGGTTCCAATGGATTACTAAATAGTGGAGTGAATGTTTCTTTTGATTCTTCTGGCATAAGTTAATTTATGTTTTTTTCAAATCTTCTCAAGTATTTGTTTTTCAATATTTTCTAATTGATCATGGTCTTCAAAAATATTAAACCCATCTGACTCAACTATTAAAACAGGCATATTCGTAATGGAATTCACCCAACGATCATATGAAATATTTAAACTATGTAGATATTCTGGGTCAATGGATTGTTCGTAATCTCTACCACGAGATTTTATTCTACTTATGAGCGTATCTGTGGATGCTTTTAAATAAACAATTAAATCAGGTTTTTTTAAAAAAGAAGTCATTACTTCAAATAATCCACAATAATTGTCCCAATCTCGTTTATTCATATTCCCCATTTCGTGAAGATTCCTTGCGAAAATTTCTACATCTTCATAGATAGTTCGATCTTGAATAACACCTTGCGTTTTTGATGACATTTCTTGGTGAGTTTCAAATCGTTTATGTAAAAAGTATATTTGAAGATTAAAGCTCCATCTTTTCATGTCACCATAAAAATCAGATAAATATGGATTATCTGACACAGATTCATAATAAGGAAGCCAATTTTGTCTTTTGGACATATGATCTGTGAACGTTGTTTTTCCGGCACCAATATTTCCAGATAAACCAATAAAAGGGAATTTGTTATTTTTCATGGCCGGAAAATACTGATGAATCGCCAATGGCAGAAGATTGATTTATTGACAATTTCATATTTTGTTACTGAAATTCCATTATATATGGATCGAAAGAAAAAAGTTTTATTCGTTTGTACGGGAAATAGTTGTAGGTCTCAAATGGCGGAAGGCATTATGAGAGACCTGGCGGGCAACACGTTTGAAGTGTTTAGTGCGGGGAGCCATCCATCACGAGTTCATCCAATGTCAATTGCGATTTTAGCAGAATGGGGAATAAATATTTCTCATCATACATCTGATTCTATTGATCAATATTTGGATAATGAAATTGATATCGTGATTACGGTTTGTGATAATGCAAATGAAATTTGCCCTATTTTCCCTGGAGATGTTAAAAGGATACATTGGAGTATCGATGACCCTTTTCATGGATGGGGCGATGAGGAGCAATTTAAAAATCGATATAGAGAAACTCGAAATGATATTAAAAACAGAATTGAAAAATTGCTACAAACAGAATAATATATAGAACACTTATAAAGAACCATTTGAAATATTTATTTACAATCTTCTTTTTTTGTTATTCTCAATTATATGCTCAAATTCTTTTTACTGAAATATTATATGATTTGCCTGGTCCAGATTCACCAAATGAATTTGTAGAAATATATAACCCATCGATTACCGACACTATTCATTTGGACGGCTGGACAATCAAAGACCGTCTATATACAGACACCCTTGAAGATTCTGGAGACGGATTATCGGTTCCGCCTAATGGGTATGGACTAATTCTAGAGGGTGATTATGATTTATCTAATGGCATATATCAAGCTATTATCCCAGTAAGTACGATAATTATAAAAGTTGATGATTCTAGTATTGGGAATGGACTTTCGGGTTCAGACTCATTATTTTTATATGATTCTTCAGGCGTTTTGGTTGATTCCTTTGGTTGGGAAGATGTGGCTGATGATGGTTTTTCTTTAGAAAAAGCGCGCCCTTCTCATCCTAATGAACCATATAACTGGCTCCAAAGTCGCGACTCCTTAGGATCACCCGGCCAATTAAATAGCGTATATCCTTTGGACATAGATGGATCCATTGTTTCGAATACAATTATACTTTCTCCACCTATTATTGAATCAAATGAAACAACAACTATCATGGGCAAAATAGTTAATGATGGTTTTCAATCATTTGATGGACAAATACATATAATCAACAATAATGAAATAATTGCTTTAGAATATTTTTCTACTTTAACTGAATTAGATACAACAGAGTTTGAGTTGGAAATTGGACCATTTTTTTCTGGAGAACACACCATTATTGTTTCTCTTGTTATTGAGAATGACTTAAATCTTTTGAATAATATTGATTCTATTTCTTTGGGCGTAAAATTCGAGCCATCTCTATTTCGAATTAATGAATTTTACCCACAACCAACAAGCGATGAGCCAGAGTTTATTGAGTTGATTTATTTTGGGAGCGACACATTAAATATATCTGGATGGAGAGTAACTGATAATAGCGATGGATTAAATTATGTTTGGCCTAATAAAACCGTTTCTCCAAATGAATATTTTATTATTGCTGATGATTCTTCATTTTTTGATATTTCACCAGAAAATAGTCTCTATATCGTTCCCGATGGTGGGTTCCCAACTCTGAATAATTCCGGCGATATTATTCGCCTACTTGATCCTTTTAATACAATAATTGATTCCCTTATCTATGATTCAAATTGGGGATATTCATCAGGAGTTTCAGTTGAAAAAATATTTCCAGAATCTAATTCTTATGATATAAATAACTGGGAGCCCAATTCGTCTGAAATTGGAAAATCTCCCGGCGTTGTAAATTCTGTAACACCTTCAGAAATAAATGGATCACTAGGAAATATTGTCAACTTTATCCCATTAACGCCTAATGAAGATGAACCATTTTTAATACAAGTTCCTGTAATTAATTCGGGAGTTAATATTTTTTCCGGATCTGTTCAGGTAGATTATAACGGGTTGAATATTTCTGAATCTTACTTCACATCTGGCGTATTAGCAGAAACAACATTCGTTTCTCTTTCAATGCCGGGATTTGAATCTGGTATACATACCTTAGAAATAAGCCTCATTATATCTGAAGATTCTAATTTGAATGATAATACAATCATTGATACGCTATTAGTTCGTTATGGGTTTAATGATATTAGCATAAATGAATTCATGGCTTTACCCAATAATGACCAGGCTGAATTTGTAGAAATTGTATCTAATCGCGATATGGAAATGACAAGTTGGGGATTTAGCGATAACCGCAAAAACCCAAGTGAATTGCAAAGTATTATTGTTCAAGAAAATGAATTTATAGTTATTGCATCTGATTCACTTATTTTTAATTTTGTTCACCCAGAAGCGCATACTATTGTACTTCAAAATCAGTTCCCATCTCTCAACAATTCTGGAGACGCCATTTATATATACGACATGACAGGCGCTATAATTGATTCCCTTATCTATAATGAGAATTGGCATCTTGAGTCAGAAATATCAACAGAAAAACTTCGACCTGAATTCGAATCAAATCTAAATAATAATTGGACTTTAGCTGACCCGGTTATTGGCAGTACTCCAGGAAATGAAAATAGCAAAATATTAAAAAACATTGATGGCTCTATTATTCAATCATTTGTAACACATTCTCCCGAATTCCCTGAATTATCAGATTCGATTCAAATAAATATTTCTATTTATAATGCAGGCATTTCACCTTTTTCTGGTTCTTTTTATGTGGAAGAAAATGATGATGAATTGGCTGAAAATTCTTTTTCATTCATTGATCCTGGGGATACGTTAAATATACCTTTTATGGTTATGCCATTCAGTTCTGGAATTCATTTTATTCAGATATATTTAGTTATACCGGGTGATTCTCAGCCCAACAATGATTATGGAGCCGATACAATCTTTGTTTCGTTCCCCCTTGGAAGTATAAAGATAAATGAATTTATGTCGCTAACTGATTCTAACCATTTTGAATTTGTAGAAATCGTATCTTTTGAAAAGTTAAATATAAATAATTGGGCATTAACAGATTTATCAAATCGATTAATGTTTTTTCCAAACATTGATTTAAATCAGGGGTCCTATTTTACATTATTAAGTGATTCTTCATTGCTTAATTCAATTCCAGATACGGCACTATTTTCAATATCCAGTAATATGTTCCCAAATCTAAATAATACATCAGATGGAATTTATGTTTTGGACATGACTGGAAAAATAATTGATTCTCTTATCTATAATGATAATTGGCCTATTTTAGAAAATAGGTCTACCGAAAAATTTCAACCAAATTATGAATCTAATTCTTCGAAAAACTGGGGTATTGCAGTAAACGAAATGGGTTCCACTCCAGGCATGGAAAATAGTCTCGCATTCGATTCTCTACCAATTGATGGGTCTGTAACGCTATCTCCAAATCCATTTTCACCTAATAATGATGGATTAGATGATTTGCTAAATCTTTCTTATTCACTCCCATTTGAGAATAGTACATTGCGTGTTGAAGTATTTGATATGGCAGGTCGCACAATTGCTCAACCATTTTATAATTTAAACGTGGGGCAGAATGGTGTTTTATTTTGGGATGGATTAAGAACGTCGGGAGAAATCGCTCGAATGGGGATTTATTTAATTAAAATAATTGCGAAGGATCATGCATCCGGGAAAGAATGGATGGACATACAAACAATTGTTCTTGCAAAAAAATTATAAAAAAAGGGGCTTTAATAAAGCCCCTTTTTCTCTCTTTTTATTTTTTAATTAAAACCCAAAACCTATTCGTGCATGATAACTGGTAAATCCTCCTGAGCCAGGAATGATATCATCAGCCATGGTATAGCGCGCAAATAGAAATGTATCTAACATTAATATTTTGAATTGAATCCCAGCTTGAGCATGATACCCGTCTGAGTTAATCCTGTTTTCATCTAAATAATCAATTAAAGCTTCTGTCTCAAATTCGCCATTTTCTAAATCACCACCAGATACAACCGCCTCAAACATTTCTTGACTTACCATTGGGGTACGAACATGTTTATTTGCACCCAACCCAACAAAAAGTTTTGCTTTTGCAAGAAATGGAATTCCTAAACCGAATAGTTTTTTCCTCAGCGTTACATAATAAGATCCTGACAAAAGACCTGCCTGAGCGCTGTCAAGATTCATTACTTCATTTTTAAATGAAAAGGTATACGGAGAAACAGATGCAAATCCTTCTGCTTCCAGTGCTAAGCCAAATGGAATAGCATCAAAATATACATAGCCACCAAAACCGCCACTATTTTCAAATCCTTGTGTTGAGAATTCCCCCACTTGAACCATTGTACCCATAACATCAACCATCATTGCGCTTGAAGAGTCGCCTACTGAAAACAAACTATAAGTACCTTGGGCACCAAAACCGCCAATTGCTTTTAGTGGCGAAAACGATAGAAATATTAATGTTACAACTGAAATTATTTTTTTATAAAACGTCATAAGACCTCCTAATGTATTTATTATTTGGATTAATTTACATAAAAGATATGAGCAATTCATTAGCATTTGAATACCACCTTCTTCTTCAATAAATTGATGGTATCATATTTATTCCATGAAAAGATTTCCCATATTTATCCTCCTGATATTCCAAACCGCTTTGATAGGGCAGGAATTGGAATGGCCCACATCGGCTAGTCGGTCATTATCATCCAATTTTGGTGAAAATAGAGATGACCATTTTCATATGGGTATTGATATTAAAACAAAAGGGTCCGCAGGGCACCCTGTTTATGCCGTTAATGATGGTTATATTTTTAGAATGGTGTCTAATTTTTCCGGGTTTGGGAAAGCGTTATATTTAAAAACTGTAACAGGCCATACTGCTGTTTATGCTCACTTAGAATCTTTTTCCCCTTTATTAGAAAAAGTATGGGAATTGCAAAAATCAGATAAAAATAGTTATGTTATTAATGCAAAGTTTTCTCAATCTGAATTTCCTGTCAAAAAAGGAGATGTTATTGGTTATTCAGGTAACACAGGAAGCTCATTTGGTCCCCATTTACATTTTGAATATAGAGATGATACTGATTCACCATTAAATCCTCTTACACATGGATTCAGTCTCCCTGACAGAGTAACGCCTATATTGAAAGAAATAGCATTAACGCCTCTATCACCCGAAGCGTTGGTAAATGCTAGTTCAATCACACAATCTTTTCCCTTATATCGTGATCGTGATGGAACGTATTTATTCCCTGACACCTTAAATGTGTTTGGTGCTTTTGGTATTTCAATTAAAATGGTAGATAAGCGGGAAGGTGCATCTAATATTTATCAAATCCATAAAGCTGAGCTCCGGGTTGACAACCAGCTTTCCTTTTCTTTAAGCTATGACCGCATTCCATATTCCCAAACCAGTCGAGCCAAAACAATAATTCAACCAACACTCTACAGACATAATTTTGGTGAATTTCAAAAATTATATCGTCACCCTGGCCATGAAACTTTAACGATTCATCCATCAGCCAAATCGGGAATAAATGAATTATCACCGGGACTTCACAATATAGAGATCCATGTTTGGGATGTCGCGGGAAATAAAGCTATCTCAAAGGGAATGGTTATCATGGATTTTCCACAAAAAGTTCATGTAGATAAAATATTCAAAGATGAAAAAGTAATTACTTTTGCCCTGTCCCCCAAAACAGGCGTGACGCCTATAAAAGAGGCAACTCTATACTCTTTTACTCCTTATGGGTATGCTGACCAAAAAATTGATATTATCCATCAAGAACAAGTTGGGAAAGAGCTACACGTTACAATTCCCACCCTTGCTATTCGAGAGAGAATTATTCAATTTATTTGCAAAACCCAATCCGGCGGAGTCGCTACGCCAATACATTGGCAAGAAGATGCACCCGTTTCGGATATGATAAATCTCATCCCTGACTTAAGAATTTCTCACACAGATTTTGGAGTTTTATTTCAAATTGAAACGGGTCGTTACACAGAGGCTAATGTTCAGTTAAAATTAGCAAATGATAATACATTTAAGGCATATCCTGTTAAACAGATTCAACCAAATGTATATTTAAGTGATGTCATATTACCTCAATATCTTTCCGAAATAAAGTATGTGGATATATCTTTTATGAAAAATGGGCAGGTGCGAGATGTTCGATTTAAATATCAATTCGGTTTAGCAGAAAACGGGAAAGCAATTCGTGTCTTATCTCAGGATAAACATTGTTCAGTTTTAACAAATAAAAACACCGTTTATAATCCGGTTGCCTTTTGGATTGATAAAGTTAAAAAAGGTGCACAGGTAAATAATGGGTTTCAATTGTCTCCAGTATATCAACTTCAACCATTTGAATTAACATTTAAAGATACATTTAGAGTTGGAATTCGATACGATAAACAATATGCGCTACATTCAGGTTTAGCTATTTATAAATATGACCAAAAAGATGAAAAGTGGGTTTTCCTTCCATCAAAAAACGACCAGGCTGAACATATTTTATCAACAACATTAGATCAGTGTGATGCTATAACTATCATACAAGATTTAAAAGCCCCTAAAATTGTTTCATCATTTCCAGCAAAGGGAGGCCATTACAAAGCAAAAGATATGGATAAAATCCTTGTTATCATTGATGATTTACTTTCTGGTATTGATGGGAATGAAGAAACATTATCACTAAAGTTAAATGGTAAATCTGTTTTATTTGCTTATCAGCCAATGAAAAAAGAAATCTCTTTCTTATTAAAGTCTCCTCTTTCTGTTGGCCCACATGATTTTTCCGTAACAGCTGTAGATCGTGTTGGAAATAAAATGTCCAAAACAGTACCCTTTCTTATTCTAGATTAATGTTATTCCCATACAAAGACGATAATCCTGCAATATTAACACCTTTCGTTACCTATGGTTTAATTGGTATAAATATTTTTGTTTTTATTTTTCAGTTAAGTATTGAATTAAATGATCCTATTGCTGGAAAATCGTTAATCTATATTTTTGGACTGGTCCCTGCTGATTTTAGTATATTATCTGTATTTACATCCATGTTTATGCATGGAGGTTTTGCACACATTATAGGGAATATGTGGTTCTTGTGGATATTTGGCGACAATATTGAAAGTCTATTAGGTCATGTAAGATATTTCTTTTTTTATCTTTCCTGTGGGATTGGAGCTGCTATCGCTCAAATCTTAATAGGCCCAAATTCAACAATTCCAATGGTAGGTGCAAGTGGTGCGATTGCAGGCGTACTTGGTGCATATATGATTTTGTATCCAAAAGCAAAAGTGCATGTATTTGTATTTTTTATCTTTATTACAACGATTCAAGTCCCAGCTCAAATTGTCCTAGGAGTCTGGTTTTTAATGCAATTAAGTAATGGTCTCGGCAGTATTGGCTTAGACTTATCTGGTGGTGTAGCTTGGTTCGCTCATATCGGTGGATTTATTATGGGAATTAGCACACAAAAATTGTTTCGTACCATCCGAATTGAATAGTTTCTAGGTCTCTATGAACCACTCATTGATTAACAAAGCGATTAATATGCGAAAACAAGCATACGCCCCTTATTCCAAGTATTGTGTTGGAGCTGCTGTGGAAACGGATTCCGGGCAAATTATCGGCGGTTGCAATATTGAATCAAGCAGTTATAGCTTGACGTGTTGCGCTGAAAGAGTCGCTCTTTTTTCAGCTTTAGCACAAGATCATTTTCCAATAAAAGCACTTGCTGTATCAACGGAAAATGGTGGATCTCCGTGTGGGGCTTGCCGCCAAGTCATATGGGATTTATGTGGGGATATTCCGGTTTACATTTGCGACAATCATGGATTAGTCGACACCACAACAAGCAAAGAGTTACTTCCAAAAGCATTTGACCAAGGTTTTTTAAAATGATAAAAACACCTATTTTAATCGGAATCGGTGGTGGAACGGGATCTGGGAAAACATCTATCGCTAAACAATTATTTGAAAAATATGGTGAAGGTGAAGTTGTTGTTATAGAACAGGATGCATATTATCGCGATTTATCTAACATGAGTCTAGACGAGCGACACAAACAGAACTATGATCATCCGGATGCAACGGATATTGAATTATTTGGCCAGCATGTTATTTCTCTTATGAAGGGAACAGCCGTTGAAGTCCCAATTTATGATTTTGCAACACACCTTAGATCAGAAGAAACAAAAAAAATCAAGCCACATCATGTTATAGTTGTGGAAGGTATTCTCGCATTACATTATCCGGTTTTAAGAGAATTAATGGATATAAAGATTTATGTAGAAACACCAGCAGATATTAGATTCATTCGTCGATTATCTAGAGATATTGATGAAAGAGGAAGGACAGCCCAATCTGTTATAGATCAATACCTTAAAACTGTTCGACCGATGCATGAACAATTTGTGGAACCATCAAAATTTTACGCAGATATTATAATCCCCGAAGGTGGGGCAAATAAAGTAGCAATTGACTTATTACATACAAAAATAAAAGCAATATTATCATAAGGAATACGATACATGACCCTTACACCACGAGACTCCGGATGGATAGAAGTTATTTGTGGAAGTATGTTCAGTGGAAAAACTGAAGAACTAATACGAAGATTAAAACGGGCTGAAATAGCCCAAATGAAGGTAGAAATTTATAAACCCAAAATAGATAGCCGATATAGTGTTGAACATATTGTTTCTCATAATCAATTGAAAATGAAATCAATCATGGTAAATACAGCTTTGGATATTTTAGAACAATCTAAAAATGCTGATGTAGTTGGCATTGACGAAGCTCAATTTTTTGGTGATGATTTAGTGCGTGTTTGCCATGCGCTAGCAAAAAATAAAAAGCGCGTTGTTGTAGCTGGGCTTGATACAGATTATAAAGGAAATCCTTTTGGTCCAATGCCTAACATTATGTGTGAAGCAGACTATTTAGATAAATTAAGAGCCATTTGTGTCCAATGCGGAAATCCCGCAACATACTCTCAAAGGCTTACGCTAGATGATAACCAAGTTGTAATAGGAGAAACAGATGTATATGAAGCTCGTTGTCGGAATTGTTACACATCACCGGAGGATGAATCGTGAATTTAATTAGTCTTTTAGGGCTTGTGGCCCTTTTGGGTATTGCAGCCGCATTATCCTTCAATTTTAAACAAATAAAGTTAAGGCCCATTATTTGGGGGCTTGGACTGCAATTCATTTTTGCTTTAATCATCTTGAGGAGCGACTATCTCAGCTTCATGGGAATGGGGATATTAGGTTTACTATTATTAACATATATCCTTCAAAAAGACGATAAAAAGTTAGGTGGCGGAATTCAAAGTATTGCCATTTTAGCTATAGGTGGGGGTGCAATCGGTTATGGAGCAAGTTTACTTGGCCCTAATATTGGTCTATTACTTTCAATCCTTTTTGTTGGATTGGTTCTAAACAGTTGGCTAAAGTGGGCGCAAAAATATCAGCGATATATATCTGCATTATTTATAATTGTCGGTATTAGTTATTTAATTAATTATAATATTACTGGGCAACTCATCTTCAAAACATTTAGCGAGAAAGTAGCCTACTTCCTAAATCTATCAGATTTTGGAGCACAATTTCTTTTTGGGAATTTAACAAATGCTGAATATTTCTTTACAGCACCTAACTCAAGTTGGCCTGGCTTTGGATTTCAATTTGCATTTAAAGTATTACCCACAATCATTTTCTTTGGCGGATTTATGAGTGTATTGTATTACTATGGTGTGATGCAAAAAGTGATTGAAACCATTAGCCGTTTTATGCGGTGGACGATTGGCACAAGTGGAGCAGAAACGCTTTCTTGCAGTGCAAATATATTTGTTGGACAAACAGAATCACCTTTATTAATTAAGCCATTTTTAGACCAAATGACAAAGTCAGAACTATTAACAATCATGGTTGGAGGATTTGCCACAATTGCGGGAGGTGTATTAGCAGGATATATTTCAATGGGAGTTCCCGCAGGCCACTTAGTCGCAGCAAGCGTTATGTCTGCACCCGCAGCTTTAGTTATAGGAAAAATTATTTATCCAGAAACGGAACATTCTGTCACAGCAGGTGATGTAGAGCTTCCTGATATTTCTGATGGGTCAAATGCAGTTGAGGCTGCATCCAACGGTATTCTTGATGGTATGAAACTTGCGGCAAATGTTGGTGCAATGCTCATTGGTTTTATTGCTTTAATTGCTGTTGTTGATTTAGCTCTAAATTGGGTTGATAGTATTATTGATGGTAAATGGCTAGGTGGAGATTATATTAATTATGTTGCTGCTGGTTTATCTCCAGCTAAAGGTGAATTTGTTGGTTATTTTCCGGGATCATTACAAACATTCTTTGGAACTATTTTTTCTCCATTAGCATTTTTGATGGGTGTTCCTTGGGATGATGCTGCATCTGTTGGAAATTTATTAGGTATAAAAGTTTCTTTGAATGAATTTGTCGCCTTTGGAACTTTAGGTGGTTATATTGCTGATGGAATTATGAGTGAGCGTGCCATTATTATATCAACATATGCATTATGTGGGTTTGCAAATTTTGGTTCTATCGGTATTCAAATTGGTGGCATTAGCGCTATTTCACCAAAAAGAAAAAAAGATTTAGCTAAAGTGGGTGTTAGAGCTATGTTTGGCGGTGCGATTGCATCTTGGTTAACAGCCACTATTGCAGGAATATTATTATAGTAAGAAAAATAATTATATGAGAATATTATTTATGGGGCCGCCTGGAGTTGGTAAAGGGACTCAAGCTGCCCGAATTGAAAAACATTATAATATCATCCATCTTTCCACAGGTGAAATACTGCGTGATGAGATTGAGGAAAACACTAAAATTGGTAAACAAGCAAAAGGATTTATCGATTTGGGGCAACTTGTCCCTGACCTAATTTTATTAGATATTATTGAACACCGATTGATTCATGATGATTGTAAAAATGGGTTTTTACTCGATGGCTTTCCTCGCACCCTCCCTCAAGCAACTGGTTTAGATAAAATTCTAACAAATTGCCATCAAGAACTTGATTGTGCAATTAGCCTTAAAGCAAATGAAGATGAATTGGTGAGTCGACTTGTTTTACGCGGAAAAGAGCTGGGTCGCTCCGATGATTCTAAAGAAATAATTAAAAAACGTCAAAAAATTTATTGGGAGCAAACTGCACCCTTAATTGATTTCTATCGAGGTAAGGGATTATTAAAAGAAGTTAATGGAATTGGCGAAATCCCCGAAATCACAAATCGAATACTTGAGGCTATAAAATGATTAAAATAGGTTTAACGGGCGGAATTGGTTCAGGAAAAAGTTTAGTGAGCCAATACCTTATTGAATTAGGTGCATACATTTTTGATGCTGATAGTGAGGCAAAGAAAATTCTAGATACCAACGAAACAACCCAAAATGAACTTATTGCCGAGTTTGGAACAGATGTTTTAAATGCTGAAAATAAGATTGATAAAAAGAAACTAGCCAAAATTGCATTCCAAGACGAAGATCACCAATCCAGATTAAATGCAATCATTCATCCCTATGTTTTCGATGAAATTGATTCACATTTCGATAAAATCTCAAGCGAGAATAATCATTCACTTTTTGTTGTTGATGCAGCTTTAATTTATGAATCTGGCGCTGATACACATATGGATTATATCGTTGTTGTTTCGTCCCATCTAAAGCTTCGAGTTTCACGCGTGATGGAACGAGGTGGTTTAACGCGTGATGAATTTATGAGACGATTGGAATTACAATGGCCTGAAGAAGATAAAGTTCATATGGCAGACTTTGTTATCCCCAATAACAGCACAGAAGAAGATTTAAAATCAAGTACTGCAAACCTTTTTAATCAAATCGTATAAATTTAACGTATTCTTTTTCGATACGCTTTTGGCTTATCTAATATTTCCTTAATAACAAATGACTCCATTAATCGATTCGAATTGCTTACCAAGGAGTTCACAAATAAAGATTTCTTCTTTTTATGAATTTTAACAACTTTTCTATTTGATAAGTCTGAGTGATATATTTGACTTTCAAACTCTTCTTCACGCTGCTCAATATTTGAAAGTTTTCCATGATCAAAACCTAGCTTAGTGGGATGAGTTTTTTTCACTTCTTCTTCAACCGGTGAAATTTCTTCTAGACTTAAATCATCTTCATGTTGATGTTCAAGGAGATCGGTATCATTTTGTTCTTTGCTTTCTTCGTCGATCCAGCCTTGAGCCTTAAACCATTTTTGAATCTGAGGAGAGAAAGGTATTCCTTCAGAGTCCCATCCATCCTCAGATTCAATCTCTTTATGCTTTTGTTTTTGCTGTAGCTTTTTCTTGTATCCACTTAATAGATACATGATTAATAAAAAAAGCCAGTAACCAATTCCTTCCATTTGGTTTATTCCTGATCATCTCCATCAGTCGCATGTGAATCATCAGATGCTCCATGAGAAATTGAAGTTCTCATTTCTGTATCCGCTTTTATATTATGCATATTATAATAATCAAAAATACCCATATTCCCGTCACGAAATGCTTGAGACATAGCTTTAGGTACTTCGGCTTCGGCTTCAACAACTTTCGCTTTCATTTCCTGTGTTCGCGCCTTCATTTCCTGTTCTTCAGCAACAGCCATAGCTCTTCGTGTTTCTGCTTTTGCCTGAGCAACTCTTAAATCTGCTTCCGCTTGATCGGCTTGCAACCTAGCTCCAATATTTTTCCCAACATCTAAATCTGCAATATCAATAGATAAAATTTCATACGCAGTTCCAGCATCTAACCCTTTGGCGAGTACAGCTTTTGATATATTATCAGGGTTTTCCAATACGCCACCATAATTCCCAGATGAACCAATTGCACTAACAATCCCTTCTCCAACACGAGCAATAATCGTTTCATCTGTAGCACCACCAACTAACCCGGCAATATTTGTTCTAACTGTCACCCTTGCTCTAGCTTTTAGTTCAATACCATCTTTTGCGACAGCAGCTAAAAAACCTTCTTTGGGCGCATTTATCACTTTCGGATATACACTTGTTTGTACTGCGGATTTTACATCTCTGCCTGCTAAATCAATTGCGGTGGCTGTTTCAAATGGTAATTGAATATTTGCTTTGCTGGAAGCAATTAATGCAGAAACCACATTTACAACATTTCCGCCAGCAAGGTAATGAGTTTCAAGCATATCTGTGGTAATATGATTGAGCCCCGCTTTATGTAAATTAATGACACCGTCCGTAACGAGCCTCGGTGCAATTTTTCTCAATCGCATCCGGATAAGATCAACGATTCGAATTCGACCTAGCCCAAGCGAAACAACCGATTGAATCCATAATCCAACTGGAACGAAATAAAATATTAATAGTACTGCAAATACAATGAGTACAAGAAAAACTATAGAAATATCGATCATAATATAACTCCTAGGTTATTTAATTTGTGATTTCTCGGACAACGACACGATTCCCATCAACAGATAAAACTTTAACAACTTGCCCTTTATCGATGAATTCACCTTCACTGACAACAAACACTTTTTCATCCCCAAACAAAACCCATCCTGATGGGTGAAGATCCGATTCTGCAATACCTTCTTTTCCAACTGAATCTTCGAGACCTAAAGTTGTTGTATATCCCGCTTCTTTACTTTGAACTCCAGGTGATGTGAGTTCTTCCCAAAATTTTGTTTTAGTTAACAATCGAAATAAAAGAACTATTCCAATTAATCCACCAATGATTCCTATTGTTAGACCTGTTGCTGCTTGAGAAGCAATTTCTCCATCTACGGGAATATCCGGAAGTAACAATTCCCAAAAACCCCATAAAATAGCTACAATTCCAGCTATACCAATAACACCAAATCCCGGAATAACTAATACTTCAACCAAAAGTAAACTCATACCAAAGATGATAATAATAAAATCGCTCATTGTTGCAAGTTTGGCTATATAGGATGCTCCTAAAGAGAGAACAAGACAAGCTAAACCGAAGCTCCCAGGAATACCCCATCCAGGGCTTTGTAATTCAAATAGAATACCTAAAAACCCAAAGGTCGTTAATAATGATGCAACAATTGGGTTTGTTAAAAATCGCACAAAAGCTTCCGACCAATTTTCAGATGTTTTTTGAACGTTTGCATTTTTATATCCCAGAAACTCTAACAATTCGTCAAAGGTATCAACTGTACCATCAGCAATATTATACTTCAATGCCAATTGTGTTGTTAATGTAATAAGTTTCCCTTCTTTCCGCCCTTCTAAATCATTGACTTCAATAGAATCACCCTTCATGACTAGGTGAGTAAAATTTAAATCTTCGTCTACCATTCCTTTTGCTATATCTGTATTTCTCCCGCGTTTTTCTGCTGTAGCGGCCATTTCTTCTCGCATATAACTAATAACTTTTTCTGTCCCCTTATTTCCCTGCATATCTACTGCGGTTGCAGCACCAATGGTTCCTCCACCTGTCATATAGATGGATTCGCATGATAAAGAAATGAGAGCGCCCGCTGATATGGCACGTTTATTTATAAAGGCTACTGTTGGAATTTTAGAATTTAAAATAGCATCTTTTATTTGAGTTGCAGCATCCACTCTACCACCAAAAGTATTTATGTCAAAAATAATGACATCCGCTTGGCTTTTCTCTGCTTCTGCGATAGACCGTTCGATGAAAGGAGGTAAACCTAAATCAATTGTATCGTGAATGGGAACGCGATAAACACCAGAAGCATTTATTAACGTTATACTAAATAAAAGGTATAAAATTTTCATTTTCATGATGGGTGAATTTCTCACAAATATATCTTATATGTCCATCTTTCAATTACTTTTATTTTTTTAATATTTAATATTCAATTGATTAAACAAAAACATTTATAATTTGTCAAATAACCTGATGAAATTCATTCCCGTGAATTTCATAAAAATATGAACCCTGTTGAAAAAATATCATACATAGCACTAAAAACGCTTTCTAAACTGTTGGGGCATTTATCTCAATCTGGTAGACAAAAATGTGGGGATTTCCTTGCATCAGTCGGTTATAGAATTATAACAACTCGAAAAAACGAAGCTCTATCAAATATAAAACGAGCCTTTCCCGAAAAAAGTAGCGCTTGGCATACTCAAATATTGAAAGAAGCATATCGTTTCTTTTCAGATATGTTTAGCCTGTTTATGTCTTATCCAAATGTGTTTCGATTTATTACATTTACCGAATCTAATAAATCCATCCTCGATGAAGCTCTCAAGCTCAATAAGGGAGTTATTTTTATAACTGGCCATTTTGGGTCTTGGGAATTATTAGCTGCGTGGATGGGGCGAGCTGGTTATCCTTTTTATGGTGTTGCTCAAAGACAAAAAAACTTGGGTGCGAATCGTTTTTTTGAGGAACAACGATCTTCAAATAATGTTGGACATTTATTTAGAAAAGATTCTTTAGAAAAAATGTATGATTTGTTAAATAATAATTCTATCCTTGCTTTGGTCAGTGATCAGGATGCTAAACATACTGGCGTATTTGTTGACTTTTTTAAAACACCATCATCCACAACAAAAGGAGCAGCTAAATTCCATATAAATACGGGAGCTCCGATGGTTTTCGCTTCTTGTGTAAAAACGCATTATAATAAATATCACGTTTCATTTGAATCTATCCCAAACGGGAACGATATAGTGGGGATTACCCAATCTTTTACAACTGTATTGGAAAATAATATTCGAAAATATCCCGAACAATATTTTTGGTTCCACCGTCGATGGAAAACGAAAAAATATGATTAATTGGAAAGACGATCAAGCTCTAAAGCGTGCAAAGATTGCGCTTAAGAATAAAGGTGTAATTATTTATCCAACAGATACTATTTATGGCTTTGGAGGAGATGCAACATTATATCAAGCTGTTAATAAAATTAATACGATAAAGGGAAGATCGTCTCCCATGAGTGTTTTAGCGCCTAATATTAAAACAGCACTTTCTTGGATGAACATTCATCCCGACTCGCTTGATGATATTTCAAATGTGTTAGGTGGAAAAACAACAATCATTGTACCAGTCAATGATGGTATCGTTCATTCTTCAATTCTTGGCGAAGGGAGTACACTAGGAATTAGAATCCCAGACCATCCTTTTTGTCACCAATTATCAAATGAATATCCAAATCCAATCATAACTACAAGTGTTAATCGTACCGGGCAATTACCGAAAACAACTCCACGTGACATCAATTTGGAATTTGGTGATGAAATTGATTTATTGATTGAAAATGGAATTATTGAAGGGACGGCTTCTACAATTTATAAATATGAAGATGGAAGACTTATTATTTTAAGATCATGAAACACCTTTTTATTCTTTTACTATTTTCCTTTATAAATGGCGAAAAACTGCCTTTCCATGTTGGAGAAAAATTTAATTATGAATTTCAATTCAATATTCTAGAAGCAGGGCAAGCTAGTTTAGAGGTCATCGGAATTGATACAATTAGTGGGCATCCTTGCTATAATATTCAATTCATTGCAGGAACAAGTTATTGGGGAGATTTTCTTTTTACAATTCGCGATACAATTTCTATCTGGATTGATCAAAAAACATTGTCTACTCGGCAAATAAAAAAAAGTATTCATGAAGGTAATTATCATAAAAATACAAATATTTTAGTTTATGAAGATCAGCTATATGCAACATCAAATGGTGATACAATTGAAATAAAAACTCCAGTTCAAGATCCTTATTCTCTTTTTTATTATTTACGAACCCTTCCTTTATCGTTGGGTGATATTTATTCTTTTACAGCCATCGATGGGCGTGAGTTAACAGATGTTAAATTAAAAGTTGATCGTCAAACACGAGTTCGTACCCCTATGCAATGGTGGGACTGTGTTAAGGTTCGACCCTATAAAGAAACTGGGAATCTATTAAAAGATGAAGGTGAAATGACTATTTGGTTTTCAAATGATGAAAATAAATATCCCGTTAGAATTCGTATTGAACTCAAATACGGTTCACTCATTTTAGAATTATTAAATATTAGTTAAATAGTCGCCCAACGTCATTGAAAATAACCGTAATCATCATTAGCAATAAAAAAGCCATTCCTATTTGTTGAATAACCATTCTTGCTTTAAAGCTTAGTGGTCGCCGAATAATACTTTCAATTAATATTACAAAAATATGGCCGCCATCTAAACCGGGAATTGGTATAATATTTAAAAAAGCAAGGTTTACAGAAAGCATCCCCATAAAAGTTAATAATGGAACCCACCCTGCTTTTGCTGTTTCGCCTGCTAATTGAGCAATCATGATTGGCCCACCCATATCGTCCATAGATGCATCACCAGAAATAAGCATTTGGATAGACATTACAATAAGGGCAAAACTATTAACCGTTGATGTAATTCCTGCCTGCATAGCTTTACCAACACTTACCGGTTGATAATTAAAAATAGGCGCAATTCCAATAGCACCCAATGTATCAAGCCCATTTTCGGTAGGAACTTGTTGATACGACGTTTTCATTTGAATCGCAAATTCTTCTCCATTTCTCTCATATGTTAAAGAAATGGATGAATCTGGTAATTGGTGAATCATTTCTGTTATTTCTTTCCATGAACTAATTTCTTTTTCATTTATTGAAATAATACGATCGCCAGAGATTAAACCCATTTCTCCTGCTGGCATATTTTTTCTCACTTCAGATATGACAGGTTCGTTGCTTACTTCGGGGTACCCTTGAATAAATGCAATACCTGAAAATATAATAAATGCAGTCAAAATATTCATAATGACTCCAGCAGACATAACCCACACTTTCGCCAAATTTGATTTACTCATGAATTCATCAGGTTCATATTTTATTTCAGTATCTAAACTTTCATCAATAATTCCAGCCATTTTTACGTAGCCACCTAAAGGAATTAATGCTAAACAATATTCTGTGGTCGATCCTATTTTTCCCGGACTAGAAAAAGTTTTTTCAAAAACAGGACCCCACTCCATGCTCCCGAATTTATTTCTACTATAAAAATAAAACGCCATTAACCACCCATCATTTATAGATGTAAATGTTAATAACCGTGGAGGAAAGCCAATTGAAAAGCGTTCAACTCGTATACCAACAGAACGAGCAGCAAGGTAATGCCCTAATTCGTGAACAAAGACTAAAACGCCTAATACTAAAATTGTTGCCCAAATAAATGTCATTCTTTATAATTCTCCCTTAAGAAGTCGTCTAAACATAATTATTAATTAAATTGTTTCTACTAACTGTTTTCTCTAACAAAAGTTTCACCCCATTTTTCAAGAAGAATCAAATCTTCCAAAGAAGGATGCTCAATCCAATGATGTAAATCCATCGCTTTTTCTATCAATTTTGGAATAGCGGTAAATTTGATTTTATTATCTAAAAATTGATAAACAGAATATTCATTTACAACATTCAAAACGGCAGGTGTTGTTCCACCTTTCTCCAATGAATCAAAAGCTAATTGGATGCATGGAAATCGTTCAATATCTGGAGGTTGAAATGTCAAGTTTCCACAGGTAGTCAAATCCAACCTTTCCCAAGAAGCTTTTAAATGGCGAGGGTATGTAAGCGCATATTGGATTGGCACTTTCATATCAGGGACACCTAGTTGTGCCTTTACAGAACCATCATTCATTTCAACCATAGAATGAATGATAGATTGAGGATGAACAACTATATCAATTTGATTTACAGGTATTTTAAATAACCAATATGCTTCAATAACTTCTAATCCTTTATTCATCATAGTAGCTGAATCAATTGTTATTTTTGATCCCATATCCCAGTTGGGGTGATTAAGTGCTTCTTCGATTGTAATGCTTGAAAAGCTACCTAAATCCCGCGTACGAAATGGGCCACCACTTCCCGTTAGTATAATGCGGGATACATCATCCATTTTTTCACCAACCAAACATTGCCAAATAGCAGAATGTTCACTATCAACAGGGAAAATTGTAGCACCTGTTTTATCGCAGATATTGGATATAATATCCCCAGCCATGACTAAGCTCTCTTTATTAGATAGGGCAATATCTATTCCAGATTTTGCGGCAATCACTGTGGGTTCCATTCCAGAAGT
>CAZGFQ010000009.1:57354-69392 GCA_964525185.1 uncultured bacterium
TCTGACAAATGGTCAACAACATTTAATGCATTAATTCCTATGGAACCGGTTGAGCCTAATATTGAAATATTTTTAGCCATCAATGAAAACCTTTTGTCAAAGAAAAATGAATGGTATTCAATTGCGGATAAATACTCAATCCAGTTCCTAACTTAAAGCCAAGAATGGGCATTGAAACATCAAAAGTAAAAAAATTCTTTTCCCCGTTTATATTTTTTTCAATTTCTTCCAAGAAATTCAATACGCTGCCTTTATAGGCATTTACACCAATTCCCAATGAAGTTGTAATGTTTTGAATTTGAAATCTTCGAAAAAAAGCTAATGTTGTTGTATTTAAATTAAAATCTCGCAATCCATTAATGTGTGTACGATCAGCAGAAAATTGCCATAAATGATTATTGGCATCTCCAAGATTAAGCTTTAGTCCCCCACCAATAATTTGAGGTGCATCATCATTTAATGAAAACCCAACCATTTTTAATGATAAGGTGAAGTTTCTACTTGCCTTAATAAACATGGAAAAATCTGGTAAGCTCAAACGATTAAGTTGGTTTTTTTCAATCCCTTTGTCGACCATTATTTTAAAGTTTATTCTATGATTACTTTCCATCCAAACAGGTGAACTTTGACCAAGCCACATTACTGTTGAATTTATGATGCTTTCAGCTTGGTCAGAAAGGTCGATATCTGTATAAGTATCAAATCTGAAATCAAAATTATTTTGCCCTGATAGAATTCCTATCAAAACACAACTTAACCAAGTCTTTTTCATTGAATTAAATTATGCCTCGGTTTGAATTTTTTATAAATGAAAGTATTTGATTTGATTCAACTGTTTGGGGATTATTTTGTTCTATGAGTTTGATCGCTTCAGATCTATTTACGCCAGAGCGAAAATACTTACGATAAACTTTTTTAATTTGTTGTCGAGTCTCAGAAGAGAATCCTCTTCTTTCTAATCCTATCTTATTTATTCCTGCAAAACGTAGTGGATTCCCCGCTGCCAAAATAAATGGAGGAACATCCTGAACGATTGTAGTGCCAGCGCCAATAAAGGCATGCATCCCAACTTTACAAAATTGATGAACAAGTACACCACCGCCCAGAGAAACCCAATCATCCACTTCTACATGCCCTCCAAGGGTAGCCTGATTTGCAAAAATAACATTATCTCCAACAATAGAATCATGACCAACATGAACATATGCCATAATAAGAACATTGGAGCCAACTTCTGTTTTCCCGTGAGCAACGGTCCCTTTATTTATCGTCACATATTCACGAATAGTTGTGTTATTGCCAATAATTGTTTGTGTTTTTTCGCCGCCAAATTTCAAATCTTGAGGAATTTCACCAATGGAAGAGCTGTGGAATATTCTGCACTTGTTTCCAATAAAAGTACCTTCAGCAATGGTAACATGATTTCCAATAAAGGTATTATCGCCTAACTCAACATCATTGTTGATGATAGAGTATGGGCCAATTTTTACATTTTCTCCTAATTGAGCATCAGAAGAAACAATTGCGGTAGGATGGATATTTGTAGAAATATCAGGCTCCCTCCCTGTCAACGATTGTGGCAGAAATGGTAGCTTTTGTTACGAGAGATTCTTCAACATATGCCTCGCCCTCAAACTTGCATAAATTTAGTTTCCGTTTTACCAATTTCATTTTTATTACAATAGTATCTCCAGGCATAATTGGTTTTCTAAATTTTGCAACATCTACACCTGAGAATAACATGTTTTTAGACATTGGATCATCTACAGTTTTTAATGCTAAAAAAGACCCTGCTTGAGCCATTGATTCTAAAATAAGAACACCTGGCATCACTGGCTGACCCGGGAAATGACCTTGAAAAAAAGGTTCATTTATAGTCACATTTTTAATGGCCGTCAATGATTCCCCTGGAATCATATTTTCAATCCGATCAATCAATATGAAAGGGTAACGGTGAGGAATAAGTTTAATAATATCCTGAATGTTAAATTCAGTTTTCGTTCTATAATCCATATAGTCTCTCTTCTACTTTAAAGCTTCTAATTCGCTTCGGTAGGCAGATTTAATCATTTTGACAAATTCTACATTACTAGCATGGCCACTTCTAGCAGCTGTCACATGCCCTATAATTGGAACACCTAACAACGCTAGGTCACCAATTAAATCTAATGTTTTGTGGCGAACAGGCTCATTTGTAAAACGAAGAACTTTTCCGTTCAGGATACCGTTGGCTCCCGAAATAAGATTTTCTTCTATTCCAAATAATTCCCTTAATCGCGTTACTTCATTTTGATCAATTTTTTTATCTACTATTACCAATGCATTATCTAAAGAACCACCTTTTACCAAGCCTTGTTCTTTTAACATTTCTATTTCACTTAAAAAACAAAATGTGCGTGCTGGTGCAACTTCTTTTGCAAAATCTTCTTCCATATTATAAATAGCTTCATACTGTGTCCCTAGTGCGGGGAGTGGGTATTCAACCATAAAAGTAACCCGAAATCTATCGGATGGAATAACATGAATATCAATTTCTCTATCTGCATCTGAATAATTTACCACCCCTGTGATATTTAATACTTTTCGAGGAGCAGATTGCTCAACTAATCCAGCATTATGTAGACAGGCAACAAAATCTTTAGCGCTCCCATCCATCACCGGCGGTTCTTTGCTAGAGAGTTCAATTAAAACATTGTCTATACGCAAACCACTTACAGCAGCTAACGCATGCTCAACTGTGTGTATTCGAACTCCTTTTTCTTCAATGGTAGTTCCCCGAGAAATATCAACGACACTATCGATATCCACTTTTATTTCAGGAGAATTTGGTATATCAGTTCGCACAAACCTAATTCCATAATTTTCTGGAGCTGGCTTAAATGTAATGGTACTATCTACACCTGTATGTAACCCTATTCCACTTGTTGAAACGGAGTTGCGAATAGTCCACTGGTTTCTTATCATCATTGAAATTTAATTATTTTTAACCTGTTTTTGCAATTTATCCAATCTCTTCTTTATTCGAGCTATTTCAGCTATAGCAGCATCTCTTTTATGCTGGCTTTTTATTTCTCTTGCTGGATTCCCTGCATATATTTGATTCCCTGGAAGAGATTTGGTTACAATTGATGCTGCGGCAAAGGCAGAATTCGAACCAATGACTAAGGAATTAATGAACCCAACCATTCCACCAGTAATTACATTTTCGCCTAATTCTGTACTTCCGCCAACACAACCACCGCCTGATATTCTACACCCTTTACCGAGTTTAACATTATGAGCAATTTGTACCTGATTATCCACCTTAACGTCATCATTAATAATGGTATCCCCAATGGTTCCACGATCAATTGTTGTTGATGCGCCTATTTCTACATCATTGCCAATGACGACATTTCCGGTATGGGGTATTTTATAATTATGACCATTCTCCGTTGTAAACCCAAAGCCATCAGAACCGACAACTGCGCCGCTATGTATTATTACTCTTTCTCCAATGGTAATATCATGGTAAAGAGTTACATTTGCATATAATCGAGAATTTTGCCCAACAATCGTATTTTGGCCAACAACTGAGTTGGGGCCAATCCATACATCGTTATTTATAATTGCACCATCTTCAATGACAACACCTGCATCAATTGTTACATTAGATCCCACAGTTGCATTTTCATGAATTGAAGCATTAGAATGAATTCCAGAAATTGGTTTCTTTTTCGGGAAAAATAATTCCAATACTTTTGATATTGCTAAAGTCGGGTTTTGGACAACAATCCCATTTTTACCTTCAAGAATAGATTCATTATTAGAAATAATAGCAGATGCGGATGTATCAGATAAATATTTTTGATACTTTGAATTACATAAGAAAGTAATTGTCCCCGACTTTCCATTTTGTATTTCAGAAACTCCAGAAATATCAATCATAGGATCGCCTATAATTTCACCTTCAACCAATGAGGCAATCTGTTTAAGCGTTGGCACGCGAATTTAATTATTTTGAAGAATCAAGATTTTTCAATTCGTGAAGGACATCGTCAGTTAAGTCATACTTTGTTTTAAAGTATAATAAGCTAACAGATCCATCAAAAATAAAATCATACCCACCTTCAATTGCAACTTTATCAACTGCTTTTTTTACTTTTCCAAGAATATCATATTCCATTTGGGCTTGTTTTCGCATTATTTCACCCTGAGGTCCAACTTTTTCAGCTTGATAAGATTGAATTTGTCTTTCACTATTTTCAATTTCTCGACGAATACTTTCACCTTTATCTAATGCCATCAATCGCTTGACTTCATAATCTTGTTTTAAACTGTCAAGCCTTAACATCATTTGGTCAAATTCAAATTGAACTTTACGATATTCTAATTGAAGCTGAGCTTCAGCTTCTTTGAATTCATCAAATTCTGTTCGAATTCGTTCAGATTGTATGTACCCTAATTTCATTTGCGCCATTACGGGTGCACTGAAACCTAGAATAGCAAGTATTAGGATTCCTTTTTTGAATGTGTTATTCACATTTACCTCCTTAGTGTAATTTAAAATTGTTGGCCAAAGGTTATTGTTGTTTTCCAACCTTCAGGGGATCCATCCCCATTCAAATCGTCAAAACCATATCCTAGATCAAACCCAAGCATACCAATCATTGGCATAAAAAACCTAACCCCAACTCCAGCAGATTTTTTTAGGTCTAATGGCCCTCTTCTAGGTAAGCTAAATTTTTCTTCCATATCCAATGATGCCCAAACATTTCCCATTTCTGCAAAAGCTAATCCATACACAACAGGATTTTCGGAGAATGGAACTCGAAATTCATTCACAATTTTGATTAATGTATTTCCGCCAACTGGGCTACCAGATGACGTTAAAGGACCGACTCTATTATCGTCGTATCCTCTAAGAGCATTTCCATATGGAATGCCGTTCCCCCCCATGATAAATCGTTCATCAAATGGAACAATGGATCGTTCACCTTCAGAAGAAGGTAATGGTTCAATTACACCAATTTTAAAAGTGCTCATTAATACAAATTTCCAAAATGTGGGTGTAAACCATTCCATATTTAAAATATGCTTATGAAAATCTTCGTTTCCGCCAAGCGGGCCACCAGAAATGGTTGATGTCCAATTAAAATGGGAACCTTGAGTTGTGAATTCTGGACGATCTCTACTATCTCTTCGGATTGATTGAGTAATGTTTACACCGATGGATTTATCCAATCCTTTTACATATTGGTCCAAATCTTCTTGTGTTCCATCGTATGTTTTTTGCACAATTTGGAAAGACCAATTGCCTCTGAAAAAATCATCTGGCCATTTAAATAAACGACCCCAAGATGCACTACCACCTCCAATCGTAAAATCTAACGGATAATAGTATTGGCTTGAGCGACCGCGGAAAGAATAAAAGAGAGAAAATCCTAATAAGTTTTTTGTATCATTAACCATAGGATCTGTAAAACTTAAGCTTACGGATTTATACTTCGGTGGTGTAGTTGCGCTATAAAAATTATAATTGGTCCCAACATTAAAACTAAACATGAGGCGTTGTCCCTTCCCTCGAAAATTTGGGAGTTCAACACCTCCGCCACCGGTCATGCCATATGTTTGAGTAAAACCAACATTCGCATTTGCTTTTCCCGCAGGTTTTTCTTCAACTGTTACTTCTAAATCAACTTGATCATCGTCCACCGGAAGCACATTCGGAACCACATTACTAAAAAAGTTTAACATCCAAATTTCACGCTGACTTCTCATTAAGCGTTCACGATTAAATACATCTCCCGGGAAAACTCTGAGTTGTCGTCTTACAACATTTTCTCGCGTTTTAGAATTACCAACAATTGCAATATTTCGGATATAAACTTTATGATTTTCAGTAATAACAAAGTGGATATCGAGTGAATCTTCGCCTACAGGAGTAATTTGTGGCTCTACCCGACTGTAAATATATCCACGATCCATATAAAGACCTTGAACGCGTTCGTATACAGCAAGATTGAATTCTTCATCGTTATACTTATCTCCTTTTGAAATCCCCAACGCACGGTTGAATAAATCTTCTTCAAAGAGCGTGTATCCTTCCCACGTAAAATTGCGAAATTTATATTGTGCTCCTTCGTTCAAAGTAAAAACAATATCCATTTTATGTGTTTCTTCATTGTAGCGTACGGAATCAGACAACACTTCAAAATCGCGATATCCATGATTTTTATAGAATGTAGTTAATTTTGCTTTATCTTCATCGAATTTGGAATCATCAAATGTGGCTCTCCAAAATAAATACCATCGCTGTTGCTTGGTATCTTTTAACTGCCAACGTAAACGTAAATTTGAAAAACTTTCATTTCCTTCAAATACAATATTATTAATTTTAATTTTTTTATTTTCTTGAATATGAAAAACCATATTATGAACCAAACCTTTTGCCTTGCCAGAGTAAAGTTTAGATTCTTTATCTGGTTTAATTAAATCTGCAGAAACGACAGCTTTTAAATATCCATCTTCCGCATAAAGTGATTTAATTTTTTCAACCGTTTCGTGTAGTGTATTTGGTTTAATTCTTTGTCCAGAGCTTAGTTCTAATTCTTCCTCAAATTTGGAATCTTTAATTTTTTTATTGCCAATGAACTTCATTTCTCCCAAAATAGGATTTTCATCTACAGCAATTGTAATAGATATTCCACCTTCAGATTCATCATCATATTGAATTTGAATATCTTTAAAGAGTCCTAATTGCCAAAGGCGTTTAATAGCTCTAGGGAATTCGCTTGGCATGATTGTCATATCTTTTCTTAAGCCAGACGTAAATAAGATTGTGTTTTTTGATACTAAGATATTTCCTGATACTTGTACATCATCCAAATGAATTTCAGATTGACCTTGGGCGCTCATCGCGCTTATTATTAAAAAGATAATAGTTAAAAAATAGAGTCTTTTACGCATCTAAGGTTCCGTATCGCCTTTCTCTAGATTGATATTCTTGGATAGCTGCAATGAGTGCGTCCTTTCGAAATGCAGGCCAATAGGTTTCAGTAATATATAATTCTGTATAAGCAGATTGCCATAATAAAAAATTACTAAGACGTAGTTCGCCACTTGTACGAATTAATAAATCTGGGTCAGATAATGATTTGGTATCCAAAAAAGATGTGAATTTTTCCTCATCAATATCTTTTGGGTCTAATGTACCATCTTGAACGCAATTGGCTATAGATTCTACAGCATTTAGAATTTCTTGCCGGCTTCCATAATTCAACGCTAACACTAAATTCAACCCAGTATTATTTTCGGTTTTTTTAATACCATTTTCAATCCCTTCTCTTGTGCTATCAGGGAGTTTGCTTAAATCACCAATTGTGGTAAATCGTACGTTATTTTTATGTAATTCTTTCACTTCTTCTTTAATGGATTTTAATAACAATTTCATGAGCGCAGAAACTTCTGCCTTTGGTCGTGACCAATTTTCCGTGGAAAAAGTATACAACGTTAAAACGTCTACACCAATTTCTCCACAAATTCGGGTGATTTTTCTAACAGAATTAATGCCTTCCTTATGCCCCGCTAACCGGGGCAATCTCCTGCTTTTAGCCCATCGACCATTCCCATCCATTATGATGGCAATATGTTTGGGAATCTGTCCTGAGGACAAAAGGTTTTTTATATCTTTATCTATCATAGATACGAGAAAAATGCGGGCGAAGTTACTTCATTCGCTATCTCTATCCAAAGTTCATGGCTTGATTATATTTTCTTCAAATTTCACTCTAAAACGTAGCAAAAACGATTCTGTTCCAGATTATATTTAATCTTCGTTAGATAAAAGATTATTAACAACTGATTGAAATGCTTTTCCTGATGCTGAGTCTGGTGCACTTCTTATAACAGGATTTCCTGAATCTGTGGATGTAATTATTTCTGGAATAATTGGAATTTCACCTAATAACGGAACTTGAAGGCGTTCGCTTTCCTTTTTGCCTCCACCTCGCTTAAATAAATCTAACACATAGTCAAATTCACCTTTTTCATTCAGGGAAACTTCTTCTCCAAATATCTTCACACTTCCACTTGTTGATGGATTACCATCCGAATCCTTTACTTGTCCATTTACTGCAAATCCAGACATATTTTCTACAACACCTAACACAGGCACATTTACTTTCGCAAACATATCTGCTCCCTTTCGGACATCAGCTAATGCTATATCTTGAGGCGTTGTTACCATAACTGCTCCAGTCATTTGAATTTTTTGAGTTAATGTTAATTGAACATCTCCTGTCCCTGGAGGTAAATCAAGAATTAAATAATCCAATTCGCCCCAAATAACATCATTAAAAAATTGTTCAGTCATTCTAGCTACAAGCGGTCCACGCCAAATGGCTGGTGTATCATTTCCACTAATAAACCCAAAACTCATAACTTTCATTCCATATCGATCTAATGGGATTAATTTGCGATCTTGAGTTAAATCTGGCTGGCCGTTAAATCCGAGTATTGTAGGAAGAGAAGGTCCATAAATATCTAAGTCTAATAATCCAACCTTATATCCTTTTGCTACGAGGCCGCATGCTAAATTAACAGCAACTGTTGATTTTCCGACTCCGCCTTTTCCGCTGGCTACTGCAATAATTTTATCAATTTCCCCAACAGGAGATGGTGCTTGCATTTCAGGTTCTTGATGTGTGTGCGCAGTTTTTTGTTCAGAAAAAGCCTGAATGTCTACTAATACGTTTTTGAAATGGCTGGATAATTTTTCTTTAATAGCTCCAACAACTTCTTGCTTTTTTTCTTCATTGTCTGATGTGATTTTCAATTGAATAGAAACAGCATCTTCATCTATTTCAACATTTCCAACCATTCCAAAAGATACAATATCTCTTGAAAAACCAGGGTAATTCACTTCCTTTAATAAGGATAATATTTGTTCTTTATTCATAAGTCTTTCCGAAAAAAAACGGCTGTAATTGAATTACAACCGCTTTTAATTGAAGGTTTGGTTTTGGTTAATTCTTATCCGGTGTAATCCCGACCGAACCAATCATAGTTTACTTTAATGAAACTATTCCATTCGTCTGGGACTTCACTTTCTTCAAAAATTGCTTCTACAGGACATTCAGGTTCACATGCACCACAATCGATACATTCTTCTGGATCGATGTAAAGCATTTTACCTTCTGGATCAAAGCCATCCGCTTTTGCTTCTGCACCAGCACCTGTTTTATCTTCTGGGCCATGTATACAATCTACGGGACAAACTTCAACGCATGCTGTATCACAAGTTCCTACACAAGGTTCACAAATAATGTAAGCCATTTTATTCTCCTAATGAATTAATTAAAAATCTTCCTAACCCGTTCTGGATCACCGATAAAATCGAACCACAATTTATAATGATTTTTCATAAGGGAAAATGAATTTTGGGTAATAATTTTCTACTTATATCTCAACACCAATGAATCAATATATAAAACGAAACTTAATTGCTCTCTGGTCTGCGCAAACCATTTCCCAAGCAGGAGATGCGATTTATCAATTTGCTCTTATGTGGCTCGTATTGGATATGACAAATTCCCCCACTATTACAGGTTTAATAGCAATGAGTGCCTATTTACCCGCATTAATATTGGGCCTTTTTGCAGGTGTTCTTTCTGATCGATTAAATCGATACTTTCTCATGATTGGTGCACACGTTAGCCAAAGTTTGACCGTTATTGCTATTCCAGTATTCATCTATTTTGATGTGGCCACTGGACTATTTATTGGAATTATTGCTTTTATTAGAAGCGGATTTTCCACATTTTTCCAGCCTGCTTTTAATGCATTTGTACCAACACTATTCCCAACAAATCAATTGGTACGTGTTAATTCTATTTTAGTGACCTCGGGCCAAATTGCTTATATCTTAGGACCTGCGCTTGCTGGCGTATTATTAGCGGTAGTTTCTTTGCCAAACTTATTCCTGATTGATGGTTTATCATTTCTGGTTGCCATTGCTTTTCTAGCTATTGTTGTGAAACCAAGACAAACAATTGTTAAATCTCCCCATAGTCACTGGGATGAATTAGTTGAAGGTTTGAATTATATAAAAATGAGTAAATCTTTATTTGCATTAATGATTATTACATTTTTCAATAATTTGTTTATCATGGGACCCGCCATTGTAGGTGTACCCATTCTTGTTAGAAATGCATTAGGTGGTACTGCATCTGATTTTGCCTTTGTGGAAGCTTGTATGGCAGGAGGTTCATTGCTCGGATCCATTATTGTTACACGCCTAAATAAATATTTATCCAATGGACTTATTTGGATTATAGGTATGATACTGGACGGCATTACTTATTCTGTTTTCTTTTTTGCAGAATCAGTTCCAATGGTGATGGGTATGATTTTTATTCATGGAATTGGAATTCCTTTTATAATAGTAAGTCGAACAGTCATCATTCAACATATTGCCCCAAATAAACTTCATGGCCGACTTTTTTCAATGGTTCATTTAGGTGTTGTTGGTATGACAGCTCTTTCTTCTGCTGCTGTAGGATTAAGTGCTACCTTTTTTCCAATTCAATCCATCTTTTTATTCATAGGTATGGGTGCAACTATCTGCGGAATGATTGGAATATCCTTAAATTATATACGTGAAATTGAATAATAAAAAATCATCCTATATTGTTTTAGATCAAGGAACATCTGGAACAAAAGCATTTCTATTTAACGAAACCGGGGAAGTCCTTTTTTCAAAAAAAATAAAACATTCCCTAGAGAAACCTGCACCACATTGCGTGGAGTGTAATCCTAAAATAATTCTAGACGCCTGTCTTTCTCTTCTCAGTCGAATGATTGACTATGTGGATGAAAATGATTTAGTAGTTGAATCGGCTGGTTTAACAGCACAGCGTTCCACCTTTATGTTTTGGGAAAAAGATTCTGGGGAAATCCGGTCTCCAGCCATCAGTTGGCAAGATAGTCGAGCAAAAAAAGAAGCAGATGAAAAAGAAGATTTAGCTGATTTTATTTGGGAAAAAACAGGCACACCATTAAGCGCTCATTTTGGTGGTCCAAAGTATGTTCATTTTACACGAAAAGATTCTTCCTTAAAAAGGGATACGGAAAATGGGAAAGTATTATTCGGCCCCATTAGTGCTTTTATTTCTCATCAATTAACAGGCGAACCATTCGTGGATGAATCCATCGCCTGTCGTTCATTATTTATAAATCTAGAAACAAGCAATTGGGATGATGAACTATTAGACATTTTTGATATGCCACGAAATGGTTTACCCGAATTACGCCCAACAATGGCAGAATATGGACACATCAATATTCGGAATCATTCCTTTCCATTGAAAACAGTTATTGGAGATCAACAAGCAGCTCTTATTGGACAAACAGGTTTAAACCCCGGTTCATTGGCGATGAATTTTGGAACATCCGGCTCGGTGCAATTTAATGGTGGATCCAAACCTGGCGGTACGACCGGTCTTATTTCAAGTGTTTTAGCTTCGGATGATTCTTTCCGTCATTATTTATTTGAAGGAACCATTAATGCATGTAATTCTTTATTTTACCATTTGGAAGATGTATTGACTATTCCGCACGAAGATATGAATTGGGATCAACGGTGCGAAAATCAACATACCGATGGCGTCTTTATTCCGGGATTTGCCGGCCTTGCGTCTCCTTATTGGGTGAGCGGGATAACAGACTTTATGTATAATTTAGATGAAAACAATCCAAATGAAACTGTTCGTGCGGGAATGGAATCTATCGGTTTTTTAACCGCGGATATTTATAACATTATTTCAAAGAAAGTTGATCGTACTCCATCTATGATTCCAGCAAGTGGCGGTGGCGCTCGACCCGTTTTATTACAATTCTTGGCAGATTTACTTCATATTCCTATGGGACATACTGCTATGAAAGATCGTACTGCTTATGGCGTATATAAAATATTGAGCGGACAAGCCACACCTAATAACGGCGGGCAAGCATTTGATAAAGAAGTGGTAGAATGTGACCACATATTTACACCCAAAATG
>CAZGFQ010000010.1:0-66477 GCA_964525185.1 uncultured bacterium
GTCGGGGTAGCAGGATTCGAACCTGCGACCTCCTGCTCCCAAAGCAGGCGCGCTAACCGGGCTACGCTATACCCCGAAATATGTTGAAAAAAAGCCCGAAAATTTAGGTGAATTTTTACAAGAGTCAAACGTCATTCAATAATCATGTCATTAAAAGATTTCGGTCCATTTATTGGATTGAGCCTCACTGCAACATCGTTGGGGAAGGATAAATGGGTATAATCCATTTGAACTGCATTTGTGGAATCAAATAAAGCAATAATTTATAAGATAGATTCAGGAGTTTTGATGCGATAACTATTGTGGCTCCCAATGACTTGAAGTTGATTAATACGTACATCATTTATGGATACCGGAAAACCCGGTTTTGGCGTTTGTCCAAAAATCATAACAAGGCTGATGCTTAGAATATATTTAATCATGATAATGTTATATCTTATATACTATAATGAATAGAACCTAAAACAAAAAACCGCTCGGTGTAACCGAACGGTTTTTGGGTGAGTGATGGGACTTGAACCCACGGCCTCCTGGGCCACAACCAGGTGCTCTAACCAGCTGAGCTACACCCACCATGTGGCTATATATTGCATTTCTGCAAAATTAAGCGGGGAAAGTTAAGAGAGTTCCCCATTGTTTTAAAATAGTATTCCAATTCTTTTTAAATCTTCTAATTCATGATCGCAAGGTATTCAACACCGCTTCAATTCGCTCACAATGTTAATAAAAAAATGTCATTCCTCGCTCCGACTAGGAATCCATACTTTGATGGTTCGCTTGTATAAGTGGATTCCAGAATGATAAAATATTTGAAAAAGGTGTATTCTTCATCTTGACTTGAATCATTAGAAGCGGTACTTTTTTTCATGGCATCTCTTCAAAATCACATCCTTATTTCCATGCCCCACATGCAAGACCCATTCTTTGCTGGATCTGTTGTTTTTATATGCGAACATTCCAAGGAAGGTGCCATGGGACTTATTATTAATAAACGATTTCAACAACCCGACTTAATTGATTTATTTGAAAAACTAACGGTCGGCGAAGACAATCTATTGGAAACGGTTCCTGAAATTTATTTTGGCGGACCCGTATTATTAGAACGCGGAATTGTGCTTCACTCTGGTTCATTTACTTCTGAGGGAACGGTAAAAGTGTCAGAAGATTTTGCCATTACAAGCCAAAAACGCATTTTGTCTGAATTAAGAAAATCAGAAGGAATTCAATATAAATTAATGTTGGGCCATTCCGGATGGGGTGCGGGCCAATTGGAGCAAGAAATTGAAAATGGCGACTGGCTTCTCCAATCCACAACAACTGATTTTGTTTTTACTATGCCCGAAGATCAAATGTGGAAACAAGCTGCAGGTTCTCTCGGAATGGATTTAGGCCATAGCTCTGGTATTGGTGGACACGCTTAAACTTTATTTCGATTTTAATTGAAATAAATCAGTCTTCTTTGTAATCTTTCATTCGTCCGTATAAATCATTTCTTTATCCCCAAAAAAGGAGGATAAAATGAAGAAATATTACATTTTAATGGTTACCCTTATTGGGTTTGCATCTGCCCAAGATACCCTTTCCACGGATGCGATTTACCTTGCTCTGCGTTCCCAAGATCGCATTCATCTTGATTCTGCTTTAGCCTTGGAATACCAATACGCATTGAATCAAGCCTACAACGTGGAAGATTCGATGCAATCTGTCCATGTTTTTCCGCCATATGTAATGAGCACGCTTCTTGTTGCTGTGGACACCAATTGGCAGATTCCATGGTTGGATGGAACATTGAACACGGGTGATGTTTATTTGGATTCTCTGAGTGATGAATATGGATTAATCGATGTTCACCATGATGCTTGGTGGCAATTTAGTACTAATTTATTTACCATCACTTTTGACGCTCCCGCAGAAATGTGGCGGTTGGGCGAAGTATTTCAAATCCATGAAGATATCGCTTTTGCGGAGCCTAATGTGTGGGGCGGTGATGGGGATGATATTATTGGCTTCCAAAAAAATGATTCCACTTATTTGGCTTTTTCGGTTGGGTGGGGTGATTGTATGGCTGGATGCATCAATCGGTATTATTGGATGATTCGCACCAGTGAAAATGATGCAGTGTTGTATTGGGAAGGCGAATTAAATAATGATGATATTCCTGTTTGGGATATTGCAAATCGGCGATGGGAAACAATGGGGTACGATTTGGGAATTTATTGTTTTATTTATTTCGAAGATGCTGAATCGATTTATGCTACTTTATTATATTCTTCTAAATGGTGGGAACGGTTATATGCCGCAGAAGTTTTGTGGCGATTTTATGTTAATGATAATATGTGGTGTGGACAAACCGAACACTACGACCAATGGGAATTAACACATAATTATTTGAATGGTCATTTGGATGAAACTATTGCAGTATTACTTACTGCATTGAATGACCAAGACTCAGATGTGGCAGCTTCCGCGCAATCCGCCTTAAATATGTTGGGCTATGTATCCACTGAACCTGAAGCCATCATTCCAGATGCTGTTCAATTGTACCCAGCTTTCCCTAACCCATTTAATCCAACTACCACGATCCGGTTTAATATTCCAGTAGAGACGCAATTCATTACGTCTCTACGTATATTTGATATTACCGGCCGCGTTGTGGAAACTTTGGTGGCTGGCATAATTGAACCGGGAATGCACGAAATCAAATGGAATGCTGAGAATCACCCAAGCGGGGTTTATTTTGTGAAAATATTTTCTGGTGATTTTACCCAAACACAAAAATTGGTATTAATGAAATAGGAGATATGAATAATGGAAATTGAATATATCGTTATCGGTTTTGTCGTAGGGTTTATTGTTGTATATCTAAAAAAAAGGAAAGCAAATAATCCCCAATAAGGTGGTGTATGAAATATTTCAGTTTAATTTTAATATTTGTTCAGCTCTCCTTGGCTCAATCTGATTTTTTATGGACAGAAGTATCGGGTGATTCTGTCACATTTCATCATGATGAAACATATCGAAATTGCGGCGCACTCTATACCTACGATATTCAATTCGGAGAAAACCAAACGTTAACTATTACTGAAATAGATACAGGTGATATGGTTTGGTGTAATTGTACATTTGATTTATCTGTAACGCTTGATGGTTTTTCTCCTGGAGATTGGACTGCTCATATTTATGCATTAGATCAAGATCAATTTGGAGATACAACGTATTATGGAAGTGTTGATTTTACCATTCAACCCGACTGGCTCATTGAAGCGAGCGAATCGAATTGCGGAATTGTAGATGATACAACAGAATCATTATGGCTTAATACAGATGGTCAAAATCTTGTATTAGATTGGGCATTACATACTAATTGCTGTATTGAATCCAGCTGGGAAACAGAACTTGTCGCCGATACATTTTATGTTACCATGATTGATACAGGTGCGCCCTGTGATTGTGAATGTTCTATTATGCTAACTGCAACTTTTGGACCCTTTCAGCCCGGTGAATATGTTTTAGATTTAGCCGGGTGGCCGGACCAACCAACATTCATTATTGAAGATACAATTTCCGCCTTATCTGAGTTTCAAAGTGCGTGTTATTGGGTAAATGTCAATGATGTAACTCTATTCCCTCAATCATTCAAACTAGAATCACCTTTCCCTAATCCATTTAATCCAACGACCACGGTTCGGTTTAATATTCCTGTAGAGACGCAATTCATTGCGTCTCTACGAATATACGATATGACCGGTCGTGTGGTGGAAACATTGGTAGATGATATGATTGAACCGGGAATGCACGAAATCAAATGGAATGTTGAGAATCACCCAAGTGGGGTTTATTTTGTAAAAATGATTTCTGGTGATTTCACTCAAACACAAAAACTCGTTTTAATGAAATAGGAGTTTTATATGAAATATGTATTTTTACTATTTCTTCTTTTTATGGGGTGTGATAAAGATTCAAATGATGACATATTAGAAGCAAATGCAATTTTAAGTTGGACCGGAGATTATGCCGTGGATGGGTGTGGATTTTTTATCACTATTGGAGAAAAAGAATATAAACCGGAAAATGAATCTATCATTCCAGAGAGTTTTCAATCATCCGAAAATATGATTGTATTCATAGAATACGAATTGTCTGTTCAGCCTGTTGAATATATCTGCGGATTTGAAGGTCCTTCTGAAATGGATGGAATATTTATTCACAAAATTGAGTAAATAACGTTGGCCCAATTTAGTGTTTTTTATTTTCCCCTCTATTTTTCAATCCACAAACATCCCCCTATGACAGGGGGATGTTTGTGGAATGAAAATAAATTATTTATAAAACTATAAAAGGCACCCTTGTTGGTATAAAATTTTCTTGGCAGATTCTATTATGGAATCATTTGCAATAACAGAACTCCAACATGCTTTAGCTAAGAATGGGAATCGCGAATATTCTGTTCGAATGGCTCAATATATGAAAAACCATTTTCCATTCTACGGAATTCAATCTACTCCTAGGCGCCATATTTCTAAACAATGGTTAAAAAACCATCCAATCAAAAATGAAACAGACACATGCGCTGTATTAAAATTGCTCTGGAAAAAAGATCAGCGGGAATTCCAATATATTGGGAGTGATATTGCTAAAAATAATAAACGAAAACTCACGCCAAAAAGTATTCCAACATTAGAATATTGTATTCGAACTAAATCTTGGTGGGATACGGTAGATGCTTTGGCAACACATCCTATTGGAATAATTGTGCAACACTATCCAGACTTAACATCTCTAATGGATCAATGGATTGAAGATAAAAATATGTGGATACGTAGGACGGCTCTTTTATACCAACTTCAATATAAAGAAAAAACGGATCAAGATCGATTGTTCAGATATTGTGAATTACGAATGGATGAAAGTGAATTTTTTATACAAAAGGCGATTGGGTGGGTTTTGAGACAATACAGCTATATTGACCCAGATGCGGTTATTGGTTTTATTGATAAGTGGGATGGGCGATTATCCAATTTGAGTAAGCGCGAAGGATTAAAAGCAATACATCGAAATGTATAGTTTATTTTTTTAACACCAAACTTTCTATAGAATAATAATACAATAATTTTAATAATCTCAATTCTGTGGTTTGCGTTTTGTATTCCGCTTCAAATTCAGTAATAAATAAATCAAATTGAGCAAAATCGATCAAAGGTGTTTCATTATCCACAAAAATATTTTTTGGGAATCCAAAACCAATAACAGGATCGAACGTAGAAAACGCATCTAATGATTTAAAGAAATTATCATAATGTGCAGGTATATAGTAAGCCGGTTCCATCGCTTGGATACATTCAGCAATATTGTTTTCCATTTCCCTAGAAGCAATCGTTTGAATTAATATATCCACTTTCCCAATATTTTTAGGGTTCTGTATAAAAGGAGAATCAGAAAAATATATTTTAAGTCCACCATATTCGATTAAAAAACCAATAGATTCATTATGATTTAATTTATAATCCCAAACATAGAATGGTGGTGTTGATTCAATGGGGCCACTTGGTCCACGCCACGGGAAAAAATCATATTGCGGATGTTTCCCCCGGAATGCTGTTATCTTAAACCGCCCCACCACCCATTGATTCTTATTCTCATTAGATGAAAAATCGGCAACATAAATGATTATATTTTCTAATGGTTTCTTTGGGCTCATCCAAGGAATATCAGATTTATTATAGGAATAAATGATGTGTTTTGTATTTCTATCTCCAATTAATATGGGTTGCGTTTCATTATTAAGATATTGGGATAAAATATATGGAACATCTTGAATGTGATCGTAATGGCTATGCGTAACTAAAATAGCTTTTTGGTCAGATGTGTTATTCTGTTTAAGAACATAATGATCAACCGCATCTGTGTCTATTTGTAATGGTTTAAATTGCTCCGTTGGATTTGGCCTTGAAACGAATGGGTCAATCAAAATGGATGTTTTCCCATCTGTTAATTCAAATCCGAATGTTCCCAACCATCGAATAGATAATCCGCCATATGCTTTGATTGATTTCTTTATGTTTGATGTAGGTACATATCGGGATGCATCATGCCATTCATAAACCTTTCCTTTTTGTGAATCATACCCGCGAATTTCTTTATACGAAACATGATGGGGAAACAACCGAATTTGTTCACTAAACAAAAAAGTGAATGAAAGAAGCAGAATGGCGCGTATCATATGTCTAATCATACAATATTCTATTCGTAAATTTCAAATACCAAATTTCGCATTAGCTAATCTGGAACTTTTAGGAAAATTTGGGGTACATCCAATGAACAAAGGAAAGAGAATCAAATGTTAAAAATATTCTTATCAGCAATCATTCTATTATCATGTGCATTTTCAAATGATAGTCAGGATAAAAAAGTGGTTAAAAAAGTGATGGTGGTAAAAGCTGAAGCAAATGATGAAGAATCTGTTAACATTAATGTAAATGCATCTGTGGAAGATGGAATGCTCACATTATCTGTTTCAAAAAATGGTAAAAACCATGAATTTCAAATCCCAGTTGGTAATATGGATGCTATGCATGTGTTAAAAGAAGAATTAGAAGATTTGGATATCGATGTTAATATACACGACCTTATTGGTGGTGGGATGGAACATGGAAAACAAGCCATGAATAAAGCACATAAAATGATGAAATGGGCGCATAAAGATGATGGTGCTTTTTTAGGTGTTGTTATCGAAGAATTAGAAGGACAATTGGCAGATTATTTTGGCGTAAAAAATGGCGGTGTCCTTGTAGAAGAAGTGATGGAAAACAGTCCCGCTAAAAAAGCAGGTCTAAAAGCTGGTGATGTCATACTAAAGGTAGATAATGCTGTGGTGAAATCACCTAAAGATCTAAAGCGAGCTATTTCTTCATTCAAGCCAGATACAAAGGTGAAATTATCAATCCTTAGAAAAAATCGTTCTAGAAAAATATCTGTCACATTGGGAGAATCGCCTGAAAAAGATTTTAGCTTCGACATGGATCATGATTTTGATGTAGATGATGAAGAAATAATGATGTTTAAAATGCATGATGATGGTCCACAGTTAAACCATTTTATGAAAAAATTACCCGGAATGATGAATCATCCTAATGAGTTGGACCAGTTAAAGAAAGAGTTAAAAGCGCTAAAAAAGGATGTGGAAGAATTAAAGAAAAAATCTAAATAAAGTCTGATTCTCTTTCCGTTTTGATTCACTGATTCTTGTAATTTAAGGGGTGAAAAAAATCATCCCACCCTTAGCGGTCATAACCGCAGCCCTTCTTTGGAGTTTAGACGGATTCCTTCGTCAAGAACTTCATTCCGTTTCATCCTTTTTAATCATAACTGTTGAACATGCTCTCGGAGCATTATTATTTCTTCCATTCTTAATTAAAGGGTGGGGCGAAATAAAAAAAATGAATCAGCGTGGATGGATTTCTGTATTGTGGATAAGTATTTGCGGTGGAATTTTAGGAACTTTCTTTTACACAAAAGCACTGAGCTATATTGAATATATTAATTTATCCGTTGTAGTATTACTTCAAAAATTTCAACCCTTCTTTGCTATAGCGCTCGCATCTGTCATATTAAAAGAACCTATAACAAAACGGTTCCTATCGTTGGCTGGACTAGCAATCGTTGGAGGATATTTAGTCACATTTGGAAATGTATCCATTGGGCAGTGGAATGATAAAATGGTTATTGCGGCCTTATTAGCACTCCTAGCCGCATTTAGTTGGGGAAGTTCAACTGTATTGGGCAAACATGCTTTAAACCGTCTATCTTTTACTATTGTAACAGCATTGCGGTTAGCATTAACAGCAGCCGTCTCAGGTATTGTTTTAGTTTATACACAAGGAAATATTAGCGATATTCAATTAACGCCATCACAATGGAAAGCAATTCTTATTATTGTATTTTCTACAGGATCCATTGCTCTTTTTATATATTACTATGGATTACAACGACTTCCAGCATCTCACACAGCGATTTATGAATTATTTTGGCCCATATCTGCATTAATCTTCGATTGGGCGATTCGTGGAAAAAATCTAGTTCCCATTCAGTTTTTTGGCGCAGCAATTCTTTTGGGATCTATTTTAATGCTGACTCAGGAAAAAATATCGCATGACTAATTTTACGCAGCAGGATCATCGCCACAATTTGATTCTTAATTTATTTCATGAATTTACGTGGGGGTTTGGTATAGCCTTTCATACAATTTATGCAATTGTGCCGCTCTTTTTAAAATCATTAGGAGCTCCAGATATAATTATTGTTTCTACAGCGGGTCTATTTGCAATCCTTGTGGCAATACCACAACTTTTTTCTGCCTTAATGGGTCGAAACATAAAAAATATTAAACGTGCATCTTTATTGATACATGGGCTCCCTATTTCAGTCGTTTTTATGATGGGAACAATTTATACTTTCTTTATTCCTTCTGGTCCAAATGCATGGCTCTATTTTTATACAGGATTTATTGGGTACGCTTTAGCGATTGGGTATTTACTTCCGATTTGGGTTGAATTTTTAGAGCATGCAACTTTAAAAAAAGAACGGGGTCGATTTTTAGGGATTTCATTTGCTATAAATAGTGTTGGCGGTTTTGTCGGAGGCTTAACAGTAAAATGGGTTTTGGACAGCTCAATTCCTTTTCCTCAAAACTTTGGAGTTGGCTTTTATATATTTTTCTTTTCAATTACCATTGGGTCTGCATTGTTTTACTGGTTTCGCATGAAAGAAAGACATTTGGATATTCCTCATAAAACGGTTAAACAATTTTTAGCTGATACAAAAGAAATAATTGTGGGTCATCGTAATTTTCAAAAATATTTGTTGGCTCGAATATTTTGTACTGCCACATTTCCTGCAATGAGTTTATATGCCGTATTTTGCCAAGATAAGTTTGGATTTGAAATAAGTGAAGCAGGGATTTTTACAGTATTAAATGTGGTTGCTGGAGGTGGTGCGGCTTATTTAACAGGAAAACTTGGTGATAAATACGGACATAAAGCATCTATTGTTTTATCTTATTCTGGGCATTTGATAGCTGTATTGTTAGCCATTTTTTCACAATCCATGATCTGGGTCTATGGAATATTTTTCTTTCTGGGTGTTGGGATAGGATCTTTTATGCCCGCTTCTATGAATTTAGTTTATGATTTTGCTGGCAGCCGAGATACAAAAACATATATGGCGCTCATTGATACAATTCTAGCTCCATTTGTAGTTCTTATTATATTCGTGTCCGCCACACTTTCATCTGGTTTTGGGCCTAAATCTGTACTCATAAGTGTAGCAGGTATGCTCGTTATTGGGCTTTTGTTATTAATTTTCGTTGTAAAAGACCCGGGAACAAAAAGACAAATTGAAAGATTTTCTTCTTGATTTTCCACTGATAACCTTGAAAATTCCATGCTGATTAGATAAAGATGTATAAACCTCTTCACACAAAATTATTCATTGTCTTCTTAGTCAGCCTTTTTATAATAGGTTGCCAAGAAGACCCAGAGCGTCACCTGAAACTTGGAACCTGGTATCTCCAAAAAGATCTGGTTGATGAAGCTATTCTTGAATTCCGAGAAGTGCCTCGCCTATATCCAAACGATTTTGGTGAATTAACACGCGAAGAATTTCAAATATTAAGCAAAGCCCATTTTAACCTTGCTCTTGCGTACACAAAAAAAGGGTGGTGGAAATTTGCTTTAAAAGAAGCCCAGAAAAGTTTTGAGCTGCAACCTGGGAAAGAAAATCACGATTTAGTTGAATTAATCGAAATAAAATTAGAATCAGAATAATTCTATTCTATTTTATTTTTTGCACTCCCCCGTCTTTCGGGGGTTTTTTATTTATATTTGAATTCAGATAATTGGACTGCACCGAAGAAAAAATCTTTAGAATATTCTAAGCTCCAACCTGCTTTTTCTAAAATTGGAACTAAACCGCCGTTTTTCATCCAAATTTTATAATGAGCAAAATGTTTTTTACCAGCAAACCGTTCAATTTGTTTAATGCTAAATTTATAAACAAAAGATTTAAATGAAACTTTTGATGGGTTTGCAAAATCAACAACCATAAATCGACCATCCTTTTTTAAAATGCGTTTTACTTCTATTAATTCTGACTCAATCGTTTCAAAGTCTTTTTCGTGTAAAGCAAACTGAGATAAAACAATATCAAAAAATGAATCGTCATATGGCGTATTGCTAGCCTCTCCAAGAATACATCCTACTAGTCCGCTTCTTAATGCTTTTTCGAGCATTGCAGGAGAATTATCTATCCCCTTACGTTCAATGTTATCAGGAATAATAGATAGTTGTTTTCCGGTTCCGCAACACATATCAAGAATAATTTTTGGATTATGTGCAATAATACGATCAACAACCGCCTCCCGAATATGATGTACTAAAGGTTCAATCATTCTATCATATCGGTTAGCTACTTTTGCATAATCATCTTTAACCACAGGCGCTTTTGAGCACAAACTTTCTGTTTTCCAAATCCATATTCCAAGTATAACAAATCCAATAATCCATCCCCAATAGACTTGGCTTGGGTAATGTACTCCTAAATAAATTCGAGATAGTCCAATAAGAAAAATGACAGCTAAAGCAGGCGCCCACCTTTTAAACCGATATCCAAGCCATCCCCAAACTACAACTGCCATTTGTGCATGCCCACTTGGAAACCCATACCCAACCACAGGTATTTTATGATGTTCTACAGAAGGTCGCGGAAGCGCAAAACCATATTTTAGACATTCATTTATTACGCCAGATAAAACAATAATTCCTAAAAAAGATATCCAATCTCTTCTTTTTAAAAACGGAAAAGCAATAATGATATAAACAAAATAAAGAGGCACATTTCCTAGAAATGTTGTCCCCTTCATGAATAAATATATAAAAGGGTGATCCATAATCAATCAGCCCAAAATAATTTAATAATTAAAATGCGCCAGAACGATGTTCTCCGCCATCACAATAAATAATTGAGCAATTAATAAAATCTGCCCCAGACTGAAGAAGCATAGCAATGGTATTTGCTACATCTTCTGGTGTTGTGGTTCGACGAATTGGGTTGCGTTTTTTTGTATTTTCAACCCACGTTTCCCAATTATCTGTTATTTTTGTTAATGCTCTTGTCGGTGTAATTCCTGCCTGCACAGCATTTGCTGTTACGCCATACTGGCCTAACTCCCATCCAATTTGACGAATGATAGCTTCCATGGCCACCTTAGCAACACTTACTGGCCCATAACCTTCCATGGCCAAATAGTTTCCTTCACTCGTCAGACCCATCACGCGAGATCCATCACCAAGCAACCCTTCAAAAAATAACTTCTGAGTCCAGTATAGAAGTGAATTTCCCATAACATGAATTGTCATATCCATTTGGCGTTGTGTAACAGGTTTTTCACCAAAAAAATTCGTAGTCGTTCCAAATGCAATTGAATGTAATAATAATTTTAATGGTTCCCCGCCTGTGATTTCCTTTATTTTCGGAATATATTTTTCCATTGTTTCTTCAGATGCTGCGTTCGTATTAAAATAATGGCATCTTCCACTTGTTAATTCATTTACTTCTTCAATGGTTTCTTTCGCAATTTGTTTTGCCTCACCGCGATCAAAATGGAACCCAATGATTCCATAGCCTTCCGCTGCAAGTTTTTTTGCTGTTGCGCCACCATGACCAGTTGAAGCGCCAAGAATTAATACCCATTTAGACATATTTCCTCCAAAAATTAAATATCAATTTACCGAATAATTTGTGTACTCTTTCAACTATTAAATCATATAATAATTGGATTTTCATGAATAAAAAAACATCATACACAAAAGAAGAGCTTCTCCAAGTTTCCGAGGGTGACATATTTGGAGCAGAAAACGGTAAACTTCCACAGGCGCCCATGTTAATGGTAGATCGCATCTTAAATATCAATGATGATGGTGGAACTTATGGTAAAGGACAAATAGTTGCAGAAATGGACATTGATGAATCGTTATGGTTCTTCCATTGTCACTTTAAAGGAGACCCTGTCATGCCCGGATGTTTGGGGCTAGATGGTTTGTGGCAACTTATTGGCTTTTTCTTAACGTGGGTTGGTGGTGAAGGTCGCGGGCGAGCGCTCGGTGTCGGCAATTTAAAATTTAAAGGTCAAGTTCGTCCTTATCACGATAAAATCACCTACAAAATTGATGTTAAAAAACTCATTACAAAACCAGTATATATGATTTGGGGTGATGGAGAATTAAGTATCGGCGACCGCGTAATTTATATTGCAAAAAATCTTCAAGTCGGACTCTTCGATAATTTGACATATAATTTTGGTGGTGATCCCACACAAGATACTTTTTAATTAAGGTTTTTACACTATGGCACTTCAATGTGGAATCGTAGGGTTACCCAATGTTGGTAAATCTACAATTTTTAATGCACTTACCGAATTATCTATTCCAGCAGAAAACTATCCTTTTTGCACAATTGAACCGAATCTTGGAATTGTGAATTTACCAGACAATCGCTTGACCCGATTGGCTGAAATTTATCAACCAGAAAAAACCACACCAGCAACCGTGGAATTTTTAGATATTGCTGGACTCGTGCGTGGCGCTAGTAAAGGTGAAGGGAAAGGAAACCAATTTTTAGGAAATATTAGACAAGTTTCAGCAATCCTTCATGTTGTTAGATGTTTTGAAGATGATGGCGTAACTCATGTAGATGGGAGTGTTGACCCTGTGAGAGATGCGGACACAATTGAAACAGAACTCTTATTTGCTGATTTAGAAACACTTGAAAAGCGCCATAGAAAAACAGAAAAATTAGCTCGGTCAGGCGATCGACACATGCAATCGGAACTAGAAATCCTAAATAGACTTATTGATCATTGTTCTAATGGTCATCGCGCTAGAACATTTCAAGCAACAAAAGAAGAATTGGCCGTAATAAACACATTACATTTGCTTACCCAAAAACCTATCCTATATATTGCAAATGTTGATGAAAATGAGATTATGAATACTCATAGAAATAATCTCGTACAATCCTTGTTTGATTATGCGGAAAAGGAAGGAAATAGCGCAATTCGAATCTGCGGAAAACTTGAACAAGAAATTGCAATTCTCGATTCTGAAGAAAAGGAATTATTTTTATCAGAGTATAATCTAAGCGAACCTGGGCTACATAAGGTAATCCATGCCGGATTTGATTTACTCGGGCTGGAAACATACTTTACCGGTGGTCCAAAAGAAGTAAGAGCTTGGACGATTAAAAAAGGGTCATCTGCGCCGGAAGCAGCAGGTGAAATTCATACTGATTTTCAACGCGGATTTATTAAAGCTGAAATATTTTCTTTTGACCAGCTTGATCAGTATGGATCTGAATCTGCATTGTCTGATAAAGGTTTAATTAGACAAGAGGGAAAGGAGTATATTGTACAAGACGGGGATTGTATCTTTTTTAAGTTTAATGTTTAGATATAAAAAAAGGCAGTAATAACTGCCTTTTTTTAACACTTTTTTGACGATAATTTATTCGTCTTCTTCCTCTTCGTATTCATCATCATCCCACTCATACTCATCATCTTCATCGTCGTCATCTTCGTCTTCATAATAATCTGATGGATACGCATACGCATAAGGATCATAACCATAAGGTGGCTGCGCAGGTATTTTTTCTTCTTCTTTTTCCACTACAGGTTCTGGTGAACTTTCTTGTTTAACCACAATGACTCGTGGTTCAGTAGCTGAATTATCTGAAGATTCAATTGCCTGGCGAACCAAATCTTTTTCATTGGAACTTAAAGAACCCGACGCGTTAGGTGAAAATTGTCCTCTAAATAACATTCCTGTAAGAATAGAAAAGAATAAAACAACTAACGAAATAAGAAGACCTTCCGTTTTAAATTCCATACCACCCCACATATTTTGTGTTATACCATAAGCCATAAAAACACCTATGGATAATAAAACACCAAAAAGAATGATGAGGTTACCAAGAAGTGATGGAGGTTTACTCTCCACAACTAACATATATACAAACCATCCCAGTATACCAAATACGGCTACTGCAATGCTTAAAACATATGATCCTGCAAATAGAGATGCGAAAAACCCAATTACCGCAGATGCGGGAATAATGTACCCAACTCCAGATTTTATATCATTTGACATAGTTGAAACTCTAGTTAATTTCGGATTACTGCTCGACAAATTGGCATTTTTTAACAGTAAAATCAAGATTTTTCAAAAAAGGTTTATATATCATTATTTTCGCGTTTTCATATCAAATATGTAACTTCCCATCCCTAATTTCATGTCTATAATGAACAAACAAATAAATATCGGTATTATTGGTACGGGGCATCTCGGCCAACATCATGTAAAACATTTTTTAGATCTACCTAATGTAAACTTAGTAGGTATCCATGATGTTAACCCTAAACAAATGACCATTATTCAGGATACTTATTCTGTTAACACCTTTTCATCAATGGAAGAATTAGTTAAATCTTGTGATGCACTGTCTATTGTAACGCCTACAGAAACACATGCTCGGGTTGCTAAAAAGTGTATTAAAATGGGAAAACATGTTTTCATTGAAAAACCAATTACTAAAGATATTAATGAAGCAGAAATGCTGGTTAACCTAGCGCATGAAAATAATGTGCTAATTCAGGTGGGACATATTGAAAGGCTAAATCCAGCTATTTTAGCTCTTAAGCCATTTACCCTTTCTCCAAAATTTGTCGAAATACAACGACTTGCCCCCTATACTATTCGCGGTACAGATGTTCCTGTTGTTCTAGATTTAATGATTCATGACATTGACATATTACTTTCTTTCGTTGATTCTCCCGTTTCTAATATTCGGGCGACCGGAGTATCTATTTTAACTGATTCTGTTGATATTGCTCACGCTCGTCTTCGTTTTGAAAATGGTACTGTTGCCAGTATGGTCTCAAGCAGAGTCGCTCAAGATAGAGTTCGAAAAATCAAATTATTTCAAAAAGATTTTTATGCTACATTGGATTTGCTACTAGGATTAACAGAAGTTTATCAAATTAGCGACGAAGTTGATTCTAACATTTCAACTGATACAACCACACCCTTTGAATATCACGGTAGAAAACGCGTCATCTCATATGAAAAACCTCCTATTATTCAGTCAGACGCATTGCGTGATGAATTAAGCAATTTCGTTGAATCAATTTCAGGAAGCGCAAAACCGATCGTAGACGGAAAAGCTGGACGAGATGCATTAGAAATAGCAATCCAAATTCAAGACATGATTATTCAAGACATTCATTAAACCACTAACCAATCAATTCAAAATGCCAATTCATAATTTTTTCTTCAAATACAGAAGTTTTACTCCTATCCCGCTTGTTTTCGCCATTATATATTACTCTAACGTATCTTTCCCTGAATGTATGTGGGGTGGTATTGTTATAGCTCTAGGGGAATATATCCGAATAAATGCTGTTAGATATGCTGGCGGAGAAACTCGAACTATAATGGTTGGCGCACCGGCGTTATGTACTGCTGGCCCTTACGCACGGACACGAAATCCGCTTTATATAGGGAATATGATTATTTATTCCGGTGTCATTATTGCTGCAAGTGGACCCTATATGTGGATCTTATTACTAATTAGTACATTATTTTTTACTTTCCAATACACTCTTATCATCTTATTAGAAGAATCCACCCTATACGATCTGTTTGGAAAACCTTATTTAAATTACCAACAAAATGTTCCCCGTTTATTCCCAAGAATAACATCATGGAAAAATGATGATAATCGCACTCCTTCATCTTTGGTAAAAACTTTAAAAACAGAACGTAGAACCCTTCAAAATTTGACCTTCATCATACTTATCATCTTAATTAAAAATCAATTTTAATTTAGTTGATTTAATATTCTATGAATTATTTTATTCTAGCTGGTGAACCATCCGGGGACTATCATGGGTCCAACTTGATGAAGGCTATTAAAAACCTAAATCCAAATGCATCCTTTTTTGGTCATGGTGGGAATAAAATGGTAAAAGAAGGATTGTCAATTGTTGAACATATAGATACTTTATCAATCATGGGTTTTACTGAAGTCATTAAACATTTACCAAAAATGTTAAAAATAATGGGTAAAACTATTCGCTTAATTGAAGAAGAAAAGCCTGATAGAATTATATTAATAGATTACCCAGGATTCAATCTTAGGCTTGCTAAAAATATTCACTACTTAAATATTCCTGTTACGTATTTTATATTACCACAAGTATGGGCTTGGAAAGAAAACAGAATTAAAGGTATAAAAAAATACATAGACCAGTCATTATGTATATTCCCTTTTGAGCAAAATTGGTTTGAGTCTCGAGGAATACCAGCAAATTATGTGGGACACCCATTCGCAGATCGTCACCCGCTAAGTATTACTAAAACTTCATATTTTGAAAAAGCGGGGTTAAAAGAGAAGGGTCCAGTATTAACCCTGTTGCCTGGAAGTAGACAGCAAGAAGTTGACCGTCATTGGCCTGTTTTTTTAAATGTGGTTAAAAAACTAAAACAGTTAAATGATTCAATTCAATTTATTGTAGGAAAAGGCCCTCACGTTTTGATCGATCCATGCCCAGATTATATTATCATTGAACCTGATGCGCGAAAAGCGATGGCATTTGGGACAGCGGCAATAACAGCCTCGGGGACAGCTACGCTTGAATGCGCTGTTGAAGATATACCCTTAGTTGTATGTTACAAATTTTCTTCTTTATCGTGGATTATAGTAAAACATTCAACAAAGGTTAAATTTGCATCAATGGTTAATCTTATTTTAAATAGAAAAGTTGTACCAGAATTTTTACAAGGACATATGACTACAGAAAATATATCTTCAGCCATTATTCCGTTATTAGACATAAAATCTTCAGAGAGAAGAACAATGCTTGATAATTTTAATGAAGTTCGAAGATCGCTTGGTTTACCGGGAGTATATGACCGTGCAGCCAAAGCAATCATCTTAAAGGATTCAGACTAATGAAAATAGCATTATTATCCTTTTTTGGGAAATGGATCTTGAAATTATTCTATGGTCTCAATATTTGGGATGTTCGAGGGAAAAACAATTATTTAGAATTATTAAATTCTAATCAATCCGTAATCATTTCCTGCTGGCATGGACAATTATTGGCCGTATTTATGAATTTATCTGGAAATAATTATCATGGATTAACAGGGATGCATAAAGATGCAGAACTTATATCTCAAATCGGTCAAAAAATGAAATGGGCATTTCTACGAGGCTCTAGTAAAGAGAGAGGAAAGGAAGCATTTATTGAAATTGTTAATACTTTAAAATCCAAATCAACTTTACTCGCAATTACTCCTGACGGCCCAAGCGGACCTGCAAGAGTTCCAAAACATGGCGTTATTCGTGCATCACAAAAAACAGGCGCTCCTGTCGTTCCTGTTACCGTTCATTCATCTCGAAATTGGGCATTTACAAATTGGGATACTTTTTTTGTAGAAAAACCATTTGGTAAAATATGGATTGAATATGGTGAACCTATTTACTTTCCCGAAGATGAACCGATTGAAAAGGGATTAAATAAATTAACAAATGCTATGAATGAGCTTGAAAGCCATAACTTGTATCATGCAAATAAACCATAATAAAGAATACCTAGTTTGGATATTATTCCCACTAGCCATTTTTTATTGGGGAATGATTTATTGGCGAAATATATTTTATAAATTTGGATTTTTTGTAACTAGAAAACTTCCAGTCCCTGTAATCAGTGTAGGAAATATTTCTGTTGGCGGCACCGGGAAAACCCCCACTGTGATTGCCATTGCCCATAAACTTCAAAATGATGGGTATCGCCCTGCTATCATTAGCCGAGGTTATGGGCGAAACACATCTGGAACTGTAGAAGTTACAAATGGAAAAACGCAACCACCTTCATGGAAAACAGTTGGAGATGAGCCTAGCTTAATGGCTAATCAAACACAAAATATCCCAATTGTAGTTGACGAAGATCGTTTTCGTGGCGGTATGTTTTTATACAAAAAGTATAAACCAAATGTGTTTTTATTGGATGATGGGTTCCAACATAGGGGGCTATATCGAGATTTAGATATTGTTTTAGTAAATAGTAAAGAGTCTAAAAAAGAGCATAAACTATTACCATACGGGCACCTTAGAGAACCTTGGGATCAATTACGTAGAGCTGATATTATTATTACGACTAAACATCATCCAAAACGAACTACGCCATATTTAAATCGGAAATTAAAATCAGCAAAATGCCCTGTATTAGCGAGTGCATTTCATTTTAGCGGTCAATTAGTCGGTAGAGATGGAACTATTTTAAATCTTTCTAAGATGGAAAATAAAACAGCTTTTATATTCTCTGGATTAGGTGATAATGTTGGCTTCTTCCGGGCGGCTATAGAGTTAGGCATTTCTATTGGAAAAACCCACTCATTTCCAGACCATCATGATTATACTAAAAAAGACCTCACATTTGTTCAAGATCAACAAATAAAATCAAATTCAGATTATGTATTAACAACCGAAAAAGATTTTATTAAACTTGATGACGGGTGGATGGACTTGCCAATATATTATTTGCCGGTACAGATGGTACTACCGGATAAATTAAACTTCAACCATGTCCTCGATTAAATCTGAGCCATTCCCCACGCAAAAACAACACCAACAAACGTTAACATTAAAGGCCATCCTGTATTAATGAGTTGTTTTGCGCTTGGATCATAAAATACGTGGACCTGAAATTCATGAGCTGTTGTAGCGCCATGCTCATCAATCGCCATAAAAATAAAATCATTTGGGCCTGTTTGATTCTTCTTTGGTGTCCATTCTACTGTTGCCTTCTTTTTATTGAATCGTGCATATTTCGGCAGGCGAACAGGACGATATGTAACTTTGTCGCTATTTAAATCTTCTGCTGCTATTTTATATCTCCATGTATGACCTGTTAAACCCACAGGCTTGGGCGTGGATAATATATTGGGAGGCATATTTATATACATTTTTCCCGATTGAATATCTTTTCCATATCCATCAGAAACCTGCACTTCAAATGTGCTGTAATTAATCTGTGCTGCTTTAGGCACCCATAAAATGCGTCCATGTTTATCCATTTGCATACCGTGTGGGCCGCGGATTAATGTGTATTCTAAATTTGCATCTTCATTTCTATCTTCAACTCTCAATTGGTATTTATATAATTCGCCGACAAGTCCCATCCTAGGCGGATTTGAAACAATAGTGGGAAGATGGTTTGAATATAATTCATATGTTTGTTCGTCGTGTGAATACCCATCAGATGCTACAACAGAAATACGATGTCTATCTACCTGGTCCTTACTGGGTGTCCAAAAGATTGTACTTGATGGATCGTCAACAACCATTCCCTCTGGAAATTCTGTAAGAGTAAACTTGAAAGGACTCATTCGCTCTACCACAACTCTTGGTGGTTTTCCTTTGTTTCCTTGGAAAAATTCCCATAGAAAATCTTTTATTTTGATTGTACGGTCATCGATGGTTTCTAAAATTGCATATAGTCTATCATTTTCAAAGAATACTGAATGAACATATTTTTTTAAGTTTAATCTAGACAACAGCGTATCTGCAGGATAATCTTTGTTAAATTTATAAATGGCGTCCGCATTTTGCCACTCGCTGATATATCGATGGATATTTTCTAAATAGACATCATCAGATATATTTATCGAATATATACGTATACTACTAACATCATCAATTTTTACCACTCTATCAAAGGGAAGTAATGCACCTTTATTTTGGTCAACGATCATAATGTCATATTTATACTCATCACCTACGGTTGCGCTCATAGGTGGAATAGAAACGATTCTTGTTGGCGCATTTACAAAAAATTCACTTTCTATAATTCTAGATTCATGGCCATCCGATATTTCAATTTTTAATTCAGAAAAGTCAAGGTTTTGAGATGTTGGATCCCATTTTAACCGACCTAAATAAGCATCCATGCGCATACCATCAGGTAATTTATGAGCGGTATATACAAGTTGGTCGCCAGCATTTGGGTCATCAACGCCCAACTGAAAATCCCATGTGTCTCCTAATGTAATCAAATTCATAGGTGGGGGTGCTTTTTTAATAATAGGAGGGTGATTCACAAATAGATTGACGTATTGCGTATCTGATGCAACTCCATGAGAAACCATAATTGCAAAAGGCATTGTGTCGATTTGGACTGGGTTTGGAGTCCAAGTAACAATTCCTTTATTATTTAATGACATACCATCAGGACCGTTCAATAATTTAAATTGAACCGGTTTATCTTTTTGCTGACGCCATAATTTTACTTCATAAGTATAGTCTTTACCGACTTTAGCTTCTTTAGGCGCCTCCGATAATATTTTAACCCCCGCTTGAGCAAACAATTTAAATTCTTGCGCAGTTCGGTCAAATCCATCTGTTACAACAATTCTAACATCATATACATCTACATGAGAACTATCTGTTTTCCATGATAAAATACCATCTTTTAGTATCATTCCTTTGGGTGCTTTCTCTAACTCAAATTGAAGTAAAGCATCTCTATTTCTATCCTGCACAATTGGTTGGTATCTAAAAAAATCTCCTGCTACGAATTCTGTGCCAGCTGGTTCACTTAAAAAGACTGGTGGATCATTAACATAAACCCACATTTCTTCATCTCTACCTTCTAAAACAGGAACAACTTTATACGATTGTGTTGATTCGTCGCTTCCAGATTCTGGCTCCATCATTTCATCTACTTTCATTCTTACATGAAAAGATAAAGGAAAAGCATCTAGTTGTTTTTCGTTGGGTACCCACCTAATTGAGCGTGTTTCATAATGAAAAAACATACCTTTAGGAGGCGTTAATTCCCATCTAAAACTGTGAAACTGTTCTGTGCTATCACGAGGGAGTTCATATTCAAATTGTGCATTTTTCGAAAGAACATATCTTGGAAGTACATGTTTGGGGAGCCGTTGCCCAACTGTCTCAACAGGCCTCGGTTGTTTTGGGGATTCTAAAGTGCGAGTTATTTTTTTTGGAGATTGTGATCTTGGCTGTTCTTTTAAAACATCCACTTCATCTCTTTCAGGTTCTAATGCTTTAGGAAGTTTTTTCTTAGGGTTTTCACCTAAATCTGTAATGATTTCAATTTCTGGCTGAGGTAATTGAGGTTCTCTGTCTGGTAATACCTCAATATAAACTTCTGGAATTGGAATATCTTCTTTTTGAGCATTAGAAAGCATTTCAGGAAGATTGTTAGCGATAAAATCAGAACTCACAATAAACCCTTGATCAAAATCGTCAGATTTTTGGCCAACATTTATCATATATACTGCATTCTCATTTCCATCCCAACCAGAAACAAGGACGGCGCCAGTATAATGGCCTTGTTGAATTAAAGGTAATATATTGGATATTTGAAATCCACCCAATGCTTCATTAATTGAAGTAGAAATATTGTCTATTTTTCCATTCTTTCCGGAGTAAAGAGATAGATTATTTATATCCGAAGAAAGAATTAATAAATCATCAAAAGTATCTTGATCAAAATCTGCTGTTACAATTTGATTTAATGGGCCTCCAGAAATAGGCAATTTGTCAATCACGAGCGCGGCCGGTGTCAGCGTTAGGGCAATAATATCGCCAGACCGGAAGGGAAGAATAACATCTTGAAATCCGTCCGCATCCCAATCGGAAAGTGTGATTGATCGATGAATAATTCCGCTTAATCCTTGAAATGTTTTTTTAATCAATGCCCCTGAATCAAACACACCGCCAACATTGTAGAACGGTTGAGCTTTAAGAATATTTCCTTCAGGGCTGATAGCAATTAAATCATCATAACCATCCAAATCGTAGTCCACGATTCCTGCATATAATAATCCTGATCCTACTAACAAATCATCTGGACGAATTTTCTTTATAACAGATAATTGATTGTCTTCACCAATTCCGATAAATGCAAAACCTCTAAAAGGACTTCCTAAAGATAAAACTAATTCTTGAGTTCCATCTGCATCCATGTCCAATAAAGCAAAATTATTACATCGTAGTGATTGTCCTTGTTTCCCTACATCTAATGTAGCAAAAGGGAGCTCCGAAAATGTTTCACCGCCCCAAGAATATGCTGCAATAAACACATGAGGAGATGAATTGTCGCCAAATCGTGAAAGATTCATTACTGTTATTAGATCGGGAGTTCCATCACCTTGAATGTCGCCAATAATTGCATTAACAAAATACCCTTCTAATTCGTCGGGTGGAGAAAATTCCCACGTTTTGGTTTGATACCCATCATTATCTACTTCATAATAATGAATCGATGATGGAAAATATTCCTCAGATGGGTTTAATTCAAGAGCGATAAACTCTTGCCACTTATCTCCATCAAGGTCATAAGACCCATCTAAATGAATAATCTTTTGAGATTGCCCAGTAACTAATTGAGCAGCCAAAAGGAAAAGCGGAATGACTTTTTGTAATGTCTTCAAGAAAATATCTACGTTTAAATTAATTAGGTGTCGGTTTTTGGCTTGTTGAGTCCATTACTTCTGATTCAATTGTTTCAATTTGATTCTTTGGCTCATCTTCAACATTATCCGTTGGAGACTGTTCTGACGGTAAAGCGGGTTCGTCCAATGCTTCTTCTCCGCTTAACATTTCTGCAGGTTTAGGGCCAGTAGGTGGTTCTACTTTCAGTGAATCTTTTTCTGGGATATGACTTTGTACCGCTTTAATAGGAACGATAGGATTACTCTGTTCCTTTAATTCTGTCGGGAGTCTCTTTTTCATTAAAATTTCTGGAAATTGTCCTGAAGACCTCCAAAGAGGTTCTTCAAAAGTTCCCCCTTGTAAAAGTCTTACCTTTAATGAGTCGGGAAATATTTCTTCAATCAATCTAGAGAACATAACGGCTGGCTCCACCTGCCCTACCAAATCAAACTCAGTTGTGATTTTTTTTGATCCGTTTTCTCGAACCTTTACTTCTCCGCGAATGGCTTGAAGCTCTCCTTGATCAAGGAAGACAGCTAAAGATTGTGCGGGGTTTGATGGACTTGTTGCAGATAAATATATCCCATGCGTCTCGGGCGCGCTTGTTGAATCACCGTCAAATGAAAATCGAATTAATTGATCTGTAAAATCCATCCCTAACGATGATGGAAACCCTTCGAAAAAATAGTCTGGAAACTCAAATAAAGTAGGGTCAAAAGACACAGGTTGGTATGATTGGCTTAATGAATCTTTTAATGGGGAAATTGATAAAAATACTACATTCGTTTGCATATCATGAACCATAGATATCGTTGTTATGCTATCCACCCTTGCGTTTCGAATAGAATAGGCATAATCATAAACAGAACCTCGATTTAAATGGGCCAAATTTGCTGAAATACTATGTTGTATGTGAGTTGGGTCACCAATGAGCGGCATTTGATTTACACCTACACCAAAAGGTGATTCGCCATCAAAAACAAATCGTTTAGGTGTTTTCCCTACAGGGGTCATAACTTGTGCATAATATAGATCTATGGGTACAAATTCTGTTTCTAATTCTATAGAAACTGTTGTGTCTGGAGATGATTGTTTTGCAATTGTATCTTTAACTGCCTCAGAGAAGGCAGATACACCATCATCAACACCAGGGACTTTATCTTTTTCATCTGGTGGTAAGATTGGATTTTCCGGGATTAAGTCTGCTTCAATAATTTTAACATTTTCTCCTCCCGCGCTAGTAACCAATAAATCTGCAGTCATTTCTGTAGAAACAGTAGGAATTTGATTGATGGGGAGTGGTTTATTTTGAATAACTTCTTTTTTGGCTTTTTGTATAAAGTCTAATAATGTTGGCCCAGAGGGTGGGTATAATTTTTCTTGTGACCATTTTTTATACCGTTTATTTGGATCTGTTACTGTGAATAAACTTTTTCCGGAATAAGAAGATGGTGATAATTCTAAATTTTTACCGTCAAAAGAAATGCGTTCAACATCTCCAGAATCAAAAGGTAACAATAGCCCATCTTCTTTTGCTATTTCTTTCGAAAAGAAGGATAAACTTGAACTTTGGAGTCTCCCGCGGGCATCTGACACTAATACATCTGATGAAATTTCTGATAAATCATTGCCGTTAAAAACCCCAGCTTTAATGGTATTATTCTCTAATGATAACTGAATTATATAGTTTTGATTCTTATGTCGATAAACACTCGATGCCAATTTTCCATAGCCATTTACAATTAAATCAGTTCCAACATAATTGATATTATCAATATTGATGGTTGACTCATTTATATCTAAAGAAAAAACAGCAGTCTTTCTAATTGGTGATCCTAGAGCAACAATAATTTTTCCATCCTGAGTATCTAACGCAGAAATGGTAGTTGGACGTACACTGGCTAACCCTAATTCGGAAGGATATAATTTAAGCGGGTTTTCTGCAAGCCCTACTTCATTTCCGGTAAAAACATATAACCAAGGTTGGATTACTTCCCCAGGAAGGCGGTTAGAGATAACAACTAAATCATTAAATGTATCATGATTTACATCCATTACTTCAAAATCCATAATGATACCACTATGGTTCATGTCCCACGACCATATTAATTGGGATGCCCCTCTTGGTGAAAATTCCAATAGGCTAAGTGTGGGTCCTGATGTAAAATTCTGGACGATCGACTCTTTTTTCCCGTCGCCATCAAAGTCATATACACCTTGCATGTGAAATGGTCCACTTGCTAATGCAATAGACAGAAATAATAGGAGTCCGACGCTAAAAGCCTTGCTTTCAGCACGTGAATTCCTCCGCATGTACGCACGTCTGCTCATGTTAAGTCCTAATATATATACTTTTTTTAGGGAGATAATATACGAATGACCTCCCTTACCTCGGTTAGTTGTCTCGACAAATATAGGTGTTCATGTGTTATATAATCAAGAAAAAGCCCTAGCAATACTATATCATTGAATTTTCAATTAAAACGTATAATTTCTTTCGTATTTTTACAATGTGATCTAAATTTTCAGGTTAATCAATGCGGAGACTCCTAACATCGTGAAGAAAAAACTGCTTTACATCATTTTTGGTGCATCTTTGGCAACAGCCCAAGTGGACCTGTACCCCGTTGAAGATTTTTTTGGCGGAGGAATTGGATATAGTCCAATGTATATTTCCTTGGATTCAATTCCAGGTTCAGCATCCCTAACAAAGCTAGGGCTGGATCCTACAAATTTTACAACACCCTTTGTGGTACATGGCGGGGAAGGCTTTGCTCACATAACGGGGCGATGGCGGATTGGCGGATATGCTGGCATTGGTACATCAAGAATAAGTACTGTACCCGATATAAAATTATATATTGACAGAGACAGTACGGGAACATTTACCGCTGCCGATACATCTGTTAATTATAGTGGCGACTTTTCTCCGTCTCTAGAAGCAAAATTCGGCTTTTCTCTTGGGGCAGCAACCGTGGAATATGTTATGCCTGTACTGCAAGATTTAGAACTTTCCGCTGGGGCATTGTTGGGATTAGGCCACGTAAATATTACTGTTGATCAACATACCGGAACCCCAAAATGGGAAAATGCGTTTAGTAGCGTTTATGGCGATGTTGATTCCACTGGCACATTTTATTATGAGGTAACAGATATAGATGGCGCACAGTCTGGAGGATTTAGTGCTGCAAATATGCCCGGTGTTATGACGGATTTAAGTGGTTTGTTTTTTAATTTCCAACCTTATATTGCAGTGAAATGGCAATTTCTCGATCGTATGGGATTGCGTATAAGTGTTGGGTTTAATAAAGGTACCATTCAAGCTGGGCGCTGGTATTTGAATGGGCGTGTTCCGATAAGTGATTCTCCAAAAACGACAATTCAAGGTGTTACTTTCAGAACAATGCTTTATCTTGGCTTATAAATAACTTTCTATTTATTGATGAATTTTAAAATTAAAAGAAAGCTCCCTTTATTGGGGTCTGGTCTTCTGGGGTTTTTGCTCGCTGTAATATTAATGGCTTCATATGCCTTTTCTAGTAATCAGAATGTGTACCGTATTCTGAAAGAAAAAGTCAATGTTTTAAACCAAATCATAACATATGTAAACCATTTTTATTTTGATGATGTGGATTTGGAACAAGTAATGGATGGTGCTTTTCATGGATTAATGGAAGAATTAGACCCACATTCAACTTATATCCCCGCTAAAGATCAAGAAAATATCGATGAATTATTTCGAGGAAAATTTCAAGGCATTGGGATCGAGTTCGATATTCTTCAAGGGTATATTACTGTTATATCTCCGATCCCTGACAGTCCATCTGATCATGTTGGTTTACAATCAGGAGATAAAATTATTTCCATCAATGATGAGGATGCATATAAAATAACCAAAGATGAAGTATTCAAAAAACTGAGAGGCAAAAAGGGATCATCTGTAGATTTATCAATACAGAGAATTGGTGTTGCAAAACCTTTTGAGGTAACCATTATTCGAGACGATATCCCAATCTACAGCGTTGCAGCCGCATCTATGATAGATGATTCAACGGGTTATATATTTCTGAGACGTTTTTCTGCAACTACAGATACTGAAGTTAAAAAAGCCCTTAATAAACTTGATGGAATGGGCATGAAACGACTTGTTTTTGACTTAAGAGGAAATAGCGGAGGATTTTTAGAACAAGCGGCGGCTATATCAAATTTATTTATCACAACTCCCGACACATTAGTTTTTACTAAAGGAAAAATCCGAGAATCAAATCAGGTTTTTATGGCTAACCCATTAAAAGGTCGCAATGATTTTTCATTAATTGTGTTAATCAATCGCGGATCTGCAAGTGCAAGTGAAATTGTTGCTGGCGCTGTACAAGATTTAGACCGCGGGTTAGTTATTGGGGAAACTAGTTTCGGAAAAGGTTTGGTTCAACGCCAACTCCCTCTAGAAGGTGGTTCGGCGCTTAGAGTAACAATAGCGAGGTATTATACTCCAACGGGTAGATTGATACAAAGACCTTATGAAGATGGTAAAGATCATGCATATTACCGAGAATTGTATGATAATGATAGAGACGCTAAAATGGACTCATTAAAAGAATTGAGACCAAAATATTTTACAAAAGGCGGGCGAATAGTTTATGGCGGAGGCGGAATAACTCCTGATATATATTTACCATTTAAAAATAAATTAACATCAGATACTCAAAAGGTAATTAGAAGCGCTAAAAGACCTATCTTTAATTTTGGATCTAATTATGCTTCTAATCATTCAGCGGAATTGGGTGATGCCCAATCTTTCAAAAGGGATTGGAGTGTTTCAAGTGATGTATTTGATTCGTTTTATGAATATTTATCAACAGATTCTATTAATGTGAGTTTAGACTCCATTATAGTTGATTTACCCTATTTACAGAACCGAATTAAGGCAGAAATATCTGGTGTTGCGTTTGGAAAAGATGCGTCTGCCGCAATCAGAATACAAACTGATAACCAAGTTATGGGTGCTATAGATTTTTTTAAGGAAGCAGATGCATTCTTGCAATCTTCGCATTAAATTCAGTGCCTTTTAGAGATAAACAATTTAATTCATACATACAAAACAGATTAACGGAGGAACAATATGGTACAATATTTTATCAACGGTGGAGAATTCATGTGGCCGATTCTTATTTCCCTATTATTTGGGTTGGGGTTTGCTATAGAACGTTTTTACTCCCTGATGATGTCGGGCATCGATTCAAAGAAATTTTTTGATGAAATTATTGAAAAAATAGACAATGATGGTTCCGGTGCTGCATTAGAATTATGTGAAACTACATCGGGTCCCGTTGCTTCAATTTTTCATGCAGGTCTTTCGAGGATGCACCGCGGATTAGGGGAAGTTGAAAAAGCTATTCAAAATGCAGGTTCAATTGAAATGGCATTTTTGGAAAGAAATATGATCTGGCTAAATGCTGTAATTACAATCGCACCAATGCTTGGATTTACCGGAACGGTTGTTGGTATGATTGCTGCTTTTGATGCTATTAAAGCTGCAAATGATATTTCACCTGCTGTTGTGGCTGGTGGTATTTCTCAAGCATTGTTAACAACTGCTTTTGGTTTAATTGTTGCTATGATTATTCAAACATTCCAAAATGTTTTTGTTGCGCGTATCGATAAACTTATCCTTGATATGGAAGAGCGGTCCGTACAAATCATGGATCATTTATACGAAAACGAATCTAAAAAATAAGGCACACCTCCTTCGATGAAAAATAAACGCCGATTTAAAAGCGGAGAAATCCCCACGTCTTCAATGGCGGATATTGCTTTTCTTCTGCTTATCTTTTTTCTAGTAACAACAACTATCGATACCGACAAAGGATTGGGCATTGTTCTTCCTCCGCCAGGTGATGTGGAAATTGAAATTAAAAAGAAGAATATCGTAAACTGCCTTATTAATTCTCAGGGTGCCGTCTTACTTGATGAAGAACCAACTCCGATTGATCAAATCAGCGGAGCTGTAAAAAGACGACTAGCGGAAAACCCCCTTTTAATCGTATCTGTCAAATCACATAAAAAAACTGAGTATCGTGACTACGTCAGGGTTATCGATCAACTAAAAATGGCAAATGCGATGCGTATTTCCATTGCTAACTCTAATTAATAAATGAAATTTTCACGTAAAACAAAAATATCCAGTGAAATCCCCACAGCATCCATGCCTGATATTATCTTTATGTTGCTTATCTTTTTTATGGTAACAACCGTGTTGAGAGAATCATCTGGATTGCCGGTGGAACTTCCAAAAGCAAAGCGGATAGAAAAATTAAAATCAAGACGCCATACGTCTCAAATATGGGTATCAAGGGAAGGATTAATCTCTATCGATGATCGCCTTTTCAATGTTTCTGATATTCGACATATTATGTATGACAAGCGTGTTTCTAACCCTATGATTACTGTATCTCTTAAAGCGGATGAATCTGCTAAAATGGAACTCATTTCAGGGATCCATGAAGAATTACGGCAAGCAGATGCTTTAAAGTTGAATTATTCAACCAAAACATTGGTTAATTGATATGGCGAATCCATTAAAAATCAAATATCCTGTTGTTATAAGAGCTACCAGTTTAGTTGGTATATTTTTAGTCATATTAATGTTTTTAGTATTTCCTCGTTTTTTAAATACTGTTGTTTTCGACGATATCGATCAAGTTGTTATTGATTCTATTGATATTCCTCAAACACAACAAATTGATCAAGCTCCACCACCAGCAAGACCATCTATACCTGTCCCTTCGGATGATGAAGATATTGCTGATGATCTTACGATTGATGAAATGGACTTTGATGAAATTGACTGGGAAGCACCACCGCCACCGCCATCTGGGCCTAAGGTAAAATTTATTCCTTATGATGATCCTCCAAAAGCAATATCGGGCATTCGTCCTGTATATCCCGAAATTGCACAAGAGGCTGGAATTGAAGGTGTTGTTGTTGTCCAGGCTTTCATTGATGAAAAGGGACGTGTAAAAGAAACTATTATTTTAAAAGGTATTCCAAATACTGGACTCGACGAAGCAGCTATGGAGGCTATTAGAAAAACTCGATTTAAACCTGCAAAACAGAGAGAACGTCCCGTGGGTGTTTGGATTTCAATTCCTGTTAATTTTAAACTAAAATAATCTAACCGTCATTAAATAAACAAAAAACCCTCGTGTAATTGCGAGGGTTTTTTGTTTTATACTTGTGTGACAATTTTATCCGCTTGTTTTAAAATTGAGTTCACTTTATTTTGCCAATCATTTGTATTGCTTGGATTTACATCGGGAAATGTCGAAAGGTCAATCATTAATTCAATTGATTGATTATTATCAAGCCTTGTCAGTTTTATCGTGTTATTTATTTGAGAATCAAAGTATAATAGGTTTTTTCTAGAAAACATTCCGTTAATACCTTTAAAGCCCCCATCATCGCCACAACCACAAATTAAGGTGGCGATATTTGCCATAACACCTGTCACATTATCTTCTTTTTTATCTTTAAACTCTACTTTAATCTCGCCCCTTTTTGGTGTGCTAGTTGGGTACAACGTATTTAATCCAACTTTCAACATGGCAAAGATGCTCGCAACTGTAGGGCAGGAATGACCTGCAAGTTTTACTGCATCAAGATAGCTATATTCAATTTCACCAAGCTCAAAAGCCCCTAACGTGAGTGATAAATCATCTTTCATAGATATCTTGTACTGGTTAAAAAAATCTGGGTATTTCAACAATCCCTTCCGAAAACTCTTTTAGTATTTAGACCAATGATGCCTTTAAAAATTCTCTATTCATTCTTGCAATATTAACAAGCGATATTTCCTTGGGGCATTCTACTTCACAGGCGCCTGTATTTGTGCAATTTCCAAACCCTTCTTCATCCATTTGGTCTACCATGTTTTTTACTCGATTCGACCTTTCGGGCTGCCCTTGCGGTAATAATGCAAATTGAGAAACTTTCGCTGAAACAAATAACATAGCAGATGAATTTTTACATGTAGCTGCGCAAGCACCACACCCAATACATGCAGCAGCATCCATTGCAGCATCTGCATTTTCTTTTGCAATTGGGATTGTATTAGCATCTTGAGCATTTCCGGTATTTATAGATATATATCCACCTGACTCCATAACGCGATCAAAAGATTGGCGATCAACTATTAAGTCCCTAATAATTGGAAATGCTTTGGCTCGCCATGGTTCCACAACTATTGTTTCTCCATCTTGAAAACTTCGCATATGAAGTTGGCATGTAGTTACACCGCGGATTGGCCCATGAGCTCTTCCGTTAATGAAAATGCCACACGTACCACAAATACCTTCTCTGCAATCATGATCAAATGCTATGGGGTCTTTTCCTTCCATAACAAGATTATCATTTAAGCTATCCAGCATTTCAAAAAAAGACATATCTTCCGAAACGCCTTCTAATGGGTATGTTGAAAAATCACCTTTTGACTGTGCATTTGTTTGGCGCCAAACTTTAATTTGAACTTTCATTACTTATAGCTCCTCGTCGTGAGTTCAACATTTTCAAATTCCAATATTTCCTTATGTAATTCCGGTGGGGCTGTATCTCCTTTATGTTCCCAAGCAGAAACATATGTGAAATTTTCGTCATCTCTCAATGCTTCGTTGTCTTCCGTTTGAAATTCGGTTCTAAAATGCCCGCCACAAGATTCTTCTCGGTTTAAAGCGTCTCTTGCCATTAATTCACCCAACTCAAGAAAATCAGCTAGTCGTCCAGCTTTTTCAAGTTCGGGGTTTAATTCGTTTAATTTCCCTGGTATTTTAACATTAGACCAAAATTCATCTCTCAATGTAGGTATTTTTTCAATCGCCTTTTCTAGCCCATCTTTGTCTCTAGCCATTCCCACATTATTCCACATTATTAAGCCTAATTCTTTATGAATGTTATCTACGGTACGATTACCATTAATTGATAATAAGCGACTTAATCTTTCGTTCACATTAGATGTAGCTTCTTTAAATGCGTCGTGATCTGTTGAAACTTTTTCACCAAGTTTTTTAGACAGGTAATCACCTATTGTGTATGGTATAACGAAATACCCATCAGCCAATCCTTGCATGAGGGCACTAGCCCCAAGGCGATTTGCTCCATGATCTGAAAAATTAGCTTCACCTAAAACATATAGCCCTGGAATGGTCGTCATTAAATTATAGTCGACCCAAATTCCGCCCATTGTATAATGAACAGCAGGATAGATTCGCATTGGGACATCATATGGGTTTTCGCCTGTTATCTGCTGATACATATCAAACAAATTTCCATATTTAGCTGTTACTTGATCTTTTCCCATGCGATTAATTGCATCTTCAAAATCTAAATAAACAGCTAATTTTGTTGGTCCAACTCCACGACCTTCATCGCACATTTCTTTTGCCCGACGACTTGCTACATCTCTTGGAACTAAATTACCAAAGGATGGATAAAGTCGTTCTAAATAATAATCTCTATCTTCTTCAGGTATATCATTAGGGTGGCGGTCATCGCCCTCTTTTTTGGGGACCCAAACTCGACCATCGTTTCGTAAGCTTTCGCTCATTAATGTTAATTTTGATTGATGGTCGCTTGCGACTGGAATACAAGTGGGGTGTATCTGAGTAAAGCTTGGATTTGCAAAGTAAGCGCCTTTTTTATAAGCTCTCCAGGCTGCTGTTCCATTACTCGCCATTGCATTCGTAGATAGAAAAAATACATTTCCATAACCACCTGTAGCTAAAACAACTGCATTCGCAGAATGAGATGCTATTTCACCTGTGACTAAATCGCGTGTAATAATACCTTTGGCTTCTCCATCAATTAGGACTGGCTCTAACATATCATGCCGTGGGTAAAAATGAACCTTTCCTTTGTGCATTTGTCGAACTAAAGAAGAATATGCGCCCAATAATAACTGTTGACCGGTTTGTCCCCGCGCATAAAAGGTACGTGATACTTGGGCTCCACCAAATGACCGATTGTCTAAAAGACCTCCATATTCTCTAGCAAAAGGGATCCCCTGTGCTACACATTGGTCAATAATAGCATTACTTACTTCTGCAAGCCGATAAACATTTGCTTCTCTAGAGCGATAATCACCGCCTTTAATTGTATCATAAAACAAGCGAAACACACTATCTCCATCGTTGGGATAATTCTTTGCTGCATTTATCCCGCCCTGAGCTGCAATACTATGTGCTCTCCTCGGTGATTCGTGATATGAAAAAGCTTTTACATTATATCCCATTTCTGCAAATGATGCGGCAGCTGCTGCCCCACCTAACCCTGTGCCAACAACAATTATATCATATTTTCTTTTATTGGATGGGTTAACAAGCTTTAAATCAAATTGATGTTTTGTCCATTTTTCAGCTAAAGGACCTGATGGAATTTTTGATTCGGGAAACATACTAGAATCCTCCTTTTATAAATCCGAAATAAATAGGAATTGACAAAAAGCCTAATGGAATAATCAACCAGAAGAAAACTGAAGCCCATTCTATTAATTTACCATATTTATTGTATCGAATTCCAAATGTTTGAAATGCAGATTGAAACCCATGACGCAGATGAAACGACAATAAAACCATCGCCAAACTATACAAAAGTGTTACAAAAATATTTCCAAAACCGATTGTATTATCTATGACAATATTGAAAAATTGTCCTTCGTCATGCTGAATTTGAAATTGATACCAAAATGTTTGAAGATGAACCATAAGAAAAATAAAAATAATACTTCCTGTTAATCCCATGTTTCGTGAAAAAAAGGAACTATTTTCATTTGATTTATCTGCTAAATATTTTTCCGGTGTTGCCCTTCTGTTTTCAAGCGTTATTCGAATACCGTTTACAATATGCACTAAGAAAATAAGCGTTAATATTGCTTCAATAAATCGAACTAACGGTTTCAATGCGGAAAGTGTTGAAACGTAGCTATTGAAAAAGTCTGGACCGCCAAAAAGGGTCAGATTTCCAATGAGATGAATAATAAGGAATAATGACAAAAATAGACCGGAAATAGCCATAAATATTTTTTTGCCAATAGACGAATTTGTAAAGTTTGTAAACCAGTTCATGTCAACCTCGATAGACTAAAAATCACATCTTAATTTATGACAGAAACGTCTTAATTAAAATGGCTGTATTCCAAAATACAGACAGTAAAAATCAAATATTTACTTTTTTATTTTCCAAACTTTTTGATGATAACCATTTAAATAAATTTAAATGATCTGGTGACTCTGTGGCTAATTCTGGATGCCATTGCACAGCCATAAATGCATCAGGAGAGTGTTTATCTTCAATTGCTTCAATAAGTCCGTCACTAGCCCAGCCCACCGCACGCAATCCAGCGCCTAAATTTCGTATCCCTTGGTGGTGTGTGCTTGGTACTTTAAGATTATTATACTTCATTATATTCGCAATCATGCTACCTTTTTCTAGTTGAACAGAGTGTTCTGCCCAATCACCATTAAAATCTCCATGAAATATATTATTGTCCATTTGAGTTGGGATATCTTCAAAAAGGTTTCCACCATACATCACATTTATATGTTGGAACCCAGCACATATCGCTAGAATAGGTTTATTTAGTTTTTTCATTGTTTTAAAAATATATCGATCAAAGTGTTCTCGGTTATTGTGCATAACATCATCATCTAATAATTCGGGTTGATCGCCCGAATAAGTATGTATGGGTAAATCGGGACCCCCAACCATTAGTAAACCATCAATCTTTTGAGATATTTCTTTTATAAATTGCTCATTAGGAGAATAGTGTAACGTAACTGGAATACCTCCACCCAACCAAATTGCATTATAATAATTTTCTTTTGTGGCATTCCACCAAAAATTATTATGTTGGAAATAGTATGGATTAATACCAATGAGTGGTTTAGCCATTTTTCCCCAATAAAAAGGATTTCAAATTTTGATTGCTTTCTTTGAAAAGGTTTTGTGTTTGAATGCTCATAAATCCTGAAGTAAAAAACGAATCTAAATATGGATCCAAAAATATACGTTCATTTTCAATTCGTAGTGATTTACTTCTCCTGTCTAATCCTTTTTGCGCGAAGCCACAAATTATTTTTAACCAATCTCCGATTGTTTTAGAACGGGGGCCAGGTTGACTTAAATCTAATGTTTTCGCTGCGGCGTTGAGCTGTTCTCTTTCTGATTGTGTAATAGGTTGAAACAGATCTGTTAATTCTTCTTGGATGGATGGCTCGGATAATAATCCCATCCAAAAAGCTGCTGGCGCCATTTCAAACCCTCTTGGGGGGCGATCAGCACCACGAACCTCTAACACATTTTTAAACCGTACATGAGTAAATATTTGGTGCAATGCGGCCATGATATGTTCATTGTTTAATAAATTGTTTCTATCCATTTTTTCTAAATATTCTCCCAATGATCCATTAAAACCTTCAGCGTCTCCATTGTTTTTGTATATAAAAATGGCAGGAGCATTCAAAACAAATGAACTGAATTTTTCTAATAACCCATCCTCCGATGTAATATGATGATCAATTAAATTACCGCATCGGGTGGGGTCAGTATCATCCCAAATATCATAACGTTTATTTTTATTATTAGTTGTTTTGCCATTCATAAAGGGGCTATTTGCAAAAAGTAATGCGCAAAATGGTTCTAGGACATCTGAAAGCCATGCCATTTTTTCAGCTTCATTCTTTGACGATATATCAATATTAACCTGAACGCTTGTTGTATTACGCATCATCCAAGGGCCGTGGTTGCCAACTTGTTGAAATCGATTATTCATTAATTGGTATTTATTTTTCTTTATTAGGTCAATCTTGTCTGGAGTGTATAGTGGCTCTAACGCAAAATCCATATGAACCAAATTATATTTCTGTACAATTTTTTTTACCCTATTAAAGTGAGCTTTCATTTGAAAATCGACTGAGTGTAAATCTGTAAAAGGAGAAGATGCCCATTCAAGTTGCCCTCCCGGTTCAAGTGAGTAAATAGATTTTGGAGATTCACCTATAGCTAATTCATTAATTTCTTTTATGAAATCCATAGCTGAAAATTGATCCGTTTTATTTACGGGTATTCGATTTAATTTAGCATCATAAAAGAAACATTCAATTTCAACGCCTATTCGCCTTTTCTTTGGGTCGGTTAAATTAGATAAAATGACAGATTGAATATGGTCGTTTAGGGACATTTAAACTCGCTTAAGAATTTTGTTTGGTAATGAAATTTAATAATTTGCATAGTTTAACTTACGAATCGACAACATTAAAGAAAGCCTATTTGAACATTTGAAATAAATTAAAAGTCGGCTAAAATACAAGGATGTACCTCTTCGAGAAAATTAAATGTTGTCTTCCGATTTTAGGCCTGTGGGGAATAATTCTTGCCCAATCGCCTGCTCAACAAAAAACTATTAAGCATTACCATGTCATTATAAATAACAATAAACAAATAAAAGAGTTAACGGGATTGGCTCATATTTCCTATTTAGATAATGGTGCAATTTTAGATTCTACAAACTACTCCTTTATTGTCCCTTTAAGTGAAAAATATGCTTATGTGGATGGCCCAGATGAAGGGCTCAGACTTTTAAGAAAAATGGATAAAGAAATAATTGATCGATTTGAGTATAAATATAACTTAAACGGATTGTTGGATAATATTATTTGCAAAGGAAGTTTAAATCAAATTATTTGGAAAGAATTCTACAAATACACTCCAGATAATGTTTTAATAAAAACAATTCGGTTTAACCCAAGTAAAGCGGAATCTCGCAAAAACCTACTTCGATTAAAAAAACAAAAAAATAAGAGCTCATGGAGTGAAGCTTTTGTGTATGACAGTACGGGCACTATGATGGAACACCAAGAATTCTATGACGAATATTTAATAGAGCGCACAACATATCGTTTGCTAGACAATGAAGAGCGTACTTTATTACAAGAGTATTTTGATCCATCATTAATCCAAAAAACTGTTTACAAATTCAATGAATTAGGTAAAATAAAACACCAGTTAATCATAAAAGGAATGGGTGTATCTGTAAAATCCATCACTTATTCTTATGATGGGTTTGGCCGAAAAAATAAAACAATTACATTTAATGAAGATGGGCTTGTGCAAGATTCTATTAAATGGAGCTATAAACAAAACCAATCTATTTCAATGCACTATAATGAAATGGGTTATATTCATAGACAGTTCGTTAAAGATTTTGATTCCCGCTTAAGGATAGAAAAAGAACGTCGATTAGATGGCATTGGAAACTTATTATTTAAACAAGTTTATTCTTATTCTGAAGGTGGCAATTTATATATGATTCGAAAGTTTAATCCGCTCCACCCAAACCGGACAAATGAAAAAATTCCACTTAACGTTTCCATATTTGAATATGATTAAATTCAAGCATCGGTATTGTGCCGAATAATTTAGGAGGTCTCATGAAAACCATAGACACAAAAAGCCTTTTGATTGGTGTATTATTTACACTGCTTATATTATCTACCTACGGCTTTAGAACAGAAACAGATGAATTAGGTAATCTTGTGGTTAAAAGTTTAACCATTGAAGATGATCGAGGTGTAATAATGACCTATATTGGAAATGGATATATACAAACATATAACCAATATGGCGAATCCACATTATTTGCGGGGACAGGGAAAGATGGTGGTGGTTATATGCGCACCTATAATGGAAATGGCGATGAATCTGCCTACGTGGGTACAGGACGTCTTGGTGGTGGTTATATGCGTACATATAATAATAGCGGAAAAGAAACTACATATTTAGGAACCGGTTCTGATAATGCTGGGCAAGTTCGTATTTATAGTAAGGAAGGTGAAACTTCATCATACCTCGGTGATGGATATGTCCAATTTTACAATCAGTATGGAGAACGCACTCTTTTTCTTGGTACGGGAACAACAGGTGGTGGGTATATGCGCACCTATAATTTTGATGGTAGAGAAAGTGTATATTTAGGAACCGGCGCTGATAGTACAGGACAAATTCGAATATATGACAATGCTGGTGAAACGGCTAGCTTTGTAGGGAATGGGTATTTTCGAACGTATAACCAGTTTGGAAAATTAACATCATTCCTTGGCACTGGAGCTGATGGCGGAGGTTATCTTAGGACCAATAATAAGTTTGAAACTGAAACAGCATTTTTGGGAACAAATAATTCAAATGAAGGACTTATTAACCTAAATGATAAGTTTGGTCAGAGTTTTTGGATTAGAATTAATAAAAATTGATTTTTTGATTTTTCCAATGGGTATTCTTAACTTTACCGAACATAAGGTAATCCGAGGGAGAATAAGGCATCCTTTTTATTATTCTCTCCCTTATAAACATTATTTCAAGGAAAGGATCTGACTATGCGCAGATACCTAGGCGTTTTCGCTTTATTATGTCTGGTTCAGGGCCAGAATGACAGTCTTGTATCCACTTATTATTCGAGTGGTGCTCAAAAATCTTTAGGTTTTTATACCGAAGGTGTCCGTGATGGTTTATGGACTGAATGGTATGAGGGTGAAGTTTATCAAGATTTTGGAGCTGACGGCCAGCCCAACACCCAAGATGAGGGTGAGGGAAACGGCGTATGGGACTCAACAGAAACCATTACTTTAGATTTAAATAATAATGGATTATATGACCCGCCACAATTATCTACTGAAGGATTTTATATTTCTGGAAACAGGGATTCTCTTTGGGTTTTCTGGTATCCGAATGGAAATAAAAAAGAACGAGCTTTATATAAAAATGGTAAACTAAATGGGGCATTAAATAAATGGTATGATAATGGGAATCGAAAAGAAGGCGGAGTCTATGTTGGCGGAGTTCAAGATAGCGTTTGGACTTGGTTTTATGAGAATGGAATTAAAGAAGAAGAGGCCTTTTTTACAGATGGGGAGCAAGAAGGAAAATGGACCTTTTGGTATGAAGATGGCACCAAAAAAGAAGTTCGAAAATATGTAAATGGAGAAAAAGATAGTACATGGGTTGTTTGGTACCCAAATGGAAACCGCAAATCTCTTGTAACATATGTTGACGGAAAATTGACAGGTCCGTGGATTTCATGGTATGAAGATGGAATTTTTAAAGAAAAAAGCGGTGAATATAATGTTAATAAATTACATTCTCTTTGGACTGCATGGTCAAAAAAAGGAAGAAAAACAGAGGAAATTACGTATAACAATGGTACAAAAAGTGGCCCATGGGTTCAGTGGAATTCTTTCGGTGATAAAGTATTAGAAGGGAATTTTAAAAAATCAGAAAAAGATGGTGAATGGATTTATTTCTATGATAATGGGCTAAAAGAGAAACAAGAGAATTATATCGATGGAAATAAAAATGGTAAATGGGTCTGGTGGAGAATTGATGGTATTAAAGATTTAGAAGGAACATATATAAATGATATTAAACACGGTATATGGACTCATTGGAATACAGCAGATCATAAAAAGTTAGAAGAAACTTTTGTCGATGGAAAATTAGATGGAAAATTAACCACCTGGTTTAATAATGGGAATAAACAGCGCGAGGGTATTTTCAGAAATGGTGAAAATGAAGGTGTTTGGTCTTACTGGAATCCCGACGGTGCTATCGATTATACTTTTGACTATGGAAAAGGATTAGATAGATCTGTTATTGCGGGGTTAGAACAAAGAGATAGCGTTTATTACAAAATTGGGAAAGCAAAACCATTTACGGGTATTATTGTTGAAACGGGTGGTGCAAGAAAATATTTACTTCTTGGACGATTTGAAAAAGGTTTAAAACACGGAAAATGGATTCAGTGGCATCGAAATGGTCAAAAATCGATTCATGGGTCTTATCGATATGGACAAAAACATGGTGAATGGACTTTGTGGTATCGAGAAGATGAAATGGAAAAAATGGATGCTTTCACTGAGGGTGAATATAGCGGTGGTACTTTCAAATATTGGGACGAAGACACATACCGCAAAGAACGTGGGTATTTTACGAATGGAAAAGTAGATAGTGTTTATAAGTATTGGTATCCAAATGGTCATTTATCACGTGAAGAGCGATACACTAATGGCGTAAAAAATGGAAAATGGACAGAATGGTATCAGCATGATCATGACTTACAATTTTCTGACGGAAGCTGGAGTTATCGAGGAGACACTTATCGCCTAGAAGATGGTGAAGAATTATGGAATTGGTGGTGGTATCATAATGATAATAAAAAGAAAGAAGGATATTATCTGAATGGTATTGAACACGGCCACTGGACTTGGTGGTATCATAATGGGGCAAAAGAATCTGAAGGAAATTATACATCTGGCGAACAAGATGGGTCTTGGCTTTATTATACAGACAATGAAATTATTGCAGAAGAAGTATCCTTTAAAATGGGCGAACGCCATGGTCGTTCTGCTAAATGGTTGAGCGCTGAAGAAAAAGAATGGGAGAAATTCTTTAAAAATGGAAAATTAGATGGGCCAAGTACTTATTGGTCAAATGGATATCGTATGACTATGACATCTTACAAAAATGATATACCAGAAGGTCCTTGGGTTATTTGGTATCCCAATGATACACAAGTAAAAGAACAAGGCTTTAACCAAAATGGGAAACGGAGTGGTTTGACAACTTATTGGTATTCCGATAGCGTTAAACAAAAAGAAGGATACTACTCTAATGGTAAGCCAGATGCTGTATGGTCTTATTGGAATACAAAAGGAGAGAAAGATTTTGATTTCGATTTTGGGAAAAATTTAGAACAAATTGAAATTGCCCAAATAAATGAAGTTGAAGGGCTCTTTTATAAGCTTAGCGATGAAACACCTTTTACGGGTGTTATTGTTGATGATATTGAAACGGCTGGATACCTATTTTTAGGAGCGGTTAAGAATGGACAAAAAGATGGTCCTTGGATAAAATGGTATCCTGGCGGTAAAAAAGTACCTGAGGTAACTATTACAGAAATTCCTGAACCTGAACCATTTAAACCGTGGAGTGGAAATAAAGAAGAACAAGGGTCTTATAAAAATGGTAAAAAACATGGCGAATGGACAGAATGGTTTGGAAATGAACATGTGAAATCTCACGGCGAATACAACGAAGGTATTATGGTTGGAGAATGGACCTTTTGGTATGATAACGGAGCCATCGAAAAGAAAGGTCACCTCGAAAATGGTAATGCACACGGTGTATGGGACTTTTGGGATAGAGATGGACGTAAAATTCAACAAGGCTCATTTAGCAATGGAATAAAAAATGGCCAGTGGGTTGCTTGGTTTGAAGATGGACGCACAACAGAGGGATACTATTCCAGCGGTAAAAAACATGATGTTTGGATTAGTTGGTGGGATGCAGAGCGCGGAAGAAAAGAAATGCAAGGAACTTATCGCGAAGGTAAAATGGTAGATAAATGGTATTTCTACAACGCTGATGGAAACTTGAAAGAAGTTCGATACTTTTCCCCATCATTTAAGTAGCCAAAAATTGACATATAATGCGCTACAACCTGTTTCGTGGGTAGGTTTAGTGGCTCTATAATTAATCTATAAAGGAGTTTCATTATGAAAAAACTCTTATTGGTCATTTTGTACCATTTGGCAATAAATGGCTAATCATTATATCAATCTAGATATTGTGAAATTATTTGAATACAAAATGCTTCGCGAACAGGAAGCGCATCCTGTTAAAATAAAGATTTCCTAAATAACTACTATTATCTGTATTTCCTTCTGAAACTTTAGAACGATGCCACATTTTCTTTCTAAATTCGGCACCTTATTATCTTACAATTTTATTAAAAAGAAAGCATACAATACAATGAAACACGTTTATCAATTTGGAAATGGTCAAGCAGACGGTAAAGCAGATATGAAAAATTTACTTGGTGGAAAAGGTGCCAACCTCGCAGAAATGAATTTATTGGACGTTCCGGTCCCGCCAGGATTTACTATAACAACTGATGTTTGTACCGAATACAATAAGGTGGGCCAAGACCAGACAGTTCAGATGATTAAAGCAGAAGTAGAGCTGGGTGTTAAAAATGTAGAAAAAATTATGGGTGCTGATTTTGGTGGGACAGAAAACCCATTATTGCTTTCTGTTCGATCAGGTGCGCGTGTTTCTATGCCAGGCATGATGGATACTGTTTTAAACCTTGGTTTGAACGATTTAGCGGTTGAAGCCATTGCTAAAAAATCGGGTGACGAAAGATTTGCTTGGGATTCTTATCGTCGATTTGTTCAAATGTATGGAGATGTTGTTCTGGGAATGAAACCCGAATCCAAAGAAGATATTGATCCTTTTGAAGCTATTATGGATGAATTAAAAGAAAGTCGCGGTATTGAACTTGATACAGATTTCACCATTGAAGATTTAAAAGAACTTGTTTATAAATTTAAATCTGCCGTAACAGCGCAAACAGGGAAAGATTTTCCTAATAATCCCTGGGATCAACTTTGGGGTTCTGTAATGGCTGTATTTGATTCATGGGAAACGCCTCGGGCTGTCTATTATAGAAAACTTAATAAAATCCCAGATGATTGGGGAACGGCTGTAAATGTTCAAGCGATGGTATTTGGAAATATGGGCAATAATTCCGGGACAGGCGTTGCTTTTACGCGAGATGCTGGAACAGGTGAAAATATTTTTAATGGTGAATATTTGATCAACGCCCAAGGAGAAGATGTGGTTGCTGGTGTTCGAACTCCGCAACAAATCACTAAGGTTGGGTCTGAAAGATGGGCACAATTAGCAGGTGTTGATGAAGATGTAAGAAAAAACATATACCCATCTCTTGAAGAATTAATGCCAGAAATATATGTTGAGCTGGATGAAATTCAAAATAAACTCGAAACACATTATAGAGATATGCAAGATGTAGAATTCACAATGCAGGATGGAAAATTGTGGATGCTTCAAACACGATCGGGGAAACGAACTGGTTTTGCAATGGTTCGTATTGCAATGGAAATGTTAGATAATGGAGAAATTGATGAAAAAGAAGCTCTCCTTAGGATGGAACCAAATAAATTAGACGAATTACTCCATCCTGTTTTTGACAAATCTGCTATGGCTGAGGCTCGTATATTAACAAAAGGGCTTCCTGCATCTCCAGGAGCAGCAACAGGCCAACTTGTATTCTTTGCAGATGAAGCTCATAAATATGATAATGCAATTTTAGCTCGTATTGAAACATCTCCAGAAGATTTAGAAGGTATGAATATTGCAAATGGAATCTTAACTGCGCGTGGCGGAATGACGTCTCACGCAGCTGTTGTAGCCCGAGGTATGGGTAAATGTTGTGTTTCTGGGGCTGGTGAATTAAAAATCAATTATAAAACCAGAATAATGGTTGTGAACGGTGAAACCTTTAAGGAAGGAGATTGGGTTTCTTTAAATGGGTCCACTGGGGAAATTTTTGAAGGTAAAATTAAAACAATCGACCCAGAATTATCAGGAGACTTTGAAAAGTTAATGGATATTACGGGAAAATATTCAAGAATGTCTGTTCGTACAAATGCAGATACTCCACATGATAGTAAAGTAGCTAGAGAGTTTGGCGCAAAAGGAATAGGGCTTTGCCGTACAGAACATATGTTTTTTGAAGGTGAAAAGATCGTTGCAATGCGTGAAATGATTTTAGCTGACGATACAGCTGGACGTGAAATTGCATTAGAAAAACTACTACCTATACAACAAAAAGATTTTGAAGGTATCTTTGAAGCTATGGATGGACTTCCTGTTACTGTGCGCCTTCTAGATCCGCCGTTACACGAATTTGTGCCTCATGAAGAAAAAGGGCAGCAAGAAATGGCAGATGTGATGGGTGTTTCTATAGATGTAATTAAAGAAAAAGTAGAGGATTTATCAGAATTTAATCCAATGCTTGGTCACCGAGGATGTCGACTTGGAAATACTTATCCCGAAATTACTGTTATGCAAACAAGGGCCATTATTGGGGCTGCTCTCGCATTAAAATCAAAAGGTATAACTGCTATTCCTGAAATTATGATTCCATTAACCGGGACTGTGGCAGAAATGCAATTACAAGAACAAATTGTACGTGACACTATTAAAGATTTATTTGATGAAAAGAAGGATTCTATTAACCATCTAGTTGGCACAATGATTGAAATCCCAAGAGCCGCTCTTACGGCCGATAAAATTGCTGAGCATGCTGAATTCTTTTCCTTTGGGACGAACGATTTAACACAAATGGCATTTGGATATTCTCGAGATGATGCCGGGAAATTCCTTCCTGTTTACTTGGAAAAAGGCATTCTGAAAAATGATCCATTTGAAGTATTAGATCAAGAAGGTGTTGGGCAATTAGTAGAAATGGCTTGTGAAAAAGGACGCCAAGCACGCCCGGGTATTAAATTAGGTATCTGTGGTGAACATGGTGGTGAGCCGAGTTCTGTAGAATTTTGCCATCGGGTTGGATTAGATTATGTTTCTTGTTCACCATTCAGAGTACCAATTGCGCGGCTATCCGCTGCTCAGGCAAACTTAAAAGATTAAACTACAATCGTGAGGCAGGTGAAAAAAATACAAACTCACCTGCCTTCTCTATATTTTTTAATACCGGATAATCTATATACTCTTTTGTTTTAGCGTCAAAAAACAATATAATTTCCTTTCCACCTATATAATATTTAGCTATACTTACCCTGCTTATGAAGTGCCCTAATTACAACGACATCCTTGTTAATAATAATAACAATAATAACGCTAATAATAGTAGCGTGGGGGATATCGTGTAGCCTGGGCAACCATGAAAATTACACAAACCCCCACAGCGAAAGCTTGTGGGGGTTTTTTTTTACTTAAAATAAAGGAAGAGAAACAAATGTGCGGAATCGTATCTTACGCTGGAGCTAACTTTTCGTTGGATGAAATAAAAATACACGTCGATAAAATTCAATATCGCGGACCAGACAATTCACATTACGAAAGTGTATCTGAAAATATACATTTTATTTTTCATCGATTAGCAATTATGGGGTTATCGGATGATGGAAACCAACCCATGAAACACCCTGAAGATGATTCAATTACACTTATTTGCAATGGTGAGATATATAACTATCAACAATTAGCCCAGCAATATGACTTTGACATCCATTCAGGAAGTGATTGCGAAATAATTCTCTTCATGTATAAGAAATTTGGAATTGAAAAAACAATTCAAGAGCTTGATGGTGTTTTTATGTTTGTTATTTATGATGAGGTCAATAATGAACTATTATCGGGCAGAGATCCTATGGGCGTTCGGCCAGGTTTTATTGGTCGTAATAAAGAAGATGTTTTTATTTCATCTGAAGCAAAGGTTCTCTCGGACTTATGTGACTCTATTATTCCTTTTGAACCGGGTACTTGGTGGTCTTCTAGGGATCCAAAAACGTTTAATAGATATTTTACTTATCCTACTCCCATCAGCTCAATAAATGATGAAGAAGAGATTTGTGAATCTATCCGCCATCACCTAACATCAGCTGTTAATAAAAGACTAATGTCTGATAGAGAAATAGGCTGTTTACTTTCGGGCGGTTTGGATTCAAGCCTTATAACAGGTTTGGTGGCAAAAGAATATAATGGCCGCGGGTTAAACACATTTTCTATTGGGATGGATGGAAGCGTTGATTTGGAGTACGCTAAAGAAGTTGCTGAATTTTTGGGCACTAAACATCATGAAATAAAGCTTACCCGGCAGGACTTTTTAAATGCGATTGATACAGTCATTTACAATATTGAATCATTTGATACAACAACTGTTCGGGCAAGTGTGGGAAACTATCTTGTTTCAAAATATATTTCAGAAAATTCCAACTGTAAAGTTATTTTCAACGGAGATGGCGCAGATGAAGTTTGCTGCGGCTATGTATATTTAAAAAATGCCCCATCTTCTGAAGCTTTACAGATTGAAAGTGAACGATTAGTAGAAGAAATATATCTATATGATGTATTAAGGTCTGATAGAAGCATAAGCTCAAATGGCCTTGAGGCAAGAACGCCATTTTTGGATAAAGCATTTGTTAAATATTATCTTTCAATTCGCCCTGAACTAAAACAATTTGATGGAGAAAAGCGGCTTGAAAAGTATTTACTGAGAAAAGCCTTTGATGGTATGGGTATTATTCCAGATTCAGTTTTATGGAGAAGGAAGTGTGCCTTTTCAGATGGTGTTAGCTCACAAAAAACATCCTGGCATACAACGGTTCAATCATTTGTGGATAAGCATATTTCAGATGAAGAATTTGATAGAGAAATTAAATTAATTGAACACTGTACTCCTGTTTTAAAAGAAAGTTATTATTATCGAAAAGTATATCAATCGTTTTTTGGAAAGCATGATAATTTAATTCCAAAATTCTGGATGCCTCAGTGGACAGATGTAATTGATCCATCAGCTAGAGAATTGTCAGGATATAAAGAATAGGTTGTTTTATTAAACCGTGTGAGCTGGGATTACAGTTTTATTTGTGTCTGTGTAAAGGCCAAGTGCGATATATTTTTCGCAAACTGCATCTGCATATGCCTCAGAAAAAAATGATCCAACTTTAAATACGGTGCCGCCTCTTTCTTTTATTGGTTTAAGATCTGGGAATATTTCTTTCACCGATTGAATTTGTTCTTCGCCTTGTGGAACTATATTCACATCAAAAACGGTTATATCACCACCTTTTTCAACGCTGATATAATGAGATATCATTCCTGTAAATTCTGCGATTGCCACTGCTTCTTCTTCAGTTACCTCGTCGTCTGCCTCAGCCATTAGATTAATTAAGTCGGTTAACCCCGAAGCAACATCTAAGTCTGGTTTTTCGTCTAAGTAAGATTGTACAAGCTCTTTTAATTCAACAAGGTTGGTAACTTGTTCGGGTTTCCCAGCCTTTAGCTCGGGAATATCAATATGCCATTTATCAGCAAAATCATTAATTAAATCTATTTCCTCCTGTGCGATGTCATCATCAATAGCTGCTAACTTTGTCAAAATATTGATGATTTTTTGAGCACCCTTTGGGCGAAGCATGGCATTTAATAATTCTCCAGACTCCTTCTTTTCGAGATTTAAAGCTTCTATAAATAATGTAAAAAAACTTTTTCCTCTATTTGCTTCTACAAAAACACCGGCGCCAATTAAAGTAAAAATAATCGCCAAAGATAATCCTAGAACAACTTTTCCAGCTGAGAAATAATCGTGTGTAATAAAAATATTATTCAACAAAAAAGGAACACCGACCGCAAAACCTAACAATGCAGCAACAATTGAAATACTACTAGCAACTTCTTCATTTTTACGTCGTTTCCATATTTTATTTACCTTTAAATAAGCCTGCATTATAGAAAATAATAATGCACTTGAAACTAAAATGGATAATAGTTTCTTAAATAGTCCTGGTAAGGCATATAAAAAATATTCTTCAACTTTTTTGCCGCTGTCTGTTTCTTTTACAGTTATTATTTCTGATGATTTGGCTTCTAATGTATATGCGTTTTTTGCTGATATATTATCTGCCTGAAGCGAACCGTTTACTCTGTTAAAAACCAACTTTGAGCCATCATTAAACTTAAGCTTTGTTTGATTTTGATCTACCGAAACGAATATAGAATCTCCAGTTTCCTTTGAGTGGTAAAAGCCTTCGGTTACTTCTATAGCGTATCCATAAGCAAATGGAATAATAAAAAAAGCTAAAGCTATGATTTGGTGAGTTTTTGTCATAATTGTAGAGCGTTTCATAATTAAACTATTGTTTTATTATTTATTAAATTTCGGAAATCTAAAAATAATTTTTAATATTATAGACTTGTTTTTTAGGCTGTTATTTCAAAGTCGGCAGTAAAATGCCTTAAAAAGGGCGGTTGCTTTTTAATCCGATATCCTTTCAGTTTTTCTTTTGATTCAAATATTTCTTTCATGACCTCAATAACATAATCAATATGGCTTTGAGTATGTGTTCTTCGTGGTAAAGCAAGTCGAACCAATTCCATTTCTGACGGTGTTTCTTCTCCCGTTTCTTGATTTACTTTTCCAAACATAACAGATCCAATTTCCACCGTCCTAATTCCTCCTGCAATATACATTTCAACTGAAAGAGATTGACCTGGATACTGTAACGGTGGAATATGAGGTAATAATTCTTTTGCATCGATATAGATAGCATGTCCCCCAGGAGGTTGTAAAATTGGGTACCCAATTTCTGTTAAATGTTCTCCTAAGTACCGGGTTTCAGACACACGATAATGTAAATAACTTTCATCTAGTGCTTCTTGCAACCCTACAGCTAATGCATCTAGATCTCTGCCAGCTAAGCCACCATACGTTGGAAACCCTTCTGTTAATATAAGCAAATCTTTTTGTTTTTGTGCCATTAAATCATCATTTGTACATAAAAAGCCACCAATATTAGCCATACCATCTTTTTTGGCGCTCATAGTGCAACCGTCACCATAATTCATCATTTCCTGAACAATTTCTTTAATAGATTTGTCTTGATATCCTTCTTCACGTTCTTTGATAAAATATGCATTTTCTGCAAAACGAGCTGCATCGAAATATAGCGGAATACCATATTCGGACAAAACAGCCTTAACTTGTTTTACATTTTGCATGGATACTGGCTGCCCGCCTCCTGAATTATTTGTAATGGTAATCATACATAAAGGAATATTATTAGACCCATGTTTTTCAATTTCTGATTTTAATTTTTCCACATCCATATTCCCCTTAAATGGGTGAATTTTTTTTGGATCTTTTCCTTCTGTAATTACAAGATCTAATGCTGTGGCTCCTTGATATTCAACATTGGCTCTTGTTGTATCAAAATGTGTATTATTAGGTACAACGGACCCTTTTTGACACATAACAGAAAACAATATTCTTTCTGCGGCTCGACCCTGGTGTGTTGGAATTACATGCTTGAACCCAAAGATATCTTTTACGGATGCTTCAAATCTTTGAAAACTTTGACTCCCGGCGTATGATTCGTCACCTCTCATAATGGCGGCCCATTGTTCAGAGCTCATGGCTCCTGTTCCGCTATCCGTTAACAAATCAATTAATACATCCTGGGCGTTTACTTTAAATAAGTTATAGTTTGCATTTTTTATAGTTTTTTCTCGCTCACGTCGCGTTGTCATTTTTATGGGTTCTACCGACTTTATAACAAAGGGTTCTATAACTGTTCTAAATATTGATTCTTTTTGTTTCATGTGCTTGATCTAATCCTTTAAAAATGAAAAAGCCTCCACGAAAACATGAAGGCTTTTTGTTAAAATATTGGGTTAAAATTATTCAATCATTTCTCCGCCGCCAAGCATATCCGCTAAATTAATTGCGCCATCTTCCTCCATTTTTTTTGCAGCTGTTACAATTGCTTTACGGGCACCATCAACTTCACGCTTAGCAACAGCACCTTCAACAGGTTCATACATGGCTTGTTTCTTTTGTGGGAGGTTATCAATTACACGATCAACCTTTTCTTGCTCAATGCCTTTCATGGCCATTGCGAGAGAGTCTAACTCAACTGAATTCATTAGATCGCGGATGATATTGTCTGGGAAAAATTCAAAAATATCCTCAAAAGTCAGGTAATACTTTTTAACATCTTTATATAACTCGGGATCATCATTTTGAATAGCAGCTAAATATTTTTCTTCTTCGTCAGAGCTCATTGAACCGATAATTTCCGCAATTTCTTTTCCACCACCTCTAGAAAAATCTACTGTTTTCGGTAAAAAGTGCGACTTTTCTCGAAGCTTATTAGCAACTTCAATTATACCTTCTAAAGGAACATCGTCTAATCCGCCTAATTCTAACAGAATGGCTCCTTTATCTTCTGGTGCCATTCTATTTAAAATATTCATTCGTTTGTCTGATTCAAGTTGCGCCATTACAATAGCCACTACTCTTGTATCTTCTTTTGAGACCAGAGCAATCATTTGTTCGTCGTTAAGATGTTGTAAAAATTCAAATGGTTTTAATGGGCCATCATCTTTTGTTTGATAATCTTCACTTAAAAAACTAAAATAGAATTCTTCCATAATGCGTTTTTTAACAGCAAACGAAATTTCACCTAGCTCTCTTACGGTGGAACGGATTTTTCTAATATCTGTCTTTGAAAGATCTTGAATCAAATTCATGGCAAGACTTTCACCAAGAATTGAAAAAAGAATTGAAACCTTTTGAAGCCCCGATAATCGGTTGTAATCAGTAATCATATTTTACCTCTACTTCTTCTTTTTCTTGCCAGAATCATCGTCACTACTTTCTTCTGGCTCAGGAGCAGGTGCTTCTGGTTCAGGTTCAGGAGGCGCCGGCGCTTCCATCCAATCTTTTACAATTTGAGTTGTTTTGTCGGGTTGTCCTACGCTCATTGATATTACAGATTTCCTTATATCATTCACCTCACTTTGTAAAACGCTTGGGTCATCTTCAATCGATTTTGGAGCTTGATGTGGCTCCACAGAAGAAGCTGGTGCTGGATCCTTTGCTTCTGGTTTAGGTTCAGGTTCTTCGACAACTACCGGTTTTTCTTCAACTATTTCCTTTTCCTCTTTTTTCGGTTTTTCTTCTGATTTCTTTTTCTTTTTTTTCTTTCGCTTTTTTCTAGGAGGTGGAGGATACATCCATGGTGGAGCTGCTGGTTGTTTGGACTTATTCATAACCAAGACGACCAATAGAAGCGCTGCTACCCCACTAACAAGTGCCAATAAAATAGTTTTCATATCTGGGCCAGCATTTTCAATTTCAGTTTGAAGTTGATCTAATTCTGTTTGGGTAGCTTCAAGCATTGCAAGTTTTTCTTCAATTAATGAGTCTCTTGATGCTTTTTCTTTTTCTTTTAAAGCTAATTCTTCAGCTATTTTATCTTCTGCAACTTTTTTAGCAGCTAAAGAATCTTTCATCATTGCAGTTAATAACATACCCTGCAGTGTTTTGAGTTTTGTATCTAAGTTGGAATATTTAACCGAGTCAACAGTTGATTGTTTAACGACATCTTCATCTTGAGCTGAACCTAACATTTCTTTAAGGGCAGAAATTTCGTCATTCAACACTTGCAACTTAAGAGAGTCGCTTTTAAGCATTGCATTTTTTTCTTCCTGAAAAGCGCGCTCTCGTGCTTCCATCTTTAGTTGGGCAATTTCGCTTTGCAATAAATCTTCTACAGATGTGATTCGCGCAGCTTCTTCATCCCTATATCGTTGTAACTCTTTTCTCCAGCTTTCTTCTCTAGTATCCGTGTCAATGACACGCTTATTTTCGAGTAATTCTATTTTTTCAGCAATATTTTTAAGTAAAATCGTTTCAGCAGATCGTTGATCTCTGCGTTCTTTAAAACTTGCAGTCATTATTGTAAGTTTATCTCCGCGATTCCGATTAAAGTTTGCAGCGGCCATTGTGAGTTGGCGTATGTTTTCAATTAATTCTGGAGCGGCCCCTTCTTGTAATATTAAACTAATATCTACTCTTTTAACTTCGGCTCTACTCGGGCGTTTTCTAGATTTAATGATGTCTGTTTTTTGGGATGATTGTGACCGAGCTGGTGAATTTGTTTCAGGAACAATAGTAATTGTTTCCTTGACGGGCTCATGAGAATTTGTTTCAAATGTCTTCTTTTTTCCGTCAGCCATTTCAATCTCAAAACCAGGAATCGGTAATCCAACAGAATACATACCGCCGCCAGTATTAGATTTTTCTTTAGATTTTGTAGGCTCAACCGATGGAACTGTTGTTTGATATGGGGAAGTTTTTTCCGCTTTTGATGAGCTACTTCCTTTTGGAGTTACCATAGTGAATTGCTCATTCACTTCATCACTAATTTCGAGCTCAACATCGACGTTTATTACATATTTATATTCATCAACAATCTTTGATAGCGCATCTTTGATTCTTGTACGAATATTATTTTCAACCATGAGCTTTTGGGCAATATAACTTTCTTGCCCAATAGACATGCCTAGAAAAAGGAATAATCCCAATATGGCGCGTTTGTTCCTATACCCTTTTTTCATTATTCACTCCTTGTAAAAATTGTTTATTTCTCACCTTCAACAAAATCTGCTTTATGGTGAGATGGTTTTAGAAAAGTTATTTCAATGCGTCTGTTTTTCCCTTTTTGCTCATTCGTTGCATTGAGTTCTGATAAATATTCTTCAGTTAAATCTTTAAATTCTGCTCTACCTCTTGGGACATACTGAGCGTATCCGGCCGCTATTAACCGCCTTGGGTCTACATTTTTATCACCTAATTCTGTTGTTATATGTCTTATAACTGCTGCTCCACGAGATGCTGATAATTCCCAGTTACTTGGAAACTTTTTACGAATACTTTTTGGAAGTTTATCGTTGTCAGAATGACCCGCTACCTCAATTTGAAAAATACTATTTGTAATTTTTGGTGCTATTTCTTTTTCTAATAAATCTTTTAATTCTTTTTTCAAGTTTGCAGAACCTGACTTAAAACTAAAGTCACCACTTACATTTAGGGTTACACCTTTTGGACTGGTTGTTACATCAATAGGCGGATCGCCTTCTTTTCCTTCTTTTTGCATTTCTTCTTTGATTTTTTCAACCATTTCTTGAAGAGAGTCTCTAACATCTAAAAGGTTATCCATTTTTTTTTCAAACTCACCCTCAAGCTCTGCAGCGCCTTCCATTTTAATTTTACTTCCCAACGACTTTCCTGTAGAGTTTGCCATTTCTTGGATTTTAACAGGATCCATTGTGGATAAAGCAGCAAGAAGAACAAAAAAGGCAAACAGGAGCGTCATCATGTCGGCAAAAGTACCAAACCAACCTGGCAATCCTTCTGCAACAGAATCTTCTCCTTTTTTAAAACCTGCTTTCCATGCTTTTTTCTCTCCGGCGGTTGCCATCTAAATTATCCTTCTCGCTTCCATTCTTTAGGAGGTATAAAGGAATTTAATTTTTCCCTTACAATAATAGGATGTTTCCTTTGGTGAATTAAACGAGCAGCTTCAACTAATAAAGCTTGTGCTGTTGTAGAAGCGATTTGTTTTTGGTTTAATTTTGCAGCCATAGGTAAGAAAAATAAATTTGCAAAAACAGCACCATAAAAAGTAGTAATCAACGCAGCTGACATACCGGGTCCAAGTGCATCAGCACCGCCTGAACCGCCAAATCCTGCTAACATAATAACTAAACCAATTAATGTTCCAATCATTCCCCATGCTGGAGCCATTTCGCCCATAGACTTAAACATATCAGCCTGTGTTTTTTCTCTCTGTTCGCGATATTCAATACGCGTTTCTAATATATCTGTTAATTCATCCAAAGAATACCCGTCTACAACCATTTGACAGCCGTCTTTAAAAAAGTAGTTTCGAATGGAGTCTAGGTTTTTTTCTAAATCTGCGGCACCTTTCCTGCCAACATCAGCCACATTCACCGCATCGTCGACCAGCCCACCTAAAGGAGGGCCATCACCTTTCATAACAGCGCCGATTGCTGCACCTAGACCGATTACATCTTTTAAAGGAAATGCAACAGCTAATGATGCAATCATTCCTCCAAACACAATTGCAAAACTAGAGCCAGAGATAAATCCACCCATACTTGCGCCTGATGCGGAAGCGGCTAGATATATTCCAGCAAAAATTGACCCAATGCCTAAAAAAAGACCTATGAGAATTGCTAAATCCATTATTTATTCCTCCTCAAATATGCTGGTTGATTTCAGCCTATTTTCATGTAACGCTTTTAAAATATTTCGAACATCATCATACTCTGGATCTAGTCTTAATGCAAGATTCCAATTAATTGTAGCACGCTGAACGTCGCCTAATTTATAATAAATTGACCCTCGACGAGCATAAGCTAACGCCATATTCGGGTTTAACTCTAAGGCGAGGTCAATTTCTTTTAAGGCTTCTCTATAATCTCCAGCATAAAAATATCTTAAAGACCTAGACAAATACCTCATTGCTTCATTCATATTATCTTCAGCAACATTTTGCTTTAAAGTAACAGATTTTAATGAATCATTTAAAAATTGAGACTGTTGCTCCATAGATGCTAATCGAATCATCATATTTCTCATTTCATTATTCATGAGAGACATTGAATCTCTTAAAGTTGTTACCATTAAATCTGCCAATGATAATGTTGTATCTAAATGCATAGGAATTGTTTCAAAGCCATTAGTCCCGTATCCCGGAAGTGGTTCTCCTGAAGGACCGCGGCTGGGCACAGATGTTTTATCTACCCTTGGAACCACCATATCAAATCCAACAGTAAAACCTGGATGTCCTTTCCAATAGCGCGTTTTCCACTCTGGTAATTTATCTAAGTGGGTGAACCCTAGGTTCAGGCGGTAATCCGAGGTAAGGGGGATGCGGAGTCCCACATTGACACCCGTTCCGTCAAATTCACCCACTATATCTAATCCACCCCAATTTGCTAAATAGGGTGTTTTGAATAAAAAGCCAAGAAATACACCTGATTTTGTAGAATTCGTTGTATCAATTGCTTCAATTGTATCCATAGGAGCAAGACCGCCGGTCCCGAATCCCATGTATGTATTAAATTTATATTTACCTAGATCTTTTTCACTTCCCAATACCATAAATGCAGATAATAATTCTGTATCAAGGCTTAACATTTTATCAGATGTCGGGTCTGTTTGAAAAACAACATCTTGAACCCCAACTGATAAAGATATATCATTATATGTATACACCTTTTTTTGGAAATGAAATCCAAATTCAACAGATGGCGTTGATAAAGATTCGCTCAATAGTGCAAGCGATGTTGTATCGCCACCCTGCACAGAAGAGAACCCAAAAGAAAATCCTCGGGCTAACTCCATATCGAAATACACCCCTTTGGATGTGTTCATTGGGTCGAAGTTGTGTAATTCTGTTCCAAATCCAGCTCTAAATAAATAAGGAGATTTTCCAACACTTGTTGTTGGAACTCGCATCATTAGGCCTGGGCGAGTATAAACAACGCGCGTTGAACTATATCCTATACTTATAAACAATAGGAAAGCTAAGAATGGTGTATTTACTTTTTTCATTATATCAATATCTCTGCTTTTATTCGCTCAATTAGTGAGTTGATTATTCGTATTCTTCCCAATCTATTACGTAAGAATACCCAATAAACGTACCAAATTCTGCTGGAACATAAAGTTCAAAATTTCCGACAGCGCCTGGAAGTAAACTCGCATCTGACACAATACCACTTTCGAATGTGTTGTAGGATCCTTTAGCAAAAGTAGTAAGCGTTTTAGTTTCTCCGCTCCAATTTTTTCTAAATACAAAATCAATCTTTGTGAAGTCAGCCCTTCTACCGCCAATATTTTTTAATTCACCTGTAAAAATAATATTTCCGCGACTATCTTTCTTTTCGGTAATGTTACCTACTAGTACACAGTTTGCCGAAAAATGTTTAGCGTTATTACGTGCGCTATTATTATTCGATGTATATCTTGGCTCAGCTAATTTTGGCATTGGAGGAGGTGTATAGCTATCTCGGATTTGTTCCGGAATATACTCTTGAGTGTCATCCGTAATTACATTATCAATAATCCGAATCACTTGGTCCCTTTCTATAATAAGGTAGCCAACCAATGTTTCTACTTTTAAAGTTTTATCATCTTGGTAAATAATTTTACCAAAAACAGTACTTCCATTTTTTAAAATAATTTCTTTGGAATAAATCGTTAAAGGATTAATCCACATTTTACTTAACGCTTTTAAATCATCTAACTCTTGACTTATGTATTTGAATTCGGCTGTAAGTTTTTTTATTTCAAAGTTTAATTCATTTATAACAAAATCTCTATCAGATCCGCCAGTGGCAGTTGGAGATTTAATCTTTGTTGGAATTGCGTTTGCGTCTTGAATCAATCTTTTTTCAAGAGGGGATGAGCTGGACTGTCCGTTGGCAGCAATATCATTTGTCTGGATATCTACCGCTGGAGCATCAACAGAAATGGTTATATCAACTTCTTTCTTTTTGTCGCCTTCCGCTAATACAACAGATACTTGACCGCTTCCTTTTTCGTCATGAAACGCTTTTAAGGTGTATTCGCCGGGTTCGAGTTTTTTAAACGAATATTTTCCGCTTCCGCTCGTTTTTTCTTCTCCAACCTCTTCACCGCTCATATCCAAAAGTTGAATAATTGCTTTTTTCACTTTTTTATCATCAGCGTCTGTAACCTTCCCAGAAAGCTTGATTCCCTTCGAGAACGCAAGTGTCCCAGCGACAAAAAAGACGCAGATAGCGAATAAAATTCGCCTATTTAGACCATAATATGATTTCATTGTTTTACCTCGGATTTGTAATACCTCAATGACTATCATCACTAAAGGCTCGAGATTTTAGCTCGAAATACAAAATGTGTCAAGAACCAATTGAATTTGGTTGAAATACCTTTTTCACATAGAATTTTGAAAATTTACTTCCAGAAATCGTCTAATTTCTTCTTCCTGTCGTTCTGTTTTTTTAATTCCAATTCTGCTTTTTCAACAAGGTGGGGAGGTAATGTTTTTTTAGTTGCCAATAAAAAAGCCTCTAAAATTAAATCAAAATCTTTGTCTCCAATTTTATAATATGCCATCCCTGTCCAGTAGTGATGTTCTCCGTTTTTTGGCAGGAGTCTGTCGCACTTACCAAATAATTCAATCGCATCCCAAATTTTGTTTTTCTTCCCTGTTTTCATTAACAATCTTCCTTGGGTGATCCATTGATAATATTGAGCCATTGTATCTTTAGGTGAAAAAGATAAAGATTCTTTAAAATGCTTATTGGCTGTTTTTAGGTCGTTATCATACAAAGCTTTTAAGCCAACATTATTGTGTGCTTGTGTGAGCGCCCAGAGCAAGGGGCTATTCTTAGATCCATTTTCTAATAACGAATCTTGCATTGCAATCAGTTTTGTGGGGTCTTTGATTGCTAAAGATTTATAATTAATTCCCGCACACCCAAATAAAAACAGTGCTATAATAGTTGTAAAAAATATTTTCATCTTATCCTTCAAATCTAAACAGATTTTTATTGTTTCTAAATTCTCTATAAATATCTTCCATAGAGCTTGCAACAAAATATCGATCCTGTATGGTGCTATAGTCAAATCTTGTCATAATAATTTCTTCTATGTCAAATGGTTTAAATTCAGAAAAACCTGACTCTCCCTTAGAACACGCAACCACGCTTTTAGTTTCATCTAGGCTTGATATAATTCCAGCTCCATAAATTTCATAATCCATATCATTTGCAACTCGACGAAAAACATCTGTTTCTCCGTTATTTTTTATTACACCAAATTCATATGTCCACCATGCAAAATTCTGAAGACGTTTTAAGTTATGAGCTACAAGGTCGCTTCCTAACCCTGCTTCATCTTTTATTATTTCAAATCCCAATTCGCCCATTTCCGCCAAAAAGTCGGCATATTTTTTGTTCATAAGAAATGGTATATGCCCCTGAATATCATGAAAAACATCTGGTTCTGGAGTATATCCATCATCATTTTGAATGGTAACGCCAGAATATTTTTCTTCGAATCTTGGCGAGTGGCGAACAATATCTGTTACGGGGAATTGCCTGTTTTTGTTCAACTGAAAGAATAATTCTTCGTCCACAAACCCCGCTACAGGTGTTAATTGCCATCCGGTAGAATTTTCAATTAATGGAGATATGGCTTCAAATTCGGGAAACATATTGTTGGGAATTGGGAGTGATCTTATTCCTAATAAATATTCTCGAGATGCATACTGGTCTAATAAAAGTTCTAAATTTTGATATAGTTCAGCCCAAAGCTTATTCTCTAGGTTGGTTATTTCATTATATTTTTGCGGTTTTAAATATGAATCATTTTTAGTAAATATTTTTATACCACCTACTGCGTTTGGTATAATATTATGAAACAGGTGGTCATATTTTATTGATTGTGATACCATGTCTATAATTCCTTTGATTGATGCAATTTTACCAGAGCCAAATATAAGTAATTGCTCTGTTTTTTCTTCCATAATCTACATCATGTGGTTGGTTGCATTCTTCACGCATATCTACAGCATCTGGATGAAACATATCATAATCTTCGCCTGGAATTACCGCTTTAAATCGCCCTTCTTGTTCATTGCACCATTCACGAACCGCATCCCTCAGTTGACCTGTTCCGTGACCTGTAATAATTTTAATCGCACGAATATTTCCTCCAAAAGATGCTTCACTTACTGCTGTTTCTAATAGTGACATTGCGTGGAATAAATTATTTGTTGTGTGTCCAATATCGACCACTTTCATTTTGGAGTTATATTTCATTTGACAATTAGACTTCTTTAGAAATTGCCTTTTCTGTAAACGACATTATTTCATCAGCTATATCTATCTTAGAACAACCTTCAATCCCTTGAAGCCCTGGAGATGAATTCACTTCTAATACTAATGGCCCTCTTTTGGATCTCATTAAATCAACACCTGCAACTGATAAACCTAAACAATGAGCGGCTTTGACTGCTGTTTTAATTTCTTCTTCGGTTAACTCAATTTGTTCTGTTCGTCCCCCGCGATGAACGTTTGATCTAAATTCTCCTTCGGGCGCAACCCGACGCATTGAAGCAACAACTTTATTTCCTACAACAAATGCGCGAATATCGGTTCCGCTTGATTCTTTAATAAATTCTTGAACCAGAATATCTGCATCTAGTTGTCTGAAAGCGCTCATAACAGATTCAGCCGCTTTCCGTGTTTCAGCTAAAACAATGCCTTGCCCTTGGGTTCCTTGTAATAATTTCATTACTAATGGAGTGCTCCCAACTGTTTCAATGACGCCTTCAATATCTTTTGTGTGACTTGCATATCCTGTAACGGGCATTTGAATTCCTTCCATAGCCAGAATTTGCAATGATCTTAATTTATCTCTTGATCGAGAAATAGCATCCGAAGGGTTAATGCAATATGTATTCATTGTTTCAAATTGTCGCACAACGGCTGTTCCATAAAAAGTATGAGATGCGCCAATTCTTGGAATAATAGCATCTACCTTGTCAAGGGATTCACCTCCATAATAAACAGCGGGTTTCTTAGATGTAATATTCATGTAACATCGTAAATAATCTACAACCCTAATGTGGTGCCCGCGTGCTTCACCCGCTTCGCATAAGCGTTTTGTTGAGTATAAATTTTTATTTCTTGAAAGGATGAGTATATTCATTTTTTACTTTTTTTTATTTTACCTTTTAAAAAGGATTTGTGTGGATGAACAATATGCTTTTTCTTTAAGCTATTTCGACCAATTAACATTGGATGCGACATGCCCGATCTTCTCGCCAATGTAATTTCGGTATTCCATATATCTTTCCCTAATTTGATTTTCATTAGAATAACGGGCCTCTCTTCAGTAGAACCAAAAGAATTTTTTACCGTTTTAAAACCAACAATAGGTGCATCAATATAATGAAATATTTTAGATTGATATACGCGAAACTTGATACGCTTTTCGTTATTTTTTTCATATGGGAATAGGTGTGTTGCATGAAGAGCTGATGACCTTGCACCAGTATCAATTTTTGCTTTAAGGGAAAAATCATCGTATTCAGGAAAGACAATCCATTCGCGCCACCCCAAGATATTCGATTTTTCCACATAGCCTTTTGGTGATATTTTTTGTTTTTTTGCCATAATTCGGCGGGAATATTACATGAATTAACTTCGTTTTCCTGTTGAAAATATTAACCCTTTTAATTCTGTTAAATGTATTTTTTCATATCAAATAAACGGAAAGAATTATGAATAAAATTGTTTTAGGTCGTTCGGGTGTAGAAGTGCCCACTATAAGTTTGGGAACTTGGTCTTATGGTGGGGTAAGCTCACAGTCAAACATGGCTGTTGGCTGGAGCGGACAATCGGATCAAGATTCTATAGATGCTTTAAAATCAGCCTATTCAAATGGGATTACTCATTGGGACACAGCTGATGTTTATGGCGACGGTAGATCCGAAACAATTATTGGATCCATGTGGGACACTCTTCCGCGAAATGATGTTTTTCTCGCAACTAAGGTTGGGTGGGATAGAGGACCACATAAAATGTTTTATCACCCAGACCATATGAAAAAAAATATGGAACGTTCTTTGAAAAACCTTAAAACAGATTGTGTTGATTTAATGTATCTCCATCATTGCAATTTTGGTGATCGTGAAGAAATGTTTGATGATGCGCTTGATATTGTAAAGCGATTTCAAGAAGAAGGTAAAACAAAATTTATCGGGTTGTCCGATTGGTTTTCTCCTAAAATAATGACATTTATAGACAGAGTAAACCCTGATGTGGTTCAACCTTACCGGAATGTTATGGATGATACGTATGAATCCAGTGGCCTGAAAAATTGGATAGAAACTCATAACATTGGCATTTGTTTTTTTTCTCCAATCAAGCATGGACTATTAACCGGTAAATATGATCAACCTCCCACGTTTGATAAAGGAGACTTTAGAACAAGTATTCCAGATTTTCAAAATGCTGATGTTATTGCTAAAATGAAGGAAAACCGTTCGTTGTTGGAAGAGCGATTTGCAAATCACGCAAACCCTTTAATGCATGGATTGGTAGATGCGCTTCTTCCTGATGCGCCAACTGGGTGTGTTCTACTAGGACAAAGAAACGTAAAGCAAGTTGAAGCAGCAGCTTTATTGGGTGATACTTTAACTAAAGAAGATGCAGATTGGGTCAAAAATCTGTATTAATTTTTTTGTTTTAATCCGTGATGAGAGAAATATTATTAGTCTTCGTCGAGCTCAGGCTGACACTGAACGGAATTTAGATTGGGTTTATTGATTCTGGGTGAACTGACCCGTTCGGATACGATTTATCGCGGCAGCTATTTCATATTTTCGTGGTCTAGAAAAATTCCCTGGATGCTTTTCCTTTTGATAATATGGATCCAATAAATCTAAGCTATTTTCGTTGAATAGCTTTTCTATTTCATCAACCACATTCTTAATCGTTAAAATGTCGTTCATTATTTTTTGGGTTGCATAAAAAATAGCGTAGCCAATTGCTCCTGTTTGGCTTGGGTCCACCAATTGATCGCTATAGCGTAAATCGATTGTGTTTTTTCCATAAATCAAAAGGTCGTGAGATTTAATGTCAATTTTAACCTGTCTCCGGCCTCTGGATGCATCAAAACTTTTCTTTTGTGGGGAACGATTTGTGGGTTTTGTAAAGACCTTGGGTGATTCTGCTTTTCTTTGGGTTGGGAGATTTTTAACAATTTCCGTCACAGAATCCCCAACATCGTTTGGAGTATAATCCTGCATTTTTATAATCGTATCCGCTGCTTCAAAATAATCCCCAGAACCGCCCATAACCAAAATGGTAGAAACACCGAACTTGTCATATATTTCTCGTACCCGATCTACAAATGGTGTAATAGGCTCATTGTCTTTGTGTACTAATTTTTGCATTCGAGCGTCACGGACCATAAAATTGGCCGCGGAAGTATCTTCATCTAAAAGGAGAAGATCCGCCCCAACTTCCAACGCTTCGATTATATTGGCCGCTTGGCTCGTGCTTCCACTTGCGTCACCACTGCAAAAGGAATCTGTGCTAATTCCTTGAGGTAAATTGGAAATGAAAGACGTGATGTTTACTTTTTCAACTCGCCGCCCCTCTTCAGAACGAATTTTCACTGCATCTATTCTTGTAATAACATATTCCCGCCCGTCGCCAGGAATATGGGGATAAACACATCGCTCAATTGATTTTAATAATGTGGATTTCCCATGGTATCCTCCTCCTACAATGAGCGTGATTCCGTTGGGGATTCCCATACCTTTCATTTGAGTCTTCCCATTTGATAAAGGATTTGGGATTTCTACGGTAACTTCCAGTGATTGCGGAGATTGAAACGGCACGACCGCTTCTCCGGATAACGGCAAATCGCTAACCCCGGATTTTCTCGGTAGTACCGAACCATTTGCGATAAAAGTTGTTATTTTTAAATCGCCTAATTGTTTGCGGATAGACTCCTGATTTTCCACACAATATACAAAAGAATGGCAATCGCCTTGATTTATATTTTCCCAATACAGTGCATTTTCAACAATGTGTGGTAATTCATTGAAAAATATTTCAATCGCTTGTCTCCCTAAAATTTTCCTTCCATTGGCAGGCAGGCCAACTTGAATCCGAGCTTCGATCCAGTTTTCTGAAATAACAACTGCTGTCCTATCTAAAACTTCTTGTCTGCCAGCATCGATATAAATGAGTCCGCTTTTCCCAGACCCTTTTTGAGGCCCAACAAAATCCTGAATAGTATTTCGAATCGCGCGAGCAATGAAATCTTCTAATGCGATTTTTCGTACATTGTTTTTCCAGATGTCTTTCGGAAATTTAGACTGTTCCTTATTAACGCGAAGCCTTACTTTTGACGGCTGGGCAAAAGGATCACCCTGAACGTGGTCTATATATAATATATGGGTTGTAAAAAAATGCTCGCCACTAATCTGCTTATAAGCCTTATAGCCTTTGCCATCAATGGTTGATAACGTTTGTTTTAATTTTTTATCACTAAACATGGCTTATGAGTATAGATCGTTTTGACTTAAATCTATACTCTTCATCATCGGAAAACAATATGGGATTATAATAAAGATTTAGAGAAGTTTTTTACGCTAATCAATCACCAAATGAACATCCACATGCTACTGATATAATGTTTTATTTAAGAAGAATTATTTTTTGTGACTGACTTTTTGAACCTGATTGTATTTTAACAAAATAAACACCGCTAGGTTGAGTAGATGCGCTCCATTGAATGGAGTGTTTTCCTACTTCTAGTTTTCTTTCAATCAAAGTTTCTACCGACTTTCCATGAATATTGAAAATACCTAAGGATACATCACCCGCCTTGTCTAGATGAAACTGTATTGTGGTTGTAGGATTAAATGGATTTGGGAAAACAGTTAATAATTCGAACTCGCTTGGAGTAGTGTGTTGCTCTATGTCTAATTGTGGGTTTACGGCAATAATTACAGTATCTGGTTCCGATGATAATTCTCCGTCTGATACAATAAGAGAAAACAAATACGCAATTGTGTCCCCTGTTGTTGTGGTAATAAAGGTTGGCGTTGGTGATGTATTATCATTTAACTCAGCTCCATTTGGCACTCTCCATTGATATGTTAGTACGTTGGATTCTTCATCATAAGAGCCAGTCCCGTCTAAATATACCGTTTCATTTTCCATAACAATTTGGTCTTCACCTGCGTCGGCGATAGGTGCGGTGTTCTGAGTTCCGCTATCAAATTCGTGAGCACCTAAATAATCCCAAACATCTTGATTGTAAACTATCCATTCTGAGTTTTCTGTATTTGTTCCAGCTGACGATTCCCAATTTAAGTTTCCTGAAGAAACGGAAGGCTTCCTCATTAAAGTATGATCTAAGGTACCGTTGGTTACGCCTGCTACGCTCCAACCGTCTCCTGGATTTCCATTCCAATCGCCCAACCAATCAACAATCGTAAAATTAGTTTCACTTCCTTTCACTAGGGCGTATCCGTCATTCCCATTACTCAAATATTGATGCGTCATATCGGCTTGTGATAAAATTGTTGAATTTGCTTCGGGGTGGGCAATAATATAAACTTGAAGCGGAGCAATGGTTGCATTATTCGGAAAGCTGTTCCAATATTCATATTCTCCTGGGGTTGTTGGGGTATTTCCAACGCTCGGAAATCCATATTGTGATAAATCAATCGTTTCTGATGTGGGATTAAATATCTCTAAATAACGATTTACACCAGATCCTTCGCCGTATTCACTAATAAATAAATCACCGTCAATTGTTTCAACTGAATAAACATGAATAATGTCACTTGATGTAGATCCTTCATTATCGGTCACGGTTAATGAAAAAGAAAAGCTTCCGGGTGTTACGGATGTTTCAAAAGAACAAACTTCTCCATTATATGTAGAAAGTGTAACATTTTCTCCGCTTAACTGCTCCCATTGATATAGATCGATGAATCCATCAGAATCATAACTCCCAGACCCATCTAGAAAAACAGTAGCTCCAACAATAACCGTTTGGTCGGCTCCAGCGTTAGCCACAGGTGGGGTATTTCCAGTTCCGGTCCCACACTCTCCCCAAACACAGTCTGCCCATTCGGGATAATCAATAAATGGATTTCGGTTATTTTGAATGTCGTATACTGCGTTATTTCGATCTGTTTCTTTTTCACTCACAGGATCAGCTTCATGCCAAGCAAGTAACATATCAACCGCCCAATCTTTTAAATCTGCGCCGTCAACCATATCATTATTATCCCAGCCAGAATCTTCGGTATAATACCGAGTGGACATATAAAAATAGGTTCGCGCAAAATCGCCTTTATATTCATCAATGGGTTCAAAAACGGTTCCGCTAAATCCGTAGGCATTCATTGTTCCGCGTTTACTTCCGTTTTGGGATGTCCATGTTGCGTTCGAAACTTCACCAAACGGATAATTAGATCGCATTCCATTTACATATCCATCTGTGGGATATAAATGAAACATATCAGAATTCATGGGAGATGTATTATTGAACCAACTTTTTGGCCAAGAATGTTCTCTATTATAACAATCTCCTTCCCCGCCATAATTCCCGCATTGGTCCGAACCAAATGTGTATTCATAGGGTGGTGTTCCGCCAGGTACATCTGAATACATGTCCCACACTTTATTATTCGGTTTTTTATCCGTGGACTGGAAATGAGTCCATAATGAAGAATAAGACTGTACGTTATGGTCATCAATTATATTATGAAGCGCCAATCTTAAATCATCGCCATTTAATCCTTCTGCTGTATCGTAATATCCAGGTGGTATCTGAGCTAAAGCTGATGATAAAATTAATAATAGTACAGAAAATCGTTTCATAGATATTGGGTGTGTTAATTATTAAGACGTTTTAATAACTGATAAATAGTTGGTTGTGCCTGCAACTCCAACTGGAACACCACCCGTTACAACAAATCGGTCGCTAGGCACAGCAAGGCCTTTTTCGGATAAAACTTTAGTTGCAATACCTTGGATTTGATCCGCATTATCATATGGATCAATTAGAACGGGGGTCACGCCCCACACAATATTGAGTTGGCGGAAACAATCTTTATTGGGGGTTAGGGCAATAATTTTTGCTTCTGGTCTATATCGCGAAATCATACGTGCAGTGCTACCGCTATGCGTCATTGTAACAAGGCAGTTAGCTGAAACTTCTTTAGAAACTTTACAGGCGGCATGACTAATAGCGTGGGCCGTTGAAAAGCGTTCTTGTCTGGGTTCATAATCATAAATTTCAAAAGAAATTGTGTTTTCTGTTTCTTCAATCACTGTTTTTAAAACATCAATTACAGCTTCAGGATTATTTCCTGCAGCTGTTTCGCCCGTAACGAGGAGTCCATCTGCGCCATCTAATATAGCGTTGGCAATATCACTAACTTCAGCTCTCGTTGGTACTGGGCTTTCTACCATAGATTCTAAAATTTGGGTTGCAATAATAACGGGCTTTCCGTGGTGTTTTGCTTTTTGAATCACATCTTTTTGAATAGCGGGAACTTTTTCTAAAGGTATTTCAACACCAAGATCACCGCGAGCAACCATGACTGCATCAAACTTTTTAATAATATGTGTTAAATCTTTAACTGCTTCCCATTTTTCAATTTTAGCCATAACTGGAGTTTCAGCATTTTTTTCTGATAAATATTTCCTAATTACATCCGCATCAATTGCTGACCGCACAAAAGATAAAGCAATCCAATCAACCCCCTCATCTAGAGCTAGATCAATATCTTTTTTATCTTGTTCGGTTAAAGATGGAATATCTAATTCAATTCCGGGGAAATTCACACCCTTTCTACTTTGGATTGTTCCCCCAATGGTAACTTCACACTCAAGGGTTCCATCTGAAATTTTATTAATTATATTTAACTGAATTCGTCCATCATTAATTAATACTTTTGCGCCTGTATTGATGGTTCCAAAAAGAAAACCACCAGAAATAGGAATAACTTTTTTGGCATCTGTATCTTCGTTGGTAATAATGATATTTTCGCCCCTAACGACTTGAATGTCTTCAGAAATAGCATTGACGCGGATTTTGGGTCCAGCTAAATCTGCCAATAGTGTTGGGCGATCTCCCGAAAGTGTTGTTACTTTTTTAAGTGTTTGGATGTATGCTCGTTTATCGTCTTGGGTTCCGTGAGACATATTAATTCGAAAGCAGCTGACGCCCTTATCGCTTAATGATTGAAGTTTTTCAATTGTATCACAAGAAGGTCCAACTGTTGCAAGTATTTTAGTTCTGTTTAAATTCATGGAATAAATTTAGGTGTAGCTTTTGCAAAATAACATTCATCGTTTCATTTTATTTATCTTTTTTTCATTTATGGTGGTTTTTCATGGTTGTGAAAAAAAAGGATCTTGGGCAGACCCTCGCGTCATCCTTGTTTCAATTGATGGTCTACGGGGTGATATTGTTCTTCATCCAGAAAAGTATGGATTTAAAGATGGCGATCTTCCGCATTTTAAACGCCTAAAAGAAATCGGGTCCTATTCTGGGCAGGTACAAACCGTGTTCCCGTCACAAACATATCCAGCTCATACATCTATAATTACCGGCGAATCGCCTCCTGTTCATGGCATTATTAATAATCGTCCATTTATTCCTGAAACTAATTTTTCAGAATGGTACTGGTTTTCAGATTCCATTAAAACGCCCACATTGATTGATAAGGCATATGAGAAAAAGCTCATTACATTAAGCATTTCATGGCCCGTAACGGTGGGGGCTCCCGCTACATATATGTTAGCAGAAATTCAATCAACATCAGACTCTGTTTCTACGTTAGATTTGGT
>CAZGFQ010000011.1:0-41835 GCA_964525185.1 uncultured bacterium
CTTTCCAGTTGAAGATAAAGGTTAAATAGACCCATGAATGTATTTAATGTGCCTATTTGAGTTAAAAGCGTATTTGACCACTTTTGCGAAATAAGAATTGTGTCATTTGGTTTTATTTGGATAAATGATGATCGATCCCCTGTTTTAAAAAAGGAATCTAAATTTAATGTATATGTTTTTTCCCCATTTGTGTCTGGCACTTCTCTAAAAATACGCACTTTTTTCAAATTAGCACCTGTTTTTGGACCTCCAACTATTGAAAGAAGTGTTGCCATATCAATTCCATCATATACAGTGTGTCTTCCAGGACTGTTAACATGTCCCCAAACATTTACAAACATGAGAATATTTCCATTATCATTTGTAATAAATCGTTCACGAGAAACTTGATATGTTTTTGTTTCTAATGATACGTCACTTTGCCCCTGTCCTAACAGGACACTAAATAAGATTATCATTATTAAAATTGTTTTATTCATATTTATCTCTTTTTCATGTTCCAAATAAAAGAGCCGGGAAAGTTACCGATAATGGAAATTGTGTCCAATATCATCCCAAACCTAATCTAGAACCTATTTTTTTCCAAATTGACTTATGTGAACTATAGGTCATTTCATCAAATTCAATGGTAATTTCTTCACCATTTATTACTTTTTTCCCATTATTAAGTAAACCATCCAAAAAGGATTCATCGACAATTGTTTTAGAATATTCAATCGCATCAAATAAACAGAAATTACGCTTTCGATTATTGTGCGCATCAGACCCCATTAATTGGCATAAATGTTTTTGTAAAATTTCATGAGACGATTTTTCTGCATCAGGACCTAACAAACCTAACACACTGCCTGCATCTAATTGAATCAAACACCCCGCTCTCAACCATTGGCGAACAATATCTATATTTTCTTGAACCGGTTTATACCGTTCTGGATGAGCAATAATGGGTGTAACACCTGCCATTTTCAAATTAAATAATTCTTGCTGTGAACCTTCAGGAATTTGGTGAGGCTGAAATTCGATTAACATGTATTTGCCATTCCCCATGGTAGCCAGATTGTGATCGGAAAGTTGTACGAGATTTGGTAAATAAAAAACTTCAGATCCCATATGGATTTTGACAGGAATGGATGCGTTATCTAGTGCTTGTTGTAGTCGTTTTGTTTCTTCAAGGATGCGTTCAATCGAAATATCTTCCATTTCAACTTTTGGATGCTGAAAATGGACGGTATTAACAACATCTGTTATTCCTTGCTCAGATGCGGTTCGAAGCATACTAAGTGACATTTCTAAGGATTTTGAACCATCATCTACTGCTGGTAATACATGATTATGAAAATCGATCAAATCTTGATTAGATTAAAAGATGGTGAGATGAAAGATGGTAAGATCAAAGATGGAAAGATCAAAGATGGAAAGATAAAAGAATTAAGAATAAAAGGTACCAAGATAAATGAGATAAAGATCAAAAATAAAAGAGCTAAAGACATCAAGATAAAAGAGCTACTAATCATATATTCTCTTTTTTTCGACCAGAAAATATTTTACCAAAAATTAGCTTAAGCTCGTTTGCTTCATTTATTAAAATTTCTAATTCTTTATAATTTTTTACCCAATTTTGAGATTTAATAATTCTCAACCAATAATGACTCTCTCTAATTTCTCTAAGACTTATTCCAATTTTGTGGTAGAATTCTTTTTTGGAATGAGTGGCTTGGGATTCTTCATAATTTGCACCCACACTTGTGGCTGATTTGGCTAATTGAGTAATAATCACGTTTGAAATTCTTGTTTTTTCTAATGTATTTAACAATTGAATCGAATCCACAGAAAATTTAAATGTTCTGTCGTTTAAATCAGTCAATTAAGTGGCTTCTTTGATCTTTCATCTTAGTACTTTTATCTTTACCATCAGACAAAGCTCCGCCCCGTCAGTCACATGGACTGATAAGGTTTTTCATCTCTAATTCCCCAAAATAATGGAAAATTTACTGTCCGTTTTTCTCCCTATTTACGGTTCGCCAAATCATTTTTTCAACCGCTGGGATAGCATTGATCCACGTGAAATGAACACGTTTATTGGCCAAATCGTATACTCTAAATATTTCATCAATAAATGTTGGACTCACAAATTCAATAGATTGAAAGTCTATACACACTTCTCTAAAGAGATTTAGGCCGCGTAATACATGATGTGCTTGTGTACGAGACATTAATTTTTCACCATTTTTTAATAATAATGAAATGGGAATCACCGTTCGATTAAATCCATGAGAATCGCTATCTACAGAATATTCATCCAACTCTGAATAAAATTCTTTTTTTGAATTTGAACTTATATATAATATTATTTTTGTCCCTGGAGCTTCATCACATTCAGTAAGAGCCCATTCTTTTTGCCCTTCTTTTCTAGTAAGGCAAAGGCCGTTGGCTTGAATTTTACATACATCAAATAACCGGAGAATAAAGAATAGACTTTCTCCTAAATATTGGTCAGGGGCAACGGTTGTTTTCCCTTTTACTAAGTCGAAGGCAGCCTGCCAATAGGACGATAATCCATATACATCTTTAATATTTTCAAAACAGCCAATGCCATCATCTTGAACTGTTATTTGAATTAATTGGGATGTTTGTTTAAATCCAATTGTAGCATGATGTGCATTTGAATGGGATAATATATTATTAAATGCATTTGAAAAGCCGTATTCGCAAATGGTAGATACATTTTTTGGCAATGGATTTAAATAAGGAAAAATATATTTTACACCAATATTATTTTCATTTATGCTATCTGAAATGGGTATCAATTTAGAGAAATCAATGGATGGAATAATTTCATAATACCGATCTTTTGTTTTACCATGAACAGCAATTTTCCCATCAAGAATAAGGGAATTTATGTGGCGCAATATGCCTTGCCGAGAAATTCCAAATTTCCGGATGGATGTTCTTACGATGTCTTTCTGATGCTCTGAAAGGTTATCTAGTATAAATTTTCTTATTTGAGTAGACTGCACGGTAGAATTAATCTAATGGCTTTATCAACAAAATGCCAAATAATTATAAACTTTTTAACCTTTTATTATCAACATTTCAGACCGATTTATCTTCAATAAATAAATATCTATTCCCGTGGATGTTCATACTTAAATTTTATCAATTAAATAAAGCCATTATGAAACATTGGATTGCTATATACACAAAGCCGAGGCATGAAAAAACCACAGCTGCTGCCTTAGATGAAAAAGGATTTGAAACTTATTTACCCATCGTTCGAGAAAGACGCAAATGGAGCGATCGAAAAAAATGGGTCGATTTGCCCCTATTTAAATCATATATGTTTGTCAGATGTAAGCCTAAAAATGGGCTATTTGTATTACAAACACCCGGGGTTGTAAAATTAATCAAATTTGGTGGTGACATTGCTATTGTTCATCCAGAAACGATTAAAGCGCTTAGGCTTATGATTGAAGGTGGTTATAATCCTACACCCATCGATTTTTTCATAGTCGGGGATAAAGTAGAAGTTCAGGAAGGTCCTATGAAAGGAATCGAAGGAGAAGTGGTTCGCGTCGATAAGGATGATCGCCTTGTTGTAAGAGTAGATGCCATTCAACATTCTGTATCGGTCCAAATAAACCGAGGTTTTTTAAAACCAATTAAATCATCCTAAATTATGAAACATGATTATTCCATCGTTATTATTGGTGCAGGAGTCATCGGCCTGGCGATAGCAAAATCATTAAAAGATAAAGGGATTGATTCTGTACTCATTATTGAAAAAGAAGATCGCATTGGTCAAGGGACATCTAGTCGGAATAGTGAAGTTATTCATTCTGGCATTTATTACCCGAAAGAGAGTCTAAAAGCACACTTATGCACACAAGGTCGAGATCAATTATACACCTTTTGCGAATCCAATAATATTTGGTTTTCCAAATGCGGGAAATTAGTTATTGCTCAAAAAGGCCAAGAAGCACAATTAAACTCTCTTTATCAAAATGCTATTTCTAATGGCGTTCCAGATTTAAAGATGATTTCAAAATCACAGATTAAAGAAATTGAACCACATGTATCAGCGGATTCCGCCCTTTTTGTTGGATGTACAGGCATTATTGATTCCCACGGTTTAATGCAATCTTTAAAAGATGAATCTGAAAATGGTGGTCATGATTATTTATTTAACTATGAAGTAACTGAAGCGAAACAACACAATGACGGTTTTGAAATTCGGGTACAAAATTCGAAAGGTGAATTAGACACAGTAACGACGGATTGGGTGATTAATGCAGGTGGACTATCTAGTGACATTATTGCTCATTTCTTGCCACATATCCCAACTGGCACACTTCCAAAACTTCAATTTTCTAAAGGGGAATATTTTAAATTATCATCAAAATGGCGTAACCAATTCACCCATCTTGTTTACCCGCTTCCTGACACGAGTCACGACTCCCTTGGGATTCATTTAAGTTTTGATGCATTAGGAAATTCAAAATTAGGCCCTAGTGCCCATTGGATTAAACGAAACGAAATGCAATTCCACGTTGATGAAACATATAAATCTCAATTTTTTACAGAGGGAAAATCTTATTTACCCGATTTAGATATAAATGATTTAACACCAGACTTTTCTGGGATACGACCTAAGATTAAAACTCACCATATCCATTTCCATGATTTTTACATCCAACATGAGATTGCCAATGCCACTCCTGGTTGGATTAATTTAATTGGTATTGATTCACCGGGATTAACATCATCACTGACCATTGGTAACATGGTATCAGAAATGGTAGTCGTATGAGATTAACCTTTATTAAATTAGCCTAATTAATCATTTTAGAAAGAGAGGATATTAATGAAAAAACAACTTACCTTTGGAGTTACATTATTCATCTTAGCCCAAAGTTTAATCTATGCACATTGCCAGGTACCATGCGGAATCTATGATGATGCGGCTCGGATTGTACAATTACGGGAAGATTTTGCTACTATTCAAAAAGCGATGAATCAGATTGCTTCTTTAAACAATAAAAGTGATGCTCAATCCTTAAACCAAGCCACACGATGGATTATGACAAAAGAAACACATGCGAATAATATTCAAAATATTGTTTCAAGTTATTTTTTGACACAACGTATTAAAATTAAGTCCGGTAAAGAATTTGATTCCTATGCATCACTTGCTACTTCATTACATCAAATATTAGTGTCAGCTATGAAGTGTAAGCAAACGGTCGATATTCAACACGTTCAAATAGGTTTAAACCGAATTGATGCATTCATTGAAATATATTTTGATGAACATGGAAAAAAACATTTGAAGGAATTGGATCATTAAAGGTAGCACTTTGGTAGCAGTGTATTAGCAGATTTTCTGTTATTTATACGTTTTTTGAAATAATCACTAAACCGTCACTTTTGCTTCAATAAAAAGACAAAGCCTTAATTTCTTGTCCGAAACTAAGGCTTTGCTAAATGGCGGGAACGCCTGGGAATCGAACCCAGCTCCCGATTCATCACCGGGACAGCGGCTTTGAAGGCCGAGGTGGGCACCAGCCTCACACTCATTCCCAAATTTTAAGGACGATACAATACTCGGTAATTCATTCCGAGTTTTCTTTTAATTTCTTCTCCCACTTTTTTTGCTTGTTTTTTGCTCCTATACCGAACAATACGAACAGCATTTAGTTTTTTCCCATTGGATTCTACAGTATGAATTTCAACATTATACCCAATTTGACTGGCTTGTAATTTTAATCGTTCTGCATTATTTATATTTCCGAAAGCTCCTATTTGCACCGTGTATGGCTTTTTAACAACTTCCTTTTTATGAAGTTTTTTGGGGATAGGTTTCTTTTTTTGGTTTAAATCAAATTCATATTTATTGACTGATAAGTTCGGGTGAATACTTTTTATATACGAAATCCAATAACGAGCCGAATCACTTTCCCCCGTTGCATCAAAACTGTTTACAAGTAAATCTACTGCTCGTTGAACATTGTGAGATTGATGGTATTTTAAGGGAATCACTTTAAAATGTTTAGCTGATTGAGAATACAATCCACGAGCAAAATAATATTCACCAACTTTCATTGCTGCTTCATGCGCAAATTTTGATTCAGGAAATTTTTCCAACAATAATTGATATTGTTTAAGTGCTTCATCTCCATTTGTTGTAATTAAAGCTTTTAGATACCAAACATCTGGATCGTTAGGATATTTAGACATGAGTTCTGGTACCTGCTCTTTGACAGCAACAATTTGCCCTTCATGAATCAAAGAGAGATACATATCAATATTCTGCGCTTTAATGAAAGTCACAACAATAGCTATCCATATGACTTTTTTAATCATACAAATTAATGATCCGTTACTTGTTCAATAATATGATCTATTTGATGTGAAAGTTCTACAGGGGTTGCACCGTGTAAGGATAATTTTAATTTCATTAATAAACCATGGATACTTGGACTAGAAGCATCTATGGATTGCTCAATCAATGAAATCGCTGACTGATGTTCACCTTTTTCTTCTAAAACATTAGCTAATTTTGCGACAGCCTCAATATTACTTGAATTTTCATCTAATATACGTCGATAAAAATTTTCAACTTCACTGTACCGCCCTAAGTCAAATAATGCAGATTCTATTTTAGAAAACACTTTTACACTTTCATCAGGATTTAAATGTGCAAATTTTTCCCAACTTTCAATTGCTTTTACTAAATCTCGAGTATCTGAAAATATATTCCCTAAATAATAGTGCGGTAAACCAAAATCCGGAGCATCTTTTATTGCCTTTTGAAATAAAGATTTAGCCCCTTTTGTATCACCAGATTCAATCTTTTCTAATCCTTCATATACTTTATACTGAGCAACTTGTAATGGGTTTTTCTCTTTCGATTGTTTTTGAATAACTTTAGTCCATTGAGTGGCTGTTTTCCAATCACGATCTTTTTCAGCCATTTCAAGAAGAAAATGTACAGCCCAATTATTTTTCTTATCTAATTGAAGAATTTGTTCCCCTTCTTTTTTCGCTCTGGAAAGAAGTCCTAATTCATTATAGTCCATTGCAAGGGCTTGATGTATTTCGATTCGTAACGGTTTATCTAAATGGGGTCGAACCGTTAAAGATTGATGAATTTTTACTGCTTGTTCCGGGTGTTCTTCTCTTAAAATATTTCCCATTTGCAAATAGGCTGTAACATGATCAGAATCTTGCTTCACAACATCCCGTAATAATTTTAATGCATGATTTCGATCAGACCGGACCATAGCATTTAATGCTTCCGTATATAAATATTCTATTTTGGGTGTAGGATCAGACTTAAACCTTAAATAAATAAACAGAATTCCAAGAGCGGCTAACCCAAGGATGATTAATGTAACCCAAATATTCAAACTGATTAATCTCCATCCTCGATGTCATAGATGCCTTCATCAATTGCTACATTGCGTAAATCATTTAATTCATCCGTTAAAATTCGATTTTTATTCTGAAGAGCACGAATATCATTTTTAGCACTTAAAATGGAAACAACTGCTGCTAGAAAACCAATTAAAACACCAACAGTCAAAGCACCAAGCATAATCATAGATACAGGCGCACTTTCATATTCTTGAAAAATGAGATTCACATAAACTTGAGATTGCTCTCCAGCATTTTGTGTAAGAAAATATACTAGTATTAGAACAGTTAATATTCCACCAAATATTTTTACAAGTTTCATTAAGCAGCCTCCGCTTTATTAATAAGTTTACCATGAAGGGATACACCCTTTGCTTCAATTATTTCTACTGAAACAATGTCTTTTATTTGCGCATTTCCCTTATCAAATATAACCCATTTATTTGCATCAATGCGCCCAACCCATTGATCTTTTGATCGTTTACTTTCTTTTTCTACAAGAACAGATTCAACGCGTCCAACAAATGATTTATTTCTTTCTAATGTATGTTCCTTTTGAAGTTCTATCACTTCAACCAATCGAGCTTGTTTTTCATCTTCAGGAACTCGATCTTCATATTCCGCAGCTTTTGTCCCACGTCTAGGTGAATATTTAAAATTAAAAGCTGAATCAAATTTTACTTGATTCATAACATCAATTGTTTCTGCAAAATCGCTTGCTGTTTCCCCGGGGAATCCTACAATTATATCCGTGCTAATTGCAACATTGGGAAGTTTATGTCTTATTCTGTCAGCCAATTGTATAAATTGTTCTTTCGTATATGTTCGATTCATTCTTTTCAAGATGGAGTCGGCTCCTGCTTGAAGAGGTAAATGGATATAATTACAAATATTAAGGTAGGCGGCCATAACATCAAGTAATGGTTCTGTAATATCTTGAGGGTGAGGTGACGTATACCGAATTCTTTTTACACCTTCAATTTGGGCAACAGATTCCAATAAATCTTGAAACTCTTTTCCTTCATGCTTATAGGAATTAACATTCTGTCCCAATAACGTGATTTCTACAAATCCTTCCGCTACAGCTTGTTTAACTTCTGAAACTATACCATCAATACTTCTACTTCTTTCTCTTCCACGGGTGAAAGGTACAATACAAAATGTGCAAAATTTGTCACATCCACGCATAATGGAAATCCAAGCATTTATTCCATCTTTACGGCTAGGGAATAAATCATCATACACTTCAAATTTAGATAAAGTTGTATCTACTTGGCTTTTTGCGATGGTATGTTTACGGGTGAGCAATTCTGGTAATCGCCTGTAGGAGTCGGGGCCTAAAACAATATCCACGTATGGTTTATTCTCAAGAATATCATGCTTTAGACTCTGAGCCATACACCCCAAAACGCCAATTAAAACATCGGGTCTTTTTTGCTTAATTAAATCATATCTACCCAATTGAGAATGCACTTTTTCTTCTGCATGTTCCCTAACAGAACATGTATTTACAAAAATAACATCAGCCGTTTCCAATGAATTGGATTGGGAATATCCTTGTTTTTGCAGCAAACCTTCAACAAGTTCTGAGTCGGCTACATTCATCTGGCAGCCGTAAGTTTCTATAAAATACGATGGATTCATAATAGGGATGTGTCCCTAATTTTATTTAGATGCGTCAGTAAAGAAATAGTCCAACGGGTTTTGGGGAGAACCGTAATAATGAACTTCATAATGTAAATGCGGTGCCGTTGAGCGTCCCGTATTTCCTGTATAACCTATAATATCACCCCGTTTAACTTTTTGCCCAGTTCGAACTTTTAATTTTGACAAATGGGCATAAATTGTTGTGTATCCATATCCGTGATCCACTTTTATATGATTCCCAAATCCCCCGACATAATAAGCTCTTTTTACTTTACCATCCGCAGGAGCATGAATGGGAGTACCGGTCCGAACAGTAATATCTTGTCCTTGGTGGAATCGCTTTTTATGATCAATTGGATCTGTTCTATACCCGTAAGAAGAATTTAAATAGCCACCTTCAATGGGTCGAATGGATGGAATAGCTCGAATACGATCAACATCCGTTTTTACTTGATCATAAATATTTTCATAACTCATTAATTCAAGATTTACTTTTCGAGATAATTTGTCAATATCAAATTCGAGTGCGGTTAATTCTTTATTCACGGCTGGAGCAAGGTTATCCATGGATAACGAAGTTTCCGACATGATACCACCAATACCTAATTGCCTAACTTCTTTGTCAATATCCGGCATTCCTGCATAAGTTCTAACAGCTTGATCTTTTTCTTCTAAAGCTAGAATTTGGCTATCTAAAAAGTCTAATCGGGTTTTTAATGCATCTAAATTTTGGGATACACTGTGGTAATTCTGCTTGAATTCAGCCAATCTTTTTTGATACAACAATTTACTTAAACTATCTGCACTAAAAAATAAGACGGCACCCAACAACACAATTGCTGTCGACAAAATAGCAAAAAACTGGACTCGGGAGAAATGCACTTGACTTACACCTTTCTCTGTCTCTCTATGGATAATATACCGGCTGGTCGGAAAAATTTGTTTCATTTAAGATTATTTATAATCCTCGGATTCCTGATTTTACAAAGAATTAGTCAGTACTTTCAACCGGTTTATCTTCATCGTTTTCTTCAGAAATTGTTTCTTCATCAGGTGAATTTTCTTCCAGTTCTTCAATACTATCATCTAATACTGAATCATCAGAACTCGTTTCAACCGGTTCATCCACATCAGGGACTGAATCTAATTCCACTTTTTTCTCGAGAATCTTTTCTTTTAGTTCATCAATTTTATCCACATAATTAAAAAAGTCTGCATTCCCTGTGAAGTTTACGATATTATCTTCTTTTGCTTGATCATAAACATGTTGCCCCAATAATTCGGTTTGTTTATCCATTTCTTTTCCCAATTGATGAATATCCAATTTTATTTTCGATACACGGGTTAACTCTTCAGTCTTTGCGACGGCAACTTTACTCATTTCTTCTGCTTTTTCAACAGCTGAGCTTCCCCATTCTTTCATATTCTCTTTTAAATCATCCCATAATTTTGACATGGACTTTCCTCTTCTATAAAATGCTTAATTAATTGTGTAAAGCTATAACATCTGAATTTGAATAAACAAATGAAATCATTTACCTGTTTTACAAACCTTCATTGGGGAAACGGCATACCACCTGTTGCACCATTTCAATTTCATCCAATGATTCCAGCTCTTGAATTATAGTCTGAGATATGGATGTATTAACGCGAATAACACCAAATGCTTTGTCTTCACCTGTGTCACTCAAAACGTAGGCACCAATATTAATATTATGATTACTCAATAGAGTTCCTACTTTTCCTATTACACCCGGAATATCTTTATTTTTAACCAAAAGCATTGTTTCTTTCGGTATAATATCAATTTCATGGCCAAAAATATTTACAATTCTTGGTTTCATATCGCCAAAAATAGATCCATCTATTCGTGTTACAACTCCATTCGACATTACTTTTGTCACAATCAAATTAGAAAAATCAGTTTTCCCCGTTTGATAAATGACTTCTGAATCAATTCCAAAATCATTGGCGCGAGCTTCAATATTGATGTAATTGAGCCTACCTGAAATCCTTCTTTCCAACAATCCTTTCAAAAATGCTAAAGATAATGGTTTAATATCATCCATATCACCATGACACTCTAGGACAACTTTGTCTATTGATTCGTTTCCAAGTTGAGATTGGATATTTCCTAATAGTTCAGCCAGATTTAAAAAAGGGAGTATTTCCTTCATTTTAGTCATATTGGACATAGGCGTATTTAAAGCATTTGCCATGGACCCGGTCGTTAAATAATCTCTCACTTGCCTACATACAGCACCCGATACACCTTCCTTTGCTTCTTCTGTAGATGCACCTAAATGTGGTGTAATAACACAATTATCCAAATGAACCAATGGATGGGCAGGACCGATAGGTTCATTTTCAAAAACGTCAATTGCTGCTCCAGCAATAATACCATCTTTTAATGCTTGAGCTAAATCAGATTCATTTATAATACCACCACGGGCCACGTTAACGATTCGGGAAGTTGATTTCATCAACTGAAACCGATCGAGGTTAAAAAGGTTTTTTGTTCCTTCAACAAGGGGTACGTGTAACGTAATGAAATCTGATTCTTTAGTTAGGATGTCTAGATCAACCATTTTTACTTGATCAGGATTAAAATGATCTTGATTAAAATATGGATCATAGCCTAATATATTCATTCCAAAAGCCTGGACACGAGTCATAACTTCACGGCCAATTTTTCCACAACCTACCACACCCAATGTTTTTCCTTTAAGTTCGGTTCCAATTAGTGCATGCCGGTTCCATTGCCCCTGACTCAAACCAAGATGCCCCTGAGAAATATTCCGGGATACAGCTAAAATCATTCCAATTGTATGTTCTGCTGCAGAAATAGTATTTACATCGGGTGTATTCATAACAACAATCCCATGACGAGTAGCATAAGGAATATCGATGTTATCCACGCCAACACCTGCTCTGCCAATCACTTCGAGTTTTGGGGCCAAGGCCATCAATTTTTCATCTGGTCTGGTGCCACTTCGAATGATCCAACCATGTATATCTGGTAATACTTTTTCCCATTCTTCTTGTGGAGATTTAGAATAATCTAAAACATCTAAACCACTATCTTGAAGAATAGATAGACCAGAACTAGTTATGGGGTCTGTTATTAATACTTTTTTCAATGTTTCAATCCAATATTATTAAGTGCTGAACCTGCTTTAAACCATTCAATTTGTATATCAGATAATGAATGTGATACGGTTCCTGAATCGGTAGAACCATCTGCATGAATTATTCGAATTTCATGTTTACTTCCAGCGGATAATGTATCTAAACCTACAATATCTATACGGTCCATTTCTTGAATTAAATTGTAGGTAGTATCATCATCAAATGTAAGAGGAAGAATCCCTTGCTTCTTTAGGTTTGTTTCAGCAATACGAGCAAAACTCCGAGTAATAACCGCCTTACATCCTAAATGTCTAGGCTCCATAGCCGCATGCTCTCGGCTAGACCCTTCTCCATAATTTTCATCGCCAACAACAACCCAACCTGTTTGTTTTAATTTATAATATCTTGCAATTTGATTAAAGGATTGTCCAGTTTCTCCATTAAGAATATTAGTACCGTGTCCAACTTCATCTGTATAACTATTGACGGCTCCACTATACATATTTCCTGAAATATTATCCAAATGGCCTCTAAATCTTAACCAAGGACCTGCAGGAGAAATATGATCAGTTGTACATTTCCCTTTTGCTTTAACTAAAATGGGTAATTCATAAAAATCATTCCCATCCCATTTATTAAATGGCGTCAAGAGCTGTAGCCGCTCACTATCTGGATTTACAATAACTTGAACACCGTCACCAGATTCTGGTGGTGCCACAAATCCAGATTCACCCGGATCGAATCCATTCTTTGGCAATTCATCACCAACGGGTGGATTTAGCATTACCTTATCACCATTTTCATTTGTTAATGAATCTGTCTCGGGGTTAAAACTCATGGATCCAGCAATCGCTAATGCTGTTACAATTTCCGGACTTCCAATGAAAGCATATGTGCCAGGATTCCCATCTGCTCTTTTAGCAAAATTTCGATTGAAAGAGGTAATAATAGAATTTTTCTTTCCATCCTCCATGCCGTGACGTTTCCATTGGCCAATACATGGGCCACACGCATTTGCTAATACAGTTCCTCCTAATTCTTCTAGAATAGCTAATTGACCATCCCTCTCAATCGTAGCTCGAATTTGTTCAGAGCCAGGAGAAATCATAAAAGATGATTTTGCTCTTAACCCTTTCGATAATGCTTGTTTTGCAACATGAGCTGCTCGTTCAATATCTTCATAAGATGAATTTGTGCAACTACCAATTAAGGCTACACTCAACTCATCTTCATAGTCTTGTTCGACGACATCTTTTTTCATTTGAGAAATGGGATGCGTCAAATCGGGTGTAAATGGACCAACAATATGGGGTTCCAATTCAGATAAATTGATTTCAATAATTTCGTCATAATAATCTTCAGGGTTTGCTGCAACTTTATCATCTGCTCTCAGATGATGGCTTATTTCATCGGCTAATTCTGCAACTTCTACCCTTTCAGTTTGTCTTAAATAGGTTGACATTTTTTCATCATAAGGAAAAACTGAAGTTGTTGCTCCAATTTCTGCTCCCATATTTGTAATTGTAGCTTTACCTGTACAGCTAATCGATTTTGTCCCAGGACCGAAATATTCTACAATTTTTCCTGTACCACCTTTTACAGTCATAATACCAGCTAACTTTAAAATGACATCTTTAGCGGAAGTCCAACCTGACAATTCTCCCGTCAATTTAACACCTGTGACACCTGGCCATCTCAATTCCCAAGGCATTCCAGCCATGACATCGACAGCATCTGCACCACCAACACCAATGGCAACCATACCAAGTCCACCTGCATTCACAGTATGAGAATCGGTCCCAACCATCATTCCTCCGGGAAATGCATAATTCTCTAATATAACTTGATGAATAATTCCTGCCCCGGGCTTCCAAAAGCCAATTCCATACTTTTGACTGACAGAATGAAGAAAATCATACACTTCCCCATTGACTTTTTCTGCCTGAGCTAAATCAGTTAATGCACCTACTTCAGCTTGAATTAAATGATCACAATGAACCGTGGAGGGGACAGCTGTTTTTAGCTTTCCTGCTGACATGAATTGTAATAAAGCCATCTGAGCTGTAGCATCTTGCATAGCTACTCTATCTGGATTAAAATATGCGTATGTTTCAAATCGTTGCGGTTTTTCTGAAAAGGGTTCGACTAAGTGTGCAAATAGAATTTTTTCTGTATAAGTGAGTGGGCGTCCTAGAAATGTCCGAGCATTTTCTACCTTTTCCCCAAAAGTGCTGTAAACTTCTTTTATCATCTGTAAATCAAACATGTATTTCTACCTTTTGCTCTCAATTTATTATGTGGAACCCAAACGTGTATTAATCGTTTGGAATTAGACATGGAAGTTACAGAATCATAACGAGAGTTTTCAATGCGAAGTGATGAATAGTTGGTATAAATTTTGATTAAAGAAAAAATGAAATATTTTCTAGTTATAGTAGCCCTTTTTCAATTGGCACTTGCAAAAAGGACCCAAAATATTCATCAAAATGATTCTGAACGATTTTCATTTGATGTCATTACACAGGCACGATCAGTGGATGATTTAAAAAACCAGTCCTATTTAATTGGCCTTCCAAATGACTTTTACCCACATGTGTCCGTCCAATATTTGGAACCGACGGATTGTCCATTTGACTGTTCTTCTCTTGAAAGTATACCAGAATTTTGGGCTCAGAAGCAGACTCTACAATCATTAGAAACTGCTACCTTTGTTGTTTCACCTATGAAAGGAAATAATCAATATTTTAAAAAGATTCGTATTCAATTTGATTTCGACCATGTTCAAAATGAATATATCCCACCAACTCAAAATCAATTTCGCTTATTATCTTCACAAATAATGAATTGGGACATTGCCAAAAACTGGATAAAGCCTAAAGCTAGGAAAAGAATGAAATCCAGTTCTTATCCAGCTGGCACATGGCTATCGTTCAAAATTGAAAATGATGGAATGTCAAAATTGTCATACAGTACTCTTTCATCAGTATATAGTCAAATATCTTCAATAGACCCACGCTCTATCATGCTATATACGGGACCAGAATTAGGACGATCAAAAACGCAAGCTACAAACCAACCTATACAAGATAATTTGGTTGAAATAGGTATTTCCATTACTGGAGAAAATGATGGTTCATTCGATTCTGAAGATGAAATACTTTTTTATGGAAATGGTCCCAGTGGTTACAATGTGTCCGGCGGGTCGGTCGTTTTTAATCAAAATTTATATTTTACAGACAATACATATTATTTACTCATTCCTCATGACAATTCTCTGCGTGGACAAAGAGTATCTGAAGGCACCATCCCAGACAATATTACTCTGTCTATCAATTATGGATTAAGTTATGTACATCAAGAAATTGATATGATAAACCCGTCTCATTCGGGATTGGGCTGGGCTTCAAGCCCAATATCTCACAATGGCACATATTCATTAAATTTAAATATGCCATCACCAGAGTCTACAATCGATGCATCTGTTTCAATGGGATTTTTAGGGGGTGAATTGACTCCAACACCCTATCATAATACAAATCATAGAATTTATTGTTACTACGAAACGGTTGACTTTGGAAGTCATCGAGGCTACGCTTCTTGGTCTTCTATCGGTTCTCAATCAGCGAACTTTATTCTATCTGGATCTGAGTTATCAGATGGCTCAAATCTCTTTTATGCGGTTAATTCATCTAATAATAGTAATTCTCAACCCTATTTTGATTACATTAATCTACAATATGGGCGCCATTTAACAGTAAATGATTCTTATGATTTTTATTCCCCAATTCTTGGAACGAAAGTGAGATTTGCACTCGATGAAGTCCCAACTAGCTCTACACAGGTTTGGGATGTTTCAAATGTTCTTGCCCCCAAATATATGATTTTGAATGAAGGATCAGAGTTAACAACATTTGATACTCAAACATTATTCGCATCTCCTAATCATTTTGTTGTATTTCAATCTGGTGAGTTAAACGAAATATCAACAATAATAAATGAAGGTTCTATGGATTTTAATGTGTTGCGAACAAATAATGTATCTGTCGATCATGTCATTATCGGCCCGGAATCTTTCAGGGAAAGTGCAACCCCTTTATTAGAACTTAGAGATCCAGCACTTTATGCGAGTATTGAAGATATATATACCGAATTTTCTGCAGGAAATAAAGATCCAATGGCTATTAGAGCATTTATTCAATGGTCACAAGAACAGTGGGAAAGCCCCGCCCCATATTCAGTATTTTTAATTGGAGATGCAGATTATGATTATAGAAATATTTCTGGAGAATCTGGAAATATTATTCCAACGATTGAAGTTGGAACTTCGTTTTCGTGGGCCACAGATGATCGACTTGCAACATTATATGGCTCTGTCCCCGAAATAGCACTAGGGAGGTTTCCAGCACGAAATAAAAATGAATTTGAAGATTATATTGATAAAATAATTGATGCAGAATCTTCTCCTGAATTAGGACCATGGCGTCAACGAGTTACATTAATTGCGGATGATGGAGCTCGCCCAGAAAAAGAAACTTGGGAAATTGGGACAGGAAAAAGTCATACAAATAATTCTGAAGATTTAGCTTCATTGATTCCGCCCACAATTGAAATCAATAAGTTATATATGTTAGAATTTCCTGAAGAAAGCGATGCATCTGTCTATGGAGTTGTAAAACCAGAAGCGACTCAAGCTGTTATAAATGCATTGAATGAAGGAACTGCAATTATTAATTATATTGGGCATGGATCATCCACTCAATTAGCACAAGAACGACTTCTCTATTTAGATAGGGGCGATATTCAATTAATGAATACAGGAGACAAATATCCTTTGTGGATTGTCGGGACATGCTCCTTTGGACATTTTGATGATTTAGATATCGAATCCTTTTCGGAAGAACTCGTAAGAGCGCCCATGAATGCGGCGGCGGCAGTCATAAGTACTACTCGAAAGATTACTGTATCTGGGAATGCTAATTATTCTGAAGATCTTTTTTCTACAATTTTTCCGGAAGGAAATGTAACAACATTGCCAATTGGTTCCATTCTTAGAAATATTAAAACCGGATACGGTGAAGGAGAATATTTCACATTATTTGGTGATCCGGTAATGAAACTTCCAATCCCTTCAGATACATTAACTATATCATCAATTTCACCAGATACTATCGAAACACTTGCATTAGGTTCTTTCAATGGACTCCAATCTGTTATTGATGAATCTGGTACCGGTATTGTGGCATTGCGGGATGCGAAAAGAATCGTAACGCGAGAATACAATATTGCATCAACCACTCAATCAGTGTCGTATTCGCTCCCTGGCCCACTTTTATTCAGAGGACAATTTTCTTTTTCTGGAAACCAATTAAATGGAAATTTTCGCATTCCACTTGATATTTCATATTCCAATGAAAATGCGGAAATGAATATATATATATATGAGAATAATGGTCATAATGAAGCATTAGGCAATAAAAGCGATATTCCATTAAGGGGTGGAAATGCTACATCCGATACTCAAGGTCCTATTATATCGTTTGAGGCGCATGATGGGCGTATCATTTCTATAGGAGATCATATAGACAAAGAAAATCCGATCATTATTAGACTTACAGATGCTATGGGAATTAATTTAACAAATGAGATCGGTCATGAAATAATGTTAACTGAATTTCATAGTCAAAATAGTAAAAATATTACAAATGATTTTATTTATGATTTAAATAGCATTACTACTGGGACAATCCCGTATCAAGTGACAACAAATGAATCAACAATTAAATTCACCGTAAAAGCATGGGATAGTGCAAATAATTCTTCAGAGAAGACTCTTTCATTAATTATAAGTGAATTACAATCTTTAGGATTGTTTAATATTTTTAATTACCCAAACCCTTTTTCTCAAGATACTCAATTTACATTTGAAGTGAATCAAACAGCAGATATAACATTGGCAATCTTTACTTTGGGTGGGAGAAAAATTATGGAATTTTATCCTACTGTATACACATCAGGATACCACACCATTGATTGGAATGGAAATGATGCCTTTGGCGGACAATTAGCAAATGGTGTATATTTATATCGAATTCAAGCAGAAGCAAATGGTGAAAAAGTATCGTCCATTGGAAGAATTGCAAAATTCAGATAATAAAATGACCAATCCACCAAAAATAATATTAGCATCAACATCACCTCGAAGAAAACAATTATTGGAACAAATAGATTTATCTTTTGAAATTATTCCAAGTTCAATTCACGAAGATTTTTCCATACCACTTGCCCCAGAACCATTTGCGCAGCATTATGCACATGCAAAAGCTGAAAATATAGCTATACAGCACCCAGATGCTTTAGTCATTGGTGCTGACACAATTGTTGTTTTTAATAACAAAATTTTAGGTAAACCAAAAGATAAACAGGATAGTTTCAATATGCTTTCTATGTTATCTGGACAAACCCATAGAGTCATAACAGGTGTTTCAATTCATTGGCAGAATAAAAATATTATTGATACGTTTTTTGAAACAACATTTGTGACACTTACACAAATTAACAGCAGCGCTATCAATCACTATATTGAGACTTACCGCCCTTTTGATAAAGCTGGTAGTTATGGCATACAAGATTCATTTTCTGTATATGTGAAAAAAATCGAAGGTGATTTTTATAATGTAATGGGATTTCCACTTTCTGCTTTTTTTAAACGGTTTTCCAGAATCACGCATTAGCATGATTCAAGTTACAAAAGCGATTTCTATATCAGAAAAAGAAATCCATTTTATAGCTATTCGAGCATCCGGGCCAGGAGGGCAACATGTCAATAAATCGTCTACAGCAATTCAGTTGAAGTTTAATATACATAGTTCATCGCTCCCAGTAGATATTATGCAAAGATTAAGACTTATCGCTGGGTCACATTTATCCAATGATGATACTATCATCATAAAGGCTCAAAATCACCGATCTCAAAGAATGAATAAAGCTGAAGCGCTTAATCGATTAAAGACAATGATTGTTGAGGCAACAAATAAACCAAAAACTCGCAGACAAACATCCATCCCCAGAAAAGAAAAAGTAAAACGCCTGAGAGATAAAAAATATCAGAGCTTAAAAAAAGAATATCGCAAACCACCCAAAGGTGAAAATGATTAAAATGAATTGTTTTATGGATTGTCACCCAAGATTCATTCCATTAATTTCCCCTGCGAAATTTTAGACTATGGCCCAATTTTACTTAGAATTAAAATCATTACGTGAATCCAGAGGAATCTCTCTAGAAGAACTCGAATCTCGTACCAAAATCAATATCCGATATTTACGTGCTATTGAAAAAGGCGAATTTGATGTTATGGAAATGCCCTATTTGCGTTTATTCCTCCGAGCATATGCAGAAGAAATTGGCGGTGATTCTACCAATGCCCTCGAACAATTAGATTCATTTACAGGGACAGCTAAAAAGAAACCTATCCCCATGGTACCAGAAGATTCTAATGACGACGTTCCTGGCTATCCGTCTAAAGATATAGCAGAAAAAAAGAAACCCACATTCCAAACGGACCAAAAGTTGCGCCAAGATATAATTAAAGGAAGTGTTTTACTTCTCATATTTATTTTTGCCATTGTCATTTTTAGATCCATTTTCACAGAAGAAAGTAGTGTGCAGTTAGACCCAACACTTGCAAATAAATCAAATAACGAAACGGCGACTATTACCGAATCTAAAATAATAGCTCAATACCAGGCGGTCTCTTCCAGTAATGCAATGTTAAATGTTGACCCTCCATTCTTTGTATCAATTCAATCGCAACAAAATATGAGCATTTTGCATTCCTTTGATGGTGGCGCAAACTCTGATATTACTCTATTTGCAGGCGTTAATAAAACATTACCTGCATTTGTAGAGTCTGGGAATATTTTATTTCCAAACTCTTTAGGTGTCACAACTCTTATCAATGGAGTTAGCCCAGGTCTGATAGAAGACCAAACGCACCCTGTACGCATCGAAATCAATAGTACTCCTCCCAGCGTAAAAATCACACATTACGCACCTAGTTTCAACTAAATAACCCACAAAAACCCATATCTGTTATCACCCTATTAAATAGGGACTTCCAGCATTTATATTAAAATAATTGTTAATATTTATTGACATTATTCCTACGAATAAGTAAGATAGTGGGTAGATGTGGGTAACTTTCCCTTTTAAACAATGACTTTAAGTGCAAACAGATTCATTGGCGAATACGCCTATTCCATTGATGCGAAAGGTCGCGTCAATATTCCTGCCAGATTCAGGCAGGCTCTCTCAGTTGAAAATGAGGGTACTTTTTTCACAACACGCGGTTTTGATCGGTGCATCTATGTTATTCCTGCCATCATATGGATGGATATGGAAACTGAACTCAGCAACCTGTCTTCAGTATCTGGGATAAATAGGACTTTTATCCGTAATCAAACGCGACATGCTTCCTCTTCCACATATGATAAGCAGGGACGTATTACTCTTCCTTCGTCCCTGCTTGAATACGCTGGCATTGAAAAAGAAGCCACTATAATTGGTATGATTAATAAAATTGAAATTTGGAATCCTGATTATTTAACCGAAAATGATCAAAACAATCTCAACCTTGATTCGAATGCATACGATGATCTGGCTGGTAAAATTATTCTCTAATGAAATTATCGCCATCTCGGGACTCGCAATTACCGCATATCCCAGTGATGGTCAACGAGGTATTGCAATACCTCTGTATCAATCCAAATGGAATTTATGTGGATGGAACCGTCGGAGCGGGCGGTCATTCCAAGCACATACTCAATCAACTTTCTCCCGCAGGAACTCTCGTTGGATTTGATCGGGACATTGAGGCCTTGGATCTTGCCAAGAAAACCCTTTCTGCCTCCCCGTCTCGGATCAATCTCACCTGCGCGTCTTATCATACATTCCAATCATTCCTTCATACTAAGGGAATGTCTCGCGTGAACGGGTTTTTGCTAGATTTAGGTCTATCTTCCATGCAACTCAAAGATGCATCTCGTGGATTTGCCTTCTCAAAAAGTGGTCCGCTTGATATGAGATTTGATCAACAATCTGATCTTGATGCTACATCTTTAATAAACCATAGTTCCGAAGAAGAATTAGCCAATATTATTTATGAATATGGTGAAGAAAGGTTATCGAGGCGCATTGCGAAGTCCATAGCGAATAAAAGACCTATCTCTACGGTGGATGAACTTTATGAAGCCATTCGGACGGTAACACCCCCTCAGCATAGAAATAAATCTTTAGCTAGAGTCTTTCAAGCATTTCGAATTGCAGTAAATCAAGAGCTAGAAAAACTCGATACTTTTTTATCGTCATTTATGGATTCATTATCGATTGGAGGGAGAATTGTTATAATGAGTTACCATTCATTAGAAGATCGTATGGTAAAACACTCTTTTAAAGCTCTTAAACAAGATGGAAGACTGAAAGTATTAACAAAAAAACCCGTAATGGCTACAGATGAAGAAATTCAAATAAACCCTAGGTCAAGAAGTGCAAAATTGCGTGCTGCAGAAAGGATTGCCTAATGGCTCGACGAAGGAAACCTAAAAAAAGAAGTGAATTGTGGCAAACAACCTTATTCTTTGTTTCAACAATTGGCGTAATAGGCTGTCTTATTATTTATCTTTGGGTCTATACCGAAATAGACGAATCATTGTTAGCAATTGAAATCCAGAATTCGACTGTTTCAGAAATTTCAAATGAAATTGAAGAGCTCAAAAGTAGTATAGAAATGCTATCACGGCCGGATGTCATCGCTCGAAAAGCGACTGATCAACTCGGCATGGTTGTAGCGCACCCTGAAACATTGTCCATAGAATTAAATGCAGGCATGCTCAATTCACTATGACAAAAACGTACCTGAAATACCGAAATCGTGTAACGGTGATATCAAGTTTTGTGCTTATAAGCTGGGCGGGATTATCTTTCCGCTTATTCGATATAATGGTATTGAATGGTAAAGAATATCATAAAATAGGCTTAAAGCAGGGATTAATAGAAAAAACGATTCCTGCTAATCGTGGAAATATTTATGATCGAGATGGTCGTCCTCTCACTCGAAATATTATACATTATACTTTAGAAGCTAATCCTCAAAAAGTACAAGACAAAAAGGCGCTTGCAGAACTTATTCATAAACGCACTGGGAAAGGCGTGGATTACTATTTAACCAAATTAAGTAGAAAAGGGAAATTTGTCTATTTAGAACGAAACTTGAGCCGAGATGTTGTAGGGACTCTGATTGCTGCGGATATTAAGGGATTCAAAATTAAACGAGATTATAGACGATATTATCCTCATGAAACGATGGCATCTCAAGTTCTTGGTTATACAAGCGTAGATGATGACGGCATTTCTGGATTAGAAAAAGATTTTAATCAGGAATTAAAAGGCCAATCAGGAAGCATAGTAAAATCGAAAAATGGACGTGGAGGGACACAACTTTCGCCAAATTTACCTTATACCCCTCCCATTGACGGTAATGATATTCAATTGACTTTAGATCTTGAGTATCAGTCTATTTTACAAGAAGAACTCAGTCGCCGACTTAAAGAAACAGGCGCCAAAACTGCAACGGGTATAATTATGGATCCTCAAACAGGTGAAATTCTTGCTATGGCAACCGAACCAGGGTTTAATAATAATCGGTCATCAGAATCTTCAGCTGATGTCCACAGAAACCGCGCTTTAACTGACCAATTTGAACCGGGCTCAACATACAAAGTAGTTCCTGCGGTTGCGGCCTTTGAGCAAAAAGTAGTTGATTTAACAGAAGAGTTCAATTGCGAAAATGGATCCTTTATGTACAAGAATATTCCAATTCGTGACCATGAAGAATATGGATTATTAACATTTCCTCAAGTTATCGAACATTCAAGTAATATTGGTATTATTAAAATTGCAGAACGGCTAGGGCAGGAAGAATTATTTAAATATTCTCGCGAATTTGGTTTTGGCTCTCAAACTAGAATTTCATTCAAAGGCGAATCGTCGGGTACATTGAAACCTATTGATCGTTGGAGTCATATATCACTTGGCCAAATATCTATGGGCCACGAAGTAGGAGTGACTGCTCTTCAACTAGCATCAGCGTATTCTTCTATAGCAAATGGTGGTTTTTTAGTAGTTCCCAAAATCACTCGTCAAATAATGAGCTCTGGCGGTGACATACTTCGGAAAGAAAATCCTGAAATCACACGGAAAGTAGCTACAGAAAATACAATGTCTGAAATAACAAATATGTTGTGCAGGGTTGTAAAGACTGGCACAGGGACAGGAGCCGAGATTGCTGGATGGAATGTTGCTGGCAAAACTGGGACAGCCCAAAAATATCTAGATGGGAAATATTCTAATTCAAAATTTATATCTAACTTCGTAGGATTTCTACCTGCTGATAACCCACAGCTATTAGGCGTATTTGTTCTGGATGAACCAAAAGCAGGATATCACTGGGGAGGAATTGGCGCTGCTAAAATATTTAATCGCGTTATGACTCGTATCATTAGTATGGATGATAATATAACGCCTCCATCTATAAAACATTACGTCCGTTCAAAGGATAAGGGTGATATCATTCTTGTTGATTCAAAAGATTTGGTAGTAGAGACTGCATCAAACCTTCCAATGTCCTTATCCACAAAGAGTGTTATGAAATATGTTATGCCAGAACTTCGGGGCATGAGTATGCGTAAAGCAATGACAACACTTCGTAAATCAAACTTGAAATATAAATTGACTGGGTCAGGAATCGTTGCGTGGCAAAGCCCGAGCCCTGGAACTTATATATCATCTGGCACCGTATGTAGGGTAGGGTTAAAATGAAACAGTCGCTCCATACACTCATAGATCACCTTGTCCCAACAGAACTCAATGATTGGCCAAACGTCCCCGTTACAGGTATAAAAATCAATTCTAATACTGTTGTTCCGGGAGACTTATTTGTAGCCATTCCCGGAACGCATTTAGATGGGCATGATTTTGTTCATGATGCCATTGATAAGGGTGCATCTGCAATTGTATCGAATGGGCGCGATCTTGGTTCATTGCCAGTACCTCAGGTAAAAGTAGCCAACCCACGTAGAGCAGCATCAGCATTGGCTGATTTATATTATAATCAACCCAGTAAAGAATTAACCATTATTGGTATAACGGGAACAAATGGCAAAACAACTATCGCGTCAATCCTGGCATCTATATTAAATGAAGCCGGTATCCAAGCAGCACAAATGGGAACATTAGGGCTCATAGCTGAAGGATTCCCTAAAGACAAAAATTTAACAACATCCGATCCCATTACATTACATCAAACATTTCGATCTCTTGTTGAATCTGGATTTTCTCATGTTGTAATGGAAGTTTCATCGCATGCATTATCTCAATATCGTGTTGCGGATGTTCAATTTAATATTGCTGTTTTTTCTAATCTTACACCAGAACATTTGGATTACCATCATACGATGGAAGATTATTTTTTAGCCAAATCAAAATTATTTTCTATGCTCGGTTTGGATGCAACATCTATTATAAATGTTGATGATTCAAATGGAAAAAGGTTAATAGACATATCATCTGCACCCACATTAACTGTTTCTCGTCATGAAAAAAAAGATATTCATTTCACAAAAGCTTCATTTGAATTAAATGGTATTGAGGGCATTATTAAGGCAGGTACCCAATCGTATACAATTAAATCATCTCTTATTGGATCTTTTAACCAAGAAAATATTTTACTCGCCGTTTCGGCAGCCCATGCACTCGGAATTGAACCACGTAACATTTCAAATGGTATTACACGATTAAAAAGTGTAGCCGGTCGCATGGAAACCATCACTTTGCGGAAAGGTGGTGTCGTTATTATTGATTATGCTCACACAACCGATGCTTATGAAAAGGTATTATCGACAATTCGAGAGATAGTACCTGTAGGAAAAAGTATTTTTGCCGTATTTGGAGCAGGAGGTGACAGAGACAAATCAAAACGACCCGAAATGGCAAGAATTGCTGAAAAATACTGTGACCACTGTTTTATTACTCCCGACAATCCACGTACTGAAAATCCTGACCAAATATCAAAAGAAATTGTTTCTGGATTTTCGAGCGATCATTTTACCCTTTATCAAGATCGATCATCAGGATTAAAAAATGCGTTAAATCGTTTGAATTCTGGAGATGTAACAGTTGTTTTAGGAAAAGGTCGGGAAAACTATCAAGACATAAACGGAATCAAAATTCCTTATTCTGATCTAGAAATAATTGAGAAATTCCGATGAGAATTGAAATAAAAAGCCCAGAACAATTTGGCCAAATTTTTACTAAAGTTACTGGGAAAATATTAAGCACTCCTGTACAAGGCATTGTCACAGATAGCCGCGAATGCCAAGAAGGTGATTTGTATATTGCTTTAGCAGGTGAAAGAGTTGATGGCCATCGATTCCTTGAAACAGTAAATGATTTAGGTGCCACAGCAGCATTAGTCGGACAACCAGATAAATCTATTCCCAAAATGCAACAAATTGTTGTAGGTGATCCTTTAAAAACAATTGGTCGGATAGCACGACATTGGCGTAGACAATTTGATATACCCATCATTGGTATCACAGGATCTAATGGAAAAACATCCACAAAAGAATTATTATCTCATATATTAGAGTCAAATTTTAAAGTGCACGCCACGCAGGGGAATTTCAATACATCTATTGGACTTCCCCTCACCCTTTTAACATTAAATGGAACTCATAGTATTTCAATATTAGAAATGGGGGCTAATCAACCAGGCGATATTGCTTATTTATGTGACATTGCAGAACCAACACACGGACTCATTACAAATATTGCGCCTGCACACTTGGCAGGATTTGGAAGCATCGAAGTCATTGCCCAAACAAAAGGTGCATTATTTGCGTCACTTGAAAATGGTATTTCTTTTGTCAATTTGGCTGATGAAAAAATACAATCTATTCCTACACAAGGGGATGTAATATCATTTGGCCTTACGGCAGATTGCGATTTCCCCGTCGACATCCATGAAGAAGAAAATGGTAATTTAACGCTCACAATTGATGCTGAAGAAGTTCAGACTGAATCTCAAAATTTCTCTTTCATAAAAAATATGATGTCAGCGGCATCCATTGCTGTTACATTGGGAATTAGCTGGGACACGCTTCGTGAAAGGATTCATACATTTACACCTCCTGCTGGCCGATGCCAGGTAAAACAATTCAATGATATTACCGTTATAGATGATACCTATAACGCGAATTTATCTTCAAGCTTAGCTGCATTAGATTATTTAAAAGCATTTAGTGGAAATGGAAGAAGAATTTTTGTTTTTGGTGACATGTTTGAACTTGGAGAAAGTTCACAACGCCAGCATGAGAAGATCGGGCATAAATGCACAAAAATTGGTTTAGATGCTGTTTATACAGTAGGTGAAGAAACTATTTATACTGACCAAGCTATTACGCGTGGATTTCACCAACACTTTGATGTAAAAGAATCACTTATTGATGCGTTAAAGAATGGATTACAATCAGGTGATAAAGTTTTAATTAAAGGTTCACGTGGTATGGCAATGGAAAAAATTATTTCTGGAGTATTTGAAAGCTAATGTTATACCAACTCCTTACATCTGTAAAAGAATCTTTTTCATTTCTAAATGTATTTGAATACATCACATTTCGATCTGCATCGGCAGCTATAACAGCTTTAGTCATAAGTTTTATTATCGGGCCCTGGATTATCCACATACTACAAAGTCATCAAATTGGTGAAGAAATTCGCCAGACAGGGCCCGAAAGTCATTTAAAGAAAAAAGGAACACCCACTATGGGGGGGCTTTTAATCTTAAGTGCTGTTTTAATACCAACATTTCTTTTTGGAGATTTGAGTAATACTTTTATTCAAATAATTATTTTGTCCACTATATGGATGGGCGTATTTGGGTTTCTAGATGATTACTTAAAAGTGATAAAAAGATCAAAGGCAGGGCTCATTGCCCGATATAAAATGGCCGGACAAATCGTTTTAGGTATTATTGTCAGTTATTGGATATTAAATGCGCCTGAATTTTCTCATATTGCTTCTAAAACATCTATTCCATTTTTCAAAAACTTTGAAATTGATTTTGGTCTATTATATCCATTAATTGTAATACTTGTCATAACGGGAACGTCTAATGCTGTCAATTTAACCGATGGTTTGGATGGGCTTGCAGCTGGACTTTTAGCGATATCATTTACTGTTTTTGCAGCTGTAGCTTATATTTCAGGACGTGTTGATTTTTCTGATTACTTAAATATTTTATACTTACCTGGCGCCGGTGAATTAACAGTATTTGCGTCTGCAATGGCAGGGGCCTGCTTAGGGTATTTATGGTTTAATGCAAATCCAGCAGATATTTTTATGGGAGACACGGGTTCCCTTTCATCTGGTGCTGCCTTGGGGACATTAGCTGTACTATTAAAAAAGGAATTGTTATTATTTATTATCGGCGGTGTTTTCGTCTGGGAAGCAGTATCTGTCATTTTACAAGTTGGGTATTTTCGGTGGACAAAATCAAAATACTCTGAAGGTAAAAGACTATTTAAAATGGCGCCAATCCATCATCATTTTGAATTGTCCGGTTGGCCTGAATCAAAAGTCGTTATTCGATTTTGGATTATTGGTCTTTTATTAGCTCTTTTTTCTTTAACCACATTTAAGATTCGCTAAATGGATATTCGAAATAAAAATAATATAAATATTTCTGGAAAAGCTATATCCATCATAGGGCTTGGTAGGAGTGGTGTTGCAGCTGCTAAACTGGCACAGCACCATGGTGCACATGTATTTATCAGTGATGCTAGTTCATCCGAATTATACCGTCATACTCTAAATGAGCTAAAATTATTAAATATATCAGGAGAAGAAGGTGGCCATACAGACCGTATATACAATTCGGATTTAATCGTTTTATCCCCAGGAGTCCCAAAGGATAGCCTGATTGTTACCAAGGCCATTGAACGTGGAATTCCAGTTGTTGGTGAAATTGAATTTGCATTTTGGTTTTCAAAATTTCCAATCATTGCAGTTACAGGTTCAAACGGAAAAACGACAACTGTACATATTTTGGGCAAAATTTTTAGAACGGGAACAATTCATGGGTCCATTTGTGGAAATGTAGGTATACCATTTTCACAAGAAGTATTAGCTGATATGATCAATCCTGACCCCAAAAGAGTATATATTCTTGAAATATCTAGTTTCCAAATGGAGTTTATCACTCATTTTCGTCCAGATTATAGTATATTTTTGAATATAACGCCTGACCATCTTGACAGACATGGTTCAATGGATAATTACATCGAATGCAAATTGAAAATGGCCATAAATCAAACAGAAGATGATACCATTATTTATAATCAAAATGATCTTGAATTACAGCAAGCATTTATAAACCATAAATCAAAAGCTATTCCCTTTAGCACGATTCATCAATCCGGCTTATTCCGAATGAATGAAACAAAAATTTATGGACCAGACCAAATGTCATTTATTGGATTAAGCCAAATCAAAATTCCTGGACAACATAATATTGAAAATATTATAGCTGCTTCTACCCTTTCATTTGAGTTCGGTATTTCTCTATCGCATATTTCAAAAACGGTTTCAGAATTTACAGGAGTAGAACACCGTTTGGAATATGTCACCAAAATTGATGGCGTAACATATATCAATGATTCTAAAGCAACGAATCTTGAATCTGTTATTGTTGCATTAAGTAGTTTTAATCAACCTTTAATTTTAATCCTAGGCGGTCGAAATAAAGGGGCTGATTTTCATAATCTCCTTCCACATACTAAAGTAAACCAAGTGAAACAGGTTATCTCGTATGGAGAAGCTCGTCACGAAATTACCGATTCTTTTGGGGATGCGGTGAGATCTGAATCTGTTTTAGATCTCAGGGATGCGGTAGTGACAGCTAAAAACCTGGCCAGCCCAGGAGATGTTGTATTATTATCTCCTGGCTGTGCCAGTTTTGATCAATTCAACCATTTTGAAGAACGAGGAGATATGTTTAAAAATTGGGTAAAAGAATTGGAATCGATCGAATGAATTTAGATGTCATCATAAAAAAGTATGATCGTGCATTACTTATTTGCCTTCTTCTATTGGCTGGAGTTGGTACAATAATGCTCTTTAGTGCTAGTTCTCCTATATCTTTATTAGAATCAAATAATCGTACAAATATGCTTTATCTTGAAGCACATTTAAAACGATTGCTTATTGGTGTTATCGTTATGTTTATTACACTTTCTGTTGATTATAGACTATTGAAACGGTTCGCCCCAGGGATTATGATTGGTGCAATTGTTCTATTAGCATTAACTAAAATATTATTCTTAGTGAAAGGAAACCATTCTCCCGCACGATGGGTTTATATTGGGTCATTCTCCATTCAAACTTCAGACATTGCCCGTTTGGCAGTTTTGATTTATACATCCTATTATTTAGATAAAAAACGTTCTCAAATCCATGATTTTCAAACGGGGCTTTTGCCCATCCTAGGTGTCCTATCATTAGTTATGGGATTAATTGTCATTCAACCAGATTTTAGTACTGCAGCTATGATTGGTTTCATTGGAATCGCATTAATATTCATTTCAGGTGCCAAAATGTCTCACTTATCATTTTCCGGAGCTGTAGGATTATTAGTCGCTATACCTGTACTTATATCTAAACCATATCGACTAGCTCGAGTATTGTCTTGGTTTGGTATTGGGACAAATCCAGCTGCAGATTATCAAGCAGATCAATCTTTAATTAGTCTTGGAAATGGCGGTTGGTTTGGCCTGGGGTTGGGAAATAGTATGGAAAAGAATCTGTTCCTCCCCACCCCGCATACTGATTTCATTTTTGCAATTATTGGTGAGGAACTTGGTTTTATTAGAGCCATCCTTGTTTTAGTACTTTTCGTATTCATATTTCACCGTGGGATTAAAATAGCTAAACAATGTACAGATCCTTTTGGCGTCTTTTTAGCTATTGGTATTTCATTCAATATTATTGTATACGCATTTACAAATGCAGCAGTAGTAACTGGAATTTTTCCTGTTACGGGTTTACCAATGCCAATGATTAGTTACGGTGGATCGGGAATGGTTATTAATTTGGCAATGATTGGTATTTTATTGAATATTAGCCAAGCGAGACGATCTGTATCCCATAAAAAAGGGTGGAGTCCTGTATATAGTGGCTGATGCATTACGAATCATGATTGCAGGTGGCGGAACAGGTGGACATCTATTCCCTGCTTTAGCGATTGGCGAAGAAATAAAATCGAGGCATCAAGATGCTAAAGTACATTATGTTGGTTCAACCTTTGGAATGGAAGCTAAAGTATTTCCTGTAAAAGGTGTTTGCCATACATTGGTTCCAATCCGAGGTCTTCAAAGAGATTTGAGTATTAGAAGTTTGGGCCGAAATATATTATTACCGGGTCGCATTATTCAATCCATGATAAAAATTAAATCACTCATTAGAGAATTTTCACCCCAAATTGTTATTGGAACAGGTGGCTATGCAAGTGCCTTACCTTTATACGTAGCCTCCGGGGAAAAAGAGCCTATCCCAATATTATTACAAGAACAAAATTCCTTTCCCGGGATTACAACTCGATGGTTTGCACAAAAAGCAAAAGCTATTTGTGTAGCATTTCAAGATTCTGTTGAATTTTTAAAAGCCGAACCCATTCTAACAGGGAACCCTGTTAGAGCTGGTATCACAAATGGAGATAAAATAGGTGCGCTAAAATCATTTTCCTTAAATAAGGATAAAAAAACAGTATTCTTATTCGGTGGCAGCCAAGGGTCCGCATATTTAAATACCCAAATGTCTCAAGCGGTCGATTCCCTTGTGGAATCTGGTATACAAGTATTATGGCAAACTGGCGATGTCGCATTCGATTCATATAAACAGTATGATTCTGAGAATGTACGTGTTCTTCCATTCATAAATGATATGGCAGGCGCATATGCACTAGCAGATTTAATCATTTCTCGAAGCGGAGCATTAACTTTGGCTGAAATTACAGTTTGTAAAAAACCGAGTATTCTTATTCCATTTGAAGGTGCAGCTGGTGATCACCAAACTAAAAATGCTCAATCCATGGTTAATTCAGGAGCATCTCAAATATTATTTGAAAAAACACTATCACAAGGTGATTTTACAAGAGCCATTCTGGGGATCATCCATAACCAGGGTCAGTTAAATATAATGAGTGAAGCAGCCGGTCAAATAGGTAAACCAAATGCAACAAGTGATATTGTTGATAATATTCTGGAGATTACGAAATGACCGTCTTTAGAAAAGTATCTAAAATTCATTTTATTGGTATCGGTGGCATCGGAATGAGTGGTATTGCTGAATTACTTTTAAATCTTGGGTTTGACATATCTGGTTCTGATTTACATTTATCTGATAACGTCAAAAGATTAAGGTCATTAGGTATTCCAGTAGCGATTGGGCATAACCCCGATAACATAAATCATGCAGATGCGGTCGTTTATTCGAGTGCTGTCCCAAAAGAAAATCCTGAAATTGTAATGGCGCATCAAAAAGGAATCCCTGTCATTCGAAGAGCTGAAATGCTGGGTGAATTGATTTCAATGAAAGAAACAAGTATTGGAGTTGGCGGTACGCATGGAAAAACATCCACATCATCTATGATTGGAAGTATTCTTGCTCATGGTAAAAAAGACCCCACTCTTGTCGTTGGTGGACTCGTTAAAAGTTTAGATTCCAATTCTAAATTAGGTGACGGCAATATTATAGTCGTAGAAGCAGATGAATTCGATAGAAGCTTTTTAGCTCTAAAGCCTACCATTGGTGTTATTACGAATATAGAGTTAGAGCATACCGATTGTTATAGAGACCTGCAGGATTTACAAGATACTTTTTTACAATTCGCTCAAGCAATACCATTTTATGGAGAAGTGATTGTATGTATGGACTCTCCTGCTTTATTTGAAATATTACCAAAAATAACACGCCCAGTAACAACTTATGGGCTTTCTGATGGTTCTGACTATCAAGCAGTTAATTTTTCTTTTGATGCATTTTCATCAACCTATTCTATTAAACATTGTAATTCAATTATGGGTGAAATCACCTTGAATGTACCTGGTGAACACAATATATTAAATTCACTTGCGGCAGTTATCATCGGGTTAGAAATGGGGTTAGATTTTGAAACTGTCAAAAATGGAATCCTTTCATATGAAGGTGTTAGACGACGGTTTGAGTTAAAAGGCATAAACAATGATATCATGGTTGTGGACGATTATGCGCATCACCCAACAGAGGTACTAGCTACCTTAAATGCTGCTAAAGCTGGTTGGGATCGACGTCTTATTTCTGTTTTTCAACCACATTTATTCTCGCGAACACAAGAATTCTTCAGAGAATTTGCTCAAGCATTAATGATGAGTGATATTGTTATTATTACAGATATTTATCCAGCTCGTGAAGAACCTGTACCTGGGATTACGGGAGAAATGATTTATAAAGAATGCCTAAATAGTGAACACGCAAACGTGTTTTATGTCCCAGATTTAGATGATGTTATTCAAGCGTTAGATAAAATAGTGTTACCAGGAGATTTAGTGATAACCTTAGGCGCAGGAAATATTTGGCGTTATAGTGAAAAGTATATTCAACATTTATCAACGGTCAATACCGAGGTATGAATTGGATCACATGGCAGAATTAATAAAAATAGTTAAAGGCCAATTGGTTGAAAATGAACCAATGGCACTCCATTCATCCTATGGAGTGGGTGGTCCTGCCAAGGCATTCATTACACCAAAGGATGTAGATGATTTATCCCGTATTCTCCAATTTGCTCATTCTTATGGAATCAAAACATATTTTATAGGATCGGGATCAAATATTTTAGTCAGTGACATCGGTGTTAATGCATTAATGATTTCACCAGCAAAAGCATTAACAACACTTTCCATTAACGATGGAAAAATAATTGCAGAATCAGGTGTTATGTTAGGCCGACTTGTACGAGAATCCATCAAGAGAAATTTAACGGGGTTTGAAGGATTAGGGGGTGTACCAGGAACATTAGGGGGTGCAATCATGATGAATGCTGGTGCTTTTGATCATGAAATATCAAATTCTCTTATATCTGTAACGGTGATGTACATGGATGGATCCGTACATACGTTAAAGGATGATGAAATTATATTTTCATATAGGTATTCTTCCATTGATTCAAAAAGTTTTATTGTAGATGCTAGGTTTGAGTTAGAAAAAAGTGACTCTACTACCATTCAGGGTAAAAGAAAAAAAGCAAGTGAAACCCGTAAATCATCACAACCATTAAAATATCGGTCCGCAGGAAGTGTATTTAAAAATCCGAAACCCAATTTAGCAGCAGGGTATTTAATCGATCAAGCAGGATTAAAGGGATTGCGTATCGGGGATGCGGAAATATCTAAAAAGCATGCCAATTTTTTTATTAACCATGGAAAAGCATCAGCAGCGGATATATCAACACTAATCCAAATTGCAAGGAAAGAAGTAAAAGAACAATTTGATATTATGTTAGAATTAGAAATAAAAACATTCGGGTTTGATGAAAGTGAGTTATTACCAAATGGCTAAAAAGAAATCAAACAATATGTATAATAATTTTCTGCGCATTAGTCTAGCCATTTTTACAATAGGCCTTGTTTGGATATCTATTCGTTGGGTGGATTTTCGTGGTTATATGGTTGTGAATCATTATTCTTTTAATGGAGATATTCGAATTTCAGAAAGTGAATATGCTGGTTTAATAGACGATATCACTAAACAAACTCATTCTGAAGTCAATTTAGTTGAAATCCAGGAACGGATAGAAATGCATCCGTATGTACAAGCCACACGTGTAAGTCATCAATTTCCATCTACGGTTCATATAGAAATAGTAGAACGAGAACCACTCGCAATTTTAAATGGTGATCCAATGGTATTTTTGGATGAAAATTGTTATGTGATGCCTGAGGTTGGGAATTTAGAAGATTTGAATGTGCCTATTTTATCAAATTATAATCCTAATCCAGATTTATATCCAATCGGAAATAAAGCCAATTCAGTAAAGGTTCAAGAATCAATAACATTATTGCAAAAAATTCAAAATGATTATGGATCCCTTTACCAAAATATCTCTGAAATGTCTCTCAATACAGATGATGAATTCATCATTGTCCTTATTGATCAGCCCACAAAGATTCGATTAGGTCGAAATAATATTTGGACCAAGTTATTGGTATTAAAAGAATTCGAAATTGCAATTCAGGGTAAAAAATCTTTGACTGATTATACCTATTTAGATATGAGATATTCGAATCAAGTGATTGCAAAGGAACGATTATGAAGCGTGGCACTCAATCACAGGGACAAAATATAACTGTTGGAATCGATATCGGTTCATCAAAAGTTTGTTGTGCTATTGGAGAATTATTGGAAGATAAATCCACTAAATTGCTTGGGATAGGAATCGTTCCATCAAAAGGGATGAATCGAGGTAATATTGTTCACCGTGACCAACTGATTGAACAAATTGAAAAAGCTGTCCAAGCAGCTGAAATGATGGCTGATATATCTGTAGAAAGAGCCATTATATCAATGACGGGTGAGCATATTCGATGTATTAATACTGTGGGTGCTGTTGCGCTTAATAAAGGAAGTTCTCCTAATTTAGTTGCTGAGCATACAATTAAGACAGAAGATTTGGAAAAGGCTGTAGAATTATCCCAAGCTGTCTCCCTCCCTATTGATAAAGATATACTGCATGTTTTACCGCAAGAATTTCTTGTAGATACTTTAGAGTTTATTAAAAACCCTATCGGTATGACTGGTCGACGTCTAGAAGCAAGGGTCCATCTTGTAATCGCAGCTACAACCGCGATGCAAAATTTAAAAAATTGTGTAGAAGAATTAAATATCGATTTTGAAGGTATTGTTTTTCAACCGCTCGCATCGTCTCTTGTTGCTTTAAATGATGATGAAAAAAACCTCGGTGTTACTCTTGTTGATATTGGTGCTCATACTACAGATGTTACAGTCTATAATGGCGACGCAGTCCGTTATTCCAGTGTCATTCCTATTGGAGCAAACAGTATAACCAATGATATTGCAGTTATGTTACAAATCGGTCTTGAAACAGCCGAGGACATAAAAGTGAAATATGCATCAGCAAAAGCTTCTATGGCATCCCCAGAATTAAAATTTGATTTGCCCGTTAATAATGGTGGACCGAAAAGGAGCATTTCTGAGCATGAAGTTTCTCGGTATGTGGAAGCAAGAATGCAGGAAATTTTTCAATTAGTAGTACGGGAAATCTCCAAAGCAGATGTAAAAGGAAAATTAACGTACGGAATCGTTTTAACAGGCGGTGGTGCCCAATTAAAAAATTTAACAGCTTTAGCCGAAGAAACATTAGCAATGAAAGTACGATTAGGTATTCCTACTCGGGTTTCAGGGATTGAAGAAGTAGCACCAAACCCAGAATACACTGCTGCACTCGGTTTACTGTTATGGAAAACACAATCAGAAGATTATAGCCATTCATCAAAAGATTCAGCAATTACAATAAAAATAGTTTCAAATAAAGTTGGGAAATGGTTTAAAGATTTTTTTTAGAACTAGAACAAAACAAAGGAGAATAATATGCTATTTGAATTCGATAGCTTATCAGAACAAAAAGCGAAATTAAAAGTCGTGGGCATTGGTGGTGCTGGAGGAAATGCTGTTACCCGAATGATTACATCGGGTATGGAAGGCGTAGACTTTATTGCCATTAATACTGATGCTCAAGATTTGGATAACAACCCAGCAGAACATAAAGTTCAAATTGGCCGGGATTTAACAAAAGGTCTTGGGGCAGGCGCTAGAGCTGAAGTTGGCTTGCAAGCGGTTGAAACAGATCAAGATGCGGTCCGTTCCTTACTGGACGGTGCAGATATGACTTTTATTACTGCAGGCATGGGTGGTGGCACTGGAACTGGTGCAGCGCCAGCTGTTGCCCAAATATCACGCGAAATGGGTATTTTGACAGTTGGGATTGTTACACTTCCGTTCAAATTTGAAGGGCCTAAAAGGTTAAATAGAGCCTTAGCTGGTATGGCTGAACTGAAGAAAAATTGTGATACTTTGCTTGTCATACCGAATCAAAAACTAATGTCTATTGTGGATAAATCAACCACTTTGGGAGATGCATTTAAGTTAGCCGATTCCATTCTTCATCAAGCTGCAAAAGGAATTTCTGACCTCATTAATGTTCATGGAATGATAAACCTTGATTTTGCAGATGTTGAAACAATTATGAAAAATATGGGTGAAGCTATTATGGGAACAGGGACCGCTACTGGTGAAGAACGTGCAGTTCTTGCGGCTCAACAGGCTATCTCTTCCCCTCTATTGGATGATGCTTCTATTAAAGGAGCTCAAGGTGTCCTAGTGAATATTACTGGTGGAAATGATTTAACTCTTCATGAAGTAGATGAAGCTACAAGCATCATTTTCGAAGAAGCAGGTCCATCAGCTAATATTATTTTTGGTGCTGTTATTGATCCAGATTTAAATGATGAAATACGTGTTACTGTTATTGCTACAGGATTTAATAAATCTGAACCAATGGCAGAAATCATTGAACCTCACGAAACAATGACAACTCGATCACAGAAAACGCATATTCTTTCTGAGCAAGTAAATGCACCCTTATATGCTAAATCGCCAGATGAAGAACCAAAAGAAATGGTGGCTCAACCTGAGGAAAAGAAATCTCCTATAATGTTTGATTCCACCAAACCAACACCCATTGTGTACGGGGATGATTTAGATGTACCTGCATTTATTCGTAGGCAACATGAATAAAAAATAGTTACACAGTTCTAGTTCTAAAAAAAAGCCCCATCTGCTACAAGCGGACGGGGCTTTTTTTATATTTTTTAAAAAGGTTTAAAAAAGATTATACTTTTATTCCTTTTGCACGAAGTTCATTTACAACTCTCGTAATTCCTTTCTTATCAATAATTCTCATTCCACGGGTGGATATCCGAAGAGTGATATATCGATTTTCTTCTGGAAGCCAGAATTTTTTACGTTGTAAATTGATGTTAAATCTTCTGCGGGATTTATTATGTGCATGGCTAACATTGTTGCCAAACATCGGTTTTTTCCCTGTTATGTCACAAACTCTACTCATAATATTTCTTATTATTTGTTTCTATTTAATTGAAAAAATGCTGGCGAATTTACATTATTTGAACAGTATCACAAATTATTTAAGTCATTTCATTCCTTTTGGGTGTTTTTAATTTTAAAACCCTAAATTTGAATATGAAAATTCGGCTTGGAACAAAAGAAGATATACCCTTCATAGTAGAGTTTAATAAGGCAATGGCCATTGAGACGGAGGAAAAAGATCTGAATAGCCTAACTTTAACAAAAGGTGTTACGGGACTATTTAATAATTCTAATAATGGGTTTTATCTCATTGCTGAAAAAAATAATATGCCATGTGGGCAATTAATGATTACGAAAGAATGGTCTGATTGGCGAAATGGAACCTTTTGGTGGATTCAGTCTGTTTACATCCATCCAGATCATAGGAAAGAAGGCATATATAAAATGCTTCATAATGAAGTTCGGCGACTTGCAAATCTAGAAGAAAATATTTGTGGAATTCGTTTATATGTCGATCAAGAAAATAAAAATGCAAAAAAAGTATATAATGCTATGGGGATGGTAGAAACAGATTATCAATTATTTGAGGAAGATTGGTCTTAAAGGACATATAGTTTTTTAACCTTCAAAATCTTAAAGTGTAAAAAAATGCAAATTGGTCAACTAAAAATTAAAACACCTATCTTTCTTGCCCCAATGGCTGGGTATACAGATTATCCTTTTCGCATTTTATGCAAACAAATGGGAGCGGGTGTTGTTTATTCTGAATTCGTTTCTGCTGATGGTATAATACGTGAAAATGTAAAATCATTAAACTTAATTCGTTTTTCCAATAAAGAACGTCCAATTGGTATTCAAATTTTCGGTGATAGTCCTGATGTTATGTCCATGGCAGCACGATATGTTGTAGATCAATTTAACCCGGATATTTTAGATATAAATTATGGGTGTCCTGTCCCAAAGGTTACAAAAAAAGGTGCTGGATCAGCTGCATTAAAAGATTTATGTTTAATGGACGATATAACATCCGCTGTAATTGAATCTGTCCCTGAAGTACCTGTAACCGTTAAAATGCGTGCCGGATGGGATAAACAATCTATCATTGTGCCTGATGTTGGTCCAAGATTGGAAAAATTAGGCGTAAAAGCCATCGCATTACATCCACGCACAACATCCATGCGATATACCGGTAAATCTAATTGGTCTTTAATCAAAGAATTAAAGAATTCGGTTTCAATTCCTGTTATCGGAAATGGAGATGTATTAACACCTGATGATATGATGAAAATGTTCGATGAGACACAATGTGATGCGGTAATGATAGGGCGAGCAGCACATGGTAACCCTTGGTTTTTTCGAGAAGCATTAGCTAAATATTTGGGAGAGCCCATTCCGAATCGCCCTTCCATTACTGAAATTGCGAATATGTGTCAACACCATCTTAACTTGATTGTCAAATATCATGGCGAATCCATAGGAACAAATTTGATGCGTAAACATTTTTCAAATTATGTTAAAAAATTTCCCGGTGCATCCAAAATTAGATATAGACTTGTTACAGCTCCTAGTTTGGAAGATATGGAAATTGAATTAGAATCATTTAAAGAAAATGCCATGTATTGGGAAAGCCAATTAGAAAATAATGAATTATAATCATGTCGTCTATTGCTTGAATCCGTCCATATTTCCCCGGTAAATTGTCGGGCTTTTTTATTCATATTTTTTTAGAATTCATCACTTAAGGCTAAATATGCAAAATGCCAAGGTACACGTTCCAAAAGCGGTTAATGAACCGGTATACTCCTATGCGCCAGGTACGCCTGAAAGGGCCGCATTAAAGAACCGCATCGCTGAACTAAAATCCACCCAAATTGAAGTTCCAGTTATAATAAATGGGGAATCTATTTTTACTGGAGATACAGTTGAAATGCGAATTCCCCATAAGCATCAACATGTGTTAGGTGTTTATCATAAAGCTGGAGAAAAAGAAATTAAATTGGCTATTGAATCTGCCATGGACTCTTGGAATGATTGGTCTGCGCTCCCCTGGGAATCACGTACAGCACTTTTCAAACGAATGGCATCTATCCTACAAAGGACTCACGAACAAACGATAAATGCAGCCACCGTTTTAAGTCAAAGTAAAAATGCATTTCAAGCAGAAATTGATGCATCATGTGAATTGATTGATTTTTTCAATTTTAATGCAATGTATGCTCAGGAAATCTATGAACAACAACCGCTATATTCACCCGATGGTATTTGGAATATGGTGGAAAATCGCCCATTAGAAGGATTCGTTTTCGCTGTTACTCCATTCAATTTCACATCTATCGCCGGGAATTTACCTACGGCACCTGCATTAATGGGAAATGTTTCATTATGGAAGCCTGCTTCCAGCTCAGTCTATAGCGGTTATTTTTTGATGAAATTATTTGAAGAAGCAGGTCTACCAGGTGGTGTTATTAATTTTATTCCAGGGTCTGGCAGTCAAATAGGTCCAACGGTTTTAGAGAGCCCACACCTTGCAGGTGTTCATTTCACAGGCTCTACGTCGGTCTTTCAATCCATGTGGAAAACTATCGGGAATAATATTCCCAAATACAAAACGTATCCTCGAATCGTTGGTGAAACAGGGGGGAAAGATTTTTGTATTGCACATGAATCAGCCAATATTGATGCACTTGTAACCGCAATGGTGCGAGGAGCTTTTGAATATCAAGGGCAAAAATGTTCCGCTATGTCAAGGGCTTATATCCCATCTTCAATCTGGGATGATGTAAAAGAAAAATATGTGTCTGACGTATCTTCAATTACGGTAGGTGACCCGGAAGATTTTTCTCACTTTATGAATGCTGTTATTGACCAAAGTGCATTTGATTCAATTACCTCTTATATTGATTATGCAATTCAATCACCGGATGCAAGTATCATGACTGGCGGGTCATATGATGATTCTGAAGGATACTTTATTGAACCAACAACAATTGTAACAACAGATCCCCACTTTAAAACAATGGAGGATGAAATATTTGGCCCTGTATTAACCATTTATATATACGATCCGAACAAATGGGATGAAACATTGGCACTCGTGGATAAGACTTCACCTTATGCCCTAACAGGATGTGTCCATAGTACCGATAGAGAAAAAATTGTTGAAGCGAGTAAGGCTCTCACTCATTCCGCAGGAAATTTTTATATTAATGATAAACCTACTGGAGCTGTGGTTGGACAACAACCTTTTGGAGGAAGCCGAGCATCCGGAACAAACGATAAAGCTGGTTCCATGATGAATTTACTCCGATGGGTCTCTCAGCGTACTATAAAAGAAACATTTGATCCACCTAAAAGTTTCCCATACCCATTTATGGATAAAAAATAATTTTCTCTGAAATAATACTTTATTTCAAAACACATTAACCATACAAATCATACTTAGATATGGATAAAATAAGGACATAAAATGAAGGTACATGAATACCAAGGTAAACAGATCTTTGCCAAAGCAGGAATGCCGGTACAAGATGGATATATTTTTAACAAAATAGAAGATGCTGAATCCACGATTAAACGTGTACAAAAAGATTTCAACTCTGAAGATGTTGTTGTAAAAGCACAAATCCATGCAGGTGGTCGCGGTAAAGGCGGTGGCGTCAAATATTCACCAAATTTTGATTCTGCCTTGGAAAATGCTAAAAATATTCTCGGTATGAATTTGGTGACACACCAAACGGGTGAAAAAGGACAACTTGTCCGTAAAGTTTACGTAACAGAAGCATTTGATATAGCAGAAGAATATTATGCTGCTATTACACTCGATCGTGGTAAAGGAATGGATGTCTTTATGGTTTCATCCGAAGGAGGTGTCGAAATTGAAAAAGTCGCTGCTGAAACACCCGAAAAAATAGTAAAGGTATGGATTGACCCATTACTCGGTATGAAATCTTTTCAAGCCAGAAAATTAGCCTATGGTTTAGGTCTTCCAAAGGATGCATTCAAATCAGCCGTTAAAATATTTATGCAAATGTATCAAACATATCAAAATATTGATGCCACAATTGTAGAAGTGAATCCACTTATTTTAACAACAGACGGACAAGTTGTTGTTTTGGATGCTAAAGTGAATTTGGATGATAATGCTTTATTTCGTCATCCTGATATTGCAGAAATGCGTGACTTAAATGAAGAAGACCCCAATGAAGTTGAAGCAGCCGAGTTTAACTTAAATTACATCAAATTAGACGGAAATGTAGGCTGTATGGTTAATGGTGCTGGCTTAGCAATGGCAACCATGGATATCATTAAACTTGCGGGAGGTGATCCTGCAAACTTTCTAGATGTAGGTGGAACCGCATCAGCTGAAACAGTCAAAA
>CAZGFQ010000011.1:41935-58798 GCA_964525185.1 uncultured bacterium
GATCCTGCAAACTTTCTAGATGTAGGTGGAACCGCATCAGCTGAAACAGTCAAAAATGGTTTTAGAATTATTTTATCTGATGAAAATGTTAAAGCGGTTTTAATAAATATTTTTGGTGGTATTGTCCGCTGTGATCGTGTAGCAAATGGTGTTGTACAAGCTGTAAAAGAGTTGGGACTTAAAGTGCCAGTCGTGGTTCGACTAGAAGGGACTAATGCGAAAGAGGCACAAACCATTTTAGCTGAATCGGGTGTTTCGATCATTCCAGCTGTTGGCATGAAAGATGCAGCAGAAAAAGTTGTTAAAGCAGCATTAAGTGCATAGGAGAATTAAGATATGTCAATATTAGTGAATAAAGATTCAAAAGTTGTTATCCAAGGGATTACTGGGTCAGAAGGTCAATTCCATGGGGGACAAATGTTAGAGTATGGGACTCATGTCGTTGCTGGTGTTACACCAGGCAAAGGAGGACAAAACACATTAAATGATCGTGTCCCTGTATTCAATACTGTGGAAGAAGCTGTACAGGAAACAGGTGCAAATACATCCATTATTTTTGTTCCGCCTGCATTTGCTGCTGAAGCTGTCATGGAAGCAAGTTTTGCTGGAATTAAAGTAGTTGTTTGTATTACGGAAGGCGTTCCTGTCCATGATATGGTTAAGGTGAAAAAAGTGGTTGATCAAAATGGAACTCGTTTAATTGGGCCAAATTGTCCGGGAATTATCACAGTTGATGAATGTAAACTTGGCATTATGCCAGGATTTATAACAAAAAAAGGATCCATAGGCGTTATATCAAAATCGGGGACCCTCACCTATGAAGCTATTGCACAATTAGTCAATGTTGGATTAGGCCAAACAACAGCTATTGGCATTGGCGGAGATCCTATCATTGGTACAACGATGAAAGATTGCCTCGAATTATTCCAAGCTGACCCTGAAACGGAAGGCATTGTTATGATAGGTGAAATTGGGGGACAAATGGAAATTGAAGCTGCTCGATGGGCGAAAGAGAATGTATCTAAACCGATGGTTGGATTTATTGCTGGCCAAACAGCTCCTCCAGGGCGGCGCATGGGTCATGCTGGGGCGATTGTATCTGGTGGAGATGATACAGCGGAAGCCAAAATGAGAATTTTAAAAGAAAGTGGTATTGCAGTAGCTGAATCTGTGGCAGATATTGGCGATCTCATGAAAACTGCAATGGAGAAATAAAATCAGCTACAAAGTGCGCTAAGATCCGCTAAAAACTTTTAGGGATTCTTTGTTACCTTTAAGGCTAAAATAAAATAGGAATAATAATGACAAACAAAACATTCGCAATCATAAAACCAGATGCTGTAAAAAATGGATATACTGGTAAAATTTACGATCGCATTTTAGAAGCAGATTTTAAAATTCTTTCAGCTAAACTCATGAAAATGACAAAAGCACAAGCAGAAGGGTTTTATGCTGTACATAAAGAACGACCCTTTTATGAAGAATTAACAACCTTTATGTCTTCTGGAGCTTGCATGGTACTTGCACTTGAAAAAGATAATGCTGTTGTGGCGTGGCGTGAAACAATTGGGGCAACCAATCCAAATGAAGCTGCAGAAGGAACAATTCGGAAAGATTTTGCGACTAGCCTTGGAGAAAATGCTGTGCATGGATCTGATAGTGATGAAAATGCTGAAAAAGAGATTGGATTTTTCTTCACAGAGAGTGAACTTATAGCGAATCAATAAATTCGAGACTTATGATTAAACGCTTAAATATAGTCTTCATCATTTCATTATTGACTTTGACTGCTTGCGGTAGCAAAGGAATTGAGGGATATGTTGGAGAAGAAATTTCTATCACAGCCGAGAACCCAGAAGAAGGAAAAAAGTTCGATTATGACTGGGCTTTAGTGTCATTGCCTGACGGAAGTTTATTGTCGGAAACGGACTTAATTCTAGATGAAAGATCCAAGAAAATGGCTTTCACTCCCGATTACCCGGGAGATTATTCTTTTGATGTTATCATTTCTAAATATGGTGACGAAGTATCAACCCAATCTTTTTTATTCACAATTCTAGATGAGGATGCAAAAAAACAAGAAGTTGCGTCTAATAACCAAGAATCCGATGATAATGAAATGGATGAAGTTGAAGAAGAAACATGGCTAAATGAAGAAATAGAAGACTTTGATGATGATGAAATGGATGAAGAAGTCTTTGTGGACGAGGATGAAAGTGAAGAGTATCTCGAAGATGAATATGAATATGAAGAAGAAGTTGAAGTAGATGAAGAGCCGGAAGTAGTCGTACAAAAAATGGCTCCCGCTCCAAAAAAGCCTGTTATTAAAAAAGTGGCACCTAAGCCAAATCCGGGCTCTTCTATTCCAGCTAATTTTAAGCGGTTTACCATTCAAGTCGTTTCAAAACGCACTTTAAAGGATGCTCAAAAAACAGCCGCTGAACTCATCATGGCAGGATATGACGTTTATATTCAAAAAGCATTTTTTAAAGAAACAAATGAAACGTGGTTCCGAGTCAGGATTGGTAGTTATGACAACCGTAACTCTGCTGTTGCCGTTGCCAATGCTGTGTCTAAAAGTTTAGGCATTAAAGCTTGGGTTGATTTTGTTAGATTTGAACAATAAATAATTTCTGGAGGAAAAAATGAATCCCATTAACCTATATTTTGATGTAAGAGATATATTCAGAGCACCACGACTTGCTTTAAGTGGTAAAAAAATCTGGATATTTTTATTAGGCAACCTAGCAGGTTTTATCCTTTATTGGATTTTTTCGTATATCGCGTTAGCTGCTGCAGGTGTTCCATTTAGCGACGCAATTGCTTCCCATGGGCTTTACCCCTGCTTGTATGGAGTTGATGCTCCATGGTTTGCCTGGGCAATATACTATGTTGGTTCATTAGGTTGGATTGCTTTCCTTCATTTATCGTGTACGGCTGTCGCTCGTGTCACTTTAAAACAATTAAAAGGTGATAATTTCTTTTCAGCGGGAGATGCTTGGAATTACGTCAAGAAACATTGGCATCCCGTTATTTTTACATCCATTTCAATTGTTCTGATTTTAGGATTCTTTCTTTTATTTGCAGGCATTTTCGCATTATTCGGGAAAATACCTTATGTGGGTGAATATTTATTTGCTCTCCCCTATCTTTTTTACTTTTTAGGGTCTGTCTTTACTGTGTATACTGCATTTGTTCTTGTTACTTCATGTATCTATACACCTGCAATTGTAGGCGCCTATGAAGAAGATACTATGGGATCTGTATTTCAATCCTATTCCATTGCATGGTCACAGCCTTGGAGAGTCGTACTATACAATATTGTTCTACTTCCATTAGCTTGGTGGTCAGTTAAATTATTTTCATGGTTTATGTTTGCAGGATTTCAATTAGTAAACCATGTTTTTGGAATGAGTTTCTTAATGGGTGAAAAAGCTACGTCCATTGTTGGAAATGCATTGAATTTTGTACTTCCTAGCGGATTGTGTAAATCTATTTGCGCTCCATTTTCTTGCTCAGGCGCTCTATGTGGGACTCCATGTGGTTTTTATACGTTACCTGAAGCTGGATCATTATCAGGTTCTGAAATGGGTGCTTCAATCATTGTTGGGCTCTTTTTACTTCTCATTCTATTTAGCATTGTTTCTTATGGATTATCTATTTTATCCGTTGGTGAAACTCTTATGTTTATCATCTTCAAAAAGAAATCTGATGATGATGATTTAATCGAGCGAAAAGATGAAGATGAATTAGAAGAAGATGATGATGATGACTTCTCATTTGATGATATAGATGAAGATGATCCAGAACCTGACACACCTAATGATGATACAAATTCTGGTAATTCAGAAGAAGAATAAAACAATACCATATAACTTGTAAAAAAGTACTTCGATTAGGTAGTTTCCCGGGCTTTATATGAAGCTATTTCGAACAGAACTAGCCTCAGAGTTCAAGGATAAGCTCTTTGACATTGAATCTGTGGAATTAACAGACGACACTATTGTCGCCGAAACCGAAAGGATTTCTTGCATATTATCTGCGGAAAAAACTCATTATGGTTTTCAGCTTAATGGGAAAATCAATACTCTGATTTCCCACCAATGTGATCGCTGTTTAAATACTTTTTTGGACAATCATAACATTCCGTTCAATTTTTGGTTAACATCCGATAATAGTTTAACGGAAACGAATGAACGTAATGTTATTCATTTTGACCCAAATCAAGAATACATAGAATTAAAAGAAATAATTTCAGAATTAATTTTTGTTGATATTCCTTTTAAAAGTGTATGTATGGATGAATGCAAAGGATTATGTGACCAATGTGGAACAGATTTAAATAAAGAAACATGTGAGTGTAATAAACACAATAAAGAAAATTTTTGAGGAGTAAAAATGCCATTACCTAAAAGACGACAATCAAAAACAAGAGGCAAAAAACGCCGGACACATTATAAGTCCACTTTAGCCTCTGTGACAACATGTGCTCAATGTAGCCAACCAAAAATTCCGCACCGCGCTTGCCCCAATTGTGGGTATTATCGTGGCCGTCCGGTTATCGCAGCAAAATAACCCACTTATTATATGATCATAGCCGTTGATGCCATGGGGGGTGATTTTGCTCCCGGTATCGTGGTACAAGGTGCCATTCAAGCGATTGAATCTTCATCCGTACATGTTATTTTAGTCGGGGACGAAATTGCAATTCAAACACATTTAGGTTCCTTTGAATCCAATCAAATATCTATTCATCATGCACCTGAATTAGTGTCCATGGATGAACCTGGTTCTCGAATCGTTAAATCCAAACCGAATTCGTCTATTGTCCAAGGGTTACAACTTGTAAAAGATGGAAATGCAGATGCTTTTGTTAGTGCAGGAAATACAGGTGCTGTTTTAGCAACTTCTCTCCTTCTTCTTGGACGAATACCAGGCGTAAGACGACCTGCTTTAGCGGCATTTATTCCATCTGATTCTGGTGGAAAAATTATATGTGATGTTGGGGCTAACCCAGATGCAAAAGCGAACCACCTTCTCCAATTTGCTCAAATGGCTTCCCACTATTATTCCCACGCAGAAGGTAAAACGAACCCTAAAGTTGGCTTAGTTAATATTGGTGAAGAGCCTAATAAAGGAAGTGAATTATACATTGATACTTATGAGCTATTATCAGATCAATTACCTCAATTCATTGGAAATGTTGAAGGAAGAGATATTATGACAACTCAAGCTGATGTACTTGTATGTGATGGTTTTGTTGGGAATACATTAATCAAATTTGCAGAAAATTGGATTGTCCATTTAGGTAAAGAATTAAAACAAGGGTTAACTAAGAATTGGTTAAGTAAAGTTGGTGGAATGCTCGTTAAACCTGTATTAAAAGAATTGTATAAGAAATTTGATTATGAAGAACATGGTGGTGTTCCATTATTGGGTGTTAATGGAGTATCGATTATAACTCATGGAAGTTCTGGGCCGAAATCAATTATGAATTCGATTTTTGCTGCAGAAAAATGTGTGCAAAGTGATTTAATTACACACACTAAAGAAAGTTTTGAAACATTATTAAGGGATTCCGCATGAATGCAACAATAACAACCACAGCACGATATGTACCAAAAAATGTTGTAACTAACCATGATTTAGAAAAAATCATGGATACATCTGATGAATGGATAAAAAGTAGAACAGGTATTCATCAAAGACATTTTGTTGGAGAAGATGAAGCCACATCAGATATTTGCACCCAAATTGCTAAATCATTATTAGAAAAACGAAATCTTTCGCCAGATGATATAGATATTATTATTGTTTCAACGGTAACACCTGACATGTTTGCCCCTTCTACGGCAGCAATTGTCCAGAATAATATTGGTGCATCTCGTGCATGGGGATTTGATTTATCAGGAGCTTGTACTGGGTTTTTATATGGTCTTGAAACAGGTGCAAAATTTGTTGAATCTGGTCAATATAGCAACGTGATGGTTATTGGTGTAGACACAATGTCTTCCATATTAGATCTTGAAGATCGAAATACAGCTGTTTTATTTGGTGATGGAGGTGGCGGTGTTATCCTAGAACAAACAGGTGATGATTCAGGGATTTTTGATTCCATTTTAAAAATGGATGGTTCAGGTGGGCCCTTTCTTCAAATGCCGGCTGGTGGAAGTCGTATGCCAGCCACTGTTGAATCGGTAGAAAATAAAATGCATTATATACGGCAAGATGGGCGCACGGTATTCAAATTTGCAGTAAAAGGAATGGCGGATGTCGCTGAAAAAATATTGGCAAAACATCAACTAACAGGTGATGATATTTCACTATTTATTCCACACCAAGCTAATAAACGAATCATTGATGCAGCAGCTAATAGATGTGGAATAGATTCAAATAAAGTGTTAGTCAATATTCATGAATATGGGAATACAACTGCAGGTACCCTCCCCATTGGTTTAAGTGAAGCGGACGATACAGGTAAAATTAAAAATGGTGATCTCCTTTTATTAGCTGCATTTGGAGCTGGATGGACTTGGGGAAGTATGTTGATTAAGTGGGATACGCTTTCATGAAGGCAGTCTGGATGTTCCCTGGTCAAGCGTCCCAAAATATTGGAATGGGATTCGATTTATACGAAAATACATCTTTAGGAAAAACCTATTTTGACCAAGCAAACGATATTTTAGGATATGACATAAAATCAATTATTTTCGATGGACCGGATGAACAATTAACACAAACACAATATACTCAACCAGCAATATATATTGTAAGTGTCATTCTTGGAAAACTTTTACTTGAAGCTGGGAAAGAACCATCCATCGTAGCTGGACATAGCTTGGGTGAATATTCTGCTTTAGCTATTGCAAATGCATTTTCGTTTGAAACGGGTCTTTCTTTAGTTCAGGTGCGAGCAGAAAGTATGTTTAAGGCTGGGAAACACATTGAAGGAACGATGGCTGCCATTGTTGGATTAAAGGATGACCATGTTAAAGAATTGTGTGCATCGGATCATTCTGGAGTTGTGGTTCCAGCAAATTATAATTCTCCGGGTCAAGTTGTTATTTCGGGAGAACCATCTGCTGTTCAATCCATGATGGGACTGGCTAAAGAGGAAGGCGCTCGTATGGCTGTTCCATTAAAAGTAAGTGGTGCCTTCCATTCCCCTTTAATGTCATCTGCGCGTGAATCGCTTGCAGAGATATTGGATTCCACCGAAATTTCGGACGCATTATATCCCGTTTATGCCAATGTTAGCGCATCACCTGTAACGGATGGAAGTGAAATTCGGGATTTATTATTAAAACAATTAGAGAGCCCCGTACTGTGGTCAAAAACAATTCAAAGGTTGATTACTGAAGGATACGAACCCTTTATTGAAGTTGGACCAGGAAAAGTATTACAAGGATTGTTAAAACGCATTGATCGGAAAAGACAGTCTCTGGGAATTGGGACATTGGAAGAAATAAATAATTATGTTTGAATTAAAAAATAAAATTGCTGTTGTAACGGGTGCGTCTCGAGGCATCGGAAAATCGATTGCCGAAACTTTTTCAAAAGCGGGTGCTACTGTTGTCTGTGTCAGTAGAACGGAAGAACCATTACAGAAGTTATCAAATGATCTGAATGAAGCGGGAGGAAATGCCTCATATAGAACGTGTGATATTTCAGATGGAGAATCATTTACATCTATGATTAAATCTGTCGTGGATGAATTTGGACAATGTGATGTTTTAATTAACAATGCAGGTGTCACTCAAGATACTCTCCTGATGAGAATGTCTGATGACCAATGGTCCAACGTTTTGGATATAAATTTGAAGGGCGCTTTCCATGGGTGTAAAGCTGTTATGCGCCCTATGATGAAAAAGCGTACAGGTAGAATTATTAATATTTCATCCATTGTTGGAATAACAGGAAATGCTGGACAAGCAAATTATGCTGCATCTAAAGCTGGCCTTATTGGGCTCACAAAAAGTATTGCAAAGGAAGTTGCATCGCGGGGAATAACAGTTAATTGTATTGCCCCAGGATTTATTAAATCAGATATGACAGATATATTATCTGATCAAGTTAAAGAAGAATTACTGGTTCGCATTCCAGTTGGAAGAATGGGAGAAGGAAATGATATTGCTCATGCCGCTCTTTTTCTTGCATCTGATGAAGCCAGTTTTATTACAGGACAGACTATCGTTATTGATGGTGGTCAAATCATAAGCTAAACAGGAGGAATAATGTCAACATTAGGCAAAATAAAAGAAGTTGTAATCGATAGATTAGGTGTAGATGAAGATGCTGTAAAACCAGAAGCTCACTTTATTGATGATTTAGGTGCAGATTCTTTAGATACAGTTGAACTCATTATGGAATTTGAAGAAGAATTTGGAATTGAAATTCCAGATGAAGATGCTGAAAATATCATGACAGTCGGTGCTGCTTTAGATTACATCGAAAAGCACCAATAAGAGGGCAGATTTATGCGTAAAGTTGTTGTAACCGGATTGGGAGTTCTTGCTCCAAATGGAAATAATGTAAATTCATTTTGGGATGCCCTCGTTGCAGGCCAGAGTGGAATTGGCCCCATCAGTTATTTTGATACAGATGATTTAAGAGTTAGTATTGCTGGCGAATTATCAAACTTTACGCCTGAACCTGTTTTAGATCCTAAAGAAGTTAGAAAACTTGATCCATTTTCTGTCTATGCACTCGTAGCTGGGCAGGAAGCTATTGATCAATCTGGGTTAGACTTAACATCCATCGATTTAGATCGTGCAGGCGTTGTAATTGGATCAGGTGTGGGGGGCATACAAACATTGGAAGATCAACACGGTGTAATTATGAATAAAGGTGGTCGCCGTGTTTCTCCACAATTTGTCCCGAAGATGATTGCAAATATTGCTGGAGGGCATTTATCCATTCGGTGGGGTTTTCGAGGTCCTAATCAAACGGTTGTATCTGCTTGTGCTTCTGCTACAGATGCTATTGGAATGGCATTACGTCTAATTCGGTATGGTGATGCTGATATTGTGATTACAGGCGGAACTGAAGCAAGCATTACTCCATTAACGATTGCTGGTTTTGGAAATATGCGCGCTTTATCACAACGTAACGATGAACCACATAGAGCAAGCCGTCCCTTTGACTTAGATAGAGATGGTTTCGTTTTAGGCGAAGGTGCTGGCATGATTGTGATTGAATCTGAAGAACATGCGCTTAATCGTGGTGCAACTATTTTAGCAGAATTGGCTGGATATGGTGCAACAGACGATGCATTTCATGTCACGCAACCTGCTCCTGGTGGTGCTGGTGCAGAAAAAGCAATGAATCGTGCTATTGAAGATGCAGAATTAATTAAAACAGATATTCATTATATTAATGCACACGGTACATCAACTCCATTTAATGACAAAAATGAATCTGCTGCCATCAAAAGTTTATTTGGTAATCATCCAATTAAAGTAAGTTCAACCAAATCATTGACTGGGCATTTATTAGGAGCTGCCGGCGGAATTGAAGCGGTAGCAACGGTAAAATCTATTTTGGAGCAAAAAGCACCTCCAACAATCAATCAGGAAACGCCTGATCCAGAATGTGATTTGGATTATATCCCAAATAAATCCCAATCATTTACTATAAATGCAGCTTTATCCAATACATTTGGATTTGGCGGACATAATGCTGTTATTTGTCTGAAAAAATATTCTAGTTAATGGGTCTTTTTGATTCAATTAAAGACTTTTTTTCGCCTAACAGCGTCCACTTAACCCCCCTTGAAAAGAAAATTCAATATCAATTTGAACGCCGTGAATATTTAGCCCAGGCGTTTACTCATAAATCTATCAAATCTGGCCCAAGAGATAATTATGAAAGGCTCGAATTTTTAGGTGATGCAGTTTTAGATATTGTTGTTAGTAAAGCGCTCATGAAAGAATTCCCCGAAGGGGATGAAGGATTATTGACCCAACGTCGTGCTTTTTTAGTTCAAAAATCATATTTAGCTAAAATTGGCAAAATGTTGGATTTAATGGATCATTTACACATTGAACCGAGTGTCAATTTATCCGTTGATAAAATTGCTGAAAAACAGCAAGCAAATTTGTTTGAAGCACTCATTGGGGCCATGTATCTTGATGGTGGAATGAAACCATGTAAAAACTTGATTATGAAAACGGTTTGGGCCCATAGAGATAATGCATGGATGTCTACGAATTATAAAGGGAAATTGATTGAATACTGTCATCAAAAATCTATTGGCAATCCATCCTTTCAGGTAAAAGCTGTGACAGGACCCGATCATTCAAAAACATTTGAAGTCCAAGTTATAATTGACGGTGACCCATTCCCTACAGGAATTGCTACAAATAAAAAAGCCGCAGAACAACTTGCGGCAAAGGGAGCACTAAAATCATTAGGGGCTGCTCTTTAAGCAGTCATATTTTTAATTTTATCTCTTAAAATAGCAGCTTTTTCGTATTCTTCTTTTTCAATCGCAAGCTCTAATTTTTTTTCAATCTCTTTTACAGATATTTTCATTTTGGTCTTTTTTACAAGCTTATCTTCTATACTATCTTCAGGAACACCTGCTTCTGCCATAACATCTTCATGAACAAATATAGGTACTTTTAATCTCAATCCAACTGCTAACGCATCACTGGGACGAGCATCAATAATACTTTTCCCTGTTTCTTCTGTTTCAATTTCCATATTTGCATAAAATACACCATCGCTTAATCGGCTAATTTTAATTGTCATTAATTTTGCTTCAACACCAGAAATAACAGCCCCAATTAAATCATGCGTGAGGGGTCGTGGTGTTTCAACATATTCCATCGCAAGTGCAATGGCTTGTGCTTCAAAAGAACCTACAATGACAGGTAATACCCTTTGCCCTTCAATTTCTTTTAACATGACTGCATAACTTCTGCTCGGCGGATGAAAAGATATTTTTTTTACGGTAACAGGTATCATTCTAACGCTTCAAGTTCATTCTTTAATTTTGAAATTTTAGCCACCGGACTTGGATCTACCCCATGGGCTATTGCACACCAATAACTTAACCAATCCCCATAGTGAATCATATGAAGAAATCTTTCAATTCTATTTTTTCCTTTACTTTCGATTTTTTCTTGATGAATTGGCAATTCATTTAATATTGATTGAGAAATAGATTGGCGATATTTCACGCGTGTATGATCATCTGAATCTTTAAGCCATAAAAGAACTATATCTTTAAACAAATGATCATTTTTTTCCCATCCAACAATTTCATTATGATTTAATTCTGGCAATTCATTGTGGTAAGCGGGCATTTTTGCATTTTCACAAAATTGTCCTTTATACCGTAAAGCAATGATAGATGTCCATTCTGATTCACCATAAATGACGGGTATTTTTGAATGAATATTTTTAGCCATTTGATACGCAGGATTCGATTCATCCTCTTGATTGTAATCCTGAGTCTTAGATTCTAAAAAAGGGATAGAAGAAATTAAATCTGTTTCCCAATTTTTATCAATGAGTCCATATTTATGCAAAATATAAAGCATTGGAATGAAGGAAAAGGCCAAAGCTGCCCTGGGTTGAAGTCCAGTTGGAATTTTAACAACATCTTTCCCAACTGCTTCCAACTTTTCAGTTATTTTTCCGCCTGTACTTATCCCAACCATTTGAGCTCCTGCGACAATCGCTTGGTCTGTGGCAGCTAAAGTTTCTTCTGTATTACCAGAATAAGATGAACAAATAACGAGCGTATTTTCATTCACCCAATTTGGCAAAACATAATGCCGAGATACAACAAAAGGGACGGATAATTGGTTTTTCAACAACACTCGATTCACATCTCCACCGATGGCAGAACCACCCATCCCAGCTAAAACAATATTATGGATTGGTTTATCACATGGTTTTAATTCTACATTTTTCCCAATTTCAATTGCATCAAGCATATTGGATGAAAATCCAGAAATGGCTCCAAACATATTATACGGGTCTAGTGCATGTGCCATGACTAATAGGTCCTTTTTTCTATTAAATTTATAAATGAGTCTAAATCATTTCTTTTTTCTGCAGGTATTATATGTAATGCTTTTCGAGCTTCATTGAAAAATGATTCATATTTATCCATGGTTTGTTTCGCAATACCTGAATCAGTAAGAAACGTTTTAACAGCTTCCAATGATTCTCCATTTTGATTTGATTGGAATTGTGATGTGAGTTCATTCCATTCTTTTTGAAACTGAGTTCGAGCTAATATTACGGGAAAGGTTTGCTTCCCTTCTGCCAAATCACTTCCTAAACTTTTTCCCATTTCTTCCGGGTTGGAAATGAGTTCTAATAAATCATCTTGTAGTTGAAAGCCTCTCCCCAGTTGACGGCCAAATTGATCTAAACTTTGAACAATTGAATCATCTATTCCTTCCATAATCGCTGGCAATGCAGCACATGCGCCTAATAAGGCTCCTGTTTTACAATCAATCATTTTCAAATAACTATCTTCAGAAATGGTTAAATCATTTTCGAATTCTTTATCCCAAGCTTGTCCTTCACAAATTTCTAATGTTACTTTATTGAAATAATTCATGATTTCTGTTGCATGTGTTTCAACAAGCGTTACTTTTAGTTGGGCCAAAACAAAAATAGCATCACCTGCCAATATAGCGGTGGATTCATCCCATTTTTCGTGAAGCGTTGGTAATCCATGGCGCGTATCATCCTTATCCATAATATCATCATGTACCAATGTAAATGTATGAAGTAATTCTACCGCAAGAGCTAAATTGGCAAGACCATCTGGGTTCGCATCCAAAGATCGTCCTGTCAGATGAACCAAAATGGGACGAAATCGCTTTCCAACTCCCTGCAATGAGAATCGAACAGGGTCATAAAGGTAATTGGGATTTTCAGGAATTGGTAAATGCGCTAATTCGCGATTTACTTCTTCTCGAATCAATTGAATATGGTTTTGAAAGTCAGTCATTCATCTTCTATTACAATATGACCAAACGATTGTAATTTACCAAGAACAAGTTCTTTTATTTCTTCCATTCGTTCCATGGAATTTGCTTCAAATCGAGTTACAATCACAGGCTGAGTATTCGATGAACGAACGAGTCCCCAACCATCGCCGAATCTGATTCGAACACCATCAATGGTATTACAATCATAATTTTCTTTAAAGTATTCCAAAGCTTTTTCTGCAATGGCGAATTTTTCTTCATCGGTTCCGCAATCTAAACGCATTTCTGGTGTAGAATAATATTTAGGTAATTCGCCTGCAATTTCAGATAATTTCCTATCAGATCTTGAGACTAATTGCATGACGCGTGCTGCTACATAAATGGCATCATCGAAACCAAAAAAGTCATCAGCAAAAAAGATGTGTCCACTCATTTCTCCACCGAATTTACATTTTAATTCTGCCATACGTTGCTTAATGAGAGAATGCCCTGTTTTCCACATGACAGGTGTTCCGCCAACTTTTTCTATGGATTCTTCTAACGCCTGTGAACATTTTACATCATATAATATTTCATCGCCCGGTTCAACAATTTCAGGAAGGAAAAGAGCCATTAATTGATCAGCCCAAATGACTTGTCCTTTCTCATCCACGACGCCCACTCGGTCTGCATCACCATCAAAAGCAAATCCTAAATCATAATCTCCGGACGTAACTTCTGAGATTAAATCTTTTAAGTTTTTTTCAACTGTTGGATCCGGATGATGATTCGGAAATGTTCCATCCGCATCACAATAAAGTTCCGTTACTTCTACATTGTTCATTCCTTTAAATATTTCAGGCGCATTTAAACAGGCAGCAGCATTTCCACAATCCATAACCACTTTAAGTGGTCGTTCAATATTAATTTTACTTCGTATCATACGATTATAATCATCATTAATATTATACCGTGCTTCACTTCCTTCCCCAGTTTCGTAATCGTTATTTTCGATTAATTCTTTCAACGATTGAATTGCCTGACCATAAACAGCGCCTCGCTCTATGGACATTTTAAATCCATTGAATTCTGGCGGATTATGGCTTCCGGTAATTTGAACGGCACCAAATACACCTAACTTAAACATACTATAATAATTAGCAGGTGTAGGTAATAATCCTAAATTTATAACATCTGTTCCTGTGGATAAAACGCCTTCAGCGAATGATTCCATTAGAGATGGAGTTGTAAGACGAATATCACCGCTTAAAGCTATTTCTTGTCCACCGGATCGTTTTATATGAGTCCCAAACGCTTTCCCAAGCGATACAACAACGTGAGGTGGAAAATCTTCTTCTACTTTTCCTCGAATATCATATTCGCGGAAGATATATTTATTAATGTTCATTTTTTTCCTTAATCTTGAAATTTTTGAGTGATGAAATTACACGAATTCAATATAGGTTTCCTTATAAGAAACAGTCTAATTATTTATTTTATTCGACATAACACGACGTAGAAAACCATCATATTTTTTGAGTGTTTGTTCTGCTTTTTCTTTTGAGCAATCTAACAATCCCATGACAATCCCTGTCTTAACTGACATACCCGATTCTGTTAGCAATGTACCGGACCGAGTAAAATCAAAGCCCGTCACTTCTTGAATAATACGTGTCCCTCGATCGACTAATTTTTCATTTACTGCCATTAAATCGACCATGAGATTTCCATACACTTTCCCAAGTTTAATCATGGTTGTAGTGGAAATCATATTTAGAATCAATTTAGTCGCTGTTCCTGCTTTCATGCGTGTAGATCCTGTGACCACTTCTGGACCAGTTATTGCACGAATAATGACATCCACATCTGTCATTTTATATGGATTTGGATTAGTGACTAGATAAACCGTTTTGGCTCCTTGTTCTTTTGCATGATTTAACGCAGAAACCACATAAGCTGCAGCTCCACTACATGAAATACCAATTAAAGTGTCTGTTTCATTAATTGCATATTTTTCTAAATCTTGTAAGGCGGCTTCCGATTGATCTTCTGCCCCTTCAATCGAATTTGTAAGTGCAGGTTCGCCCCCGGCTATAATACCGATAAAGAGCCCCTTCGATGCAGAATAGGTAGGTGGAATTTCGGATGCATCTAAAACACCCAAACGTCCACTGGTACCAGCACCTACATAAAATACGCGTCCTCCCCTTTTGATCGAGTCGACTGTAAATTCAACTGTTTGGTCAATTTCGGGAATTGCCAATTCTACCGCAGATGCAATTGCTTGATCTTCTTGATTAATTGTAACCAAAATATCATGAATGGACATTGCATCAATGGTTGATGATTTTGGATTTTGTTGCTCAGTTTTAAGTTCGCCGCGTGATTTCATAGCCTGTAAATTACAACTTCATGAAGACGTGGAAAAACATTACTCTTGATCTACCAAAAATGGATTTAAATCTGGTCTCAGACATTTTATCCAATTTAGATGTATTATCCTTTACCATCCTAGATAAACAAAATGAATCTGATTCAAATTGGTTTGATGATCCTAATCATAAAATGACCATTACAGGAAATACACACAATCTTGTTTTACTCATTCATGCAAATCACGATGTAAATCAACTCTTATTAGAGATTCAATCACTTTTAATATTGCCATTTCCTCCATCTTACAAAGAAGAAATATTTGAAGATAAAGATTGGGTCACATTTACCCAATCTCAATTTAAAGAAATCCGTATTTCTGATTCGCTTCGAATTGTTCCACCATGGGAATCAGAAACACCTTTTTCGGGGAAATCTATCTTAATTCAACCAGGTAGTGGATTTGGAACTGGGTCCCACCCTACAACTCAATTATGTTTACAATGGTTAGAAAAGAACCTTAAAGGACATGAATCTATGTTGGATTATGGCTGTGGGTCTGGCATTTTATCTATTGGCGCAAAATGGATTGGCGTTTCATTTGTGGAAGGTGTTGAGTTGGATCCACTTGCTATCAAAAATGCAAATCAAAATAATGAGCTCAATGGATTTAATATTCCTTTCCATCATCCAGATTCATTTAACCCTAAAGAATCTTACACAGTAGTTGTTGCAAATATATTAGCGGTTATTTTAATTCGGTTGACACCTGTTCTAGGACCACTTATTGGAGAAACATTCGTTTTATCTGGTATTCTTGAAGAACAAGCTGAAAAAGTGATTCAGTGTTATTCGAAATGGATCCATCTTTCAATAATCGATACAAAAGATGGTTGGGTTTTACTCTCGAATTGTTGAATGAAAACCTTCCTATACTTAAAATGGATACCGAATAATTTTTACAATCGAACTGTGACTATTTTCTAAGTTATATTAAATGAAATTTAGGGCATAACAGCGTGTTACTTAGAGATTACTCTATACGTAAATGCTCTAATTAAATATTACTGCTTATGTCTATTTCGCAGTTTTTTCCAAGCCAATGCTCCCCCAGCTCCGATTAAGAGTTCTAACCCACCAATAGGTGCTTGAGAAGGTGTATCTGGAAAAGTAACCCCTTGTGCAAGTAGGATGTGTGTGATAGATATAAGTCCAATCATGAGTTTTGTATATTGTGTCATAATGCTTGTCCTACTTAATATAGGTTATCTTTTGGGTGAATATTCTTTCACCTGATTTAAGTTTTACTACATACGTGCCAGAAGATAGATTAACCGGATTCCATTGTATTTTATGTGTTCCCGGTTTTAATTGTTTGTTTATCAATGTTTCTACTAGTTGTCCTTTTAGGTTATAGATTTGTAGAGACGTAGCATTTAAAGACACAGTATGTTTACCCGCCGAATGGCGTGGCTGTGTCTCTACGTTGATATTTGGAATATCAAATGATATCATGGTGCTAGGATTAAATGGATTCGGATAAACAGGATGTAAT
>CAZGFQ010000012.1:0-14523 GCA_964525185.1 uncultured bacterium
ATTTTTCAGCTAAATTGCCACCGTAGCTCAGTTGGTAGAGCAACGCATTCGTAATGCGTAGGTCAGGAGTTCGACTCTCCTCGGTGGCTCATTTCTTCATTGTTTTTCAATATATGATTATATATGATAGCAATGACAACACCGATTGATGGGCCAAAAACACACCCCATACTTACCCAATAAGCAACATCTCCTTTTACAGATCCAATCACCGAACCGCACGTCACACCAAAACTCACTCCAAGTGCTGCCCCAATACCGATTGATATTCGTTTCATGCGCTTAAACGAAAAGGTGGATATTCATCTGTCACCAACAATAAAGCATAAGCTTGAACTCTAAGAGACCATCTTAATGCGCCAACAACATAATCGAATATTCCTTTGGGATAGGTCTTGGTAAATAAAATGGCGAACCACGCAATAATCGTACAGCCAACCACACCAATAAAAATAAATAATAATACAAAAACATGAGGTAAAACTAAGAACCACTTTATTAATGGCATCCATTGATTTAAGTCATTTTTCACATCGGGATATTGGAGATTAACTGTTACAAATTGTTCTTCATCTGTGGATGGATATTCATCTCTTAGTAATAGAATATAGGATGCCACTCTTGTTGAGAATCGAGTAAACTCTAAATTCCAATCAAACCACCATTTCGGATATTTTCTTCTAAAAACAATCATAAGTAATGTGGGTGCAACCACTAAGCCTATCCACTCCGAATTGCTTGACCCATTTTCAGAATTGTATCCATGATGAGATAATAAAACCAAGATTATACATATCGGAATTGCGAGAATTAATCTGAAAATAACCGTCTTCCGATTTGATTGTTGTGGGTATTTAATGTTTAATGTTGCAGGATAATCTTTCATCATTATGCCCCTTTTTGAAATAACGAATTAGCCAGGATTAACATCTTCTTTATATACATCAAAATTAATGTCATCTAATTGGAGTGTATTTAGGCTAATGAATCCAATCAATTGAAAATAAATACTCATAAAAGTTGATGTAAAATGTCTTAATTCAAATGCATGCGCTACTATATTAAATGCCGCATAAATAGTCATCATAATACTTATGGTAGCTAATTGTTTAATCGTTAATGATAATTGTTTCCTTCGATCTTCCGCTCTGAGGTATGGGTCTAATTTTTTACCATATAAATTCCATGCAATTAACCCAATAAAAAAAATATTTCCACCCGAAATGATCCATATGTTAGTATATCCACCAAACCATGGATAATCCAATTGATTGAAATAAATAATAAATACAACAAATCCAATATATACACCAACGACACCTACTAATAATAAAGGTGAAATAAAGTCGAATATTTTTCGAGGCAATATTTCTGCTTTTCTAACGGCTCTTTTATCACCTTTCCGCATTTCTTTTAGAATATTGAAAGAAGATATTTCTAGTAATAATACAGGGAAAAACTGAGCCATAAAAAATGCAAATGTAACCATTGTATCCCATCTTTCTCTGTGGGAATCCTCTGGGAAATTACCAATAAACATAAAGATAAGCCCTAAGCCCAATCCAATCAATACCCAGTTTAATATTTCAAAATGCTTGAGTTTCTTTTTATAATAATCCGCCGACATGGGATATAATTTCGGATATTGATCAGGTGGATATTTATCAATTATTTTTCGGATTCGAGAACTTGTATTCCTAGGATAATAATATGATAAAATAATTATTTGGCTTAAAAATACGACTAAAAATATGAGCTTAGTTTCCATGCTATTCTCCTGATTTGACGGGATTTTTCATTACATGATTAAAGGCTATCCTGATTTCTGAATCTGTTGCACCTTCATTCCGTAATTGTTCTATTGTTTTATTTATACTTGAAACGATAATAGCATTCATATCAAATTGGCAATTGGATAATGCATCAGGATGAATGGATGTGCCTCGGTACCCTTTTGATATTATGATGGAATCTCGAATAAGATGTTTATAGGCTTTTGCAACCGTATTGTGATTAATGTATAAATCATTTGCTAATTGGCGGACCGAGGGTAATCCGTCACCTGGTTTTAATTTACCATTAATAACCGCATTTTTTATTTGTTCAACCAACTGTGAATACACCGGTGTTGAACTGTCTGTATGAATTATTATTTCCATAATTACAATATTACTTTGTACCACTTGTACTAATAGTACATTTAATTCAATAAAATTGCAATCAAATATTTTAATAACGATAAATCCTTATGCTATTTATTCTATATTGAAATTATTTATATTCATTGTAAACAAATTCGCGCCGACACACATAGTACTCTATAGAAATGGAATCCTTAATCAGGTTAATTAATTATGGATAGCAAAATAGCAATCTAAGGTTCAAAATAGTGAAAAAGTTCCAAAACAAATACCGCACCGAATCCACACGACTGGAAGATTGGGATTATTCAAATCCCGGAATGTATTTCGTTACAATTTGTAGCAAAAATATGGTTTCGTGGTTTGGTGAGGTTTTGGATGGGGAAACGGTTTTGAATGAAATGGGTGGAATTGCGAATAAATGTTGGATAGAAATCCCAAATCATTTTGAAAATGTAAAAATGGATGAATATATTATTATGCCAAATCATGTTCATGGAATTGTTGAATTATTAGGTGATCATACTGTGGGTAGAGACGTTGCATGCAACGTCTCTACATCAGATCGTATGTCCCATATTTCACCAAAACCAGGATCGTTATCTGCAATTATACGTTCATATAAATCCGCCATAACCCGTATTATCCGTAAATACCATAACCCAAAATTTGCATGGCAACCACATTTTTGGGATCATGTAATTCGAAACGAAAATAGTTTAGAACGTATTCAAAACTATATCCAAAATAATCCCGTTAATTGGAATCAGAACCAGAATATTAAAACCGAAGATAATCGATTTTTCAATTCTTTATAAATCAAAAACTGTTATTCTACTTTTAATAATTCAATATCAAATATTAAAGTTGCATTTGGCGGAATAACACCGCCGGCGCCCTGAGCGCCATAACCCATATCAGGTGGAATAGTTAGCTTTCGTGTTCCACCCACTTTCATCCCCGGGACACCTTCGTCCCATCCCTTAATGACAACACCAATGCCAACGGTAAATGAAAATGGATCACGGCCAGGATTTTTTGACGAATCAAAAACGGTTCCATCATCCAACTTCCCAGTGTAATGCACTGTTACTTTATCCAATGCTTTCGCTTTCGCTCCATCGCCAACAACAATATCTTCTATAATTAGTACGTCTGTCACAATTCCTTCTTCCTCTTTTTCGCAACCAATACTCACAAGTAATGTGGTTGCCATTATCAAATGTAAAATGTTTAATTTCTTCATTAGTTGATTATTCTTTTCTGTTAAAAGGGATGTAAATTTAATCGATTATGAACCGAACCCAAACGCTCTTCGACACGCATTTGCCTCCATTGGCAGATCGTCTTCGCCCTACGTCCCTTGAAAATTATAAAGGTCAATCTCATTTAGTGGGCGATGGAAAGCTCCTTAGGCGAATCATTGAAGAAAAAAAATTATTCTCCATGATCTTTTGGGGACCGCCCGGAACCGGGAAAACGACCCTCGCACGCATTATTGCAAAAACTGCTGATGCAGATATAACAGAAATTTCAGCTGTTTCTAGCGGTGTAAAAGATTTACGAAATGTGATTTCTAAAGGAAGTTCAAATCGAGATATGGGAAGGCAAACGATTTTATTCATTGATGAAATTCATCGATTCAATAAATCGCAACAAGATGCACTCCTCCATGCGGTTGAAGAAGGAACAATCCTTCTTATTGGAGCCACAACAGAAAATCCATCCTTTGAAGTGATTTCTCCCCTTTTATCTCGATGTCGGGTTTTAACATTAAAAGCATTGGAACATTCTCACCTTGAATCCATTTTGGATCATGCGTTTAAATCGGATATTCACTTGAATCAATCCGAAATTGTAATGGACTCAAACACACGAGCAAAATTGATTCATTCATCCGGTGGAGATGCGAGAAAAATGCTCAATACATTGGATGTGGCTGTCCAACTGTTGGGAGCAGAAAAAAAGATTACAGATGAAATTCTTTCTGAAGCGATTCAATCTAAAACATTGATTTATGATAAAACGGGCGACTATCATTATGATACCATTAGTGCCTTTATCAAATCTGTTCGAGGAAGCGATCCGGATGCTGCCATTTATTGGTTGGCTGTGATGTTAGAAGGTGGGGAAAAACCAGAATTCATTGCTCGCAGACTGATTATATTAGCTTCTGAAGATATTGGTAATGCTGATCCAAATGGATTAATCATGGCTACATCAGCCTTCCAAGCTGTTCATATGATTGGTATGCCGGAAGCTGCTATCATATTAGGACAAATAACAACCTATCTTGCCAGCGCACCAAAATCAAATGCATCGTATAAAGCCATTAATCAAGCTATGAAAAATGTGAAAGAAAATGGAACTCCTTCTGTTCCCCTTCATTTACGAAATGCACCTACAGGATTAATGAAAAATTTAGATTATGGAAAAGATTATAAATATCCCCATTCTCATCCGGACCATTTCGTGGATGAAAATTATTTGCCCGAGAATATGAATACTTCCTTTTATCAACCATCCAATCAAGGGCATGAAAAATGGATAAAAAAGCAATTAAAATCTCTCTGGAAAGATCGGTATTCTGAAAAATAGGACCATGAATTTGAAGCGCATTTTTCTATATTTTATTCTCATTTCTCCTATTCTTTTTGCTGATAATAGACTCCGCCTAAAGAAAGCAGATATTCTCGAAAGTAAAGTTGTGAATGGTGAAAAAATACAATTTATTTCTGGAAATGTTACTTTTCAAAAAGGAACGTTAAATCTCGATTGTGAAAAAGGGAAATATATCGAAAAGAAAGAAATCGCTTATTTACATAATGAAGTTGTAACTACCCAAGAAGGTCGAACACTTACATGCGATACACTCATATTTAATTCGAAGTTAGATATTCTCACTAGCCGTGGAAATCCCCATGTGTGGGATTTGGATTACGACCTTACCAGTGATTCTCTTGTTTTTTATACGGAATTAGATAGTGGAATTGCTGTTGGGAATGTTCACTTAAATCAAAAAGGACAAATTATTACTGCAGATCGAATTGAATATGTTAAAGACCCTAATGCAGATGGTGTTTCCTATAAAGCTATTGGTCATGTAACAATCGAAGATTCCACACAAACAGCCTCTTGCGGATTAGCCATTTATGACCGTACAAATGAAAAAACAATTCTAAAGGTAAAACCTGTCATTAAAGAAGGAAAACGTATTTTATCTGGGACAGAAATCACATTATCGTATTCCAATGAAATATTTAAGAATATACACATCCCTAAACAAGCTCATGCACAAACCATTACAACCGGTTGGACAAAAATTGGTCCGGATAGTTTAAAGAAAAAAAGGCCAACTAAATATTCAGATGATATGACTGGGAATCAACTTCGTGGTTTTTTTACTGACGGTTATTTGGATTCATTACGATTAGAAGGAATGGCAACTACATTATATCATGTAATTGAAGATTCGATTTATCAAGGGAAAAATCGCGCATCCGGTGATACAATTACTATGATGTTTGCTGATTCAACGCTTGACCGGATTGTGATAGTAGGAGGCTCAGAAGGAACTTATACTCCGGATTCATCTGCAAGTGACATTAGTGACCCCGTTAACTATTATGCCAATAAGATTGATTATAATGTTAAAACAGAAGAAACAGATCTAGTTGGTAAAGCATCCATCTTAAACGAAGCAACGCATCTTGAAGCTGGATTTATTAATGTAAGCTGGACAACAAATGTACTCACAGCACTCCCAGTCCAAATGGGCGATACGTTGTCTCATCCCTTCCAACCTGTGATTAAAGAAAAGGGGCAAGATCCTATGGAGGGAGATATTCTTACTTACAATCTTAAATCAAGGAAGGGAAAAGTCGTCAAAGGGAAAACAAAAGCGGACGATGGATTTTATACTGGGAATGAAATAAGGAATGAAACTAAGGAAGTTTTTTACATCCAAAATAGTACCTATACAACATGTGATTTAGACGAACCCCATTTTCATTTTAAATCAAAACAAATGAAAGTGATAAATGGCGATAAAGTAATAGCTCGACCCATCATTCTTAATCTGGGACAAATCCCTGTATTTGGATTGCCGCTGGGAGTATTTCCACATAAGGGTGGTACTCGCCATTCCGGCTGGATTATGCCATCCATTGGAGAACACCGAGGTCGGGGTCAGCATTTTGACGGGTTAGGATATTATTGGGCTCCCAATGATTTTTGGGGCTCAAAATTCACTGTCAGTTTTGGAGATAGACAAGGAATCGTTTTTAGAGCAGATAACCAATATAATATTCGATATAAATACAGTGGAAATCTATTTGTAGAAAATCGACAATTTTTATCAGGGTCGACTAACATTATTGATTTACCAGTCAATCGTAACTCAAGTTTTAAAGTTAGGTGGAAACACAAACAAGTGATGAGAAAAGGACAAACATTTAATGCAAATCTCAGTTATTCATCTAGCGGAAATTATAATCGAGAATATGGGTTAGATCAAGCCACTCGTATGGATCAATATGCTGTATCGAATGCTTCCTATTCTAAACGATGGCCTAAATCAGGGAATTCTCTTAGTTTAAATGTTTCATCCAAACAAGATTTAATGGTAAATGAAAAAGTAAATCCTTCATCATCTTTCTATCAAGAACCTTTACGAGCTGGGACACAATTAAATGTTTTTAATAATACATTGCCCAAATTGTCATTTCGTCATGGCCAAAGTGCTTTAATCCCCGCTAAAGGTAAAATTCCCAAATGGTACAATAACATTAAATGGAATTATGGAGCGAACTATACGAATAAATCTCGGATTTATTATGAATCGGTAGAAACAGACTCAGCTGGATTATATGAATGGGCAACAATGGATAGTCTGGAATTAGAAACCTTTAATGATGTGGATGATGCTTGGAATCATACAATGGCAATTAATGCTCCACAAAAAATATTTAAATATATATCCATTAGCCCAAGTCTCAGTTTACGTTCTGCTTGGGTAAATCAAACATTCACCGGTGATTATGATTCTGCTGGTGTTGTCCAGAAAAAGGAAATTCAAGGATTTGCCACACGGACGACAGGGTCTTTTAGCATGAATGGGAATACAAAAATTTATGGACTGTTCCCTATCCCGTTTGGCCCAGTGAAAGCTATCAGACATATTGCAACTCCATCTGTGGGATTCTCATTTACCCCCGATTTTTCACAACCACTTTTTGGAAATAACCTTGGTTATTTTGAAACACTGATAGATTCGGTTGGGAATGAGCAATTATTTGATCGGTTTGGCGGAACCATGGCAGGGAATACACCAAAAAGTGAAAGTAAATCTATGAATTTTTCACTCAATAATAGCTTTCAAGCCAAGGTGAAAAAGGATGAAGATGAAAAGAAAGTAGATCTTTTCACTTGGCGTATGAGTTCCAGCTATAATTTTGCTGCTGACTCTTTAAATCTCTCTAATCTCAGATCGAGTATTCGATCTAAAATAGCAGGTAAACTTAATCTTGATCTTACATTAACACATGATTTTTACGAATACAATACTCTCACAAATCGCCGTATAAATTCGTTAAATACGAATCAGTCAGGACTCCCGTCACCGAGAATGATAAATGCGCGTTTTTCTACGAGTTTTCGTTTCTCTGGGAAAAGATGGGCAGACCAATACGAAGAAAATGAAGTTGAAACAGATACATCTCATATTGAACCGGATATGGAAGAATCATACCTTAAAAATCCACTCAACAATGTTAAAAAATCGTTAAAAGGTGGCAAACTTTGGAATTCATCTATTTCATTGAGCTATGCATATAATGCAGCAAATCCAAATAATACGGTAGAAACCTTTTGGGTGAATTCCAGATCAACCATTCAAATGACAAAAGAATGGCGATTCTCGTATAATGCACGATTTGATTTAATCAATAAATCACTGGTAAGCCATACATTATCTATTTATCGTGATATTCATTGTTGGGAACTTTCTTTAAACTGGACACCAAGTGGGATTGGCCAAAGTATCTATTTTAAATTGAATGTGAAATCCCCTACATTGAGAGATATAAAGGTAGAAAAAACAGGTGGTCGTCGAGCTCGCTCGCCTTTTTAACGTTTACTTTTCTTCTATTTTAAACAGGATAAAATCAATAAATGATAATTGAAGATCAACACCTGTTTGAAGTTGATAAATCCATAATTGCTCATCCTGTGTTGTATTTTCAATATGGATAGCTTCATGTGGATTCCCCATTAATATTTCTACTTGCGGAAGTGTAAGACCCACTTTTAATCTGGGAGAACGTGCTAGTGCTTGTTCATCCCGTGCAATATTCATTTTATTATCCATCCATTTACGTGCTTTATGTTCGTCCAACAATTCGAGTTTTTGTTTTAATTCCGTTAATAATTTTTCATTTTTAGGGCCAATATCTTTAGATAATTCCCTTGCCATTTCTAAAGAATAAATTGCTAATTGTATTTCTTCAAAATCATCTACAGTGCTTGCTAGTTCAGCTAGTTGTACTCCCGCTTGGTACTGCAATGCTTGTATTTCATACTTTAGATCTGAATTCATAGAAAGAGCTTCTCTATAATAGTCCATAGCACGCGAAATAAACGAATACTTTTGAGCTTTTTTCCCCTTTTCTAGGACGGCATAAGAATGAAATCGGTTTAATTCATTTTTACCCAAAACAGAAAAAGCTGCAACATCTTGCACCAAGGCATATGCATCGGAATAATATTTTTCTCTTAATAAGAGTTCAGCACGATTCATCCATTTCCCCGCAATTTGCAAAATGCGGTGATCCAATGTTTTTAAAATAAGGGTATCATTTACAACTAAACTCTGAGCAAGTAAATATCGCTCCAATGCTTCTTTTGTTTTTCCTTGACCATCGAGCTCAATTCCTTCATTCATTATTTGATACGGAATCTTGTAATTACATTTATCAATATATTCTTGAGCCCTATGTCGATTCGCATGATGTGGAAATTGCCCAATGAATTCTCTTAATTCTTTCCGTGCAGTTATATAGTCTCTTTTATAATAATGTTGCTTTCCTCGGTCTCCGATTGATTTTTGTCCGCCATAAAAAGCAGATAACGTTACATAAACACCATAATTAGCTAAATCAAATCTAGAAATCGGAGTCACGTCTGTCTCATCAGAAATACTATTTATTTTTGTATAAGAGTGGCGTAAATCAATCCCAACCGTAAATCGATTCATTTTTCCTGGATCAATTATATAGCGAAACCCCAGACTCAGGCCCATGGATGTTCCGGACCCGGATGGACTATCATCAAACACTTTATTGTCATTGGTATAAAATTTTGCACGAGCTAATCCATAAGAATATCTAAAATCTAAAAACCAAGAATCAAATCCTTGCCATAACATATGGGTTGTTACAAGATATTCTGTCATTTTTGGAGAAAATTTTGTTTTTGTTCCCCAACTAGGATTCATGGCTCCCCACTCTGTATAAGGGACAACAGCTGGCGCTATCAGTCCGCTAGATCGATATGTAATACCAGAAACAATATCCATCCAATTACTCTTTACTATCTTATTCGCAAAATTGTAAAGAAGTATATCCGCCTCCATACTTGATCCAATCATTTCTGTTATATCGGGACGGAAATCTTGCACTTCTTCTTCAAACTCGAGCCATTCGTTAGAGTTTAAAGTATTGGCCGATGGATTGGCAAATGATCCTGATAGCTTCCCATTAAATCCCAAACCATATCTTATTTCAACTGGGATAAATGTAACAGGGGCATGGAATTCTCTTCCCCTTAATATTAAATCGAGCCAATATCCTTTTTCATATTTTGACTCCATCTCAAATTTAATTAATCCCCAAAGTAATGATACTTTCTTTTGTTCAGGTGGGACTTCTCCCACTAATATCCCGAAAACCATTAAAAGGCTTATTACAATCTTTAGAAAACGACCATGCATCATTCAACAAAATACCCGCATTTTTCGGTTCACTACAAGAAAAACAGCAAGATGTTTACCTCCTGTTTTTTTCCTAAATTTACTGATTCACACAGGGAAACTTTTTTCTCTTTCGTGAATTAAATCATTTTATGAAAAAAATATTATTTATCTGCATATTGTTCTTTTCTGGAATTGGACTTTCACAACAGTTCACGGTTGCTCGTGTTCAGTATAGTGGGGGCGGTGATTGGTATGGAGACCCAAGTAGTCTTCCAAATTTATTATCTTATTTAAATGAACAAACTCCAATGAACCCAGCACCAGAAGAAGCTCGTGTCAAATTATCTGATAATGAATTAACCCATTTCCCTTATTTATATATGACGGGACATGGGAATATTCGCTTCACGGATGAAGAAATTATTACCCTAAGGACTGCCTTACAAAATGGTGCCTTTTTACATGCCGATGATAATTATGGAATGGATGAATCCTTTCGTAGAGAAATAAAACGTGTCTTTCCAAATAAAGATTTGGTAGAACTTCCACACTCTCATCCCGTTTTTCATTCTTATTTTAATTTGGGCTCTGGTCTCCCAAAAGTACATGAACATGACGGTAAACCGCCTCAAGCATTTGGATTGTTTGAAGGAGAAAAATTACTTCTAATTTATACCTTTGAATCTGACCTTGGTGACGGATGGGAAGATGAATCTGTACATAATGACCCTTGGCCTATACGAGAAAAAGCTCTCCAAATGGGTGTAAATATTATTTATTTCGCATTAACACAATAATGTCTATACAAAAAGAACTTCGTAAAGCCCGCTCAACATTAGTCCAAAAAGATTTAGTTGCATTTGGATGGCTTGCAAGTATTTTTATTATACTGGATTTGATTCTCGTTATTTATTTGGAATCATTCTTTTATTTTTCAAAAGAAATTAAACTAATGTCTGCATTTATAACATTAGGCTTTTTCGGTTTCATCATAGTTTTAGGCGCAGTTTATTATTTATTTATTCATAATAATAAAATCCACCGCTACTCTTGGTCCCATATTGCTCAACTCCTTGGTGATAAAGGCATCCAGGAAAAACCAGATCGCATTCTAAATGCATTTCAGTTAAGCGAAGATGCAAATCAATCTGAATTAGCAAACGAATATATTTTATCCATAACACACTTATTGAAAAAGTTTGACTATTCTACTCTATTGATTCATCAAAAATTATCTCTGTTAAAGCAATGGACAGCTGGAGCCATTATTCTATTTTTTGCTTTATTTTTAGTACGAGCTGATGAAACTATTCCTGCTGTTTATAGGCTTGCGCACCCAACCACAACATTTAATATACCCAAACCTTTTAGATTAATTAATATGACTGGCGATGTTCATTTATTAGGAGGTGAATCGTCTGAATTTATTGTTCGATCTGAAGGGAGTAATCCAGATACTGTTTTTGCTATTCTAACACCATACCAGATTGACCTAGATTCATTAAAAAACAAAGGGATTACTTTAAAGTCTATTAGACATGATGATGGATTATATCGTTTTAAAATTGAGAATGTGTTTCATGATTATATGTATATGGGGTTTGTTCCTGCAGAACATTTTTGGGAAGTTTGGGCAGAAGTTGTGACGGACACACATCAAATATATGTAACAGATAGACCCACATTTGAATCATTTACTATTTTAATTAATCCTCCTAAATACAGTGGATTACCATCAGAAACTCAAAAAGGCAACGTTGCGAATATACAAGGATTAAAAGGGTCAACGATTCAAATTAATCTTCAATCCAACCGCCATTTGAAAGAATCATATATTCTATTAAATGACACAAAAATAGAGATGAATAATTATGGGAAAAAAGCTGTCGGGCAATTTAAACTTAATGAAGATGGCCAATTCACTGTTCATTTATTGGATACACGCAATATTTCTAATCGTGATCCAGTCCCCTACCATTTACAAACTATCCCGGACCATTTGCCTATATTAGATGTGATATCTCCACCGCCGATGGTTGAGTTAGGTAATAATATGAAAATCCCGTTTTATTTAAAGATTGAAGATGATTTTGGTTTTTCTCAACTCCAAGTTGGATACGAAATAAAAAGGCCCGCCTTTCTTGAGATGGACCCATATGTTTCCATTTTTACGATTTCTGAATTGAATACAGACACCACATCACAAGAAATTATAATGGATTGGGATTTATCTGATTTTGCCCTTCTACCCGATGATGAAGTTCACTATCATTTTGAGTTATACGATAATGATAATATTTCTGGACCTAAAAAAACTATATCAGGAACCTTTATTGCTCGTCTTCCTTCTTTGGCTGATCTATATGAAACTATGGAAGAAGAACAATCCATGGTAATGGATGAAACAGAAGTAAATCTAGAAGCACTTGATGAGCTTCGTGAACAATTGGATCATCTTGAATTAGAGGCTCTTAAAATAGAAGAAATGAATTGGGAGCAACAAAAAGAAGTAAAAGAATTGATTGAAAAAGCATCGGAAGAATTAAAGGCACTTGAAAAATTAACTGAAGCTATGGAATCCATTAATTCTCAAAGTGAGAAACATCAATTATTTTCTGACGATTTGATGGAAAAATTCAAAGAATTGCAGGAGTTAGTTGAAAGCCTTATTCCGGAAGATTTCTTAAAAAATATGGCTGACCTAGAGGATGCATTAGAAGAAATGAACATGGAAAAGCTTAAAGATGCCATGGAAAATCTATCTAACAATATGGAACAATTGGAATCTGATTTGGATCGATATTTAGATATATTTAAACGATTACAGGCAGAACAAAAAATGGATGAAATCGCCAAAAGGTTAGAGCAATTAACAGAGCAACAAGATATGTTAGATCAAAATTTGAATCAGGTGCCAGAAAATGCTGATCCGTCCACTTTTGCTCGTATGGAACAAGAAGAACAACGCAATCTTCAAGAATTTCAGTCTATTGAATCGTTAATGGAAGATGCTTCCGAAATAATAACACCCTATAGCGAATCTGCTTCAGAATCTCTTAATCAAATGGAAGCATCAGATTTAACGGATGAAACTGAAAAAGCATTATCACAAGCCATGAAACATATGGGGAAAATGCAAAAAGAAAATGCACAAGAACAAAGTATGAATGCTTTACAAAAGCTTCAACAAATGCAGGAACAATTTTCCCATATTCAAAATCAATTTAGGATGGAATCTGTCACTCAAATGACAGAAAAATTCCAAGCCATGATGCAAGATGTGCTTTATTTATCAAAGAAACAGGAAAATTTGACGCAAGAAGTGAAAGAAACTTCTCGTACATCCCACCGACTCCGCGATTTAACAGCACAACAGCAATTGCTCCTGGATCAATTACGCCAAATTATGAACCAAATGATGGAATTATCTCGAGAAACATTTTCAATTACACCTCAGTTAGGGCAATCCATGGGAATGACAGCTGCCATGATGGAACAAGCAAAAAGTGAATTAGCGGATAGAAATAAAACAAAAGCTAACACGAGCCAAAACCATGCAATGCAAAGTTTAAATGAAGCAGCATTATCTTTATTTAACAGTATGAAACAAATGGAAGCTTCTGGTTCAGCAAGTGGGTATGAAGCATTTTTAGAACAATTACAAAAAATGTCTGGACAACAGCAAGGATTAAACAATCAAGGGATGCAACTTTCATTAGGACAAATGGCTGCAAGTGCGCAACAAAAAATGATGCAACAAATGTTGAAAGGTCAAAAACAGGTTAAAAAATCTTTAGATCAACTAATGGAAGAAATGAAACAATCCGGTGAAGATGGACTGGGTGATTTGTCTGGCTTAGGCAAAGATATGGATGAAGTAATTAAAGACCTCCAACAAAAACGATTTACTCGGAAGACACAAGATAGGCAACAACGTATTTTATCCAGAATGTTAGATAGCCAAAAATCCATGACTCAACGAGGACAAAGAGAAGAGCGAAAATCTGAAGTGGCTGATTTCAATGTGCTTTTTAAAGGTCCTGCAGGACTCCCTGGCGATTTAGGACAAAGAAAAAGCCTGGCGCTTGATGCTTTAAATCGATCATTAAATTCCGGTTACCCTAAAGAATATCAAAATATGATAAAAAAATATTTTAACACTATTAGTGAAAGTAAAGTTCTTTACGAAAAGGAAGCAAAAAGTGAAGAATAAAAAAGCTACCTTAATCAACGCGCTTCTTATTACAGTTTTAATAGGACAAGGAACATCGTATAAAGCATCCTTAAAAACAGCCCAAATGTTTGAAAGAAAAGGAGATTATAATTCAGCGATCTCCATTTATACTAACCTTTATTCAAAAAATATTAATGATCATCGTGTATTTAGATCTTTAACAAATGTGTATAAAAAAA
>CAZGFQ010000012.1:14623-35407 GCA_964525185.1 uncultured bacterium
AAAAATATTAATGATCATCGTGTATTTAGATCTTTAACAAATGTGTATAAAAAAAGTGAAAAACTACAAGAAGGTATTACTTTTTTTGAAACTCTATATCAAAGTAACCCTCTTAATTTGCAAATTGGATTAACCTTATTTGAGTTTTATTATTTAGATGGTCACAAACAATTATCAGAAACTACATTATCTAAACTAGAAGCTCAATTTGGTCATTTAGAGCCCTTTTATCGTGGTATATTACAAATTTATATGACTGAGGGTCTTGAAAAAGAAATATTATCTTTAGCTAAAAGAGTAAGGCAACATTTCCACCCTACCTTATTTTCACAAGAATTGGGATATTATTACCAAGCACGTAGAGTTTATGACCGAGCGATGGATGAGTATATTTTATATTTAAGTCAAAATAAAGATCGTGGGTTTTACATATCAAAACGCATATTAAAAATGAGCGATGAGCCAGAATCAAATCTTATTATAGAGTCAAAACTAACTCAATCCTCCCATATTCATGAAAGAATTATTTTTATCCTTGCAGATTTTTATTTTAAACAACAACAGTATCAAAAGGCGTTTCAACTACATGTTCAGTTAGGGGAAAAAACACCAAAAGATATGAGTCGCTGGTTTAAATTTGCGAATCAGCTACAGAAAGAATTAGCCTATTCACATTCCATTGATGCATTTGAAACTATTTTAAAATATTCAAAAGATTCTCATTTGCGCGGGCAAGCTTTAATTGGATTAGGAAAATCATTTGAAGCTCAAATAACGCCAGCATTCCACATGAATATTATTGATTATTATTATAATGATAATTTATTCCTAGATACCCCCTTGCATTCAAGAACTCATATTACAAATTCACATTTAAATTCAAGCATCACATTTTATGATTCTGTATTAACAGGACACTCATTCTCTAAACAATCTGCACAAGCTTATTATAGATTAGGAGAAATCCATTATCACGTAAACCAAGATTTTGATAGAGCTTTTAGTCAATATCAATCATCCTTGAAAAACCGACCTAATAAAAATCTTAAAAAAACACTCCAATTACGAATTGCTGACACCTATTTAGCCAAAGGAGATCCACAAAAAGCATTCAAATATATCGATTCTCTCTATGTGCAAAAGCAATCATCCGATATTGAAAATAAACGAATTCTTATGGCATTCCATACATTACCCTTGGACTCTGTAATGAAATTCATTGAATCAGCCTTTACTCATATTAATCCTACATCATCGTCTTTTAATGATTTAATGGAGCTTCGAGAGTTAATACAAACACATTTTACCAAGGGATCAGAAATGGATAAAGAAGCGTTTCAATTATTCGTAAAAGCTGATTTACAAATCCGACAATCAAAATTGATGGAAGCGATTGAAACGATAAACTACATTCAGGAAATGTTTCAAGAATCATCCATATATCCACTCGCCATATTCAGAAAGTCTCTCGTATTAAATCATTTGGGTAAATCAACCGTGGCCTTAAAATCCCTTGGGTTACTAAAAGGAACATTCATTGAAGATCGTGCCATCATTTTATCTGGACAAATTTATGAGTTAAATCTATCCAACATATATAACGCCCTAGAATCTTATCATCGTATTTTAGATGAATTCCCTAAATCTATTTATTTTCAACCTGTGCGATATCATATTCGTGCATTAGACGAAAAGATTAAAAGCTAATGAAACTCATTTTTACACTTCTATTTTCGATGTCACTAACGTTAGGTCAAAAACTACTTATTCCTATGGATATAACCCAAAATGATCATTTAAAGGCTTATGGTATTGCTTTTTTAACTCTAAATAAAGATGTTAATGTTGAATGGTTATTGAATTATAGAGATGGTTCATTCTTAGTAGACCATTACCCATTTATAGAAAAAGAATGCAGGGTCCGCGGTGTTACTTTCGAAACAGTGGATGGAAATAAAGCATTGTCTATTTATGGGGAAATTGAACAAAATAATATGGATATTGCTTTATTAGAAAAAGCGCCAAAAGTGGCTATTTATACACCACCAAATAAACAGCCTTGGGATGATGCGGTTACTCTTGCATTAACCTATGCAGAAATTCCTTATGAAACATTATGGGATGAAGAAGTATTAACACATGGATTATCTGATTACGATTGGCTTCATCTTCATCACGAAGATTTTACCGGGCAATATGGGAAATTTTATCGCAATTATCATAATGCTCCTTGGTATATAAAGCAGCAAAAACAATTTGAAGCCGTTGCAAGAACATATGGTTACTGGTCTGTCCATGAAGAAAAGAAAGCTATCACTCAAACAATTAAATCGTATGTAGGAGAAGGTGGGTTCTTATTTGCCATGTGTTCTGCCACAGATTCTTATGATATTTCTCTCTCTTTAGAAAACGTGGATGGGGTCCATTCCGTTTTTGACGGAACACCTGTGGATCCAAAAGTTCAAAGCAAATTGGACTATTCTAAAACATTTGCATTTACTCAATTCAAATTATTGACAGATCCAATGGTTTATGAATTTTCTGATATTGATTATCCGCCAAGTCATATTCCAAAAGTAAGAACAGCAGAATCTGACTATTTTTCCCTTTTTGAATTTTCCGCAAAATATGATCCTGTCCCAACGATGCTAACTCAAAATCATGTAGGTAACGTAAAAGGTTTTATGGGTCAAACAACTGGATTTGACCGTAATAAAATAAAAAAACATGTTGTCATTATGGGAGAAGACCCAGCTTCAGACCAAGTCAAATATCTTCATGGTAATTTTGGTAAAGGTACTTTTACATTTTATGGCGGACATGACCCTGAAGATTACCAGCATTTTGTGGGCGATCCTCCAACCGACTTAACTCTTCATAGAAATTCTCCCGGTTACAGACTTATTTTAAATAATGTTCTCTTTCCTGCAGCTCGAAAGAAAGAAAGGAAAACATGATAACAATACGAGGTGGGAATTTTAATGAATGTGTAAATCTTTCTGAGTCAATCCCAGAATTTGAATCCCCATATAAAATTGAAGAATATCAAAAAAGGTGCCATTTTAACCATTTAGCTTTAATTGCCGAGATACATCAATCTAAGGTTGGATTCAAGATTGGATATGACAGATTCAACGATGGCAGTTTTTACAGTTGGATGGGTGGAGTGCTCCCTGAATACAGACATAAAAATGTCGCAACATCATTAGCGGATTTTCTAGAAAAATGGGCATGTAATAATGGGTATACATCCATAAAACTAAAAACAAGATCCAAGCATCAAGGTATGATTACCTTTTCTCTAAATCGCGGGTTTAAAATCATTGAACCCATTGAAAAGAAAAATAATTTAGAAACAAGAATATGGATGGAGAAAAAACTACAATAGTGTGGGATCAAAAACAAATATCACTACCACCATTTTCACGGGGATTCCATCTTATTACTCAGGAAATATTGAATCAATACCCAGAAATTCAAAATATACATATTGGGTTATTACATATATTTATAAAACATACATCTGCTTCACTTACGTTAAACGAGGATGCAGACCCAACTGTTCGCCAAGATTTTGAGTCTCATTTTAACAAAATGATTCCAGAAAATGCACCATATTACCGCCATACATTTGAAGGATCAGATGATATGCCAGCTCATCTAAAGGCATCAATATTAGGGTCATCGGTTAGTATCCCAATAACAGATGGGAAATTAAATTTAGGGACTTGGCAGGGAATTTATCTTTGTGAACATCGAAATAACAGTGTTGGTCGAAAATTGATTCTTACGCTTCAGGGGGAATAATTATTACTTTTTATCCTTTAACTTTTTTTCATTCCAAAGGGCTTCCATTTCATCAAGCGTTGCATCATCTACTGATTTCCCTTGAGATTCCAATCCTTTTTCAATATAACTAAAACGGTCTGTAAACTTTTTATTCGTTTTTCGTAATGCATCTTCCGATGAGATTTTCAAGAAGCGTCCTAAATTCACAATAGCAAATATTACATCACCTATTTCTTCTTCTATATGGTCCTTTGTCCCTTTCGAGTGCGCTTCCTTTAATTCTAATATTTCTTCATGGACTTTATCCCAAACTTGTTCTACTTTGTCCCAATCGAAACCCGTATAACTGGCTTTTTCTTGTAAACGTTGAGCTCGCGTTAATGCAGGTAAAATGACTGGAACTCCATCCAAACGCGATTCTCGGTTTTTTTCTTCATGCTTTACTGCTTCCCAATTTTGTTTAGCGGTAAAAGGTTCATCTGCATTTTTTTCGCCAAACACATGGGGATGACGTCTCACTAATTTTTTCGTAACTTCATCGAGAGACTCATCAATGCTAAATATTTTTTCTTCGGTTGATATTTGAGATTGAAGAACAACATGAAGCATTATGTCGCCCAATTCTTCTTTCAATGTTTCCCAGTCCTCGTGGTCCACGCTCTCAATAACTTCATATGTTTCTTCTAAAAAATACGGTAGTAATGATTTATGTGTTTGCTCTTTATCCCACGGGCACCCATCTGGTCCGCGCAATTTTTCTACTATATCAATTAATTCCTGAAATTTTTCTCCTGCTTTTTGTTTGTCTATCTTCAAGACATTAACCCTTTCCATTTTATTTGCTGTAAATATGTCTCTTCCATTTTGCGCATTTGTTGTTGGTCTTCTTCAGTCTGATCATCATAATTTAATAAATGTAAACTTCCATGTATAATGAGTCGGGCAATTTCTCTTTCTATCGGCTCTTTAAATATTTGTGCATTTTCTTTTGCTCTTGGAATACTTATATAAATTTCACCTTCTACTTCTGACTCAGAATAATCATTTAAACGAAAGGCAATAACATCCGTAAGTTGATCCACATTGAAAAATTCTTTTTTTAGCTGAGAAACCATTTTATCATTTGCAAAAATAAATGTTATGTCACCATTTTCTACTTGTTGATCATGAAAAACGGATTTTGCTAAAAGTGTACAAATATCCGTTGAAATCGGAGTAAAGGCAGGGTCTATTTCAATCTGAATGGTAATCAATAGATTAAGCTACGTCAACGGGAGATGGTTTTGTTGCAGGATCATCAGGGTACTCAACACGAATATGATAAATCCCTCTTAAGACAGGAAGCATTCCCGTTTTCCCATCTACTGTTCCTTTAATACGGCGAAGCTCATCCATTGTTAAGGGACATTCATCTAATTGTCCATCATCAATTCGTGTTTTAATAATTTTATCAATCATGGCATCAATTTTCATTATGTCTGGGTTTTTTAAAGATTTGACTGCTGCTTCTACAGCTTCACAAATCATCAATATACCAGTTTCTTTTGTATTAGGTTTTGGCCCTGGATACCTAAATTGAGATTCATTGACTTTTGAAATGTCACCACCAGCTTCTTCTACGGCCATCCTATAAAAATATTCTACACGAGTTGTCCCATGGTGCATTGGGATAAAATCGCTCACCACAGCAGGAAGCTTATATTCCTCTGCCAATCGAAGTCCATCGGTTACATGATTTCGAATTATTCTAGCACTCATGACAGATGTCAATTCATCATGTAAATTTTCACCACTAAATTGGTTTTCTATGAAATAGTCAGACTTTATCATTTTACCAATATCATGATAATATGCTCCAACCCTACATAATAAAGAATTTGCATTAATGGCAGCTGTACAAGATTCTGCAAGATTTCCAACAACAATACTATGATTGAAAGTACCGTTGGTTTCTCTCTGAGCACGTTTAAGTAATGGATGATCAAAATCTAATAATTCAATCAATGTAAGATTTGTTGTAATACCAAAGCCTATTTCAAATAAACCAATCAGCCCATACGTTACTATGGGCGCTAAAAAGCTGATGATGGCAAGAACTTCAATATCAAATAAAATGCTTTGCCATGCGTACGCCTTAAAGAAACCTAAACCAACTACTGCAATAATACTTCCTGCTATTAAAGAAAATAACGTAATAAATAGCTGGCTTCGTTTTCTTAAATCCCGAATGTTATAAACAGCAACCGATGATGTAAAGAGAGATACAACAATAAAGTCAAGATTATGTCCCATCATGATTCCCATTAGTAATGCAATAGATGTTGTGGCCATAAATCCAATCCGACCATCAAACAAAATTGTCAATGCCATTGCTGATACAGTAATAGGAATAAAGTATTCCGACCAAGAAAATTGAATAACAATAATATTAGCCAACGTCAACTCTAATGCGAAAATTAAAGAAATTAATAAAACCATTTTCCAATCGTTAAAAATTGAAATACGATAGATTAAAAGGAATGTAAAGAAAAAGGACACAACGACGGAGATAAGGATAAATTTCCCAATATAATTAAAAAAACTTTTTGTCCATCCTTTTCTGTCTTCTTGTTGTTCGGTAATAAGAGCTAATGAATTTAATTTTTGTAATATATCATCCGTGATTCTTTGGTTTGCATCAACAATCATTTCATTTTCTAAAACAACGCCTTGACTACGAGGAACTTTATTTAATGCTTCTTTTTGTCGAGCCTCCGTTGTTTCTCTATTATAAATCAAATTGGGTTTCATGAATTCGACCACAATATCATTTCCTAATGGTTGGAAAAATGGTTCACCTTCATATTTTTCTATTACTTCTTTCTTTGCCCGAGTCCATGCGTCTTGAAGATCATAATAATCTTCTGGTTCAGCCATAATGGGAACTGTACCCTGAATAATTGTAACATCTGAACTAAGTATTTCCGAATAAGGAATATCATAAATGCCTTCTGCCCATCGATTTTTACAAACTTGAATAAGCTGATCTTTATGTTCGGTTAAAAATTTCTTTTCAATTTTTAAATCCTCGAACAAAAGAAACTTTTGCCAAGTTTCTTTCCCATTTGCAAATGGATATATTTTATAAAACTCTTTTGTAAGAATATCAAGGTTCGCGCTGTCGGCAACAAAATCTGACCGTGCTTTTTCATATTGCTTTTGATAACGCCTTTCATACACTAAGCGTTTGGATTCTTCAAATCGCCTTCTTGCGTGACGAATTTCATTTAGAGTTAAAAAGAATTCTTTTAGAGCGCTTATCTGAACTTTAACAATTGATTCATCTCTGAAAAAAATAAAATCGATTGATTTTAATTTTTCATCTAAATCATTTTTTAGTTTTTTCTCCGTTTTTTGCACTGGGAATGTAGAAGGAGCAATAACAGCATTTTGTGCAATATCATTAACCTGATAAGTATATTTTAGCGATTTACCACCTGGGAATAGATAGGCGATGATAAGCACTAATGTTGTAATGATAAGACCTTGAGGCCAATATTTTTTTACCGGCACCAATAATCCGTCAATCGGAATATCTTTAATTCCCTTTTTAATCATATAGAAGAAATCTCATTTAATAATTCTCTAAAAATAATTAATCGCTGAATTTCACTAGTCCCTTCACCTATTTCTAGAACTTTTGCATCACGGAAAAAACGTTCTACATCAAATTCTTTTACATACCCATATCCGCCATGCACCTGAATTGCTTCTGTTGTCGTTTTCATGGCAACTTCACTTGCAAATAATTTTGCCATAGCTGCTTCTTTTGCAACTGAAATACCTTGATCTTTCATCCATGCAGCGTGATAAACTAATAATTTTGATGCTTCAATTTCAGTTGCCATATCTGCGATTTTAAAACTAACTGATTGGAACTTGTGAATGGGTTTACCAAAAGCTTCTCTTTCAGAAGAATAGTGTAATGCTTTTTCATATGCACCTAAAGCAGTACCAACGGATAATGCACCTATTGCAATTCTACCTGAGGTTAATGTTTTAAGAAATGCTTTAAACCCATCGGAAGGTGTTCCCATCATAGCTGATGCTGGAATAACCATATCATGGAAAAATATTTGCCTCGTGTCGCTGGCTTTCCATCCCATTTTTTTTTCATTAGCTGCAATTTCTAAGCCAGGAGTATCCGTTGGAATAATAAAAGCACCTACCCCTTTAAAAGTACATCCATCCATGATACGAGATGTAAAGGATAAAACACCAGCCTCACCTGCATTTGTAATAAAAACTTTTCCACCATTTACAATATATGAATCACCATCCTTTACTGCGGTAGTCTTGGTCGCTCCTGAGTCACTTCCTGCAGATGGTTCAGTTAATCCAAATGCACCTAACATTTCACCTGAGGCTAACTTGGGTAAATATTTTTCTTTTTGTTCATCATTCCCCAGTTGCAAAAGGGGAAGGCACCCTAAAGAAGTATGGGCTGTCATAGTTATTGCTACAGATGCGTCTACGCGCGCCAATTCAATAATGGCAGTAACAAAAGCAACCATATCTAATCCTGCACCGCCATATTTTTCAGGGATGACTATTCCCATTAATCCAAGTTCACCCATTTTTGTAACAATTTCCTGAGGAAATGTCTCGTTTTTATCTAACTCAAATGCGATTGGGGCTACTTCTGATTCTGCAAACTCATGAACCATTTCTTTAATCATCAAATGTTCATCGCTGAAAAAAAGATTATCCATTTTTATGTATTCCTATGATCTAGAATTATTGTCGGATTTAACGATATAAATTTACTAAAACTCTATGCAAGAATTGATGGACGAATATCTCTTACATTTAACTGAATTGTTTCTTGTCCTCGCCATCGATTTATTTCAATTACGAACGCTAAGTCTATTGGGTGTTTATTAATTAAATCTTCATATTTATGTGCAAGGTTAAAACCAATAACAGGAAAAGACTTATTACCAGATTTCACTTTAAATCTGATATGATCCCCATTCCCAATAATTTTTGGAATCCCATCTACATCTAAATGAAATGCGCCGAATTTTGGTCTCATATTTTTAGGCCCAAATGGTGATAACTTTTCAAGGAATGTCATAAACCGTGTATTGATTTCTTCTAATTTAATTTCCCCATCCAAATATATAGTCGGTTCAAGATCTTTTTGTGTCAATTGGTTTTCGACGTGAGATAAAAATTCAGAACGAAACGTTTCGAAATTATTTGAATGAAGCGATAACCCCGCAGCCATTGGATGCCCGCCATAATTCAATAATTGAGAACTCGATTCTTTTAAGGCATTATACATATTTAGTTTTGAAATACTGCGAGCTGACCCTTTTCCATTTCCTTCTTGGTCAAAACCTATAATAATAGTTGGGCGATGAAATGATTCTTTTAATTTTGACGCTGCAATACCTACAACACCTGCATGCCAATTATGAGAACCTAACACAATTGCATGATCCTTTTTTAAATCAACTTCAGCGTTTACTTTTAACATCGCTTCTTCTACAACTTGACTTTGAATTAGCTGTCTTCTTTTATTTTCAATATCTAAATCTAAAGCCACTTCCTTTGCAAATGTCTTATCGCGTGTTGTTAATAACTGTACTGATCTATTTGCATCCCCCAAACGACCTGCAGCATTTATCCTGGGAGCAACATTAAAAACAACCTGACCGACAGAAATAGTATGATTAATATCGACGCCAGCAACTTTTAATAATTCTCGTAATCCTGGCCTATCAGATTCTCTTAGCACTTTTAGCCCATGATAAACAATTATTCTATTTTCATCTATCATAGGTACTAAATCAGCAGATGTCCCTAAAGCCGCTAAATCGAATAAATCATACACAAGGTTAAAAGATAAATCTAAAGTTTGAACCAATCCGGTCAATAATTTAATGGCTACTCCGCCACCACATAATTCTTTAAATGGATATTCACAATCTATTTGTTTAGGATTTAAAATAGCAACCGCACTTGGGAGATTATCTCCTGGTGTATGATGATCTGTAATAATAACGTCGATCCCGCTTGCATTTGCATAATCCACATGGTCAAAATCATTTGTGCCGCAATCGCATGTAATAATGAGTTTTGCTTTACGTTTTTTGGCCGTGTCAATTCCCAAATCAGACATACCATATCCCTCTTTTTCTCTATTGGGTATATAAGTAGAAACATTTGCCCCCATATTTTGTAATCCAGTATATAAAATAGATGCAGCTGTTGTTCCATCTACATCATAGTCACCAAATACCATTATGAATTCATTTTTTTTTATCGCATAAATAATTCTCTCTACGGCTCGATTCATATTCTTCATTAGAAATGGATCATGAAGCAGATTCAAATCGGGATCAAAAAAAGAATTTGTTTCAACTGTAGATGACAACCCTCTCTCTGCTAATATACTTGCCATTATAGGAGAAATACGATACTGTGCCTGAATCGAAGATACGAGTTCAGGATTTGTGTTTGAGAATATCCATTTCATCTAGAAGGAGTCTACGCTTTTGTAATGTTAAATAAAAGGAATTGAGTCGGTCTATAAGCCGAGTCCTGTTCACTCAAATAAATGAGTTTGATGATCATTCGTCTGGGACGATTGTTGCCAACCGCCTCGAGCAACCTACCCGCTCCTCTAATAACGCGGATAACGTCTTGGAGCCTATTCGGTCTTGCACTGGGTGGGGTTTACAAGCTTTCTATGTCGCCACAAAAACTGGTGGTCTCTTACACCACCCTTTCACCCTTACTCCGATAAATCGGAGCGGTTTACTTTCTGCTGCACTTTCCATACCCTCACGGATTCCCCGCGTTATGGGGCACCCTATCCTGTAGTGCCCGGACTTTCCTCCCTAATAACAGTGTTATTAGGGCAATCATCCGACCAACTCAATTCTCAATAATCAGTTAAATTTTTTCTTCTTTATCTTTATATAAAAATCGGCCACATGATCCGCAATTATGTACCGTTGAAGCATTTTTTATTTCAGAAACTGTTTGTATGGGAACAATTGCGCCACATCCTCCACAAGAATTATTTACAATTTCAACAACCGCTAAACCATTTCTTGCATTAATTACTTTCTTATATAGCGCTAAAATTGGAGGCGTAATCGCTTGAACCGCTTCATCTCTCTGAACTTCCAAAACATTTTTTTCTTCAGCTGATTCTGAAATAACACGTTCTAGTTTTTTTCTACGTTCACCTAAATCTGTGGTTAAAGATTCTAATGATTCTTCTTTTTCAGTTGTAGATGCTTCCAATGTATCTTTTTCTTGAAGCGATAATAATTCCTCTGTTTCAATTTCATCTCTTTCATGCTTCAAATGATCTATTTCATGCATGATGGCATCATATTGTTTATTATTTGTTACTAGAAAAAGTTGATCTTTATGTTTGTCAATTTTTTCCTTTAGGTCTAACAAAGTTCCTTCATTCTTCGAACATGATAGTTCAATTTGTTTAATTCGTTCTTTATTTTGAGCAACCTCATCAATCAATGCCACTTCTTGGTTTTTTAATTCTTCAACTTTTAATGGCAAATCACCTAACAATTCGTCTATATCCGTTAATTGAGTGTCAATGTTTTGAAGCTTTACCAAATTCTCTACAATCATAATTCCTCTTTAATGCTTTATGTAAAAAAAATGCACCTGAACAGGTGCATTTACTATAATTATCTTTTTGAAAATAAATTCCAATAGTACAGAGACTATCCAACTGGGCTACTTTTTTCTTTTTCTTCCAATATTCCATACGTTTTTAGCCTTTGAATTTAAATCTTTATGACAACATTCCGATAGGTATTCTCGTTGATTGACAATTAGAAGCTATTTTGCAATTGTAAATAGTGTGTTACTTCTGCTAGATTGAGTTTTTTGATGAGAATTTCCCCATCTGGCGATTCCCGAATTAAAGTAACAATTCTTTCAATTATTTCTGAAATCCGCCATTCAATATCATCAATAATAATTCTCTTACCAATCAATTGATTTGTTTCTTGATTCAAACTGTCATGTTTAAACTTCATAAATCTTCTTTCAATTCGTTTAAGCTGTTTAGTTTTTCAAGGTAGAATATAAATTATTTTGAATTCTGTTTAAATTGAAAGCTGAAGTAATTTTCGTTAACCTTTCACCCTAGAATAATTCTTTTTAACACATTTAAATCAAGCTATGGATAAAAACAAATCACCACAATATCCATTCTTTAATCGCCATATCGGCTTAAGAATAGATGACGAAAATGAAATATTATCAGAGTTAAATCAAAAATCCTTGGAAGGGTTTACCGATCGTGTAGTCCCCAATAATATTCAGACTCATCAAGTTGAAAATGTAAATGATGGGAAATCAGAAATTGACGTTTTAAAACAACTCCAACTTTATTCTAAAAATAATTCAAACTTTCGGTCATTTTTAGGAATGGGATATTTTGGGACTATTACTCCAGGTGTGATAAAAAGAAATATTTTAGAAAATCCTGGTTGGTATACTGCCTATACACCTTATCAGGCAGAAATATCACAAGGGCGATTGGAAGCTCTGTTGAATTTTCAAACCATGGTATCAGACTTGACAGGATTACCACTTGCAAATGCATCATTGCTTGATGAAGGCACTGCTGCTGCAGAAGCAATGCTTATGTTTTTCAATCAATCTCGGGATCCAGAAAAAAATACTTTTTTAGTCTCTGATACATGTCATCCTCAAACAATTGATGTATTAAAAACTAGGTCCGCACCTCTCGGGATTATTTTAACCATACAAAACCATGATGCATTCGAATTTGATAAAACAGTTTTTGGTGCAATTATACAATATCCTGACACTGAAGGTTCAATTGAAGATTATAGTACATTATGTCAAATGGCGAAAAAAAATAATTCCTATATCTGCATGGCTACAGATCTACTTGCACTTGCACTCTTGAAACCACCTGGGGAATTGGGCGTAGATGTTGCAATTGGAAATTCTCAAAGATTTGGTGTTCCCATGGGCTATGGAGGACCACATGCTGCGTTTTTTGCTACTACCGAAAGTTTTAAGCGAAAAATTCCTGGGCGTATTATTGGACTATCCAGAGATGCCAATGGAAATACGGCACTCCGAATGGCTCTTCAAACTCGTGAGCAACATATAAGACGTGAAAAAGCCACATCAAATATATGCACTGCTCAAGTACTTCTTGCGATTATGTCAGGAATGTATGCAGTCTATCATGGTCCGGATGGGATTTATAAAATTGCAAAATATGTTAACCGACTTACAGCTCTCCTTGCAAAATCTCTGGAATCATCAGGTTATTTATTGAGTCATAATTCCTTTTTCGACACTATCCGTTTTGAGGCATCTGGATGGGAAGATAAGGCCAAATCAACTGGCTTTAATTTTAGAAAATTTCATGATGGGACAATTGGGATTTCATTGGATGAAACAACAACTGAAATTCATATTGAAAAAATATTATCTATTTTCAATGCCAAGAAACATAGTGAATACCAAAATGTTATCCCTTCTCATCTGATTCGCAAAACCGATTATTTACAACATCCTGTTTTCCAACTGTATCATTCAGAAACTGAAATGTTACGTTATTTGCATCGGTTAGAGTCAAGAGATTTATCCTTAAATACAAGTATGATTCCCCTTGGCTCGTGCACAATGAAACTAAATGCTACTACAATAATGGAATCTATTACTTGGCCTGAGTTTGGGCATATTCACCCTTTTGCACCTGTTGAGCAGGCGCAAGGATATCATGACATAATTCATGAATTGGGGGAATTATTAATAGAATCAACTGGGTTTAATGCTATATCAATGCAACCCAATTCTGGAGCTCAGGGTGAATATACAGGATTAATGATTATACGAGCCTTTCATAAAGATAATGGCAATGGGCATAGAAACATCTGTTTAATACCTGCATCAGCGCATGGGACAAATCCAGCTTCAGCAGTCATGGCGGGTATGGAAGTTGTTGTCGTTAAATGTGATAAACATGGAAATATTTCCGAAGACGACTTGAAAAATAAAGTATCAATATATTCTGGTCGCTTAGCGTGCATGATGATTACTTATCCATCAACTCATGGTGTTTTTGAACATTCAATTAAAGATATTTGTAATTTGATTCATTCACATGGTGGACAAGTTTACATCGATGGCGCAAACCTAAATGCTATGCTTGGACTTTGTTTACCGGGAAAATTTGGTGGAGATGTGATGCATATAAATCTTCATAAAACATTCAGTATCCCCCATGGTGGTGGTGGACCTGGAATGGGTCCCATTGTTTGTAAGCAACATTTATCTCCCTTCCTTCCGAACCATTCACAAATGAATGTTGGGGGAGAAAAAGGTATTTCTGCTGTTTCTTCCGCACCTTTCGGAAGTAGTAGTATTTTGCCTATATCGTGGGCATATATGAAACTAATGGGTTTAAGTGGACTCAAAAAAGCTACCCAAATAGCAATTCTTAACGCAAATTACATGGCAAATAAACTTGATAAATATTTTCCAATCCTTTATCGTGGAATGAGTGGATTTAATGCGCATGAATTCATCATTGATTTACGTCAATTTAAAAAAGGAGCTGGAATAACCGAAGAAGATGTAGCAAAACGATTAATGGATTATGGCTTCCATGCTCCTACTATGTCTTTCCCGGTCCCCGGAACCCTCATGATAGAACCGACAGAAAGTGAATCAAAAGCAGAATTGGATCGTTTTTGCCATGCTATGATTTCCATTCGACAAGAAATCCAGGACGTCATGGATGGAATATTAGATGCGAATGATAATCCTTTAAAGAATGCGCCACACACTGCTTCCGTCGTTACGGCTGATAAATGGGGACATACATATTCCCGCCAAAAAGCGGCTTATCCTGTGGAATGGCTCAAAGAACATAAATATTGGCCAACAGTAGGACGAATCGATAATGCCTTTGGGGATCGTAACTTGGTATGCAATTGCCCACCTGTAGAATACTATAATAATTGATTCTTTCGTTTTAAATAATTTCTACTCATTATGCTCATTTTACTTTCTCCTTCTAAAAACCAAAATTTTGCCCATATTTCATTAACAAAGGCGAGTAGTCCGTTGTTTATAAATAACGCAAAGGAAATTATATCCGAGTTAAAAAATTTGTCGCTGGAAGAAGTCATTTCGTTAATGTCCATTAGTAACAAGTTAGGGGAAAATACATATAATAATATTCATAATTTCCAAGTATCTCCTTCAATCGGTTTTACCAATCAAGCTCTCTTTTCATACACGGGTGAAGTGTTTAATAAAATAAACCCCAGTTCATTTTCTCTTAAGGAATTGGCGTTTTCTCAATCCTGTATTCGAATTTTATCCGGCTTATATGGATTATTAAAACCATTAGATCATATTCAACCATATCGATTAGAAATGGCTTTAAAACTTAAAATAAAAAATAATCCTTCATTGACTCACTATTGGAAACAAGAAATAACTCAAGCAATAAAAAGAGATGAAAAAGATATCATCATAAACCTTGCGTCTAAAGAGTATATTAACGCGGTTCAAAAAAAACACCTAACAGCAAAATTCATTTCTATACATTTTAAAGAGAAAAAAGGAAATAAATTTAAAGTTATAGGTATTTATGCAAAACAAGCTCGGGGGAAAATGGTTCATTATATTGTAAAAAATAAAATTGAAGCACCCGATTCAATAAAATATTTTGATGAAGATGGTTATCAGTTTAATAATGAATTTTCATCAGATTGCGATTGGGTGTTTACTCGGAATTAGATAATAATTCTTCCTGTTCTTCCATCAATTTTAAATATTCATTTTCTAAAGTGGTCATAAGAGCCATTGCTTTTTGTAATAGTTCAAAATCATTTCCATTTTCAGGGTTTTGAGTAATACTTCTTTGTTCATCAATCTCCAACTCAATAGTATTAAATCGTTTTTCAATCCAAGCTAATCGGTTTTTTACCCTTTTTCGTTCTTTATAATCTGATTTTCTTTTGGACTCAATTTTTATTATAGGTTTTTCAGGCTTGCTCTGAATGTCTTCCTGTTTTTTCCACTCGTAATATTCATAATTCCCCTCGAATAATCGAATGGATCCACCTCCAACTTCCACTGTAAGGTTTGTTACATTATTAAGAAAATGCCTATCATGAGAAATACATACAATTGAACCCTCAAAATGTGTAAGCGCTTGTTCTACTACATTTCGAGTCATCATATCCAAATGATTTGTTGGTTCATCCAGTAAAAGCAAGTGTGATGGCTGAACTAACATCCTCGCCAAAGCGACACGTGCTTTCTCGCCGCCGGACAAAACTTTAACATATTTTTCTATTTCATCTCCCGAAAACATAAAACTGCCTAAATATGTTCTTAATTCAGTTTCACTCCAGCCGGGGCTTACTTTTTGAATGGATTCGAATACGGTATCATTTGGATTTAATATTTCTAGTTGATGCTGAGCATAATATGCACTATCAACACTTGAGCCTATCCGCACCGCTCCAGCTGTAACCGATTCTACTCCTGCCAACATTTTTAAAAGGGTTGATTTCCCTGCTCCATTTTGTCCAACCAAACCAATCTTTTGACCCCTTTCAACGCTTAAATTCATTTCATTAAAAACTTCAATGTCTTCATAATGTTTTGTTACATTTCGACAAGAAGCAACATTTAAAGGAGGCCTATCTGGCTGAGGGAGTCGAAGATTCATAACATGATTATCTTCTGATGGTTCTACTATTTTTTCCATTTTATCGAGCATTTTCACTCGACTCTGAACTTGGGTGGATTTTGTATTCTTATATCTGAATCGTTCAATAAATCTTTCCGTATCTTGTATGTGCTTTTGTTGATTCTTATATGCATTACGATGTTGCTCCAGTCTCAATGCTTTATCCTCTTTATATTTAGAATAATTCCCATGAAATAGTGTAATTCTTTTTATATCAATTTCAAGGATAGTATTCACCGATCTATCTAAGAATGCCCTATCATGGCTAATCATAACAAGACCACCTTGCCACTCGGATAAAAATGTTTCCAGCCATAGAGTTGCTTCCAGATCCAAATGGTTTGTCGGCTCATCTAAGAATAAAATATCTGGTTCTTGTAGTAGAATAGATGCGAGTGCAACTCGCATCCTCCATCCTCCACTGAATACATCCATGGGCTCTATCATTTTATTATCTTCAAACCCTAAACCACCCAAAATTTTCTTCGCTCGATCTTCAATACTCCATCCACCCAATGCTTCAAAACGTGTTTGAACTTCCCCCAATTTCTCTACCAAACTATCATCATCTGGGTTTAATGAAATATTGTGCGATAGTGAAATAATGCTACCCTCTAAATCCCTAATTTCAGGGTAAGCAGAAAGGACTTCTTCTAATATTGATTTATCTGAACCAGCAACAATATCTTGAGCTAGATACCCAATAGAAATTCCTTTATCTAATTGGATATTTCCGGAATCTGGCGACTCCAATCCAAGCATTATCCGAAGTAACGTTGTTTTTCCTGAGCCGTTCGGTCCAACAAGACCTGCACGCATACCCCTTTTTATGGAAATATTTACATTTTTAAATAAATCACCATCGGGGAATGATTTAGAAATACTTTCAAGACGAATCATTGTCTTTTAAGAGTATTGAGCATTGTAATTATTTTATCCTGGACAATGACCATCAATATAGCTTCCTTCATTCTTAATAAGCTCAACAGGTTGAATTGTATTTATTATATCAATTGCGCCATCTATTTTCACCTGAATATAATTATCAGTATGTCCTTGGATTCTCCCGTTTTTTAAAGATTCAAATAGAACTGGGCGATACTCCCCAATAAATTGGTCATTGAAAAATCTTCTTTTTTTATCTGATAAAATATGGAGCATTTTACTCCTTTCGGCGCGAGTCTCTTTGGGGACAAATTCATCCATCTCATTTGCGGATGTGTTCGGGCGCTCAGAATATGTAAATACATGTAAATATGAAATATCGAGTCGATTTATAAAGTGGTACGTTTCAAGAAAGTCTTCATCTGTTTCGCTTGGAAATCCGACAATAACATCTACACCGATACATGCATCAGGTGTTACAGATTTTATTTTTTCCACTCTTTCTTCAAAAAGATTACGCTTATATCTTCTTCGCATTTGGGCTAATATTTTATCTGAACCCGATTGAAGTGGAATGTGAAAATGGGGCATAAATTTTTCTGATTTTGCGCAAAATTCTATAATTTCATCTGTAAGTAAATTTGGTTCAATCGAAGATATACGATACCTATCAATGCCGTCAAGTGTTTCAAGTTCCTGAATTAAATCATAAAAAGATTCATCTCTGCCTTGTCCAAAATCTCCAATATTCACACCTGTTAATGCTATTTCTTTTGTTTGAGATTTAGCTACTTCTTCTGCTATGCTAAGCGTTTTTTTAATAGAGTCATTTCTGCTAATGCCTCTTGCCAAGGGAATCGTACAAAATGTACAGGTATAATCACATCCATCTTGAATTTTTAAAAAGGACCTTGTTCTTTCACTTGATGAATAAGATGGAGAAAATGTGTGTACCTTGTCAATCCCTGACTGAAACACGTGTGTTTCACCCTGTAAATCCATCGAGTCTAAATGATTTAATAAATTAAATTTTTGTTCTGCACCTAGGACAACGCTAACACCCTCAATGGATTCTATTTCTTCAGGTTTTAATTGAGCATAACACCCTATGATAGCAATGGATGCATTTGGATTTTTCCGTTTCGCCTGGCGAATTAATTTACGTGCTTCTTTATCAGCATTTTCAGTCACAGAACACGTATTTAATACATAGATATCTGCTACTGCTTTAAAATCCACTTGCTCGAATCCGTGACGTATAAAATCACGGGAGATTGTAGCTGTCTCTGAGAAATTTAATTTGCACCCCAATGTATGAAATGCAACGCGTTTTGTTTGTGTGCTCATTTTATTAACTGTTAAAGTGTTCTTGTATTAAAGTATTTCGAACACTTAAGAAATTTTGTGTCGGAAATTACATAGAAAATCCTTTCCACTCATGGACTGCCTTGAGTACTTTTCAAAATGGATACAAAAGAAAAAATAAACCAACTCCGGCTAGCTATTGACAATTATGATGATCAAATGCTTGATCTATTGGTACAACGGTTTTCAGTATCAAAAGAAATTGGTAAAATAAAATCTGCAGAAAACCTTAAAGTAGGCGATCCAAACCGAGAAGAGGAAATCATCGATCGCCTTGCGAATAAATTAGATGGAAAATTAGATCGAGATGATATATCTGCTATTTTTGGCCCTATTTATACAATTTCAAAAAAACTGCAAAAGAAATAAAATAAAGTTGGTTCTGGTTCCCTTCCATCCTTAATATTCTGCCCATGTTAAACATGAATACAAATAATTATTATAGCTGGTATTGGTTTTTTAGCCGCGAAGGGGTTTTGTAGTCCCAGGGAATACCTGTATAAATTGACTGCTCTTAAACCCCGACATAATCGGGGTTTTTTTTTGCTCAAAATGGATAATACACAACTCACATTCAACAAATTTCAGAACTTGGTTTCTCAAGAACACCAAACTGTGCCAGTATATAAACGGATTTTAGCCGATATGCTTACACCGGTTGCTGCTTGGACTCATCTTTCAAAAAAAGCTGAATATGCTTTTTTACTGGAGTCTGTTGAGAAAGGGAATCAATATTCTCGATATTCTTATGTGGGAATAAATCCGCAAAAAATTTTGATGCATAAAAATGGGCAATCCACCATTACAGAAAATGGAAAGTCCATTAAAGTAGATATGCCATTTCTTGATTTACTCCGTGAAATGCAATCCCAATATAAAATGGTAAAATTACGCGGAGTTCCTTCTTTCACGGGCGGACTGGTTGGCTACCTTGGATACGAAACGATATCTTGGGTAGAAGATATTCCAATCCATGAAAATTCTGACTTAAATGTCCCAGATTCTGTATTCATGCTTTTTGAAGATATGATCGCATTTGATCATTTGAAGGGATCAGCACTTGTTATTTCCAATGTAAACGTTGATTCAAATCGCGATTTAAAAGAACAGTTTGATTGTGCACATAAACGAATTGATATAATCGGAGAAGCACTTCATTCTGATGTAGATTATCGAACACCCGTTAGCGTTGAACAAAGTAAAGTTTCATCCAATTTTGATCAAAATGCTTTTGAATCCGCAGTTCTCAAAGTGAAAGAACACATTGTAGATGGAGACATTTTTCAATTGGTTTTAAGTCAACGGTTTGAAAGACAAACTTCGGTGGACTCCACTACGCTTTATCGTGCATTGCGAAATATCAACCCATCACCCTATATGTTTCATTTAAAAATAAACGATTTTGATATTATTGGCGCTTCACCAGAATTATTAGTCAAAGTAGAAAATGGAACTGTGGAGATTCGCCCTATTGCAGGGACTCGTCAACGGGGTGAAACAGATGCAGAAGATGAAGCACTTGCCCAAGAATTAATCAATGATGAAAAGGAAAAAGCGGAACATTTAATGTTGTTGGATTTAGGACGTAATGATGTTGGGCGCGTATCCGAATATGGATCTGTTACCATTCCGGAAAATATGGTGATTGAAAATTATTCCCATGTGATGCATATCGTTTCTGATGTAAGGGGAAAATTGACGAAAGATAAAGATCCTTTTGATGCACTCATGAGTGGGTTTCCTGCTGGGACAGTTACTGGTGCACCAAAAATTCGCGCCATGGAAATTATTCATGAATTAGAACCGGATCGCAGAGATATTTATTCCGGTGCCGTTGGTTTTTTCGATTTTACCGGAAATGTGAATACATGCATCACCATTCGAACTATGATTATGAAAAATGGCACCGTCCATTTTCAATCTGGGGCAGGTATTGTGTATGATTCTGATCCAACCAG
>CAZGFQ010000012.1:35507-51442 GCA_964525185.1 uncultured bacterium
TATTAGAACAATTACTTAATAAACAAAATCTTACCCGTGATGAATCATTCAATGTAATGCTTTCCATTATGTCGGGGAAATATGACGATGTGCAAATCGCAGGATTCTTAATGGCACTCCGGGCAAAAGGTGAAACGGTAGATGAGATAACAGGATTCGCTCAAGCTATGCGAGAAAAAATGGTGACCATTCATTTGGATACACCCGCTATTGATTTATGTGGAACGGGCGGCGATGCACATGGCACATTCAATATTTCGACTGCAGCAACTTTTGTGGTTGCTGGTGCTGGCGTTCATGTTGCGAAACATGGCAATCGTTCTATGACTTCCAAATCCGGTTCTGCTGATGTGCTCCAAGCGTTGGGAATTTCTATTGATAAATCTGTTGAAGAATCAACAACGGATATTGAAGAAATTGGTTTGGGCTTTATGTTTGCGCCCGCATATCATCCTGCTATGAAACATGCAATAGGAGCACGAAAATCGTTAGCGACGCGAACCGTTTTTAATATTTTAGGTCCCCTTTGCAATCCTGCAGATGTAAAAGCACAAGCTATGGGCATTTTTCACCCAGATTTAACGGAAGTCCAAGCCAATGTTTTAAAAGCCCTGGGCTCAACCAATGTTATGGTTTTCCATGGTCGCGATGGATTGGATGAAATTTCGACCACCACCACAAGCAAAATAAGTCAAATGAAAAATAGTGACGATGTAAATACATTTGAATTTGATCCAACTGAATTAGGTTTGAATCTCGTTTCAATTAATGAACTTCAAGGCGGTGAACCAAAAGAAAATGCTAAAATAATTCGAGAAATATTGAATGGCGAAAAAGGTCCAAAACGGGATATTGTATTACTCAATGCCGCCGCAGGAATTGTAGTGGGCGGTAAAGCAGAAAACCTAAAAGAAGGATTAATGAATGCGACCGAGTCTGTGAATTCAGGTGCGGCACTCAATATATTAACTCTATTAGCCGAATGAATATTTTAGATCAAATATTAGAAGTGAAGCATCAAGAAGTTGACCAAATCCAAGAATCAAAATTTGTAGATAGGTTTGGGGAGTCACGCGGAGTTAAAAATGCTCTGTCAAAACCTGGGATTTCAGTCATTGCTGAAATTAAAATGAAATCCCCCAGCGAAGGTGAAATTCTGCCTAATGCTAATCCTATTCAAATTGCACAAGAGTATGAATCAGCTGGCGCTTCGGTGATTTCTGTTTTGACGGATGCACAATTTTTTGGTGGAAGTTTAGATATTTTGACAGCGGTTCGAGAAGCAGTCTCCATCCCTGTCATGCGTAAAGATTTCATTATTGATTCAAAACAAATTCCAGAAACGATTCATCATCAAGCTGATGCTTTTTTGCTCATTGCCGATGCCTTGGATCAAGATTCTTTGCAACAATTAATAAATGATGGGAAAAAGGCTGGACTGGAATTTCTTGTAGAATATCATTCTGAAGAACATGCTGAATTTATTTTTGTTCTGAACCCCGACATTGTGGGAATTAACTGTCGAAATCTCAAGACAATGACAACAGATTTATCATATTTTCAAAAAAAGGTTTCGTCCTTACCATCTGCTTCCATTAAAGTAGCCGAAAGTGGAATTCAAACATCTGAAGATTTAAAATATGTATCTGGTTTAGGATATGATGCGGCGTTAATTGGCACATCGCTTATGAAAACCGGCAGTCCGGGAAAAGCGTTGGAAACATTACTTGGTGGGATGTCATGATTCCAACTAAAGTTTGTGGTATTACCAATATAGACGATGCAAAAGTGGCTGTAGAAAATGGCACATCAGCGATTGGGTTTATTTTTTATGAAAAGAGTCCGAGATCCATTTCAATTGAAAATGCTAAATTAATTTCGATGCAATTGCCTGCAACAATTTCTCGCGTGGGTGTATTTGTGAATCATGAAAAAGGTTTTATCGATGAAGCAATTTTGCAAGTTCCATTAGATATGATTCAATTACATGGGGATGAATTACCAACTTTTTGCAACCAATTCGATATTCCTGTTTTGAAAGCGTTACGCATTAAAAATGAAGCAAGTTTATCTGTCATGGGTCATTATGATGTGGCGGGATTTTTGTTGGATACATTTTCTGATAATCAATATGGCGGAACGGGAGAAACGTTTGATTGGTCCGTATTAAACCGAAAATTTGAAACACCCATTATTCTTTCCGGCGGACTCAACCCTGAAAACATTTTAGATGCTATTGATGCTGTAATTCCATCCGGTATTGATGTAAATAGTGGCGTGGAATCTTCTCCGGGATTTAAGAATCATAAAAAAATTGAACGGTTATTTGAAAAGTTGAAAGGAACGTGTTCGAATGTTAATGTGTTCGTGAATACTGAAACACTATAACACGTGAATACTTGATAAAATGAAAAACAAATTTAAAGATTACAATTTACCCGATGAGCAGGGACACTTTGAAAAATTTGGTGGAAAGTTTGTTCCTGAATCACTCACTCCAGCATTGGAAGAATTAGAACAATATTATGCAGAAGCAAAAACGGATGAATCATTTCAAAATGAATTGAATGACTTGCTGACACATTACTCCGGGCGAGAAACAACCCTTTATTTTGCATCCCAAATTTCTGAAGAATTAGGATTTAAAGTTTGGCTTAAGCGGGAAGATTTGAATCATACTGGTGCTCATAAAATCAATAATGCGTTGGGACAAATATTATTGGCACAACGCATGGGCAAAAAGCGCATTATTGCCGAAACGGGTGCAGGGCAACATGGCGTTGCAACAGCAACCGTCGCCGCACGATTTGGATTAGAATGTATTGTTTATATGGGTGAAGAAGATATTCGCCGACAAAAATTAAATGTATTTCGTATGAATTTATTGGGAGCGGAAGTTCGCCCTGTTTCATCCGGAAGTATGACCTTGAAAGATGCAACCAATGAAGCAATTCGGGATTGGGTTACCAATGTGGAATCCACATATTATCTAATTGGATCCACGGTCGGTCCCCATCCTTACCCTATGTTGGTGCGGGACTTTCAATCTGTAATTGGCCAGGAATCGAAAACACAATTTGCAAATCAATCCGGACAAAAATTACCCGATCGTTTGGTCGCATGTATCGGTGGTGGCTCAAATGCTATGGGTTTATTTTATCCATTTATTAAAGATGATGTAAAAATTGTAGGCGTTGAAGCAGCGGGGAAAGGATTGGAAAGTGGCGAACATGCAGCCACCTTAACCAAAGGCGATTTTGGTGTTTTGCACGGCGCAGCATCGACACTTCTTCAGAATGAAGATGGGCAAGTCTCACTCCCCCATTCCATTTCTGCAGGATTAGATTATCCGGGGATTGGACCGGAGCACAGCTATCTAAATGAAACAGGTCGTGTCCAATATTTTTCCGCCACAGATCAAGAAGCGCTGGATGCCTTTCAATGGCTTTCGGAAAAAGAAGGCATTTTACCTGCCCTTGAATCGGCACATGCATTAGCGTATTTACGACAAGAAAATAATGAAATTAAATTTGGTGAAAATGTTATTGTTTGTCTCTCTGGTCGGGGAGATAAAGATGTTCATACAGTGGCCGAAGCATTGGGGATAGACTTATGAACCGTATCCAAAACCTATTTCGCGAGCCAAAAGAAAAACTCATTCCATTTATAACTGCGGGATATCCGACATTAGATTCAACTGTGGATTTAGTTTGCGCCGCGGCAGAAGCTGGTGCAGATATGATTGAAATTGGGATTCCATTTTCTGATCCACAAGCAGATGGGCCTATCATCCAGGCTTCCAGTCAAAAAGCTTTAGATAATGGCATGATGCTCAAAAAAATATTTATACAGGTAACAAAAATTCGAGAACGAACTGAAGTGCCGTTAGCGCTCATGGGATACTACAATCCCATCTTAAAAATGGGACATGAATTATTTTTAGACGACTGTATTTCGTCCGGTGTAGATGGACTGATTTTGCCCGACTTACCTTTAGAAGAAGCAGGCCCATTTTGTGAATTGGCAAAATCAAAAGGCATTTCACCAATCTTATTGGTTGCGCCAAACACACCCGATGATCGTATCAGAAAAATATCAAAATTGGCAGGTGATTTGATTTATGCTGTGAGCATTTTGGGAATTACCGGGAATGATTTGGCGTCCAAAGATCCATTGGCAAAATATCTAAATCGTGTGCGAAAATATAGCGAAACACCCTTTGTTGTTGGCTTTGGAATCAGTTCTCATGAAGATGTGATTTGGTTTAATGAACATTCAGATGGAGCTGTTGTAGGATCAGCCATTATTAAAAATATGGAAGGGCGATCGAATCCAGTGGAAACAACAAAACAATTAATTGAAGAATTAAAAGGAAGAAAATAATGACAATAGGAATCCAAGGCGGAAAAGGAAGTTTTTCCGAACAAGCCGCTCACGAATTCGCTCATAATCATGGGATAGAAGGAGCGGAAATTGTGTATCAAATCTCGTCAGAGCATGTTTTATCTGGCGTAGAAAAAGGCGAAACGGAATATGGCATTTTTGCCATGGAAAATGCCCAAGGTGGCGTGGTGATTGAAAGTGTTGAAGCGTTAGCAAAATATCGCTGCGAAATCGTTGAAATGTTTCATATTCCCATTACGCAAAATTTATTGGGTCTCGCCGGAACACATGTGGGCGATGTGACTGAAATCCATTCTCACCAACAAGCACTCCGCCAATGTAAGGATTACTTGAGTGAACATTTTTGGACGCGCCCATTGGTTGAAGAGGACGACACAGCAGAAGCAGCTCGGAGATTATCGGAAGGCAAACTTCCTTCCACTGCTGGTGTAATTGCCAATAAATCGTGTGCAGATTTATACGGTTTGGAAATCCTTCAAGAGAGCATTCATGACTTAAAACATAATTTGACTCTGTTCATTGGTATAAAAAATTTGGGGGACTCATGAATAGCGTTGGTATAATTGGATTTGGTCGATTCGGAAAAGTGTTGGCAAATATTTTACAAAAAGGATTCTCCATCAAAGCGTATGATCCGAATCAATCAGTCACTTTTCCTGGTGTCGAATTTGTTACATCAGATGAATTATTAAAGGAAAAAACAATTTTTATCGCCGTTCCGATTCGGCAATTTGAAAAAGTCATTTCAGATATTTCATCTAAACTATCTGATGGAACAACCATCATTGATGTTTGCTCCGTAAAAAAGCATCCTGTGAAAATGATGGGAAAATATTTACCGAATAATGTGGGCATTATTGCAACCCATCCTATGTTTGGACCCGATTCATTCATGTCAAATAATCGACTAAAAATGATGATGAATAATACAAGAGATTCACAAAAACAATTTAACTTCTGGAAAGGATTTTTCATGGATCAAGGTATTCAAGTCTTGGAAATGACGCCAGATGAACACGATCGGATGGCAGCACAAACCCAAGGCGTGACTCATTTCCTTGGACGTATGCTGAAAGAGTTTGGGATCAAAAAGACATCTATAGACACACAAGGTTTCCGAGATCTCTTGGACTTGGTGGACCAAACTTGTAACGACACATGGGAGCTTTATACCGATTTACAATTATACAATCCCTATACAAAAAATATGATTAAGAGTTTGAAAGAATCAACGAACACCTTGGATAATCGCTTAAAGGAATTGAAATCATGACCCAATGGCAAACAGATAGTTGGAAAAATTTTACCATCAAACATTTACCCAATTATCCCGACCAAAAACATATGGATGAAGTTGAAAAAACTTTGAATAATTTCCCACCTTTGGTTTTTGCAGGTGAAGTCCGTTCGCTAAAAAGAGCATTAGCAGATGTCTCTGAAGGAAATGGTTTTTTGCTTCAAGGGGGAGATTGTGCCGAAAGTTTTACAGAATTTCATGCAGATAATATTCGTGATACATTTCGCGTTATTCTTCAAATGGCTGTGGTTTTAACATCCGGTGCAAATATGCCTGTGGTGAAAGTTGGACGCATGGCTGGCCAATTTGCCAAACCCCGATCCAGCCCTACCGAAACAATCGATGGCGTAGAACTTCCCAGTTATACTGGCGACATTATTAATGATATCAATTTTGATCCTGACAAGCGTCAACCCAATCCAGATCGTATGTTGAAAGCTTATTCTCAAGCAGCGTCCACATTAAATTTACTCCGTGCTTTTGCCGATGGCGGATATGCGGACCTTCGCCATGTTCAATCATGGAATATGGGCTTTGTCAAAAGTGGTCCACAGGGAGAACGGTATCGACATTTGGCGGATCAGATTCAGGAAAGTTTAAACTTCATGGAAGCATTGGGAATCAATTCTACCAATACACCCCAACTTCGGCGGGTTAAATATTTTACGAGTCACGAAGCACTTCTCCTCCCATATGAAGAAGCACTCACTCGAATTGATTCTACTTCAGGAAATATTTATAATACATCCGCTCATTTTGTTTGGATTGGAGATCGGACACGTTTTTTGGATAGTGCTCATATCGAATTTTGTCGCGGGATTGAAAACCCTATGGGCATCAAATGTGGGCCATCTTTGGATCCTGATGAACTCATTAAACTTTTAGATATTTTAAATCCAAATGATGAAGCGGGACGGATTACGCTTATTACTCGATTTGGTAATGATAAAATTTCTTCATATCTACCCAATCTGATTCGCAAAGTTCAAGAAGAAGGGCGAACAGTTATTTGGTCTTCAGATCCTATGCATGGAAATACCATTAAGAGTGGAAATGGAATAAAAACGCGCCCATTTGATCGAATTTTAGACGAAGTTAAAAAGAATATTGAAATCCATAAATCTGAAGGAAGTCGCATGGGGGGCATCCATTTGGAAATGACAGGTCAAAATGTAACTGAATGCACTGGTGGTTCTGACGATGTAACTGAAGCCGATTTGACCGATAGATATCGTACGCATTGTGACCCAAGGCTCAATGCAAATCAAGCCATCGAATTGGCATTTTTAATTGCAGATGAATTAAAACAAAATGGCCATTAATAAATGGTAAAATTATTACAAAACGGTCTTATTACTTTTTTTGTTCTATCCTTTCTTAATGGCAGCTCAAATCAATATGAGATTAAATATAGTGCTTCTATGCTGGGTGGCATTTCTAAAATTTCAGATGAAGTTAGGTATGGATATAATCACGGTTTCTCAATTTAATCAAACAAAAACAATCTGTTTTCTATTGGCGGCTTTATTGATAATGGCTATTATTTTATTGGAGGAACCGATATAAGAGCCGTCAGATTCAAAAGTTATCGAACAGGCATTTTGGCTTCAATGAAAAATAAACTTATATGGAAATTGAACTACGTATTTACCGGCAAAATAGGATTCGGAAAATTCAACGGATCAAAAGGAGCTTAGATAGCCGAAACAGGGGAAATTTTTTATTTTGAAACGATTGATACCTATTCCATATTCGGCAACCTGCAAACAGGAATTCAAATCAATCTATTTCAATCAAGATATGGATTAGAAATTATTCCTTTAGATATTTCTTTTGGAACAAATGACTATTTTGAATTTTCACCCAAACTCGTGTTGACAGCAAAATTGTATGATTAGAATATGTGTCCATGACTTGGACATGTCTCTTTTACATGTCCATATATTACTATTATATGGACATGTAAAATATTTATGATTAAATTGATACCATAACGAAGTAATAGAATAATGTCATTTCATCCTGAAAAACCATTTAATGAATTACCATTTTTACCGCCGAATGTTGAGCTTGAAACTTCGAGTATTCTAAAAAAGACAATAAAAACAAGTCGCTCATTAGCACAATTAAATGGTTTGTGTCAAAAAATACCAAATCCGAGTATTCTAATAAATTCGCTTACATTACAAGAAGCAAAAGATAGCTCCGAGATTGAAAATATTTTTACGACAAACGACAATCTTTATAGAGCATTCACAGCATCCACTGGAAAAATCGATGCACAAACGAAAGAAGTGCTTCGATACCGAGAAGCCTTATGGAACGGTTTTTTATCGCTGAAGAAAAAACCAATTATGAGCACAAATTTATGGATTGATCTTGTTCAAACTATCAAAAAGAATTCAGCTGGCATTCGGAATATTCCTGGGACAGTTATCTTGAATCCCGCCATTGGAAAAATAATTTACACACCACCAACGGGCGAAAAAGTAATTCGTCATTTACTAAAAAACCTTGAAGATTACATTCATGATTCTGATTCGGTGGATCCGTTGATTAAACTTGCAGTTATTCATTATCAATTTGAAGCAATTCATCCTTTTTTTGATGGAAATGGAAGAACAGGACGAATTATTAATATTTTGTATCTCAATCAAGTTGGATTGTTGGATTTACCTATTCTTTATTTAAGCAAATATATTATTGAACGAAAAAATGATTACTACCAACTTCTTCGCAACGTAACATCCAAAAACGTATGGGAATCTTGGATTTTATTTATGCTGGAAGCATTAGATATAACATCGCAGGATACAATGAAAAAAGTTCAGGCAATTCATACCTTATTAGATAAAACCATTTTGGACTGTAAAGAGAAATTACCAAAACGGGTTTATTCCAAAGAATTGATAGAACTTTTATTTGAGCAGCCTTACATAAAAGTAAAGCATATTGTTGATGCGAATATTGCCCAACGAAAAACGGCTGCTGAATATTTGAGAGAATTAGAAAAAATTGGTGTTTTATCACCTAAAAAAATTGGCAAAGAAAACGTATTTATAAATAATGTACTTTATGAATTATTATCAAAATAACGTGTCCATGACTTGGACATATAATAATAACATGTCCATATATTGCGAATATATGGACGTATAATAAAAATGAAGATATGATATTTAAAGGCTCTCTCACATTCCCCGGCGATAAATCTATCTCCCACCGATCACTTATGTTTGCAGCTTTGGCGGATGGAGAATCACGGATTTCTAATCTATCCACTGGTGCCGATGTGCAATCAACGCGAAAATGTCTTGAAGTCTGTGGTATAGAAATTTGGGATGATGAAGATGATGTAATTGTGAAAGGCGGAAATTTCTTTGATCCTACCCAACCATTGGATTGTGGGAACTCCGGCACAACAACGCGGTTACTTTTGGGACTATTAGCAGGGCAAGGGATTAACACTACCTTCATTGGTGACGATTCTCTTTCGTCTCGCCCTATGAATCGCATTTTGGATCCACTTTCTCAAATGGGTTTGGTATCAGAAAGTAACGATGGAAAATTGCCTATTACCATTTACAAAAGTGATTTGACTGGGGTCCAATATGAATCACCTGTTGCAAGTGCTCAAGTGAAATCGGCGGTATTATTGGCGGGACTTGGCGCAATGGGAGAAACGACAATTACAGAGCCTACTTTATCCCGCGATCATACAGAGAAAATGCTAACCGGACTTTGTGCGGAAATTTCTATGGATGGCTTATCGACTACAATTTCAAAATCTTCTTCCCCCCTTTCATCGTTCAACTTAACTGTTCCTGGTGATCCATCTACTGCAGCGTTTTTCGCAGCAGCTTCCGCTTTGGTTACGGGTTCAGAAATTATTATGAATCGGGTTTTAGCGAACCCAACCAGAAACGGGTTTTTTTCTGCATTAGAAAAAATGGGCGCTGGTATGGAATGTATTCGGCAGTGGGATGAAGCCGGTGAGCTTATTGGCGATTTAAAAATATTTCATCACCCCTTACAGAGTATTAATATTAACGAAAATGATGTGCCAGGGCTCATTGACGAACTCCCAATCATTGCTATTCTTGCAACTCAAGCCACAGGGAAAACAGAAGTCCGTGGCGCCAAAGAATTGCGTGTGAAAGAATGTGATCGCATTTATGCGGTGTGTTCAAACTTGAAAAATATGGGCGCTAACATTGAAGAGTTGGATGATGGATTTAATATTCATGGTCCTACACCATTGCATGGTGCCGAGATTGAAACATTTCATGATCATCGGATTGCTATGGCCTTTTCCATCGCCGGACTTGTTGCTGATGGAGATGTTATTTTAGATTATCCAGAATGTGCATCAATCTCCTATCCGGAATTTTATCATGTGCTGGAGAGTCTAAAACAATGAAACTATGCGCTGTTATTGGAGATCCTATTGCTCATAGCTTGAGCCCCAACCTTCACCAAGAAGTATATCGCCAACTTGGACTAGATGCATCATTTGAGAAAATTCAGGTAAAAGGGAATGAACTTTATTCATTTATTAATTCAAATGAATTGGATGGATTTAATGTAACGATTCCCCACAAACAATCTGTTATTCCATTTTTAGACGAATTGGATGAATCGGCACAAATCATTGGCGCAGTAAATTGTGTCCATAATGGTAAAGGATATAATACAGACTGGATTGGTTTTTTTCAAGCATTAGAAATAAATGGAATAAATCTAAATGGAAGAGACTGCACAATTCTCGGAGCTGGCGGTGCTGCCAAAGCTATTGCTTATGCTTTAATCAAATCGAATGTAAAATCAATTTCTATCATAAATCGAACGATAGAAAAAGCAGACGTTTTAGTTCAGTGGGTAAAATCAATTTCAAATATTCCAATTAATACTAAATCACAAGAATACGTTAACACTCAAACACGTGAACACTTAATTATTAATTGCACACCTTTAGGTATGTGGCCTGACACAGAACAAATTCCAATGGTCATGGATTTAATAAATGAAAATCACATTTTAGTAGATACTATTTATAATCCACTAGAAACAAGTTGGTTGAAAGCTGGTAAAGGATTAGGAGCGAAAACAGTTGGCGGGTTAGATATGTTTATAGGACAGGGTGTTGCTTCTGCTGATATTTGGTTTGAAGATAAAGTTTCTTCAAAAATAGATTTTTATCAATGTAAATCAGTCTTGAGACAATTCCTTAATTCTTATTAAGGCAAATTTTAATTCTGATAATCCTACATTCCGGCTAAATCGTTGTACTTCATCCCCATCAGCATAAAGTACTATTGTAGGAACTGAAAAAATCAATTGTTGCGCAGCTAATTCCATCGATTGCGTTGTATCAATATATTGAAATGTCCATTCTCCAACATTTGTAAGTAGTTCTACGACCTTTGGTCTTAATACTTTACATACATTACATGTTGGAGTTGAATAGTATTTAAGCTCTAAATTTGCCATTTAATGATTTAATTGTATTGCTTCGATGAATTTTCCCAGAAGTTGTTACAGGAAATTTATCTAAAAAGTATATATCTTTCGGTTGTTCGTATTTCTCTAATCCATTAAAAGAAATTTCCTTTTTTTCTCCTTCTACCACTAAAATTACTTTTTGCCCAAGAGATTCTTCTGGAAGACTCGCTATAAAATAACGCCGATTCGGAATTACATTTGTCAGTTTTGCTTCTACTACTTCCGGAATAATTTTGACCCCACCGGAATTAATTACATTATCAATTCGCCCTAACCATCGAAAGGTTTTATCGTCTATTAAATCTACAAGGTCGTTTGTGGTTACCGGTTCTGGATTCACCATCGGCGCATGAATGACTAAACAATCTCTATCGTCAGTTTCATAATAAACCCCATCCAATGCTTGAAATCCATCCAATTTATTCTGACCATTCAATGGCTTGATGGCTACGTGTGTCAGGGTCTCCGTCATACCGTATGTTTCATAAATTTGGGCTGAAACAGATTGCAATTTTTGCGCTAATTTTGGATTCACCTGTCCACCGCCAACAATCAATGTTTTTACTTTGTCCAATTGTTCCAGAGAATTCTCTAATTGCAAGGGCACCATAGCTGCGAAATCAATTTGCTCAACTATACCATCTAATGGGTTGGATGATGGTTCTACTACTTTCAAATCCAAACCTAATTCTAAAGCACGAACCACCATCATTTTCCCTGCTATATATTTTACGGGCATGCAGAGCAGGGCTGTGTCTCCTTCTTTAAATCCAAATGTTTTTCCTGTGAGTTGAGCAGAATTTTTCATCCACTCTTTTTTCACCGAAATGGATTTGGGTTTTCCTGTGGATCCAGATGTTTGGAGCACCATTTCATCATTCTGACTATACCAATCCGATATGAATCGATTTACATTATCCCATATTGGAGATTTATCTTTTGATAATTTCCCTGACTTAACTTTGAGTGGAGATGGAAAATTATTTGTATAAAGCTGTCCTGTACCCAAGCCTTGAAAACCTTCCGGATTCATTTTTTCTGTCCAATGGGCGATGGCATTTAAACCAATATTGGACTCTAACGCTGATGTAATCCACCAACCGATATTTCTTTCTTTTGCTAATTTAATCCATTTCTCCGATTCAGAAAATCCACCCAACAAACTGGGCTTCAATACCAAGTATTGTGGATTCACTTTGTCCAGCATTTCGATTTTGTCTGATTCCCGGGTTATTGAAATAAGTTCTTCATCCAATGCAATGGGAACGGGGGATGTTTCACATAATTCAGACAACAAACCCCATTGTCCGGTTTGAATGGGTTGTTCAATGGAATGAAGATTAAATTTTGCTAAACGATTCAACTTTTCAGTTACATCTTTTTCTGAAAAAGCGCCATTGGCATCCACACGAAGTTCCAATTCATCTTTATTAAATCGGGAACGGATGGAATGCAAAATCTCTACTTCTTTTTCAAAATCTAATGCACAAATCTTCATTTTGATACATTTCCATCCTTCAGACAATTTTTTCTCCAATTGCTGCATCATGAATTTCGGATCGCCCATCCAAATCAGCCCATTTATATCGATGGAATCGAAATCACCAAAATAATTTTGTCCACCACCGTTCTTCAAATCGAAAGAAGCCATTCCCAATCCACATCGAATGGAAGGAAAATCGGTTAATTGAGATAAATCATTTAAAAATGATTTTGGGTTATCGCATATATCATCAAGTTTAGATTCAATCTGATCAAAATTATCCAGACTCAATCCCGGCAATGGTGCGCATTCACCAATTCCGATTATATCATTCTGTGATAAAGTAATAATCCAGATATTTCTGGTTTTCATTACACCACGGGAAGTTCCTGCAGGATTTTTGAAAGTCAGCGTTCTTTTTGACCAATGTGCTTTCATTTTATAAAGTATCAATGCTAAAGTGCTTTAAGACTCTTAATGCTCGCAGAGTATTCGATCTACTGGGCTTTCCGGTTATTTCCATATCAAAATGAACTTTCCCCGGATATTTTGAATTCAAATTCCATGTATAATTTTTATTCCTTTTTTGGATTAAAGTATCAATTGCAGGCTGCATTCTTTCATCAAAATCTGTATTTGAATATTGGAAATAATCCAATGCTCTCAAAATATCATAATACCAACGGCTTGGGTAGGGAAATTTTAAAAATGATTTATTTATTATTTCGCCCGTTCGATGAGAACAATAAAGATGATGTTGAAGAATAAATTCAATGGACGATTCTTTTGCCGTCAATAATTCATCTAATCGATACAAATATCCATTTTTTTCATATTCAGTAATACCTTCCAATACAGAAATTGTTGAGTGTAATGAACTGTGAACGGCTCCTTTTCTACTATTATATTCACAATTAAATCCACCATCTGATAATCGTTGTGATAAAATAAAATCAATAATGGATTTTAATTTTTCCAAATCAGATTTGAAATAAGAAGCATAATTCAAGAACATTCCATTTACACATACATCACATATTTGATCTGCTCCAATTGGAAGTATTCCGCCATCATTCCCTATTTCATCAGACAAAATCATATTGATTGTTTTTAATATCTTTGGATTAGCCGGATTGATGCAAAGGTTGCGCAAATCAAGAAGTGTATAATGGGTAGATATCCACTTTGGTTGATAAAACTTTTTGCCCCAATGCCCATCTGAATTTTGTTTTGATAGAAATCTTTCCCCCCATCCTTGGTGTTCAATTTTTCTTTGTAATGCCAATCTATCATCATCTAACAAATCTCTATGGACTTGATACTGAATCGCTACATCTCCATCCAATAACCACTTCATTATTTCTGACTTGTTCATTTTCGTCTGCATCATTACTATAACAGATTAATAAATATTACAAAAATGATAGAATATAAAAATGTACCAATGGCTTGTTTTTTTAGATATGGATCAAATGAAGTATGGTCTTCTCCGGCATAAATTTCTTTTGATGGTTTTATAAATAATACAAATCCAAATAAGAGAATCCACACTGCTTTTATGTCCGGTATTAAATAAAATACTATGAACAATATTCCAAAAAGATTCAATGCATAATGGTAACGTTTTGCCCAAGTAATTCCCATGCGAACAACCAATGTATTTTTCCCCGATTTGGCATCTGCTTCGTGATCCCGCATATTATTGATATTTAAAACTGCTGTTGTGAAAAATCCGATTGATGATGCAGGAAGTAGAAGATTCCATTGAAAAGAATGGGTATGTAAAAAATATGACCCCAAAACACCAAGCCAACCAAAAAACAAGAATACAAAGATATCGCCCAAACCAGCATAGCCATATGGATTTTTTCCCATGGTATATTTCACCGCAGCGCCCATGGCAGTAAGACCAAGGATGGCAAAAAGTCCTGCATTTTTTAGATCTAATCCGACGGTCCCTTCATAAATGAGCCACACGCCAAAAATGGAACAAAGAAGTGCAATCATCCACATTGCGTTTATCATTTCACTTTTGGTGATGAGTCCCGATTGCATGGTTCTGTCCGGTCCGACGCGATCATCATTGTCTGTACCCTTCACAAAATCACCGTAATCATTGGCCAGATTCGATAGGATTTGAAGAAACAGAGTCGTGACCAACGCCAGGACAAACACAGTTGAAATGAACTTCCCATCCGCCATAGCCAATCCGCTGCCCATTATGATACAGGAAAAAGCCAACGGTAAAGTCCGTAATCTAAAAGCGGAGAGCCAAATTTTAATCATTTTTTTCCAATGTGTTAAAGTGTTAGAGTATTAACGTGTTCACGCTTGAACACCTGAACACTTAAATACGTGAACACTTATTATGGAAACTTGGGATATTTAGAAAAATCCGGTTTTCGTTTTTCCATGAATGCATTCTTCCCTTCCTTTGCTTCATCAGATAAATAATAAAGAAGAGTAGAATTCCCTGCTAATTCCTGGATTCCCGCTTGTCCATCTAATTCTGCATTGAAGGACGCCTTTAACATTCGGATGGCTAACGGCGATTTCTCTTGAATCTTTTTTGCCCATTCAATAAATGTATCTTCCAATTCATCTAAAGGAACAACCGTATTTACCAATCCCATATCCAAAGCCTGCTCTGCATTATATTGATCACAGAGAAACCAAATTTCCCGCGCTTTTTTCTGTCCCACACTTCGCGCCAAATAGGATGCGCCAAAACCGCCATCAAAGGACCCCACTTTGGGACCGGTTTGACCGAACATGGCGTTTTCCGCTGCGATGGTTAAATCACATACCACATGAAGCACATGGCCACCGCCGATGGACCATCCTGCTACAGCCGCAATCACAACTTTTGAAATGGAACGGATTTGTTTTTGTAAGTCCAATACGTTTAGTCTGGGAACTTCGTCTGTCCCCACATAGCCACCATGTCCCCGCACTCCTTGGTCGCCGCCACTACAAAATGCTTTCCCGCCTTCACCTGAAAAAATGATTACATCAATATTTTCATCATCGCGACAAATATTCATAGCATCAATCATTTCCTTCACTGTCCGCGGTGTGAATGCGTTATGCTTTTCCGGGCGATTGATACTTATTTTTGCAATTCCCTCAAAGAAATCAAATTTGATTTCGTCGTATTCTCTGATGGTTTCCCAGTTTTGTTTCCATTTCATAGTTTACTCCTGTTAAAAGTGTTAAAGTGTTTACGTGTTATGGTGTTCGTGGTCGTGA
>CAZGFQ010000013.1:0-2231 GCA_964525185.1 uncultured bacterium
CGAGACCGCCTTCATTTAAAATATCAATCATAACTTGGGGAAGGGGAGTTGCAAAATATTCTGTATTACCGTCATAAACTTTCCCAGATTCAAAATCAATTTCAAGGGATGCGCTATCTGCAATAGTATGTTCAGGAATTTCTAAAATTGGCAAACCAATATTTATGGCATTTCGGTAAAATATGCGTGAAAAGGATCGAGCAATGACAACGGAGACACCGGATATTTTCAATGCCAAAGGCGCTTGTTCTCTTGATGAACCGCAACCGAAATTCCATCCACCGACTAAAATGTCTCCTTGTTGAACTGTATTTTTAAAATCGGGATCTAAATCTTCCAAACAGTGATCAGCGAATGTAGATACATCCAGCGTTTTTGTATATTTCCCGGGAATAATTCGGTCTGTATCAATATTGTCTATTTCATAAAGATGAGCTTTTCCAACCATGTTTATTTAATTCCTTCTGGGTCAGTGATCACTCCCGTTAATGCCGAAGCTGCCACAACAGCAGGCGACGCCAAATAAACACTGGCATTCGGATTGCCCATTCGTCCGGGAAAATTGCGATTAGCTGTGGAAAGAATGACTTCATCATTGCCCGGAACACCTAAATGAGTTCCCACGCAGGGGCCGCAGCCCGGCGGAATAAATGTAGCGCCCGCTTCTGATAAAATTGTCAAGGTTCCATCTGCCAAAGCTTGATTCAATACATTTCTGGATGCGGGTGTAATGAGCATTCGAACTCCAGCTGCGAGCTTTTTCCCTTTCAAAATGGAAGCGGCCAATTGCAAATCTTCCAAGCGTCCATTGGTGCAAGTTCCGATGAAAGCCATGTCAATTTTTGTTCCAAATACATCGTCAATATCGCAGATATTTTCTGGTGAATGGGGCTTGGCAATTTTGGGGCGAATGGCAGAAACGTCAATGGTAAACGTTTGAGAATATTCAGCATCAGAATCAGGTAAAACGGGTTCAAAATTATAAGGTAATGTTAAACCGCTTGTTTCAATAATGCCTGCTTTTGCGCCCATTTCTACCGCCATGTTGGCGATCGTCATGCGGTCTCCAAGTGTGAGATATTCCAATGTGGAACCGGAATATTCCAACGCTTTATACGTGGCGCCGTTTAATCCAATTTTTCCCACTACTTCCAAAATAATATCTTTCGCAGTGATGCCTGAATTCGGTTTACCATTTAAAATTATTTTAATACTATCTGGCACTTTGAGCCATGTTTTCCCCGTAAGCATAATGGCAGCAAGATCTGTAGATCCTACACCAGTAGAAAATGCACCCAGTGCACCGTAAGTCACTGTATGAGAATCAGCGCCTATGACCAGTTGTCCCGGTTTCACATGTTGCTCTTCCACCATTATTTGATGACAAATGCCCGACCCTTCATCGTATAATATAGAATCTGTTTTTCTGGCAAATTCCCGCATGAGATTGTGGAGATTGGCAATACGTTCGTTGGGAGCAGGAGAAGCATGGTCAATAACAAAAACCATTTTTTCAGAATCCCACGGTGTGGTGCCACCCATTTCTTTGAATGCTTTCAAGGTCAAAGGAGCCGTCGTGTCTGAAGCCATGGCGGCATCTACATTTACGATAGCCAAATCTCCGGCTTTTACATCATGACCAGCATGAGCAGAATGAATCTTTTCTGAAATTGTTTGTCCCATATTTTAACTTATTTTATAAAGTTTCCCGGAAAAATATTTTTCTCCGATGATGGGTACTAACGATTGAGACACAGCAGAAACCTTGTTGACATCAATGTCTGTTTCAATTCCCAATTCATGGAAAAGGTTTACTGTATCTTCCGTAGCAATATTTCCCGTGGCACCCTTAATAAACGGACATCCGCCAATGCCACCTAACGAAGAATCAAATTGACTAACACCCACTTCTAAAGCTGCAACCACGTTTGCCAATCCCAATCCGCGAGTATCGTGCAAATGCAAAACAATCGGCGTATCGCCAGAATGGGGAAGTATGTGTTCTAAAGTTTCCTTGATAGAATGTGGATTCCCCATTCCGGTGGAATCGGATAATGAAAGTGTATTTACACCTAAGTCGAGAATGGTTTTTGACATTTGGATAATGCGATCAATGGGGGGAATTCCATCATAGACACAACCCCAGACAGCTTGAAGTCCTGCTCGAATTTCTAATCCATTTTTTTTTGCCAATTGAATCATAGATTTCAAATTTTCCATGGCTTCTTCCA
>CAZGFQ010000013.1:2331-16643 GCA_964525185.1 uncultured bacterium
CCATTTTTTTTTGCCAATTGAATCATAGATTTCAAATTTTCCATGGCTTCTTCCAAGGTCATATTTGCATTTTTTTTACTGTGAGTTTCACTGGTAGAAATAGATACTTCCACTCGCTGGAGATTTGCTTTTATAGCGCGTTCAACACCGCGATTATTTAATGCAAGTCCACTAAAAATTACATCGTCCACTTTTGGTAAATTGGCACAAATTTCTTCCGCATCTGCCATTTGTGGCACCCATTTTGGATGCACGAAAGACGCCACTTGAATTTGTTTAAGCCCAGCATTAACCAAACCTTGAATCATGTTTAACTTTTGATTTGTGGAAACAAAATCTGATACACTCTGGAGACCGTCTCTTAGACCAACTTCCGTAAGAATAATCTTTTTGGGGGAGCTCATAATGTTAGTTGATAGCCGCAAAAGGCGCAGAAGTCATGAAAAATAAAATATATTTTTTATTTTTTTCTTCGTGCATCTTTGCGTCCTTGGTGGTTAAAAAACTCATCAATCTAAATTTAGAACTCTTGGTTTAAACATACCCAATTCTGCATCCGTGTAAGACGCATGTCTTTTTTCTGCAATTTGTAAATATTCAGGATCAGTGAAAAAAGCATCTGCTTCATCTGCAGTAGGAAACTTTAGCAAACTATTAATCTCAAATCCCGGATTGGCGTAAGGTTTATCCAATCCTTTCCCGCCTGCGAGTAAACTTAATCCGAAATTCTTTGCAATTCCCAATACTCCATGCAAATAAGCTTGGTATTGTTCTTCTGTCCCTGGAATCAGATTGGCAAAACTGGCAACCACGCATTCTGTGTCATTTTCCGTAATGGGCATTCCTACTTTAAACACAGAAATATGAACTTCTTCATAACTCGGGTCGCGATATTTTTCTTTTATTTCAATGTATTCTGGATCAAGAAAATAGCCATCGCAGTCTGCTTCTGTTTCGAAAGACACAACGATGGTTAATGGGAACGTTACATCGAGATAATCTCGGGAAAGTGTATCTCCAACTGCTACAACTTTAGCGCCATACTTTTCAGCAATGGGTGTGGATGCTTCTAAATATTTTCCATAAATCTCTCCGCTGTCTTCTGCAAGTTTTCCCCGTAATACAACAACAATTGAATGTGGATTCTGTCCAGACATATATTCCCCCTTAAGTGGTTTTAGTTTTTGAATTTTTAATAAGAAAAGACAGGACAAATGCAATGCCTACCAAGACAGCGATTACGTTAAATGGTAATGTGTATGAGCCTGTTTTATCATACAGGACACCTGTAAGCCACATACCCATTCCACCACCGAAAGCATCCAATATGGACATGGTTCCCATGATTTTTCCGAATGCTTTCATGCCGAAAATATGAGCAGTTAGAATTTGGAGTAAAGTATAAAGTCCGCCCCAACCTAAACCGATGAGAATGACTGCCGGCCATAATAGACCTTTAGGATCTATGACTAACACCACAACCCCGGCGAACATGGTGCCGATATTAATGTTGAAGACTTTCTGTTTATCCATATGATCGGATAAAAAACCGAAAAAGAATTTCCCTACCAATGCTAATCCGAATAAAACAGAGAGACCGGATGCAGCTGTTTGGGGCGTGTGACCCTGTCCGAGCATAAATAAAAACATGTGATCCGCCAAAGCCAAAATCGCATAAAATGTGCACATGGCGATAATAGTTAATTCCCAAAATTTACGATTTTTCATAGCATCGCCATAAGCCATGCCGCCTTTTTCGATTTGTTCTGCAGAAGATTCATCGGACTCGTCGTCTGTTACACCATCTGGTTTTTCTCCAATATCAGATGGATATTCCTTAATAATAAATAGAATCACTGGAATAAGAATAATGGGAACAATGGCCAAATATACAAATGCAGGGCGCCATTGAAGCGATTGAATTAATTGTACATTTATTTTTGGCACAATCATATTTCCTAAACTGGTTCCCATAAGAATGAGTCCTAAAGCTGTTCCCCGACGTTTATTGAACCAGCGAGAAACTAACATTACATTAACCACAAGTCCGGCAGATGCCAAAGCGCCAGCAAACAGGACGTGAATTAAATAAACATGAGTGAGCGTAGCAATCTTGGAATAGAAAAAATATCCCATAGCCAACATGAACGTTCCCACAATCATTAATGGACGCACGCCATGTTTATCTGCCAAAGCGCCCATGAATGGCGCCAATAATCCTGCGAATAAAAATGTAATTAAACCTTTAAGCTTATAATCTCCAACGGTCCAACCAAACTCCCCCAGGATTTCTTTATCAAAGACGCTTAATCCGCCCAATGTGTATGCTTGGGAAACAAAGAGCATAACAAAGGATGACAAAACAATAATCCATCCATAAAAGAATTTTGATTTAGTTGACATATGCTTTCCTTTCTTTAAATCTTGAGTTAGTTAAACCACCAAGGGTCATTTTCTGAATTGGTTTTTGTATAGAGCACTTTTTTACGTAAAAACCGTTGGATCGAAGCTGGGCCCATTCGCGAACCACCCAGTCCGGATGATTTGAATGAATTTTTTTCCCCATCATATAAAATGGATGTTAATCCAGCATCATTAATACTGATGGCCCCTGCTTCCATTTTTTCTGCAACAAATTTTGCTTTGGATTCCTTTCCAAAAACAGCACCGCTTAAACCAAATTCTGTATCATTTGCACATCGGATTGCGTCTTCAGAGCTTGAGACAGACATGACAGGAATAACTGGTCCGAATGTTTCTTCTGTCATAACTATCATGTTATGATTCACATTGGATAACACGGTTGGAAAAACCCAGTCTCCACCACCATGATGCTCCAACTCCCCACCACAATGAATCATCGCACCTTTCGATTTAGCATCATTCAAATGCCCTTCAATGAGTGTGGCTTGATTGGGAGAAATGATAGGACCAATTTCCCCGCTATCCATTTCCGGATAAGCTAGTTTTAATTTTTTTGTCTTTTCTGTCAGAAAAGAAATGAAAGATTCATAAACTGATTCCACAACATATACTCGCTCAATAGATAAACAAGATTGCCCCGCATTGACCACGGATCCCCAAAGAATCGCAGAAGCTGCTTTATCTAAATCAGCACTTTCCAAAACGATGGCAGCATCTTTTCCGCCTAATTCTAAAAAGGCAGGAATAAAGTTTTTCGCCGCTTGTTCGCCCACTTTTTTACCTGTGGAAACGCTGCCGGTAAAACAAATAAGGTCCACTTCATCTACAAGCGTTGCGCCTGTTTCTCCTGCACCTTGAACATAGTCAAAAATGCCGGACAATTCGGGAACAGATTCAACACTTTTTTGCAAAGGTTCAATAAACCTTGGTGTGAATTCACTGGGTTTTATAATAACAGAACTCCCAGCTAGCAAAGCAGGAATGGCATCAATATGAGCCAAGAGATTTGGCACATTCCAAGGACTGATGACACCCACTAAAGCATAGGGAATCGTGTGTTGCTCCATAGAAATGAAAGGAATAGAAGACGGTTTTGGTTTAGAGTTTCCAAATAATTCTTTGGCAATATCACACCATCGATCAATGGATTTCGGAATAGTTTCTACTTCTAAAATGGTTTCATGAATACGCCCTGTATCCATAGCTAATGCATCAATCAATTCAGCCTGATTCTCCACATACGCATTTTTCCACGCTTGCATGACATTAATGCGATATTCGATTCCTTTTTCCGTCCATGATTTTTGGTTCTCTCGTAAAGATTGACACATGGATGATAATTCATCTTTAGTTGGAGAATCAAAGGAATAGTCTATTTGACCCGTCCGGGGATTTCGAACCGAAAAAGGCATTAAGACAAAATGCCCGCTTTTGTGAGCCGTTCGATAGTGTCTTCCTGCATTTGTTTAAAGTGGGAACGATCTGCTTCTTTTTCTAACAAAGAATTAACTGGATAAAACCCAGAAGATTTATAGGATTCTGCATATAATTCCAAGCGTTGACGGGCTAACATATTTCCCATCCCTACGCGTTTTCTTGCACGGCGAACTGCCGCAATATCGATGGTTGAAAATGCAGCCATACTTTCACCGGGACCCGTTTCATTTAAAATGAGCCCTTCGTAATTCACAATCATGGAACCGCCATCTGTGGACGAAGCAGGAATATCTATGCCATAAATTCCAGCTGAATTTGTAGAAACCACATAAGCCATATTTTCAAAAGCGCGGGCTTGTTTTGCAATGCGTTTTGGTGTGGCGGTGGGACCGTAAACTTCTGATGATGAATGGCAAAAAACTTCAGCACCTTTTAGAGCATGGCACCGAGCCACTTCCGGATAAAGAATTTCTTCTGATGTCACACAAGCGAGTTTCCCAATCTCTGTATCAATGACAGGAAAAACGGCATCTGCTCCATATACATCTAAATATTTGTCCCACACATCATGGGGCGTAACTGCAAACATGGAATTGAGCCGGCGATATCGAAGTGCCACATCTCCGGATGGATTTATAATAAAAGATGTTTGAAAATAGATTCCAGGGAAATTAGGGTCTCGCTCATACACATTTCCTGAAAGAAAAATATCGTTATTTTGTGCAATTTTCCCCAATGATTCATATTCTTTTCCATCCATATCAATGGCGGCTTTTTCGGACCAATCAGAAATGGATTCGCCCATTGGGAATGATGTTAAAAAATATTCTGGCAGAATCACCAATTTGCAATCTTCACCAATGAATCGTTTACTGGATGTAATCTGTTTCCCAATTTTTTCAATGGTATGAGACATCAATTGAGCCGCTTCTTCTCGTGTCGTTGTTTTATTGACTGCTTGGCAAACCACTTGCAAAGGTAAAGCGCGGAATGCTTCTAATGTTTTAGCCATTTAGTTCTCCTTTTGGTAACCAATCTCCTGTTCCGTATGGATCTTGTGCTGGTTGTGAAAAATGTTCATGCTCGATTTTCCATTCTTCATTTTCATTTTTTCCAATGACAAATGTGCCGCGGAATCGTATCTCTTTTTCTTCGCCATTCACATTCACAGTCATTTCAATAATGTGGCCGATCCAAGCCATATCTCCGAAAACGCGTCCATGGGGACCTTCTACAAATCGAATATCTTTTACTTTGATGGGAGAACCCACATATCCATTCCATCCAGCTGATATTTTTTCAAATCCTAATGTGGACCAGCGTGGGCCTTCTACAAATACATATGTATCTGGTGATTCATTATAATGGCTAATAATATCTTTTACGCGGGATTCAATGACGGCAGAAAATTGTTTATCACAAAAATCTTGCAAGAAAATTAGATCAGATGAAATCGCCATATTATTTTTTACCCCACCCCGAAACAAGTGCGGAATTCAAGTATTCGGGATTTCCGCTTCGCTCCAACTTGAATTCTTCCCTATTACAGAGGAGAAAATAAAAGGATTTCAACTCAATTATCTTTTGGTAATCCTTGCAAATCCCCCTGTCATAGGGTTTTTGAATCCCGAGTTTATTTCGGGGGGATAATGGGGGTTTTAAATATTGAATGAATTCTTGGAGAATCACTGTGTGATATATCCCAACTCATTATCAGTTTTGATTAATTCCGGGTCTCGTTCAGATTCATCTCCGTAACCACCACCGCCGGGCATTTCCATGGTTACAATGTCACCTTTGTTGAGCCGAATAATACCTTTGGGTGGAATAAATCGTTCAGGTGAAATGGATATTTTTCCATTGATTGAATCGTTACCACCCTTTAATCCCTTTGAAACGGATTTTAGTTTTTCTGTTAAAACGGACATATTAACGCCTGTTTCATTTACTACTTCGAAAATAATTTTTTGTCCAAGGCCGCCACGATATTTTCCCATTCCGGCTGAATTTGGAATGAGTGATTTTTCATGATATCGAATGGGTGAAGAACTTTCCAATACTTCGATGGGCACATTGGATACATTCGTAGGAAAGCTCAAAATTCCTTCGCCATCACGAGTAGGTCGTGCGCCATAGCCACCATTCAAAAAGAAATATTCTACAAATTCCATATCATCTCTTTCCGGGTCTCTGCCATTCAAAACAACGCACCAACAGGGTGCACCACAATCTGATTGAACTTGTTCGGGAACCGCTTGAACCAAGGCGCCAAACACAGGGGCGTGAAGCATATTCCCGGTCATATTTCGTGCGCCGACGGGTACATATCCAGTGGCATTTAACAAAGAACCCCGTGGCGCTTTAACCGTAATGGGTATAAAGGCACCATCATTGTTCGGCACTTCCGGGCTAAAGGTGCATTTGATAGGATAAGCCGTATAAGCGTAAGTATAATTCAACACCGCATTGATGCCCAAGGTATGGGCGCCGCTTGTGCCTTCATAATCCACCGTAATTTCATCACCATCAATAATGACCGCACATTCGATGGTAATGGGTTCTCCCAATCCGTCTCCATCCGCACCATAGGAATATCGATACGTTCCATCGGGCGCTTCGGAAATGGCATCACGCATGGCTTTTTCTGATGCACTAATAATTTGGTCTGCCAGTGATTCGATATCGTCCAATCCCACTTCTTCCATTAAAGAAATCAGTCCTTTTCGCCCTTGGTCATTGGCCGCAATTTGTGCACGAATATCACCAATCGTTTGCATGGGAGCACGAACATTATTTTCGATTAAGCTGATGAGTGTTTCATTTTGGACACCTTCAGCATACAATTTTGTAGGCGGAATGAGTAATCCTTCTTCGTAAGCATCTCTGGCTCCGGCGCCCCAAAGTACGCCCCCAATATCCGGAACATGGGAAATGGTTCCGATGAATCCAATTATTTTTTCCTGATGGAAAATCGGGGAAACAACACCCACATCCGGTTTATGTCCGGCACAAAGTTGGGGATCATTAGTCGTTACCACATCGCCGGGCTTCCAGGAATCCAATGGAAATTTTCCATTCAATAAATACTTTGTCATCATAGGAATGACACCCAAAAAGGATGGGACTGAAATTGTGGATTGAGCAATAGATCGACCTTGTGTATCCATAAGAACGACCGCAAAATCGTTGGATTCACGTGTGACCGTTGAAAAGGATGTGCGCTGGAGAGCAGTGCCGGCTTCATCTACAATGGCCAACAATCGTGACCATAAAATACTTAATGTAACACCGTCAAAATTTTGTTTATTCATGACACATCCATATCAACAACAATGTTCATTTGTTCATCCACAAAGAATGAGCTGTTTGGACCAATCACAAAGGTGGATTCCTTTTCTTCAATAATGGCAGGGCCACTCATTTTATCTCCAATCGTTAATCCATATCGACTATAAACAGGACATTCTACAGCACAATCTAATTCGGCAAATCTTACATTCCGATGCCCTTTAAGTGTATCATGATTCCCCGCATCAAACATTTGCTGCAATCGAATTTCCGGAGATGGACCTTTGGTTAATACGCGCCAAGTGACACTTTCAATCGGCACGTCATCAATGGTTCGGGAATAAAGCATTTTATATACTTCTGAAAAATTTTCTTCAATTTCGGCAATTGTATTTTGGGATAATGTTTCATTCGGAATGGATACTTTAATTTCAAATCCTTGTCCCAAGTATCGCATGTCCGATTGACGAACTACAGTAACATCCGCATCTTGTATTCCAGATTTTGCTAAAAATTCTCGCCCATCTGATTCCAATTCGCTCAAGAATGTGTTTACTTGACCCCAATCCATACTTGATAACTTATCCACATGACTTCGAACCGATTCTACCGCAACAGGAGAAACTAAAAATCCGATAGCTGAAGCCACACCAGCGCCCACAGGCGCCATCAGTTGTTTTAAATTGAGTCGCTGCGCCACATGAAATGCATGAACGGGTCCAGCACCACCAAAAGCCATCATGGTATAATGTCTTGGGTCCTGTCCTTTTTCTAAAATGTGAACGCGGGCTGCATTGGCCATATTTTCATTCACAACACGATGGACACCTAATGCTGCATCTTCTACTGATAAGCCTAATGGTTCTGCCAAATGAATTCGAATAGCTTCTTCTGATTTTTGCCGATTCAGTTTCATCGTACCACCCAAAAAGTAATCTTGGTTTAAATAACCCAAAACCAAATCTGCATCGGTGACGGTGGGGAATTCTCCACCCCGATCATAGCATGCGGGACCCGGTTCTGAACCAGCGCTATCTGGCCCAACAGTGAGCAAACCTAATTGATTCACTTTGGCGATGCTTCCACCACCAGCACCAATTTCGATCATATCAATCACAGGAATTCGAACAGGCAAACCGCTGCCTTTTCGAAATCGTCTCACACGTCCAGCTTCAAATTGATTGGTAATATCCGGCTCATTGTTATGAATCAAAGATGCCTTCGCTGTTGTACCGCCCATATCAAAGGCGAATAAATCATCACGGTTCGTTTGCTTTCCCACAAATACACCGGCCATGGTTCCGCCGGCGGGACCGGATTCCAATAAATGAATGGGTGATTTTTTCGCACCTTCAATGGTTGTAAGTCTTCCACTGGAAAGCATAATGTTAATGACGCCGGAAATGTCCATTTCCTGCAAACGAGATTCTAATCGGGATAAATAGGTATGTGTTAGGGGTTGAACATAAGCATTCATTGTTGTGGCGGATGCGCGCTCGTATTCTCGTATTTCCGGCATAATTTCGCTGGAAATACTGACATAAATATCAGGGAAATGTTTTTGAATATAATCGGCTGTCAATTTTTCATGGTCAGGATTCATAAACCCAAACATGTAACAAACCGCAATCGCTTCTACACCTTGATCGATGAGTTTTTGCACAGATGATTTGAGTTCATCTTTGTCAATATCCGTAACGATGGTTCCCTTTTTGTCCACACGCTCCGTAACACCAACGCGTAAATTTCGTGGAACCAAAGGTTTAGGCATTTGAATGTTTAAATCATAAATATCATAACGAAGTTCACGCCCAATTTCCAAAACATCTTCAAACCCGGCTGTAGTAATGAGTCCTGTTTTGGCGCCTTTTCGTTCAATGATGGCGTTAGTCACCAAAGTTGTGCCATGCAATATACGGCGAACATCCTTCCCCGAAACCTGATTGTCTGTTAAAACTTGTTTAATACCATTGACAATTCCATCAGTGGGATCACCATAGGTTGTGAGCGTTTTCCCGAAATAAAGTTTGTCATTTGATTCATCCAGCAGAACCACATCTGTAAAAGTTCCGCCAATATCAATACCAAGTTGATAGCTCATATATTAATGCATTTCTTCGCCGCCGCTCACATTCAGCGCTTCGCCGGTAATGTAATCCGCTTGATCTGATGCAAGAAAAATGCACGCTTTTGCAATATCATCCACTAACCCAACACGACCAAGGGGAACTCTATCACGAATGCCTTGAATATAATCATCATAATTCATGCCCATTTTTTCGCTGAAAAATTCATTCTGCCACTGGCCCAATCCCGTAGTAATATGATTCGGGCAAACAGCATTTACTGTAATTTTATGTTTGCCAAGTTCAACTGCATTGGAACGGGTGAGACCAATCATGCCATGTTTGGAAGCTGTGTATGCCGCCGCAAAAGGGAATCCGGATTTCGCCGCTTGAGAAGCTATATTAATTATGCGTCCGCCATTTCCTTTGGCAATCATATTTATAGCCGAATGTTTTGTGCAAAGAAAAGCACCTTTAAGATTTACTTCCAAAACAGCATCCCAGCTTTCTTCTTTGAATTCAACCAAAGGTTCCATGAGATAACCGATGCCCGCATTATTCACCATAATGTCAATAGCACCAAAATGTTCGACCGTGGACGAAATTAAATTTTTCACTTCAGATTCTCTCCGCACGTCACACGCAATTGCAATAGCATCCACGCCTTTGTCTTTCGCTTCTTGAACAATAGCATTCATTTCGTCTGTAGTACCAATGTGACTTTCATCAAATCGATGATCTTTGGCAACACCAATATCACTGATGACTACATTGCATCCCGTATCTGCGAATGCCATGGCGATTCCTTTTCCGATACCCGTATCTCGACCGGAGCCGGTGATGACGGCTGTTTTACCTGCTAATGTTTTCATAAGCCAATCCTGTTTATTATTTTAAAATACAAATGATTTAAAATCATTATCATGACCCCTTTGTGTTTCCCCTATGACAGGGGAAATTGAAAGGATTCCTTGACTAACTCCTTTTTTAAAAATCATTGAAATCATTTTGGAGATTCCCTGTTGTGGATTAATAAGGAATACATAATTAAGCGATTTGTTCAGTTAATATAAACATGGGATTATCTACCATACCTTGGAATTTTCCTGCAATTTCCTGCACTTTTTCATCCTGAACATCTACGCCAAATGCATCCATATCATTCACATCAATCACTTCAAAATATTGATAGGGTGGTGCATCATCTGAAAATAATAGTGCTTGGGATTTATATACTTTGAAATCATCAATGGAATTCAAAGATTTTACGCCGGGGACATCCTCATCTTTGGCGAATGTTTCATAATCTTCTACCGATTGACCTTCTTTCAAATTGAATAATACTATGAGTGTTGACATTTGATTCTCCTTAATTAATTTTTTGCATCTTTTAAATAAGCTCGTCCCGCAGATACAAGCAAACCATTTACTCCGCCCAAACAAATTTGGACACCACGATCGATTAATGCTTTTGCGGCAGCGCCATTGGGGGCAACTGTGCCAACCACAAGCCCGGATTCCGTAACCGTTTTGATGACTTTATCCACCGTTTCTTTTACATCATTATGCCCAGCGGGACCGTCAATATATCCCATAGACATGGCTAAATCTCGCGGACCAATAATGAATCCGTCAATTCCGGGGACTTTCACCATTTCATCTAAATTTTCCAACGCTGAAATATCTTCAAATAAGGGAAGAACCATGGTTTGTTCGTTGGCAAAATTTACATATTCTTCTTGGCTCATTTCTCCCAACATATAATCAGCCGCGCGAATCGGACCAAGCCCACGATTTCCAATGGGTGGATATTTAACGGCATCTACCATTTCTCGAACCATGTCAGCATTTCGCATTCCGGGAACAATTAGTCCCATAATACCCGCATCCATAAATTGTAAAATGAGATGGCGATTTAATTCTCGAACGCGAGCTAACGGTGTCATGCCCCGGACTTCACAAGCTCGGGCGAAATTTTCCACTTCCACAACGCCTGCAGGTCCATGCTCACAATCTAAAATGTGATAATCAAATCCAATGAGTCCCATCGTCTCAATGAGAATAGAATCAGAATTTGGCGCAATACAACCAAAGACCGCTTCGCCATTGGCTAATTTTGTTTTCATTGTGTTTTCTTTCATCGTAATTCGTCCACTTTTCCTTCTTTAATCACATTTTGAATATAAGAAATCAGTCCACCTGCTTCAGCAACTTCTGCTACGAAAGGAGCCACGGGTGCCGCTTGAATTTCTTGCCCAGTTGTAAGATTCTTAATCTGTCCTGAAATAGGATCTACTTCCAATTCGTCGCCTGTGGATGCAATTGCTTCGATGCCTTTGCACGTAATGAATGGAAGACCGTAATTAATGGCATTTCGAAATTGAAGTCGAGAAAAAGATTCGGCAATCACTGCTTTTATGCCAGCGCCCATAAGACCTGTAATAACATGCTCAATGCTTTTTCCACCCCCAGCAAAATTATGTCCAGCAACAATAAAGGAATACCCATTGGAGCGAAAACCATTCTCCTTATCAAAATCAGGATGAACTCCACCCATGACCCATTTACTATTTTCTTCTTTGTCTAATGCGGATGTCCAGAATTCTTGCTTAATAATATCGTAAGCAAAAACATATCCTTCTGCTTTCCAAACGCTTCCTGTTAGATTTTTAGAATCAATATTTGTGTTATTCATATAGATTGCCATTTTTAATATTTATTGGATTTAAACAATTTATTTGACCCCTTTGTGTTTCCCCTATGGCAGGGGAAATTGAAGGGACTTCGGACCTAATTTCTGTTTCAAAAATCCTTGTAATCCCCCTGTCATAGGGGGACATAGGGGGTTTAAATATTGGTAATGTTAGAAATGTAGCATTAGCAAAACCATCAAAGGTAAAATTTGTCATTTTGTCATTATTCACCATAGGTGACTCCAAAGTTTTCTGGCATGGGTAAATCTCGCGGGTCAGCAATCGTTCCTGTAAGTGCAGACGCAGCACACACGGCAGGGGATGTTAAATATATTTTTGCTGATTTACTTCCCATACGTCCTTTCATATTTCGATTCCCCGCACTCAAAACAACATCGCCATCTCCAGCTACGCCACGATGCGTTCCGAAACACGGCGCACAACCGGATGTGCCAATGGCTACACCTGCTTTTACCAATGTGGATACATATCCCTTTTCCATGGCTTCTAAATATTGGGTTTGACTTGCTGGAACCATGAGCATATTTATGTCGGGATGAACTTGTTTGTCCTCCAAAATGGCGGCGGCAATGCCAAAATCTTCTACACGGCCATTGGTGCAGGTGCCAATGAAAATTTGATTCAATTTTGTTCCAACAACTTCTTCAACTGAAACTACATCATCTAAATTATCCGGTTTGGCAACAACAGGTCCCACGTTGGAAATATCAATTTCATATTCAGCTTCATATTCAGCATTTGAATCACTTGCAACCATTCCCCATTCGCCTTTGGCTACACCCTTCAAATAAGCTTGCGTTTTATCATCGGGCGCAACAATGCCATTTTTTGCACCAAGGTCCACTGTCATATTGCATAGGGAAATTCGACCACCCATGGACAAATCATTCATGGCAGGTCCATCATATTCTAACGCTTTATAAATAAGGTCACCATTCCAATGCATCATATTCATAATGTGAAGAGACAAATCCTTTCCCATGACCCAGGGCTGCCATTTCCCTGTAACATGGAATCTTACTGTTTCCGGAACACGAAACCATCCTTTTCCAGTTGCCATGGCTACAGCTGCATCGGTCACGCTTACAGCATTTCCAACAGCACCCACAGCCCCATAAGAATTAGCATGAGAATCGGTTCCAATACTGACGGTTCCAGGTAAAACGTGTCCATCTTCTACCATAATTTGATGCGCAATACCTTGTTTACCGAAATCATAAAAATGAGTGACGTTATGTGCTTTAACAATCGCTCGCCATTCATTGAGCAAATTGGCAAATGCTTCGGTGGGAGGTGGAACTAAATGATCTGAAACACAAATCACCTTATCGCGATCAAATAAATCATCTGTGCCCAATGAATCAAATATTTTAAAGGTAGATTTACCCAAATAATCCATTGTCATGATAGAATTCACGTCTGCCCAGACTAATTCGCCGGGGCGCACAGAATCTCTGCCACTCTGTTTTGCCATAATTTTTTCTGTTAGTGTAAAGCCCGCCATTTAAAGCAATTCTCCTCTCGAAATGAATCCAGTCATAAATATTTTATATGATTAATGCTTGAAAATCTGTATGTTAAGTGGTATGATGGTATGACCATTAGACCACTTATATCACGAAGAGACTAAAGATTTATTTCAACTTTTGCAATACAATTTTTAGCAATTAATAGGATCAAAAATGAATGTGAATTACAAACCAATTGTACCGCAACAAAAACTTTATAAAAATATCGTTAATCAAATTAGAAAAATGATTTTAAGCGGCGAATTAAAAAAAGGAGACCAATTACCATCCGAAAGAGATATGGCGCAGCAATTTGGCGTTAGCCGAACAGCTGTACGAGAAGCCATTAAATCGTTATCTGAAATTGGTTTAATTGATATAATGGTTGGCCGAGGGACTTTTGTTGCAAATAATACAGCTGATCGAATTGTGGAGTCTGTGAATTTATTGTTGGATGTAGAAAAGGTAGTCAAAGAAGACCTTCATTTTGCAAGAAAAGTTTTAGAGGCTCCTATTGCAAAGTTAGCTGCTGAAAAACGCACACAAAAAAATATTGACCAATTGCAATTTCTAATTGAAAAGATGGACAAATCTAAAACCCACACAAAAAAATTCATTGAAGTGGACATGGAATTTCATGTGGAATTAGCAAAAGCATCTGGCAATTCTGCTTTTGTTGTTTTAACGCAAGCCATTATGCAAATATTGAGAAGCGATTTAACCTTTGTATTAAATTTTCAGGACCAAACTGAAACAGCTCTCGCTCATCATAAGGAAATATTAAAAAATATTATTAATCAAGATATTGAAGGCGCTGAATTAGCCATGCAATCTCACATGCACCAAGTTGGTATTGTATTGGAATCACAAAGGGA
>CAZGFQ010000013.1:16743-41594 GCA_964525185.1 uncultured bacterium
TAGCCATGCAATCTCACATGCACCAAGTTGGTATTGTATTGGAATCACAAAGGGAAGAGAAGTGACTCCTTTACCGTTGAGTGGTATAAAAATAATTGAATTTACACATGCTGTAATGGGTCCTTCGTGTGGACTCATTTTGGCAGATCTAGGTGCAGATATTATTAGAGTTGAACCGTCGACAGGAGATCCAACACGAAAATTAAAAGGGTTTGGTAAAGGGTATTATCCATTTTATAACAGAAATAAAGAATCCATTGCGATTAATATAAAAACATCCGAAGGGAAGAGCATCATCCGCAAAATGGTGGAAAAAACAGATGTATTAATAGAAAATTTTGGGCCCGGAACTATGGATAGATTGGGATATGGCTACGATGAAATGAAATCAATTAATCCATCTCTGATTTATGCGTCCCTTAAGGGGTTTTTATCAGGACCTTATGAGAACCGCCATGCGATGGATGAAGTGGTCCAAATGATGGGTGGATTAGCCTACATGACAGGATTACCGGGTCAACCATTAAGAGCGGGAGCGTCTGTCATAGATATTTCTGGGGGCATGTTTGCTGCCATGGGAATATTAACAGCCCTTTTTGAGCGAAAAACCACAAATACAGGGAAATATATTAAGAGTTCACTATATGAAACGTGTGCATTTATCATGGGGCAACATATGGCTTATTCTGCTTTATCGGATGAAAAAGTTCCACCTATGACAAACCGTGTAAGCGCCTGGGCAATATATAAAGTTTTTGGTACAAAAGATGATGAACAAATTTTCGTAGGCGTTATAAGTGAAAAACATTGGGAAAAGTTCTGTATTGAATTTGAATGCAATGCACTATTTAATGATACAAGATTGAAAACAAATAATGATAGAATTCGAGAAAGAGAATGGTTTATTCCAGAAATTGAAAAATTGTTAAAATCATTCACCAAGAATGATATCATTTATAAATGTGAAAAAGGGGGGATCCCATTTGCTCCCATCGCATGTCCAGAAGATTTGTTTGATGATATTCAACTCAATCATAATAATAGATTGTTGAATACAGAATTCCCTGACGGAACCCAATCTAAAATGCCAAGACTTCCGATTGAGTATGGTGATTCTGATTTAGGCCTTCGAAAAAACCCACCCAATAAAATTGGGAAGGATACTGAAAAAGTATTGTCTGATTTAGGATTATCCTCGAATGAAATTGAACAATTAAAGCAGGATGAAGTGATTTATGTTGAAACATAAAATGGAGACTAATATGAAATTTCGATACATCTACAGGTTATTTAGTATAATTCTTTTCAGCATATCATTATTGTTGGCTGGTAATTTAGATCCGAAAAAACATGACCCTCGGGAATTGCCAATATATAAAGTACCTAATTTGGCTGAAAATGGGGAAGCGTACTATGCGCCTGATGGGGTTCATTTAATTGCACAAGTAGATGATCCAGAAGCACAACAACCTGATAAAGGTAAAGTGGGTGGCGGTCTTACTTACACTTTTACGGATAAAGGGGAAAATATTGTTAGGGTAAATGATCGTGGACATGATGCGTGTTCTTGGTTTTCTCCTGATATGAAAAGAGTCATATGGACTTCTACGCGAGATCATGTGGATGATATTCCTGCCGGTAATTGGTCTGACGATGATGATTATCCACAAGGTTCAGAAATATATTCATCTGATTTAGATGGAGAAAATGTTAAACGTTTAACAAATAATAAATGGTATGATGCAGAAAGCACTATTTCACCTGATGGAGAGTGGATTGTGTTTGGCCGCCAAATTAATGGGAATGCTGATTTATGGAAAATGAGAATAGATGGGTCAGAACAGACTCAACTTACATATACGTCAGACTGGCAAGAAGGTGAAGCTTATTTTCTACCCGATAATGAAACAGTAATATTCAGGGCATGGAAAAAAAGTGAAAAAGATGCATTGGATAAAATGGATTTGAAAAATGGGACTTATACTCAAACACCCATGAATTTATATACATTAAAAATCCATGGTCCCGATAGAGATGTTCAGCAAAGAACATTTACGTATGACACAAACTGGGCTCCTTTCCCTGCTCCTGATGGTCGTCATTTTCTAGTTGTTAGAATTATTGAAGGACATAATTGGGAATTATATTTAGGTGATTTGGCTGATGGAAGTTATATGAAGCGAATCACATTTAATGCAGGTTGGGATGGAATGGGAGCCTTTTCACCGGATGGAAAAAAAATGGTTTATACTCGAGGTGAGCCAAGGAGCTGGTCGTTATACTCCTATATAATGGATGTATCATCACTCAATTTGGGACCAGAGAATTATAAAGGTGTTCCACCAAAATCAAAACCACCAGCTGGTTGGGTTGAAAATCCTGCAGATTTTGCGGAATGGCGTTAAAAATATATAGAAATACGAAAGATAAAAATGCAGTTTGATACAATTATAAAAAATATTCAACTCGTTCGGCCGAATGTTTCAACAGTCGATCATTCGGATATAGGAATAAAAGATGGAACAATTGTTTCTGTAGAATCCGAATTAAATCCTGATAATGCAAATGATGTTATTGATGGTTGTCATTATATGGCGTTTCCGGGGTTGGTAGATGCACATATGCACACTGGTATTTATACCCATTTAAGTAATGATGCTATCACTGAAAGCCGAGCTGCGGCCATGGGAGGTGTTACAAGCAGTATTAATTATATGAGAACGGGACAATATTATTTGAATAAGTCTGGTCCTTATCGTAAATTTTTTCCAGAAGTGTTAGATATTTCAGACGGGAAATTCCACGTGGATTATGCTTATCATTTAGCTCCCATGATGGGAAGTCACATTGATGAAATTGATTATATAATAGATGAATTTGGCGTGACATCTTTTAAAATATTTATGTTTTATGGTAGCCATGGATTACATGGGAAATCTGATGACCAATCCAATTTTCTTATGATTGGTCCTGATGATAAATATGATATGGCTCATTTTGAATTCATTATGCGTGGTATTAAAAAAGCAATGGATAATCATTCTGATAAAAAGGATATTATTAGTTTAAGTCTCCATTGTGAAACAGCTGAAATTATGACAGCTTATACCAAATTGGTGGAAGAAGAAGGGAAATTGGAAGGGTTAAGGGCTTATAGTGCATCAAGACCACCTCACTCAGAAGGGTTGGCCATTTTTATTGCTTCCTATCTGGCGAATGAAACAGATTGTATTAACATAAATTTACTTCATTTAACTTCCCGAAAAGCCATTGATGCAGCCATGATGATGCAAGCCACATTTCCTCATATTAATTTTCGCCGCGAAGTGACAGTTGGACATTTACTATTGGATGTGGATTGCCCTAATGGCAATTATGCAAAAGTGAATCCACCTATTCGCCCCAGAGAAGATGTGGAAGCATTATGGGAATCATTGAAAAATGGACACATTGATTGGGTTGTGAGTGACCATGCTTGTTGTTCTAAAGAAATGAAAGTGGATTCAGATAATCCGGATAATGTTTTTTTGGCTAAATCTGGTTTTGGTGGGACAGAATATTTACTATCAGGTTTATTCAGTGAAGGGACAAAAAGAGGTATTTCACCCAATAAAATTGCGGAATTAGTCTGTTGGAATCCTGCGCAAAGATTTGGATTGAAGTCTAAAGGCGATTTAGCCCCTGGATTTGATGCAGATATTGTATTGGTAGACCCCAGTGAAACATTTGTTGTGAATGCGGGGGAGTCTAAATCCACACAAGGATATTCACCGTTTGATGGGTATGAATTAACTGGAAAAGTAAAAGCTACATTTCTACGTGGAAATAAAATTTATGAGAATGGAAATATTTTAGGTGAGGCATGCGGAAAATACTTGAAACGTCCATATTAAAACTAAAATTATTAAAGGAGGATAAATGACGTTATTACAATTAGCTGTTATCTATATTGTGACAGCTCTCATTTTTTATACGATTGCTGTATGGAGTGAGCGATTTGCGGGTCGATTAAAAGTTTGGCACCTTGGGTTTTTTTGGGCAGGACTCACAGCAGATTTTATTGGGACAGATTATATGAGACAAATTGCAGGTGGTATCCATTTAAATCTTCATGGTTCTACAGGTTTACTTGCCATTGTATTAATGTTAATCCATACTATTTGGGCTACAATGGTTATTGTGAAAAAAGATGAAGAAGCTATTTTGAGCTTTCACAAATTTAGTACCATTGTTTGGGTGATTTGGTTAATACCTTTTGTGACGGGTATTGTAATTGGAACACTTTCTTAGGGAGAAAAAATGGAATATTTGAATTTGACCAATTTAGTTCTTTGGGTACATATCATTTTTGTTGTTATTTGGCTCGGAAGTGATTTTGTTGTATTCAGTTTAAGTATGAGTCTCATAAATCGAGATTTACCCATTGATGTTCGATTAGATCGAGCTAAGTTGGCACAGAAATTTGATATGTGGGTTACAAAGGTATTTTTAGCGACACCCTTTATAGGACTTGCTTTAGCTTGGCTTAGGTGGAGAAGTTTTGAACCATTGATTTCTCTTCCTTGGATGAATCTTAAACTTATTTTGTTTAGCGTTATTCTCATTATGGCTGTTCTACTCATTACCGGTGCAGCTGGAACAGTTGGTGTACTTCAAAATATTAAAGATGGAGAAGGAGATGAAGAAGAAAATGAAGCAACACTTAAAAAACGCGTCAAAGATTTAGCTTATCCTGCGATTACACTTCATATACTTCTATCTCTTATAATTATAATTGCATTGGTTGGTTCCAGAATGGGAACAGACATGATGGACGGAGGGTGGTAGTATGTGGATATTAAAAGTTTTTTGGGCAGAAATGATCCTTTTCCCTTTAATCATGTTGTATTTTGTTTTTAATAGTGGCACATGGGAAGAAAGAACCCTGTTGCAAAATAGTGCCATGATTATGTATGTATTAGTACTTCTTGTAGCGATAGGCGGATATCTTTATGTATGGAATAAAGGGAAAAAGAAAGCTTAAAAAGTTTGATGAAATGATTATGAAGTCTTTTTTTCTTACCATTGGATTCATCCATCTCATATTTGGGCAGTCCTCATTAAAAATGGATGGTAATTTCACTTTAGAGTCCATGTCTAATTTGTCAGGAGGTGTTCAAACTGAAACTGCGATGAGTGGCGTTGGTGAGATTGGAATAGAATATGAACGTAAGAATACACTTTTTAGAATAAGTTCTTTATTCTTAAATGGAGAAAGTCCTTCAGATTTTATTGGCGATGGATTTGGCGCAAGTAATATAGATGGGTATGATAGTTTTCGTTTGTATGAAATATGGGTCGAAAAAAATATGATGGATAAAACCCTAAATATACGATTTGGAAGTTTACTTGCCGATGCTGAATTCTCTGTGAATGATGTGGGTGGTTTATTCATCAATAGCTCTTTTGGTTGGCCTGCCTATATTTCAGCCAATACAATTAATACAGGACCTGCCTATTTTGTTACAGCGCCTGGAGTTAGGGTAAAATATGATATAAGTGAAAATCAATTTCTTCAATTTGGTGTGTATGATGGAGATCCATTCGATCATCCTGAAGGAGATGGGGAAGTAACAGCTTCTGGGATGCATTGGGAAATCAATAAAGATCAAGGCATTTTTTCAGTCGGAGAGTTTGTGTCCCAAAAAAACGATAAGCAGAATTATATTTTTAAACTCGGAACTTGGAAATATACATGTTCTGAACCTTCATCCGTATATTTTCAAGATCAGCCAAGTCGATACGGGTATTATATTTCAACAGAGTTTGGGTTGAGTAAAGACAATTCTCGTTTCCCTTCTCAAGGATTCTTTCGAGCTGGATGGAGTCCAAACAATTATCAAAATACATATTCTTTGGCGATAGATGGAGGTTTATTGGTTCAAAATATTTCTAAATCATTGGAAAATGATTCATTTGGGTTTGGCATCGCTTATGCTTCTATTCCAGACAATAGATTTATTTTATCTGAAGATATGTTATATCCCATGGATTATGAATGTGCCATTGAATGTACATATCAATTCCAAATTATGAATCACATTACAATTCAACCAGATATTCAATGGATTTTGCATCCTGGGGGATCTGCCTTAAATGAAGATGCCTTTGTGGGTTCAATTCGAATTTCTCACTCATTCTAATGGAGAAGCTATGAAGAAGCTAAACATATTATCATTGTTATTGTTAATTGTCTTTTCATTCACAATTGTGGAAGGGAAGGAGAAGATGCTAAATCCAGATAATCCAGAAGATGCAGTAAAAATTATGCGGAAAGTGTCTTCATCTCTGATTGATAATGAGCCAACTTATTTTTGGTTTTATGGGAGTGTGTATAGTCACAAATTAGGTGAAAAAGATCGACACTTATTTGATTACCAAGGACTAAATGTTCGTGCAACTAAAACAGTTACGAATAAAGAAAGTGGATATGGTTATGAATATGTTTCGAGAGAAGTATTATTTTATTTAGATCCTGAAACGGGTGAATTGATTCATGAATGGGAAAACCCATGGACAGGAAAAAAAGTAGATATTATCCATATTGCTAATGATCCAGTCAATAGCCGTTATCCAACGTATGCATATGGGGAACGTGGACCCTTTAAATTACCAGCCGTTGTTCAGGGTGGACATTTTATGATGAATATGGAAATCCCATTATTTTATCCAAATCCATTAGGTGGAGATTATCAAAAACAAGTGGGTGGATACTATCAAGCACATGAAATGTTTAATTGGTTTGGACGAACAGATGATTTGTTTGATGAATCAAAACCAACATCCACAGATGTAAATGTTGGATGGGCGCGATCTGCCCAATGGTTACCGTGGATGGAAATGGGTAGTATTGAAGGATCTACCTTATATCATGGATTGGGAAAGCGTGTTGCTTCATTTGAAGATTTGCCAGATGTTCTCAAAAATACGATTCGTGAGAAATATCCAAAATATGAATTTCCGCCTCCGATTGATGATGAGCGTCCCAATATGACAAGTTGGATATATTATAAAAAAATGATGAATGGGGACATTCCGAATCCGTGGGAATAAAACTATAAATGATTGACTGATTTCTATTTAGTTTCTCGTCATTAAAAATCTAATTATTATACCATTTCAATATGTCTCATCATAAAACAGGCTCCGACTTATTTCACGAAATCCAGCACGCATTTATTGGATTAAATACAGAATACACGCTTGCAACGGGTGAAACCACTAAACGAATATATTTAGATTCTACCGCATCCACATTAATGATGAAGCCAGCACATGATGCAGTGGAAAAATTTAATCATCATTATTCAAATACCCACAGTACACTTCATTTTGGCGCAAAAATATCTACAGATTATTATCATTGGGCTCATAAAAGAATTTTATCTTTTTTGGGAGCAGACCCGGAAACATATGCATGTTTTTTTACAGGAAGTGGAACGACCGCTGGGATGAATCGCTTGGCGAGAGTTTTTAAACATTCTCGACCCGAAAAAGAATTAGCCATCGTATCCATTATGGAACATCATTCAAATGATTTACCCCATCGGAAACATATGGATAAAATCATTCATGTTCCGCTGAAAGAAAGAAAAGGAAAGCTTGGTTGTGTATGTATTGAAACACTTGAATCCATCTGCAAAGAGAATGAAGGTCAATTAAATTATATTGCTTTAACGGGCGTGAGTAATGTGACTGGAATCATGAATCCCATATATGAAGCAGCAGAAATTGCTCATAAATATGGTGCCTATATGGTTGTTGATGGCGCTCAATTAGCAGCTCATGTTCCAGTGCAAATGTGTGACCCGCATCATCCTAATAGGAATATTGATGCAATTGTTTTTTCTGGACATAAAACATATTACCCCGGATCTCCCGGAGCGGTCGTAGCTCGAAAAGATTTATTGTTATCAGTTGAGCCAGAAGAAGTGGGCGGCGGTATGGTTCAGGATGTATTTGTAGATAATTATGTTGTTAAATCTTCGTTCCCAGATCGTGAAGAAGCTGGGACTCCCAATATCCCCGGTGCCATTGGACTTGCAGTTGCAGTAGATATTTTAGATCGAATAGGGATGCATTTTCTTTTTGAAGAAGAAGATCAATTAATTCAATTAGCTTTAGAAAAAATGAAACCAATCCCTGGAATTCGGATTTATGGAGAAACAAATACAGACCATTGTAAACGTGTTGCTTCTATTTCATTCAATATGAAAGAGTTGGATCATGGATTAACAGCTGCAATTCTAAATGATTATTTTAATATTGCTGTTCGCAATGATTGTTTTTGTGCACATCCGTATGTAAAAGAGATGATTATGGATGATTTGATGTCTGGAATAGAAGATGTGGACATGGATGATATTGCAGATTATGTTGAATTAAAGCGGGGGATGGTTCGGGCTAGTTTTGGACTTTATTCGACAAAAGATGATGTCATTGCTCTAGCGGATGCCCTTATGGATATTGCCAACAATACAGAAAAGTACACCGAAAAATATCAAGTGGACTCTAACGGGAATTATGTCCACACATCCTTTAAATTTGATTTTAAACCATTTTATCCAATCGGGAAATAGACAAGTATTTCTTTATGTGACCTAGATCACGCACAACTTTTTATATATAGATTATAATGACTTTTTCTCTCTAACTTCATCAAGACCTGCAATTCTCTCATTTGGTCCGTGAGGTTAATCATAACCTATTGAGGAGTCTGTTATGATCACATTACGTCAATTTTCGACAATCTTAATTACCATATCGTTTCTTTTTGCTTCAGGGGAAAAATCAGTTCAACAAACGGAAATAATTCCAACATCTGATCAGCAAATAAACACCAAACACCTATCACAATTGCGACTTGAAAAAGATGCGCAAAAGGATGTTATGCGACAATTGTTAAAAACATCTGCAAAATCAAATCCAGAAAAGTCACAATCTCAAATGCTTCAATCTGTGAAAAATGTTATTCCAAAAACACCATTCAAATCATTTGAAAAACCAAATGTAAAGCATTTAAAGGCAGATGATTACTTAAAAAATGATAACGTCTATTCTAATTTTCGTCATGAAAATAGACCGCCGGCTGAACTAAGGATTGAATCTTATTCAAGAGATGCATCCTTTATTGAAGGAATTGTTAGAGATTTTGATGGAAATCCAATGAGTGGAGTCACTGTTTATTGTGAATTATGGGAGACAGAAGAATCTGATTCATCTGTTACAAATGAAAATGGATATTATCACATATCCACAGATCAGTCTGATGTGTTTTATTGGCTATATATTGAACAAGATGAATATTGGTATGATGAATCATCCGTTTGGGTCGAGTCAGATGGAAGTCAATTTGACTTTCATCTTGGAGAGACGAGTTCTACAGCATCTATTTGGATCAGTTATACCGATGAAGAAGGAAATGAAGTGCCATTTGTAGAAACGAATTCGCCGGAATCTCCACAAATTAGTTTTGCAGCACCAGATGGGCTTGATGCTATGACTGTATGGCCTTCGGATATGGTTCATATTTCTGGATGGTCTGAAGAATACGGTCATGCTGACGTCACATTAGAAGGGGTTGAAGCTGGCCAAAATTATGATATTGAAATCATGTTCAGCGACTCCACAGGGCCGGGATTTGAATTTACAGATTTTGAAGTCACATTAAATGGTGGATCAAGTGCTGATATTGAAGCAGGGGAATCGGTGACGGTTACATTAACATTTGATTCTCACGGAGAAGGACCATTTGCAGGATTATTATCTTTATTTTATGATGCAAATTTCAATGATACTCTTGAGCCACAACAAGATATTAATCTTATGCATTTGATGGATGGAGTTCCTGCGATTTGGCTTGTTGATAATATGGATGATGATGAAAATTTAGAAGTGGGTGTTTATGAAATCACTTTAAGTGTGGATGATGAAAATGATGATTTTTTCTGGCTCATGTTACAAAATACTTCATTGCTTTTTACAAGTTTTAATCCTGAAACAAATACGTTTGGTGATAATCCGGCTATATTAAATGTGGGTGGATTTGAGTCTGATTATTCTATTTCCGGTGGAACGAATCCAGAAACATCGAATATGTTTGTTATTGTATTTTCAGAAGGAGATGATGAAAGTGGGTTTTTTCTTACCATGACTCAAGAGGATGGATCATTTCATGTGGATGTTTCTGATGGAGGAGAATATGTTTTATTTATGGTGAGTGAATTTGGAATCAATCAAAATCTATATGCAGATCCTTTTGCTCAAATGGCAAACGTAGAAGGAGAAGAAACAGGATTTATATTTGACATTTATGAATATACAACATTGGTCCACGGGCATGTTTGGAACCCCGAAGGTGAACCCGTTCATGGAGCAGATATCTCATTTGAATATTTTGATGATACGGGTGAAGGGTATTGGACAAATAGCACAACAAATCCAGACGGATATTATGAATGTTGGGTCAATGGTGGACTCGATTATGATGTTTATGTATGGGCAGAAGGATACAATGAATGGATTGACGATGTTCATATTGATTATGTTGATGATTTTGAATTCAATATTCAATTAGATTATCATGGTGGCGGTGAGCACGGCTATTTAGAAGGTGTTGTTTGGTCTGCTGCTGGAGATCCATATCCCATTCCAAATGCATGGGTTTCAGCTTATAATAATTATGATGGTGATTATTTTGACGCCGAAACAGACGAAAATGGCCATTATTGGATGGAAGTTCCTGCTGGGAATTATGAAATGGAAGCATTTGCAGAAGGATTTAGTACAGAATGGGTTAATGTAGATGTTTATCCAAATGAAGCTACATTTGTCGATTTCTATTTATATCCTGAATGGGAAGCCTCTATCAGTGGCGTTGTGATGGACGTAAATGGTGAGCGACTTGCTGGGGCTCGAATTGAAGCTAGGAATTTAGATGGCGATGGTTGGTCTAAATCTACATTTACCGATGATATGGGCATGTTTGAATTAAATCTTCCTGGTGGTGTGTATGATGTTGCTGCTGGTGCAGAAGGATATTTCAGATCCTGGCAATATGGAGTAGAAGTATGGGATGAGGGTACTTGGCTGGACTTTACATTATCTCCGGTTGAAAATTTTGATGGATCGATGAGTGGATTTGTTGGATTATCCGGTGGTGACGAAAATCAATGGCGATTTATTGCTGTTATTAACGATCAATATGAAGCATTTAGATTTTCAGAAGATGGTCATTATGAAATCCCGCTTGTGAATGGAGTTTACGATTTCTTTGCGGGAGCTGAAGGATATGAAGATATTTATATTCCCAGTGCCGTTGTCATTGAAAATAATGATATCATTTTTGATATTACTTTATTCCAAGAAGGGATGGCACACCCGCCCCATATTGAATGGTTTGGTGATGTCCCGGAAGATCAAGGATTGCAAATGCGCCTTGTCTGGAATCCTGGTAACCCAGGAGACTGGGAAAGTTTTACAGGATATTCTATTTGGCGGAAAGTGAATGATGCTCCTATTGAATTATGGGATTTTGTTGCAACTGTTCCTTGGCATGGGATGCAACCTTATAGCATGGTTGTTCCTACTTTAGGAAATGCTACACCGATGGATACAGTTTGGAGTACATTCATGGTTTCTGCACATACCTGGGATCCAAACTATTTTCTAGATTCTGAACCGGTGACAGGTTTCTCTGTGGATAATATTCATCCTGGAGCACCGGGCGGTGTTGGTGCTGTTGGAAATGACGACGGAGTTCTTATTTCTTGGAATCGATCTCATGCACCTGATTTTGATTATCATAAAATCTATCGCCATGACATTGGATCCGGTGAACCAGCCACTGTCTTTACCACGATTGATACTTTTTATGTGGATGGTGTTGGATTGGGGAATTATGAATACTGGGTTACAACCATGGATTATAATGGAAATGAAAGTGAAGCATCCGATATTGTAACGATAATGTTATCCACCAATGATGGATCATCCATTCCCACTCATTTTGCGCTAAAGCAGAATTATCCAAATCCATTTAATCCAAGTACACAGATTCAATATGCATTACCGAATGATGCGAATGTATCTGTTACCATTTATGATGTGATTGGGCGTCAAGTGCGTTCTTTAGTTCAAGAAGATAAATCTGCCGGCTATCATACCGCTCTATGGAATGCCACAAACGATTTAGGATTTCCCGTATCAGCGGGTGTTTATATTTATTCCATTCAGGCTGGGGATTATCGAGCAGTGAAAAAAATGATCCTTATGAAATAAGAAGGTTAATCAAATATCAAAAGTAAAAAAGGCAGTGGTTTCACTGCCTTTTTTGTTTCAGTAGATTACATTTAAGAATGTAATAATACTTGGAAATGAAGTAGGGGGGGGTAAGTTTTCCAAAACAAGATTAAGGAGTATTATTATGTTTTGGTCATATTTTTTAAAACTATCTTCTGTAATTATCTTTTTAGGTTGTTTAATAATCCCCGGAAATTTATTCTCTCAATGGGAAAGACAGTCAAGCGGATTGCCTAATGATTGGCATGCTGGGTATGCAATAGATGCAGCTGATGAAAATAATGTCGTTATTTCCATACATGATAACAGTATATCACATGTGTATAAATCGCAAAATGGTGGCAACGATTGGTCTGAATGTTTTTCTTCGGATAGCATAAGTTTTATAGACATTTCCATTATTGATGAAAACCACATTTGGGGTTGCGCTTGGCCGGCATATATATACTCAACCACGGATGGATGTAGTACATGGGTGCGACAGTTTTCCGATACAACACTTACAGATTTTATGAATTATATTGAAATGTTTGATGTCAATAATGGAATTGCAATGGGAGATGGGGTGTTAGACCCTGAAGGGCCAGCTACCATTTTGAAAACAACAGATGGTGGACTTCATTGGGTATCTGTAAACGATTCTGCTTTTGGTAGTCATTCGGCAAATGTTTGGCGAAGAATTGATTTTGTAAACCCGGATGTTGGCTATTTCTTTGAAAGTGGGAGTGTACCGCAATATTTATTTAAAACAACGAATGGGGGGTATAATTGGACACAAACTAATTATCCTGATTATGCAAATCTTATCAAGTTTTATGATGAAAATATTGGTTTAACTCTTCCTCGAAATAATGAACTATACCGCACCATTGATGGGGGGGAAACATGGGAGCATATTGAATGTAATATTGGGGGTCCACATGATATTGAATTTTCACCTGATGACCCGGCAAAAGTATGGGCTGCCGTGGGAGTTCATACCTATTTTAGTGGCGACACAGGCCGAACGTGGGCTCCACAAGAAATGGCACATGGCTATTATCGTACTTCCAATGATATTGTTTTTGTAAATGATTCTATGGGATGGGTTATAAAAAATGGTCGTGTTTTTTACACATCTAACGGGGGTGGGACTCTCTCCATAGATTCAAAAATCATTCCAGATGATTCTATTTTAAAGCAGAATTATCCGAATCCATTTAATCCAAGCACTCAAATTCAATATGCATTGCCAAATGATGCGAATGTATCTGTGACTATTTATGATGTGATTGGGCGTCAAGTGCGTTCTTTAGTCCAAGAAGATAAATCTGCCGGTTATTATACCGCATTATGGAATGCCACAAACGATTTAGGATTTCCCGTATCAGCGGGTGTATATATTTATTCCATTCAAGCTGGGGATTATCGAGCTGTGAAAAAAATGATCCTTATGAAATAAGTATTAACCTTTCATAAATCAGTATAACAAAAGTAAAAAAGAGTGTTCTACCATAGACATGGTTTAAAGTTATCAGAATTAAAGAAGCCTTGGAATATAGGATTGGACAGCTGGTGTAGGTTTGAGAGATTAATAAAGAAAATCCTATCCGAATGTAAAATAAGGATTAGTAATATTATAGAGTTAAATTCATGTGCATTTGTCAATTATGAAACTTATAGAAGTAAGTTATGAATAAATATTTATTGACGTTATTTATATTATTCCAATTATCCTTCGGTAATAATCGGAATCCTACCGAGCTAAACATTTACGTACACAACCTTAATCCACCTGTTTCATGTACTATCACACTTACAGCTATTGGCAATATTTATGATGAAGATTATGATTTAACATCTCAATATAATTCTGCCCAAAAAACGAGCAGTTTATGTTCTTTTGAATTCTTAGGAGATCATGTAGACTCACAAACGGGAGGTGAGTTTACTTTTGGATATGGAATCTACCAAATTCAGGTAAGTACTAATTCATCTTCGTATTATATAAATGTTGATTTTGCAGATTGTAATTATCGTTATGAAAGCCCTTTGACATCAGATATGGGAGTGATTTTCGATTTAAGTTCTAATTCAATATCAATTAAATATAGTGGAGATAGTTATCCCATTTCAAATGGTGAAACTGAACATATTTGGGATCAACCAGGTGGACCCACACCTGATGCTTATTGTTTCTCAGTTACTCCAGTTTCAGGATTAAATGTACAAAATAGTTCAAATCACCCTTCTCTATCATGGCTGACATCCGGACAAGGAATTACCTACGATGTATGGCGATCAAATGATGGTAATAATTCTGTTTTAATTCAACAAAATATTTCAAATACTTCTTTTGTGGATCAAGCCATACAGCTCTGTTGTGGAAGTGATCGTCATGAACACTGTTATGATGTTTATGCGAATTATCAAGGGAACTCACCTTCAAATTATGATAATGTATGTATTACATCAAAAAGTAACTCAATTTCAAGGCAAGTTTTTAATGATAACAATAATTCTCAAATAAAAAATAAAGTTTTTCCAAATCCTTTTAATTCCACAGTTCAATATTACTTTTCATTAAAAGCGTCGAATGAAATCATATTTTCAGTGAATAATATTCAAGGCCAAAGGATTAGCGCTGAATCACTTGGAGCTTTTAAAAAGGGAGATCACCATTTTAATTGGAATGCAGATGCCTATCCTTCTGGTGTTTATTACATAACTATAATTGGAAATAATTTCAGTGATACTAAAAAAGTGCTTTTAGTAAAATAAAAAGGGATTAATATTATGATCGCAAATGGAGACAGAATTTTTTTCTTTTATATAATTATTGCCATTGTAAGTTGTACTGATCCAATTGATGAGCCACCTATATTGCCACAAACTGAAGTTCGTCCTTGGTATAATATTCGATATGATTATTCCAATACGGGATATTACCCGAGTGAATTATCAATTGAAGGAATCGTATTTGATACCTTAAATATTGGTTATACCCCAGAATTATCAACGCCGGTATTTGACGATAGTGGAAATTGTTATGTTGCAATTTCAGAAAATAATTCGCCAATGGATGGGATTATAAAAAAATACGATAAAAACTTAAGCTTAGATTGGCAATTAGAGTTGAAATCCAGAATCGAGGGATCTGGGTGTGTATTAGATTCTACTGTTATTTTTGGGTCAAGAGATGAAATAATTTTTGGGATTAGTCTCGACGGTAATTTGAAATGGTCGTTTCAAACAAATGGTGAAATAGTGAATTCACCTATTGCTCATAATGATTTAGGGTTCGCCATAGCATATTCAAGGAGTAGTGAATTGTATGTGTTTGATGAAACCGGTACAATTATTTTTCAAGATAATTTAGCATCAGATTGTAATGAATCATTTCCAGATTTGCCTGCCATGGATTCAGATGGGAATATTTATGTGAGCAACTGTAATGAAATGTCTTCCATTCATTATACAGGCACTGTGAATTGGCAAAAAACGTATGAGGAATTTGATCAATTAAGGTGGACACTTGTTTATTCAAATATTGGAATTATTTATGCCACATCTTATAGTGAGTTATTTGCCATTGATAGTGAATCTGGGAATTTGCTTTGGTCTAACCACGAAACAGATACAGATGGCTCAGGCTTAGGTATTGCTGTCGATCCAGATGGGACTGTTTACTGGGGAAACAGATATTTAGGTATTGAGGTATATGATTATCTTGGGAATCAATTACCTACTTTATCTATATCTGATGATGACTATTATAAACCTGAGCTTTATCCCACCATCGATTCAAACAATAATATTTATTTTGGGACAAATGCCGGTCAGTATTTGGTATCTATAACGAGCGAAAATGCTGTTAATTTTACGACGCCATTAGATTTTTATTCTTTTTACGGCATCACAATAAATAATGATAAATTATATTTTAATACTCGGGATAATACGAAAATGGTGGTCATAGAATAAGGATTAAATAAATGGTTTTCATGAAGGATGTGATTCATTTAGCCATTCTTCGATAAAACCCATAAAACAAAAGTAAAAAAGGCTGTGTATTCACTGCTTTTTTTGTTTTAAGATTGCCGCCACTTATGGTAAAAAAAGAAAAGATTAGATCAAAAGATGCAGGTCTGGAATTAGGACTCCTCATTGCGCAATATTTTTTTGATACAGATCATTTACATTATGGTATTTGGCCGGAAGGTTTGGATGTTAAACCCATCCATATTAAAAAGGCGCAAGAATATCACTCCAAGCTAATTCTTGATTCCATCCCCAAAGGAGTCAATACCGTTTTGGATGTAGGCGGTGGGTCAGGTGGACTTGCTCAAAAGTTGATTGAGAAAGGATATGATGTAGATTGTGTTTCTCCAAGTGAATACTTAGCAGATGAAATTGAACAGAAGCTTGACGGAAAGGTGTCTGTTTATCGCGGAAAGTTTGAAGATGTTATTATTGATAAAACATATGATGTTATTTTATTTAGTGAAAGTTTTCAATATATGCGAATCCGGGATGCATTAAAAAAGGTTCAATCTGTTTCTAATGAAAATGGGACCATGGTCATTTTTGATTATTTTACGTTAGAAGGTCCGGGGAAAAGTCCCATTGGTGGTGGACATAAATGGGAAACATCTCAAAAAATATTATCAGATTTCCCATTTAAACTCATTCTTGATAAAGATATGACAAAAGAAGCGGCTCCCACCCAAGCATTATTAGGTCAATTTGCAGATCAAGTGGCTGACCCCGGTAAAAAGATTTTAGGTGACTATTTAACGAGCAAATATCCTAAAGTCATATCATTCTTAAAATGGAAATTAGCGAAACGAATCTTAAAAATTGAGAAAGAATATTTTTCCGGGATTCAAACAGCTGAAACATTTATGAAACATAAAACATATCGGCTTCTTTTATATAAGACATCCTAAATGATTTGTCCTGCGGCCCATCCAGAAGCCCAAGCCCACTGAAAATTAAAGCCACCTAACCAACCTGTTACATCGACTGTTTCACCAATAAAAAATAAACCACGGTGATTTTTAGATTCCATGGTTTTGGAAGATAATTCATTCGTATCTATACCGCCTGTACTCACTTCTGCAGACTGAAATCCTAAAGTTCCATCGGGAATTAATGTCCAATGATTCAGAGTATGCCCTAATTTCCTTAAATCGGATTTAGATATATTACCCATTATTTCATTTGCCAATGGAGTTGAAAGCAATTCGTTAGAAAAACGAAGTGCAAGACGTTTTGGTAGAAATTGAGATAAAAGAGATTTTAATTGCTTTTTCCCGTTGGAATTTTTCTGGGCAAGGAGCCATTTAGCCGCATTTAAATCGGGTATTAAATTGATAGTAATGGAATCCCCTTTGTTCCAATAGGAAGATACTTGCAGAATGGCGGGACCGCTTAATCCTTTATGAGTGATTAAAATATTATCCTTAAAACTGTGGTTATTGCAACTTACTTCTCCGTTGAAAGATAATCCTGATAATCCTTTAAAATATTTTTCTATGTTTTGTTTGGAAAATGTAAATGGAACAAGTGCTGGCGTAAAAGGGAATGTATTTATATTAAATTGTTTTGCCACTTTATTGCCAAAATCAGATGCCCCTAATTTTGGAATGGATGGTCCACCCGTAGCAATGACTAATGATGATGAATGGTAACTATTTGTATCCGTTTCAACACTATATCCTGACTGTTGGTTGATGGATTTCACTCGGCAATTAAAAGCAAAATCAACTTGCTCATTATGACACTCATCAAGCAACATGGATAATATTGCTTGAGCTTTTTGATCGCAAAATAATTGGCCTTTCGTTTTTTCTGTCCATGTGAGATTATGTTTTTCCATTAAAGAAATAAAATCCCAACATGTATACCGAGCAAGAGCCGATTTAAAAAAATGACTATTGTGGGATATAAATGATTCTGGTTCAATATACAGATTTGTGAAATTGCAGCGGCCTCCACCTGAAATAAGGATTTTTTTACCTGCTTGGTTTTCTTTTTCAATGACTAATACAGATCGATTACGTTTTCCTGCTTCAATAGCACACATTAATCCTGCTGCGCCAGCGCCAATTATAATGGCATCATATTGTTTCATATTGCTGTATTAATAAACTATAATGATTATTTAAGTAGTAATAATTTTTGTGTTTTTGAGATAGAACCCATTGAAAGATTTACAAAGTATAATCCAGACGCGAATCCATTTGCATTCCATTGAATTGTATATGAACCAGGTTCACTCGAATGATTAATAAGGATATCGATCAATCGACCTTTAAGATCGAAAACTTGTAATAAAATATGCTGAGAAAGGTCTGAGTATGGAATATCATATTTCAATGTTGTTGTTGGATTAAATGGATTCGGATAGGCAGAATGAAGAGCTAACTGTTCGGGTAATTGTGTCTGGTTAATGTGAATAAACCCATTTTGCGATATGGTTTTATTGTCATCAGCGAACGTATAAAATAGTTTGTATTCTTTTATTTTTGAATTTAATTGAATACAGAGAGTATCACTTTGAAATGTGTTAAGATTCGCAAAAACAAGAGATGATATTCCATTTTCAATATTATGATTGGAAAAAGCCATCTGGTTATCCAAACCTTTGAAGTGGATAACACCTTGTTGATTATTATTCCTATCCGTTTGGATTTGAAAATGTCCAGATTGAATATGTTCATCTAAAATAACATAAAGTTTATTGTGAGATTGAAACATATTTAATGGTCGCCCAATACCTTCACCTTCATTAAGAATTTCCCCATATGTTTTTTGGTACCATGCCCACATTTGCATAAAAGCCATTCCATCATCAATATTATATTTACTATCTGGGAAGGAAACAAAATGGGGTGCTTCTCCCGTAACTGGGCCTAATTCAAATGTATAATTATTCATATTCCAGTTTTCAACAAGATTTGCTAAATCAATATAATTGATTGTGGAGTCTAAATTATAATCCGCTAACATGGGCGTTAAATAAGTATAGGAGATATCTACAGTTGAAATACCTGATTCATCTTCGAGATATGAAAAATAAATTGTAATGGAATCCATACTTGTTAATGGCGGTTCTAATGTTATTTTTAGAGATGTATCGGATAAAACAGACGAATAAGAAACAGTATCTGTAAAAGTGGCTGTTACTGAATAGGCAATAGAATCAACTGTTTCATTAAAAGTAAAAGTAATCGGTGTGCTTTCCATTAACGTGATATAGGAATCAATGGGTACAGAAATGGTATCAATACTTGGCGGTAATATATCATATAAAAGTAAGGTATCAGTTAAAGCTTGGAATTCCATTTTATTTCCAACATCATCAAAAATATTTACATCTTCATTTGGAAAGAGAATAAGGTTCTCATTTCCATTTGGGGTTGAATTAAATTGAAGGATTACACGAATATTTGATTCACCTCCAATAAGAAAATTACTATCCGTTCGTGTTAGGCTTGTTACAGTACATTCTGTTACATCACTTTCATTCGGAATAAGTATTGCAACAATATCATTCATATCTAATGCTTCAACGGCATCTGATGATCCAAAAATTTTATCATCAAATAAAAGATCAATATATGTATTATCTAATGATAGGATGGTGGAATCAACGGATGGAGGTAAATAATCTCTTACCGTAAATGTAATTTCATAAATCATTTCAACCGTATTGCCATTTTCATCCTGGAATGTAGCATTAAAGGAATAATAAACTATTTGGTCACTCTCGAATGGTTCGTTTGGAACAATAGATAATGTAGGCGGTGATCCGGACATCGAGACTGAAAATGGTATATCTTCGCCTGAACTATTATTTGATCTTAATACAATATAATTTAACATATCTTCAGCGGTTACAGCAGATCCATCTGCATGATAAATAATTTCCGTAAAAGATAAAGCAATTGGATCACTTTCAATAAAATTCACAGCTCCATCATCTACGCTTGAATCACTTGTTGGAGGGCGCTGGTCGTTTAGGGGTATTGGACCAAATGATTCTGCCCCCGGAACAGCAACACCTGAAATACTAAATATTCGGGATTCATCACTTGGAGAAACAGTTATCGTTTCGACGCCTGATGGTAAATTATTTAAACTCATAAAAATTCGAATTGTGCTTTCGCCTCCAAGGAGTGCATCTTCCGTTGTGCGTGAAATATGGGTAATAGCTAGCGCTGTACTATTTCCATCATTTGGTTCCAATAGGATGGCGAAATCTGATGCAACAACCGGTTGAGAATGCCCTTCATTTCCATAAACGGCTCCAGTGAATGTTATGTCCACATATTCATTGCTATCGGGGAGAAAAATGGAATCCATCATAACAGAAGCAAATAGTGTTAAATCAGTTGTAGTTGTGGCTGAATTCATTGCATTCCCTGAAACATCAAAAATAGAATTATTATCTATTGGGTTTAGGGTTAATACTTCAACTCCAGAAGGCGCGCTTCCCAACTCAATTATTGCTCTTATAATTTGTTCACCACCGCTTAAAGTTATTCCTGATGAATTGGTTATATTGGAAATGGCTAATGATTCACAATTTCCTCCATTTGAATTAAAAGTATATCCCAAATCAGAAACATCCAACCCACCAGATGCCATATTTGTAGAATAGACACCTTCATCAAATACAATATATGCATACACATTGGTTGAAGCGAGAGTGCTTGATTCAATCAGTGGTGGCGTTTCATCTGCAGTTGTGAAAGAATAAGCATTTACACCAAATGCATTATTATTTTCATCTTCAATATTAAAAATTGTGACTTGAATATTAGTTAATTCTGGAAATGCGTTATCAGGATTTAATGTAAATGTTATATTATCACTTGTTGTAATCGTAAAAGTTAGATTTTCTCCAGTTGCAACATTTTCCAAGGAAAAACATTCGGAGGCATTTCCATCATTAATGGATGCATCATTTGTCGCATGTCGAACTATTTCTGAAAAATTGATTACAATATTTGAACTGGTTACAATATTCTCATCCCCATTTGATGGATGTGTAGAAATGAGTGTTGGAGACAAGGCATCCACCAATGGGATTGAAATACCATCAATTGCCAATAACGGTACACCAACACTATTAAAAATGGAAGAAACAGAAGCAGGTCCCACATTTAATATTTCACCTCCGCTTGGAACATTTGGATATTCAACATTTAAGACAACCGTTTCTTCACCACCACTTAACGTGGCACCACCCATTGATTCAAGAGATGTTAAATTGACTTGGTCTGCATTTCCGCCATTTGAATTGATCGAAAGTGTATAATCACTGTTTTCTAAACCAATTCCATTTCCATAATAAACATCCTGATATTCGCCACCATAAACCCCTTCATTGAAAAAATAACTGACTTGAGAATAATCTGCGGATGTAGATGTAGAATCAACAATCAATGAATAACCAAACCACGTTTTTACGGAGGTTCCCTGAGTACTTCTATCATCAACAACAACATAATATGTTCCAGCATTTAGTTCTAATCTAGGTAGCATATTTGCATACGTTGGATTGCTTACTAGTCCCGATATGCAATCAAACTCAAATTGTTCAGCTGAGCCATCCGGGTAATATATTTGCAAATTGGAATCATCTTGAAAAAGGATCCACGATGAAACATCGCAATCTGTGGTATAAACGGCTATTTGCACATCAACGTTGGTTAATTCATCGCACGTTGTAACGTATATAGTCGCTGGTTCCGTCAATGTTAGTTTATAAGTATAATCATCCCCATCAGCATTATTATTATGAGATCCTCCAGCAGGGTAAGGGAAAGAATTCATATCCCAATTATTATGCTCAATAGACATGTCAGACAAATGATTAAAAGGAAAATCAGCTTCTGTTATTTCCATATCAAAGCAATCAGCCGGTGAACTAGCAAAAATATCATCAAACCAAAATCCGATCCCATCCTCGTATAAAGTACCAGGGTACAAATTTCCAGATTGATCCGTCACAGTTGTAGATTGATTATCATTGAAATTCCAATAGGCTTCTAAACCTGGTAATGCTCCAATTACATGATTCATATTGGCTTGGATTTCAGACTGATTTAAAGCCATACTCCATATACGAACTTCATCTATTGCACCTTCAAAATATTGATTATTTGTTCCTCCTCCGTATTCTATCCCTTTACCAATATCCAACTTTTTATCAATATCTGCCCATTGAATAGCACCACCACCGGTTGTATAGGTTTCTTGAAGAATTCCATTTAAATATATTTTTGCTTCTAGTCCATCATAGGTTGCAGCTACATGAACCCATTCATCAAATGTTAGATCAACACCTGGCCAATTGCTGAGTCCAGCACCGAAAATATCAGAATCCCCATTTACACATAAAATAAATCGCCATTTTCCATCGACATAAATAAATGAAAACCCAGCTTCGTTTGTTGGTCCTAATAGAGACATATAATTTATTATTCCAACATAATTGTCAGGTGTTTCAACAAAAGATTGTTGAACCCAGAATTCAAGTGTCATCCCTGCGGTAGGTTGAAGATTCTCGCCCGCGCCTGCTGACTGGTCAACAGTACATTCAACATAGTCCCCAGTTCCTCCATCAGGTATAAAGAAATAGCTATTATCTTGTTGAGACATTAATTGAATCGGAAATAACATGAATAAAAGGATATTGTATTTCATATTATTCAACACTAATTAATCCCGTGCCATAATCATTAATGCGAACAGTATCGTTTTGGGCATCTCTAAATTGGGTATTTCCCCCATATAATAATTCTGATTCTCCCGTTGATAAAGTAGAAAAATAAATGGTTGCTAACGACCATGTCCCATCACCGCTTTCATTTGATTCCATATCAGGTAAATAGTATAAAAAAACATCCAACACACCTTGTTCATCTACAATAATGTTAACAGCATCATTATTCCCTGTAAAAAAGGGACCCGCAACCACGGAATCCACTTTTAAACTTCCCCAATCATAGCGAATATCCAACTGTGCAGCTGCTGCTGGGTTTAATTTATACCCATACAATTCCACAGATATTTGGCTCCCAAGAGATGCATTAATCTCATATGGATGAAAAAATAATGCAGGTGGATTTAAATCCATATTTGATGGATCATATTTATTACCCAATGCATAATCTGCATCCGTACAGGTAAAATGAAATCCTCCAAAAAGGATAATGAGTATTGAATATAATTTATTCAAGTGGAATACTAAATCCTGTCTTAACTTGGTTAACATTTGGGTCATACTCAATATCAAAAAAGAATTCTCCATCAAAAAAGTCATCATTCGGAGCAACAATATATGCATGTACCATATTGATGATCCAAATAGGCATAGCCACATTTCTTATTTGTTTCATATAAGAATTATATTGGTTTGCCTCTTTAGCATACAGAACAATTTGCGGTCTATATTCAAGAAGGTTATGAGGATCAGTCCCATTAAGGTAATCATTATAGTTTTCTTGAAAATTCCCCCATTTTTGGTCATACTGATAATATGAAATAAGAGCTGCAAGACCCAATGTGGCTTCGATGGACATAAATCCCCAACCTGGATATCTCTTTTTTGACCATATTTGCCCACTTCCGGGAAGGACTGTAGACATAAGTAATGCTTTTATTTTACTTGGAATTTTAGGAAGTTGGAATTTAGATGTAGTATCATCCATTGCTAACTCATTTACGCGAGTTGAATCGGACCCTAATCCTAATGTATCTGGAACAGGGAGTCCACTTATTGTATAAGCCATTTTTTTTAATTCCAATAATAAGCTGTCGGCATCATTAAAACTTGATAGAGAAAAGTCATTGACGAGCGTTTCTAAATCCACTGAAAATAATCGACCATTGATTAAATAAGTATCGTCCTTTTCTTCTACATTTCCTGCAATAACATAATTCACATTAAGTTGTTTTCCGCGATCAATGGCACAACCTACACTCCAGCAATTCCAATAAGTTTTTGATTTTGGAGTAAAAATCTCCAACCGTTCAGTCATATCCTTATCTTGAACTTGGTAAATTTTTAATGATCTTACAGCACCTCGAAATTCTTCTGTAACATGGGCAGTTAATGGGGCTGAAATTCCACGACCTTCAAATGGGAGAACGGCTAATTTATTCCCGGATTGGAATGTAATGACTTTATTGACGTTTTTTGGGAAACTAATTTGCCCAATGAAGATAAATAAAATGAGCAATATGCCAGCTGTGGGTTGGTTTTTATTTTGTATCATTTCTCTTCTGAGAAATTACACCAAAAATGCTCAATGAGCCATTTACAATGATTTTGTTGGGTTATCTTTATACCACTGATTAATCAATAAATTCATACACTTTCTAATAGCAATTTCTATATCTTTATAAACGCGTGGGCTTGTGGATTGGCCTAGTATTTCTTGACTATAAATCCTATAAATCCCCATTCGTTTAACTAAACTTGAATCGCCATAAGCTTCAGAATATTTTTGTTCGGA
>CAZGFQ010000013.1:41694-49053 GCA_964525185.1 uncultured bacterium
TTTTTATATATTTGAATTACATAATGAGTGACTTCAGGAATTTTTTCATGAGTGACATCTTTCTCCTTTAAAGAGCTTAAGGTATTTAACAGTTTTCCTAAAGCTTTCTGAAGGGCCATTGGACTTGGGCCTTTCATGGATTGGCGGTAATAAAGATGGTGCAATGCTTCATCTTCTGCTTCTGCGCCACGAACACCGGCAACGGTGGTCACTTTTTCAACTTCATATTCTTTCGTTGTGACTTCTTCGATTTCGTTCCAAACGGTATTATCCCACATGGCATCCATGTCGAGATCAAGATCTTCGTCTTGGGCGAAACAAAAGCTAAATAGTGCTATTGGTAGTATGAGTATTGCTTTTTTCATAATAGTGTACCTCTCGTACTTATTAATTTAATCAAATTTTTTGAAAATAGGTGTGATCTCGCCCATACTTTCTATAAAGTCTAATTGAGACACTAATTCAGGTTTTTTCTGTCGAACTTCTTCATAATACTCTAATGCTTGGTCATATTTATACATACGATAAAGAGCAACAGCGAGATTGATTTTATAATCCATTTCATCTGGGTCATTTTCGACTGATTTTTTAAAGTAATCAATCGCCATGGAATAATTTCCCAGTCTAGCGAAGGTGACGCCAACTGTATTATCTGAACGGGCACGTCTTTTTAAATATGATATTTTTGGAATATCTTTTGGCGCTACATCTTTAGCTGGTTTTTTTATTTCTACCAACCCTTTTGAAGATTCTGATTCTAGTTCTTTTTCTAAATCACCTGAAATTTTCAATGATGATCCTTCAGACTTTTTACTTGAGAAGGCAGCTTTAGCTGCTCCAAAAACTTTATCTAATTTCCCAGCAAAAACAGGGTCAACCAATACAACTTCATCATATTTTTCTCGAGCGATCCCTTTGTTTCCCATCATAAAATGTGCGATCGCAATATTAAGCATAAACCCGGGATGGTCAGGTTGTTGTTCTAATGCTTTTTCATAGAATTCTAACGATGTTTCAAAATCTCCTTTTTTGGTATAACTCACACCCAACGTATTTATGGCATCGGGGAAATTCGGTTTCATATTGATAGCTGTTTCCAACATAGAGATCGCTTCTTTATATCGATGAAATTCCATGTATTTAACACCAGCATCATAATAATCTTCACCTGTGGTTAACTCATTTCCTACGGCGGCATATACGATTTGTTCTAACCATTGCCCATATTGTTTAATATCTTCTTTGAGTAAATCATTTATTCCATTTATTTCTGGAATAGGCATATCCGGTGTAATATGCGCACCAGCAGGATAAATTGCAGTTGCTTCAGCTACGGATATTTCATTCACATAATTTTCAGCTTTCATTTCATTATATTTTAATGCCCCCTGTTTCCATGCACTGAAAAAAGGTTTTCCAACAAGAGTTGCTTCAATTGGAATCCAAACTTTATCATTTAAAACCACCACTTCGGTTTCATCTAAGAAATACTTTTTTACATCATCCGGCTTAACACCACTATCAAACATTAAGAAAATATGACCTGCACCGGGCTTGAATACATCTAGAAACATGGTTTCTATTCCGAGGTTGTTTAGGAGTGTCCCGTATAAAGTAGTTAAATCATCACAATCACCAATTTTATCTCTAAGCATTTCACCTGGATATTTTACATTATCAAATGTTGTTTTATCATCAGCAATTTCTAAGAAAGGTGTTTGAAGATCAATGTTATATACGAGTCCATGTGTACCCAATGCATCGTATAAAATGATGCCTCTACCCAAATTACTTCTACCAAAGTAGTCGTTTAATACTGGTGTATAATATTGAATATTATTTCGAGAAAATTTATCCACAACTGCATCAGCGGGCGTTACATAACACGCAATCATGTCTGGATTACTCCAGGTCAATTTCCCTTTTCCTAACACATATGATGATTCAAGTTTCTTTTGAGCTTGTTTTTCTTCACCACCTTGTTTGTAAGTTACTTTTACTTCTGGTTGCACCAAATTATCGAAGGCAGCTTTTTTAGTGGTTAATACATCTGCAGAAAAAGAAATACCTAATTCATATTCTTCATCTGATTTTGGAGGAAGAGTAATCGTTTCTGAATGTGGATTACTCATCATCGTTGGAAGAAAGAGTGATACATTGACAGGTAAATCTGCATCTGAAATATTTTTTATTCCAACTTTGGCAAATGGATTTGTTTCATAATAACGATGCAATGAACGGAAAATAGGGTTATGATTAATCACAGTAGATGTAATGCTTACAACAGCCGGACTAAATTGTAAAGCTATTGAAAAACGGTTTGTTTGCCCTAAATATGGATGATCTTCAAAACCATATTCTAAAATAAGGGTTTTATATTTAATACTCATGCCTGCTGAAGGGGTGAAGACTGAATAATCGTTAAAAGCATCCCAGCGAAATCCAGCACGTATCCCGAGCATATTTTTAATAATATATTCTGTTCCAAAGTGAATACGATCATCAATGTCCATTGCCACTGTCATGGTTTCAATTGGGTTCCATGCGACACCAAATTTCATTGCTTGCTTCAGTATAACTTCTTCTACATTATTGTCATACATAACAGATGTACCGCCTAAATCATAAAGCCCCAAACCAAATTTTAAATTTTTCAATGGAGAAATTAATAGTCCTACATCATATCCAAGCCCTGAACTTTGTCCATAGGATGTTCCATCTAAAGTTAAATCACGAAAAACATATTTAAGATTTGCTCCTATCGAAATAAGTTTGTGAGGCTGATAGCCAAAACTTAAATTGAGTTTATTATCTGAAGATCCTAACTCATCATCATCGTAGCCTGCATATGACCAATCTAATCCGAGGGCAAATGCGTCAGAAAAAGGTTTAACAAATCCAAAGTAAGAATGAGAAATACCCATCCCATATAAATCACCATAAGAAGAAGTAAATTCTGTGCGTCTTAGCCTAGGTAAACCTGCGGGATTCCAGGTAATTGTATTTCCGTCGTCTGCGACTGCAACAAAAGCGCCACCCATACTTAAGGGTCGAGTTCCGACAAATATTTGGTCATTTCCTTGAGCAATAAGACTCGATAGAAATACTAATAGTGGGAAAAAATGTTTCATCGGTTTAAAACACCTACCGTTGTTCTTAGAATGGTATTATTTACTTCGAGAGTGACAATATATAAGCCACTTGTAACCACATCCCCATTTTCATCCTTTCCATCCCAAGAAAGAACATTACTTCCAATTGGAAGGGCAAATTCAGGTTTAATTGTTTTTTTCAATCGACCACCAATATTAAATATTCTAGCAGTAACATCATGAGATGATTCTAGATTAAATAAAATATTTGTTGATGGGAATTCGAATGTTTTGCCTGCGGGAGAAAATATGCGCGGTTGACAAATTAATTGATCCAAATCCATTTTGCGAATGACTTGGGTCGTATCATATGTAAATAAACCAAATCGTCCGAGAGAATCAACTTCAGCTGTTAATACTTTCTTTTCCTTAAGGAGAGAAGGGGTTCCGCCTAAATAGAATAAACTGTCTCCATTCGTCGAAATACGTCCAATAAAAATGGACGTACTATCATTTAAATCTTTATTCGGTGATATAATTCTGATGATTCCAGGTTTTGATAATTCCATATCATCCGGAGTAATATTATAAATAGAACTTAGGGCAAGTGATGAAAAAGTTGCTGGGCTTGATTCTTTTTTAATGGTTAAGCTTAAATCTTCTTGAACTGTGTTTTGAGGAAGCAACAGCGATGCATTTCCATCTTTACTAATAACGGTACCGCCTAAGGATGAAATAATTTTTGATGGCGTTTTATATGTAATTACATTTTCCATTTGATTGCCACGCAAATCTTCAGCACCTGCAACATGGATTTCAATGGCTTTCCCTCTATATAATTCTGGGAGTGTTAAAACGCCTGTCCAAACTTTTGCTGAGAAACTTTGTTTATCAACATAGACCGTATCTAGGATTCCATCATTATTTAAATCAGGAGAATCCGGATGAAAAACCATAATGGTTGGATCGATACTATTATTCATTTCAAAAAATTCGTCAAATTCAACCACTAGAATAATTTGTCCACCAATCCCATAATTAGCTCGTATCGTATCAATGGCTGGGGCAGTTTTATCTATATAAAATGTATGTGTTGTTGACCAATCCGATTGCCCATAACTATTATCGATCGAACTTACACGCCAATCATACCAACCTTCATCCATATTCTTAAGTTCATAAAATGATTTATTGATGGTTAAATTTTTATTGTGAGGTAATTTCCCTGATAAAACTGCATTCTCATTTTCATTTGTGCCCATTTGAATACTATACCGTAATCCATCTGCAGGTGTAAATCCATTTTCAGGACTATTTAAATCTTGGGATGTGGACCAATTTAATGTAACATTATTAGAAGAAATAGTTTCGGATAGATTATACGGTGCTGTGGGCGCTTGATTGGCATTATTGATAGATTCAAGATTATCAAAAACGAGAGAAACGACATCCTGATTTTCTTTAAACCCAGCAACAAATAAATCTAAATCTCCATCGGTATCATAGTCACCCCATTGGATGGAACTGACACCGACATTGTCGAGGGCAAGTGTTATATCTTTTGAAAATTGGCCATCGGTTTGGGTATAAACAACTGTAGAAGGGGATGAGCCTAACGATCCTTCTGTACTACTTTGACCTGAAACAGCTAAATCGAGATCGCCATCATTATCATAATCGCCCCAATCCGCTCTGCCATAATAAACACCTTCCAACTCTTCTGCTACCATGAAACCGTTGAAACCATTATTTTCATAAATACGCGTTTTTAATTCTTCGTTTTTATCTTTGCCTAAAATGACAAAATCATCATCTCCATCCGCATCGTAATCACCAACAGAAATGGCACCCGCCGTTACCCCAAATTGAATATCCCAATTGAGACTTTCTTTTAAGGTATGAGTCGAATCATTTAAATAAACATACGTTTTTAAAGTTTGTGTTGCACTATCTGCTCCAGATGCGATTAAATCCAAATATCCGTCATTATTCACATCCGACCATGCAGTGATACAAGGGAAGATAGGCGTAAGAGTTTGATCTGTATCTTCTGTAAATATGCCATGATCATTTTTATATAATGTGAGTCGTCGCCAGCCATAATAATTTGTACCACCAATAATTAAATCGAGATCGCCATCATTGTCATAATCTCCCCAGGCATGATTATTTGATCCACCCACGACAGGGAAAACACTGGATTCAAGTTCAAGCCAATTTCCAGTTGCAAAATCATACGTTGGATAAATTTTAATTTGATCTGCTACAAATGACCCATTGGACCATTTATATAAATAACATTTTGGGAAAGGTTGAAAATTAATGATTTGGTACCCAGATATCATCATATCTAAATGTCCATCATTGGTATAATCGGCAAAAGATAAATGGCCCCCAAAAACCGCTTCAGTATTTTGAGTTAAATCTTGCTCAAGCAAGTCAGCTTCATTTTGGTAGAATCGGGTAATACTTCCGCCAGTAAATGAAATACCGGTTAACCCAAGGTCAATGGCATTGTCGCCGTCGTAATCGGCCCACCCTGCAGCACTAAAATAGACGCCGGGCAATGATTGAATGGATGGAACAAGCCGTGGGATAAAAAGTGTATCCTCCGCAGACCATTCAGAAGTTTGTCCTGATGGATCCACTGTTTGTACGCTCCAATAATAAACCCCATGAGGAATATTAGTGAATTCTCGGATGAGCCGAGAATTATTATTTGATTGATGAATTGGAATGGATGAGGATAATAAATCATTTCCATCTGATTCTGAGCCAATTCTAATATTATACATTAAAGCAGATGGATCAGTATGATCATCAGTTCCTGAACCCCATGTGAAAATAGCTCGATTACTGACAGAAAAAGCATTTGTAGATGTAGATGCTACCGGTCGTTCATTTTCAGTTGTTAGGGTATTTAAATAAATAGAGCAGAATGTACTATCACCATTTTTAATTTCTGTGGTTCCTGAAATAATAATATCCGGGCGTTTATCTTGATTTAAATCTGTAAATAAAACACTTCGACAACCCGGGAAAGATTGAGCCTCAATGAAATTAAATGAACCGGTATTTTCATACAATTTCCCCTGAAGAGAATAAACTTCTGTTGCATTAGCATTTACAGAATCAACACCTCCAATTAATAAATCAACATCTCCATCTAAATCATAATCAATGGCATCAATTGAACCAAAGGCGACGCCAAAATTGATTGCATTTTCAATTTCTGTATATGTTCCAACTGGCTCATTAATATATATTGCTGTCCGTAAACCATGTTCAAGGCTCCAACCACTTTCAATTAAATCCAAGTCTCCATCTTGATCTAAATCTGCGAATCGTGATGCTGATGCTTTTAATCCCAATATGTCTTGATTTGAATCTTCAATTAATCTTCCGGTTGGTTCATTTTGATAAAAACGAGTCGCACTTGAATTTATATCGGCTGTTTGACCTGATACAATTAAGTCGGGATCACCGTCTTGATCGTAGTCTCCCCATGCCATACTACCATTGAATAAATTAGGATAAACAACTGTTTGGTCGGTTTCGAGGGCTCCATTTGTATTTAAACGTAACTCATTTAAGATTACATCTCTTGTTTCATCAACACCCGTAATAAATAAATCAGGTGCACCATCCATATTCATATCGCCCCAACGAGCTTTACTATAAGTCAAATATTCATTGCCTACTTGAGACGATGGCGTAAATGTAAAACCATCATTCATATATAGACCAAATCGTGCGGACCCATGGATCACAACATCTATAAAACCATCTCGGTCAAAATCAGCTAAATCCATTCCGCCAATGCCACCAATATTTACGCCAATCGTATCTGAATATGTGACGATTTCTTTCGTGTAAAATGGTTCAAGCGTACCATTATTATTCGAATATACATCAAGGTAATAGCCAAATCGAGTTGAATCATATCCGGACATAAATAAATCAGCTGTGCCATCATTATTAATATCAGCGCTTAAGATTTCAGCAGCTAAAGATTGATGTACTGAATCTGTAAATGTGGAATCCAGGACGAATGGATTACTCTGAGCTATAATCATTGAAGAAAATAAACTCAGGAATAAAAAAGGGACGAAGTGAAGATGAGACTTCATTTAGCCTTGCCTATTTTGATGTAAGCGTCCAAACACCATCCCAATCATCTCCAGGGGGATTTTCAAGAAAAAACTCACATCGAGGTATATAGATTCTACTTGGATTTGTTTTTCTTCCTGGGAACATATCTTCTAAT
>CAZGFQ010000014.1:0-48656 GCA_964525185.1 uncultured bacterium
GGGCGGAGAAACTGTGACCTTTTGAATAATTTTACAGAACATTTTGGACTTGACCTAAAGCGCTGATAGTTTAGTATTTGTTCATCTAAATATCTAATATATTTTTAAACTATCATCCTAATTAAAAAATTATGTTAAAATAGTAACACATAGTATAGTTACTAACTAGAATTCGTATTTAACTTTCACATCCAAATTATTAAAGGAATTTCATTTTTTATGAAAATAGCATTTTTAACAGCTGGGGGAATTGCCCCATGTTTGTCATCATCTATCGGTGCGTTGATAGAAAAATACAATGACATTGCTCCAGACGCGGAATTGATGGGGTATTTAAATGGGTATCAAGGATTACTTCTTGGGAGATCTATTCCTTTTCCAGAATCTGTAAAAAAAGATTATTCTATTTTTTATGATTTTGGTGGAAGTATGATCGGGAATAGCCGTGTCAAATTGACTAATGTGGAAGATTGTATTAAACGAGGATATGTTCAAGATGGGGAAGACCCATTGAAAGTTGCGGCAGAGCAACTAAAAAAAGATCAAATCGATATTTTACATACAATTGGTGGCGATGATACAAATACAATGGCTGCACAACTTTCTTTTTATCTTAAAGAAAATGGATACGATTTAACTGTTGTTGGGTTACCTAAAACAGTGGATAATGATGTTTTTCCCATAACACAAACACTGGGTGCTTGGACAGCAGCTGAACAAGGAGCCGTATTTTTTGAAAATATAGTAAATGAAAATACCACAAGTTCACGCCAACTCATTATTCACGAAGTAATGGGCAGAAATTGTGGTTGGCTAACAGCAAAATCAGCATTCGATTATCGTGAAAGGATGAAACATCGCTCTTTTTTCCCTGAAATGTTGATTGATGAAGCGCGATGGGATATTGATGCTGTTTATATTCCTGAAATGGATTTTGATTTTCAATCTGAAGTTGAACGTCTTAATATAAAAATGGATGAAAAGGATGGAATCAATATCTTTTTAAGTGAAGGTGCCGGTTTAGATGCCATTGTGCGAGAAATGGAATCTCAAGGCGAAAATGTCCCGAGGGATGCATTCGGGCATGTGCGTTTGGATGAGATAAACCCAGGGCAGTGGTTTGCGAAAAAATTTGCCAAAAAATTAAATGCTGAGAAAGTACTCGTTCAAAAAAGTGGGTATTTTGCTCGATCAGCAAAACCAAATCAACAAGATTTAGATTTAATAAAACAATCCGCCTTTTTTGGGGCAGAACAAGCATTAAAAGGACAAAGTGGTGTCGCCGGTTTAGATGATGATGCAGACCAAGCACTTTCCTTAATTGCATTTGAAAGAATCAAAGGGGGAAAACCTTTTGATTATAACGTAAGTTGGTATCATCAATTGTTGACTGAAATAGGTCAAAAATAAGAAAGAGGAACCCTATGAGTTATTCATTAAAACCAGGTGTAGTCACAGGCGAAGATTACAAAACATTATTAAAAGCAGCCAAAGAAGGTGGTTATGCTATTCCTGCAGTAAATACTGTTGGAACTAATTCTGTAAATGCAGTTATGGAAGCAGCCGCAAAAAATAAATCCGATGTCATTATTCAGTTTTCAAATAGTGGTGGACAATTTTATGCAGGGAAAAGTTTAGAAGATGCATTCGAAGCCAAAGTGTTGGGATCTGTTTCTGCAGCTCAACATGTTCATTTATTAGCTGAAAAATATGGTATTTGCGTTGTATTGCACACGGATCATGCTAACAAAGGATTAATCCCATGGGTTGAAGCATTAATCAGCCATAGTGAAACTTATTTTGAAAAACATGGAAAACCATTATACACTTCGCATATGTTAGATCTATCTGCAGAAGAAATTGATTTAAACTTATCTGAGAGTAAACGTTTATTGGAAAGAATGGCTCCTATTGGAATGAGTTTAGAAATAGAATTGGGTGTAACTGGCGGTGAAGAAGATGGTGTTGGTTCCGATGATGATATTGGAGCAGATAATCCATTACTTTATACTCAACCTGAAGATTGTTTGAGAGCATGGGAATTACTTTCTCCCATTGGACATTTTAGTTTAGCAGCTTCTTTTGGAAATGTCCACGGAGTCTATAAACCAGGGAATGTAAAGCTTCGACCAGAAATTTTAAAAGGGGCACAGGAATTAGTCGAAACCACATGTGGGACTGATCCAAAACCTTTAGATTTAGTTTTTCATGGTGGTTCTGGCTCAGAAAAGTCAAAAATATCAGAGGCAATTTCATACGGTGTTTTTAAAATGAATATTGATACCGATACTCAGTTTGCATATGCAAAGGCAGTAGGGGATTATGTTGATGCAAATGCAAAAGCATTTAAATATCAAATTGACCCTGAAGATGGCACACCGTATAAAAAACAATATGATCCACGAAAATTCCTTAGATCAGGTGAGGAAGGAATGGTGGAACGTCTTGATGAAGCATTTTCCGATTTAGGCTCAGTTGGTAAATCTTTAGCACACTAAATCTTAATATATTCCATCTAGAAAAAGGGCGTTCAAGTTGAATGCCCTTTTTTATTTTATAATAAAATACCCAATTAAGAATGATGATGCCATTCCGGGATAAAAAGGTTCAATATTCAAAAAAGATTGCCCAATTATTAAGCTTAATCCCATCCAAGTCGTTGAAATAATCACAGGTAAAAATATCCATAATGTACTTAATCCAGTGGAAAAGGTATGCTTAGGTTTCCAAATATTTAGGAGGAATGGAAAGATTAATCCCGGAATTATAATTGAACCAATTGTGTAGAATAATTTAACAACAGATGGGAGAATTAAGGCTAAGCCCCAAGCTAATAAGGTAGAAACAATTAAACCCATTCTAATGGATTTTATGGATAAAGATTGTTCTTTTAATCGACCCACTATATCACGCCCAAATGTGAACGAATTCACAAACCCTAATGAATCAATGGTGGACATAATAGTAGAAAATATTCCGGCTATAAATATGCCATACACCAACGGTGGTAGTATGTTTTTTCCTAAAAGGGGGAATGAAAATAATGGATTCTCAGGAGAAATAAGTTGAACAGCATACAATCCTGTCATGAGTGTGAGAGCATCAAAAATACCCCAAAAAACGATAGACAATAATATCCCTTTTTGAGCGATTTCTGGCGTTTTTGCAGCAGCACATCTTTGGTAAAATCCTGGATCGATGAATGTCCAAGATGCAATAAAAAACCACACTATTACATATTGAATTGTGTTTCCGCCTAATGGAGTTACATGTTTTTCTGGTAAAGAATTTAACAATGATAACGGTGAGCCTGATTCAGCCCAGCAGTATGTAAGGAGGAGACCAAATCCTAAAAACATAAATATAAATTGAAAAATATCAGTACGAATGATAGCCTTAAATCCACCAAACCAAATATAAATTAAACTAAATAAACTAGCTAAAACCATTGATATCCAGAAAGGGATGTGAAATATAAATTGAATTAATATTCCCATACTCAATATATAGGGAGCAGGGCTTGACAATATAAAGATATAGAATGCACTTAAAATACCCGCTGTCTTGCCAAAACTTTCATTAAAATGGTCTGGGATTGAAAAATGATTTGCTGAACGGATTTTTGGAGCAATCCAAAATGCATACATAGTAGCAAAAATATAATAGGGGAGTCCAAAAATGAACCAAGTTTGCACTCCATAAAGAAATGTATTTTCACCAATTCCTAAAATGCCTCCATACCAAGTTGTCACTAATGTAGCGGTAAAAGCAGGCAGGGTCAATGATCGACCAGCTAAAATGAATTCTTCTGGACTATTGCTAGATTGATTATGACGAAACAATCCAATGAAAATAAGGAACCCAACATAAAGGGCAAGAACTAAAATATCAATCCAATGCATTTAATCTATTGTATGGCTTTTAAAAACGAGTATAGAGTCAGAAGCATCAATTGAAAATGTAGACCCAATGGATTGATTAGAAATAGCGCGAGCTGACGGATCTAAAATCATTTGATTCATTGGATATTTTAAAGCGGTAGATGAAACAACTGTGCCTGAATGATATGCAATGATAGAAACAGTTTCACCTGGATTAGAATTGAATGACTTTTGTCCTTTGTGGCACGAAATCGTAAAATGGTCCGTAACCATTTTTATATTAATTTTATCCACATAGTCAAAAAGAATATAATGATTTGCCATGGTCATATCTTCCCGATGACCTGTTGCACCTAACAAAATAATCTGATTTATATTTTGTTCAATACACCAATCTAACGTTTTTTCTAAATCTGTTTTATTTTGATTAGGTAACTCAATCCATTCCCCTTTGAATTCATCTTTTTGAATTTGTATTGAATCCATATCCCCAAAAAGATAACGAGGTTGAATGTGATGTTGTATTGCTTGTGTATATCCCCCATCAATGGCAAATATATATTTTGCTTTTTTTAATAATCCAATTGGGCGTGAATGTGTTGGAAAAACACCATTCGCTATTAGAACAACTGGGGAATCGTTTGAAAAAGTTGGTTTCATTTCCATATAATTTACAATAGGAAATGATTATTGAATCGATTCCATTAAGCATATGATATTTACTAAATTTGCCAGCTTTATATGCCATTAAAATCATTATATAGAAAACTTTTTAATTTTGATGCCCATTTCCCGCGATCATTGATTGCGGGAACGGTCTTTATTACCCTATTGTTTATCTGGGGAATTCCTCGCTTAGAGCTTGATCCTGGTGTTCGCTCAATGATTCCTCACCAACATCCAATGGCAAATACGATGGATATGGCAGACAGCTTGTTTGCAGGAACAGGAATGATCATTATTGCTGTGGAGTCAGATAGCTTATTTTCGCCAGAAATATTAGAAAAATACGTTTCTTTCCATGATTCGCTTGAAAATCTTCCATTAATTAGTCGTGTCTATTCTCTGTATTCCCATTATTCCATTGTTCCAAAATTGGAAGAATTTGTTATTAATAAAACAATAGACTCTTTCCCTGATGATGATTCTTTAAGAAACGAATTTATAAAAGAGTTAGAACAAACAGATATTATTGAAAGTCTCATTTCAAGCGATTTGAAAAAAATGAGCTTCCTATGTCAAATGGGTTCTGCGTATGATTTTGAAGAAACAGTTTTTAGAGATAGAATTGTTTCAATTATTAAACATTACGAAGATCCAGAAAAAATATATTATTCAGGTTTTCCCATTACGCGTGCTGATGTGATTGATAGCATGAGAAAAGATTTAGGTCTTTTTACACCTTTTGCCTTAGGGCTTATGATGGTATTACTCATTTTAAGTTTTAGAAGTTGGGCGGGTGTATTTCTCCCATTTTTTGTCGTTGGAATATCTGTTATTTGGACTTTTGGTCTTATGGGATGGCTAGATATGAGTGTCCCCTTTATTGGTGGACTTATCCCAGTGATGCTTATTGCCATAGCGAACGATTATGGAATCCATATTATTTCTCATTTCTTTGAATATTCAAGAATGGATAAAGATGCAACACGAGGCGCAATTTTAAGAAAAACGATTCGAAAATTGGGGATGCCCATTTTTATAGCAGCCATGACAACCATTGTAAGTTTTCTTGGTCTCGCAACACATGTACTTCCTCGTGTGCGTGAAATGGGATTTCTTATTTCTTTTGGTATTTTTGTTGCCTTTATATTGAGCGTTTTCATTATTCCATCTGTTCTTGTTCTTTTAACACGTCCAACTTTTTTGTCAAAAAAATCAGATCATGAAAAAGTAAACAATGCTTTAGTTGCTTTGGGAGACTTCTTTATTCGATTTAGAATTCCTTTACTGATTGGGTTAAGTGTGGTTGCTTTTATTCTTGGGAGCGGAATAAAGGATATAAAAGTTGATACAAATCCCGATCACTATTTCCCTAAAAATGGCAGACTTCGCATTCACAATACTGCCATTTCAGATGCATTTGGCGGTGCGACTCAATTAACAGTTATGGTTGAAGGGGATATATATTCACCAGAAACATTAAAAAATATTGAAACATTGACAAATCATATTTCTGATGGTTCATCTTTAGTTACAAAAACTCATTCAATTGCAGATGTTATAAAAAATCTCCATTTCGGGTTTAATGGTGGCGATTCAGCGTATTATACAATCCCAGATGATAGGGAATTGATTACGCAATACATGTTTTTATTCTCATTAACAGGGAATACAGATGAATTCGATTTTATTTTAGATGACTGGGAAGAACCATCTTATACCCAAATATTTGTTAGATTAAGACAAGTTCAAACAATTCGTATTGCTGAAATCGTTGAGGATACAGAGCAATTTATTCAAGCTAATTTTTACGATCAAAGTCCAATGCAATTAACAGGCCCGGCTGCCTTTTTAGGTGTATTGACACGGCTTGTTGTAAAAGGACAGGTTTTAAGTTTATTTGTTTCAGCATTCATTATTTTTGTTATTATGTCATTTGTTTTTAGATCATTTGTTGGAGGACTATTAGCAGTTCTTCCAATGGCTACTTCAGTCATACTCGTGTTTGGTGTTATGGGGCATTTGGGCATCGTATTAAATATGACAACATCATTATTAACGAGTATTTTGGTTGGCGTTGGTGTGGATTATACAGTGCATTTTTTATGGCATCTTAGAGACCATATTCGTTCTGGCGAAATATTAGATGATGCAATAAGGTCCACATTTAGAATATCAGGAAAAGGTATTTTGTTTAATGCTGCATCTGTTGTTGTTGGTTTTACCGCCTTATTATTTTCAGAATTTTTACCGGTCGTTATTTTTGGTATTTTAGTAATGGCATCAATCACATTTTGTTTATTTGGTGCATTGGCTGTATTGCCCGCATTAGTCAGTTGGGTTAATCCTAAATTTTTATACAAATAATGAATGAAAAACTAGATAAAATAATCAGTATTCTTTTTTTACTTGGTTCTCTTGCCATTGTTGGTTGGTGGCTCTATAGTGCATTTGTAGGTGGAATATTTTCTTCATGGGTATCACAATTAAACTCAACGGATCAATCGTGGGTTGATACGTTAAAATCTAATTGGGGAATGATTGTACCCATTTATTTATTTATTTGTTTCCAGGCAGCGGGTATTTCAGAAATTAAGAAAGGGCAAAATTATGTACATGCTGTCATTGTAAGCATTTTCTTTACACCGATAAGTTTATTTTTTATGAAGGGTGAAAATGATGAATAAGTTAAAACCAACATTAATAGTTATACTATTATTTCAAATTCTGTTTGGTGAAATGACAGGATCAGAAATCATGACCCGGGTGAAAAATAACCCGATTCCTACTTCATCCATTACCAACTTTGAGTTGACTATTATTAAAAAGAAAAAAGGTAGATTGAAGAAAAAGGTTCGTGAATTTGTTCGATATCAAAAAAATTATAAAACAGGAAAATATAATAGAAAAACATTAGTTCGATTTAGTAAACCAGCCATTGTTAAAGGGACTGGACTTTTAAATTGGAGTTTTAGAAATGGGGGCCAAGAGCAATGGTTTTTCCTCCCAAAATTAAAAACAGCCAAAAAAATTAATTCAAAAGATCGCTCTAAATCATTTATGGGGACCAATTTTACTTATGAAGATTTAGAGTCTAATGCCATCAATAATCATTCCTACAAAACACTGGGTATTGAAACTTTATACGGGTATCCTTGCCATGTTATTGAAGCAATTCCATCAACTACAAGTATTTATAAATGGAAAAAATATTGGATAGATATGGCTACTTATCAAATTAAAAAAATAGAATATTATGAGTCTGAAGCGAGCCCCATTAAAACGCTCACAGTGCCAAACCATAATCTTTTAGATGGCTATTATGTCCCCAATTCGATGATTATGACATCATCCAACGGCGACCAAACTACCATGACGATTCGTAAAGCAAATATGGACGCCGGGATACAAGATGATATTTTTACACAAAAATTTCTAATTCGAATAAAATAAGCTATTGACTTATAATTTATCCGTTTTGTAATATCGGAAACGATATATACGCAAATCGTTTCCATTGACTAATTCACAAACACAACAAGAAGAATTTATTCTCGAACAAAGTTTTGAAGCTTTGACGCGCGATGGCGTCCGCTCATTTACAGTGGACTCATTCTCGCAAAATTTGGGTATGAGTAAAAAAACGATTTATAAATATTTTCCATCAAAAGAAGATTTAGTCGATAAAAGTGTAGGCTTTTTTCTTGGATTGATTGAAAAGAGATTCAAACGACTCATCGAAACTGAACCGAATCCTGCCATCCAATTTGTAAAAGTGATGGAATTTATAATGGGACACATTTCCAATATATCTATTGAAAAATTGGCTGACTTAAAATGCCGATTTCCGCGTGTTTGGGAAAAGATGGAATCATTTCGCCTAGCGCGTAGAGATGATTTTTATAATATATTATTCAATGCGCAACAACAAGGGTATGTAAGAGAAGATGTTGATATAAATGTGATAGCCACATTATATATGAATATTATTAATTCTACATTCCAGCCAGAATTTTTTCTAAAAAATAATTTAGCACCATCAGATGCTATTCATAATTTCTTAAAAATGATTTCAGGTGGCCTTTTTACTCCATCTGGTAATCAATATGTTAGTGAACTTTTTAAAAAGGAAGAGTCATAAATGGGACATCCAATCAGAGAATGGGTTATAGAAAAAACATTAAAACACCCTAAAAGGACAATTGTTGTTAGTTTGCTTCTAACAATAATGATGGCTTCAGGTGCACGATATTTTGTCATTGATGATGATATGATGAAAATGTTACCTAAAAATATGCCATCTAGAATTGCATGGGATAGTGTAATGGAAGAGTTTGGGAATACAGATATGGTATATGTCACATTTGGCATTCGAGATGAAAAGGCCATAAATCCTAAAATGCTAACATCCTTGTGGGACTTTACGCGCGCATTAGAAGATATGCCCGAAGTGGAAAAAGTTACATCCATTACAACAACAGAGCGATTAGATAGCGAAGATGGATTTATGGAAGTAAGTGAGTTGCAATACACGCGTGACTTATATCCAGAAGAAGTAGAAGATATTCAAAACTATCTAAATAAAAATGAGAATATTAAAAAGCAACTTCTGAGCCGAAATGAAGATTATTTAAATGTTGTTATTCAACCTGTAAAAAAAGCTCCATTTGATGTATTAAGTAATAATATTAAAAATTTAGGAAATGAATTATTATCAGATTATGAAACACAATATGGTGGTGCAGCCTATATCACCGGTATGGTTCCGGGGTTAATTCGAGATGATGTAGCAATGTTAATGCGAGCAGGTATGTTAATTATGGTTTTGATTCTACTCGTGAATTTGAGAAGTATTGCGGGTGTAGGAATGGTTCTTATGACCATTGTATTGTCTCTCGTTTTTATGCTTGGATTTATGGGATGGGTCTATCGATTAACCGGATCTGAGAAATTTCTATTCACGATGATGAATACATCGATGCCAATTATTCTACTAACAATTGCCAATTCTGATGGCGTTCATATGATTGCCAAATTTTTTAAAGAATTAAGGAAAAGAAGGAATACTCAAGAAGCTGTTCGTGTAGCGATGGATTCTTTATTAATACCCATCTTTTTAACAAGTATTACAACTGCTGCTGCATTTTTGGCTATGGTATTTGCCCCCATTGAGCAAATGATTGGATATGGTATTTCTATTTCGGCAGGAATTTTATGGGCTTGGATATTATCCTCCACCATGTTGCCTGCATTAATTTCTCTTAAAAAGTGGAAAATGGATTCAAAAGCTGTAACGCATGCAAGCATTTTTGAAAATGGAATCGATATTCTTGCAAAACAAGTAGCGAAACATCCGAAATATATTTTAACTGCAGGACTCTTACTTGTTTCGATTGGAGGCTTTGGGGTTACCATGGTTGAAGTAGATGTAAACTTTAGTTCCTTTTTCAAAAAGGGAACAGAAATCAGAGATGGCATGGATTTCATGGAAGAAGAAATGTCCGGAACGATGGATGTTCGTGTTCGTGTTGAAGGGGATATGAAAGATCCAGAAAATTTACAATCTTTGATAGAACTTCAAAATTATATGGAAGAAGAACCAAAAGTTGGTATGAGTTTTTCTATCGCAAATATGGTTCAGCAAATGCATAAAACAATTATGGACGATGATCCGGATTATGAAACAATACCAGACACAAGGGGGAAGGTCAATAATTTGTTTACTATGTATTCCTTTTCAGGAGACCCAGATGCATTCGAATCATTAGTCGACTATAATTATGAAGTTGGCTTGGTAACAGCATTGAGTAAAACATTAGGCACAAATGAAATCATTACATTTGTGAAAGGCATTGAATCATACGTGAACGAATCATTTCCTGACGGATTTTCCGCTATGGTTACAGGAATGGCTGTTGTATTTAGGGATTTAGTTTTTCTCGTTGTTAAATCATCCTTAATCAGTATTATTGTTTCCATTTTTGTTATTGGAGGAATAGCAAGTTTATTTTTCAGGAGACTTCATTGGGGATTATTGGCTGTTGTTCCATTAACAGCTGCAGTCATTTTAAATTTTGGTTTTATGGGTATTTTCGATGTAAAGCTAAGCCACATTACTGCCATTCTTGCATCCATTATTATTGGTGTGGGTGTTGATTTTGCCATTCATTATATTGCTCAATTCAGACGGTATTCACGTGATAAAAATAAATATGATAATTTAAGTCGAGAAGTTATTGATGATGTTGGATATCCAATCATTTTAGATGCTGCATCAAATATGGGGTTTGGCGCGTTACTATTTTCTGCTTTTGTACCTATTCAATATATCGGTGGTTTAATGGTATTTGCTATGGTTTCAACATCCTTGGGTACATTAACAGTTTTAGCAGCTATGACTGAATTATTAAAGAAAAAAATTATAGAACAATAGGAGGATTATATGAAAAAAATCATTTTATTCATCAGTTTATGTACATTGGGAATGGGGCAATCAGGAGTTGAAATTGCGAAAATGGTAGACGACCGAGAAACGCCAAAAGATATGACATCATCTACTACAATGGTGTTAACGAATAAAAAAGGGAAAACAAGAACAGCTAAAATATTTTCAAAGAGTATTGATAATAATAAAAAGCAAATTATGTGGTTTTTATCTCCAAAGGATGACAAAGGTGTTGCCTTTTTAAAAATTGAACATGATGATAAAGATGATGAAATGCGTATGTGGCTTCCCGCATTTAAAAAAATTCGTCGTATTTCATCAAAGAAAAAAGGCGATTCTTTTATGGGGTCTGACTTGAGTTATGAAGATATGTCTAGCAGAGAAATAAATGAAAATACATTTACACGATTGGATGATGAATTCGTAGAAGGTGTTGATTGTTATGTTATTGAAGCAGTACCAGACAGAGAGTTAAAATCATCTTATTCAAAACATAAAACATGGGTTGATAAAAAATTAAATATGGCAGTAAAAGAAGAATCGTATGATAGATTAGGAAACTTAAAAAAAATTAAATCATTCAAAAATGCACTTGTTGGAAAATACAGAGTGATGGCTGGCATTTTTGTAAAAGATGTACAAAATAATCATACAACAAATATTACTTTTGATGATTTGAAATTGGATACAGGAATTAAAGCAAATTTATTTCATGAGAAAAATTTAAAGCGGTTACCGCGGAATTAATATTTAGTAGGGGAAAGAGTGAAAAAAATATTTCTATTCATCTTGGTTTTTACCAATTCTATTTTAATGGGTCAATTCACCTATTCAGGAAATGTTCATCCATTAAAAATGATTCGAACAACAGATCAGTCCGAAATAAATCTTCCATTTCGATTAGCAACTGTACAGGCAAACTTTACATTTGGCGCATTTGATTTAGTAACAAATTCTGCCATTGAGTATAGGTGGGATGGCGATTTAAGTACAAATGTAAGAGAGGCTTATGTGGCTTATTTCCCTGATTGGGGAGAAGTCAAATTGGGTAAACAAATTCATGCTTGGGGAATGGTGGATGGAAATAACCCCACGGATAATTTAAATGCGTATGATTATTATTTTATGTTTATGCCTGGAGCAGATCGAAAACTTGGTTCGAATTCAGCATCAGTCAATATGGTTTGGGGTGATTACCAATTTGAAACAGTAATTATTCCAGAACATACACCAAATAGACTTACCTTCGGGGAAGATGATTTTCCGATTCAACCACCCATGGATGAACCGGAATCATATGTAACAATAGAAAATCCATTAGAGATTGGGATAAGATTACGTGGATCATTCACATTGGCAGATGTAGGTTTATCTTATTTTAAAGGTCACGACCGATCGTTCAGTATGCTCGGGTATTTACCAACGATTCCTAATCTCTATTTTGGGTTTCGCGAAACGGAAGTGTATGGTGCGAATTTTGTAACGTTTTTAGGTGATTTTACAATTCGGGGCGAAAGTGGTTATTTCGTAACTGAGAATAAAACGAGTGGCGACTGGAGTAAAATAGAAACTAAAGCAGAATACATTCAGTATGTTTTTCAAGGTGAAATGACCGGTCCTTATGATATAGCATTAAATGCACAATATATTGGAAGTAAAATCTTGAATGTGGAAGGACAGACTTTAACAATGAATCCAGCCATGACGTTTTTGGATTTAACAGAAGATACATTTGTACCGGGAATGGGAACACCTTTTGCCATGTTTGCAGAAAATGGATTAAGTATTTCTGCAACCGGTTGGATGTTTGACGATCGATTAGAATTAAGTGTAAACTCTTTTATGAATTTGGATGAAAATGGCACTATGCTTGGTGCACGTGCATTTTATTCTCCATCAGAAAGTTGGGGAATTGTAGCCCAATTAAGCCAATTTATTGGGGATGAAGAAAATCCGGATAATCCATTCACAAAATTAGAAGAATTCTCTCACGTACAAATTGGATTTAAATATAGTTTTTAATTCTTCAATTTTGGTGGATGAGTGGCTGCCATCATGGCTGCTCCAATAAGACAAGCAATTCCAGCTATAATAAATGGCGTCATCCAAACAATTGGCTCCCCGGATCCTTGAGCTGAATCTTTAAAAAAGCCTGCTAATTGTGGACCTGCAATTCCAGCAATTCCGTATGCTGTAAACATCCAACCATAATTTGTTCCTAAATTTTTATTCCCAAAAAAGTCAGCTGTTGCAGCGGGGAATAATGCAAAGTTTCCGCCAAAGTTGAATCCAATAATGGATGCACCAATAATAAATCCAGTTGCCATACCAAATGTAATAAAAATATGATACATCATAAGCATAATGAATCCTTGAATTACAGTCATATAAATGATGGCTGTTTTTCGTCCTAATTTATCAGAAATAATTCCCCAAGCAATGCGACCGAACCCATTAAAAATGGCATACCAAGCCATGGCCGTTCCTGTAATAATACCGGCATTTTTTATTCCATGGTAACTCAAGGCATCAATGCCAAATAATTTGATACAATAAATAACCATTAATCCGGATAAGGCAGAAAAAATAAAAACACCCCAAAGCATATAAAATTGCGGCATTTTCAACATGTGGTGAGACGAAATTTCAGATGAAGATTGTTTAATTGTTTCCTGAGAAGGTTCCCATCCTTCGGGTTGATAACCATCTGGTGGATTTACCATAACAATGCTGCCCATTAATACTAATAGTGCAAATATAATTCCATAAATAACAAATGCACTTTGAACGCCAGGCAGACCAAATACATGTGTTGTATTGAGCAGGCCACCAAACCAAGATCCTGCAAGTTTAACCCAAATCGTTGCGCCAAATCCAAAACCAGCGACAGCTAAGCCAGTAATCATTCCTTTTTTATCTGGAAACCATTTAACACCTACTGCAATGGGAACGACGTAAGCAAGACCGATACCAGCACCGCCTATAATTCCGATAAAGAAAAATTGTGCCAAAAATGATTGTCCAAAAAAGCCCCCTAAAATATAACCGATCCCTAATAAGAGCCCCCCTGCTCGAGCAACAATCGTTGGACCTGATTTAGCTTGCCATCTTCCAGCCAAAACCATGACAATTGCAAATGTAGCTAATCCTGCAGAAAAGACCCAAGCTGTTTGCGTCGCAGAAAATTGATAAAGGCCTGATGGGTCAGTCAAAATTTTGGTAAAAACAGACCAAGCATAAATGGCACCGAGTGCAAGTTGAATCATGATTGCTCCAATGACTACGAACCATCGATTTGAAATTGAGTGTGTAGTATTCATTATTATCTCCTGAAAATTTGATTTAGTATGTGTGTGAAATATAAGCGGATAACTGTATCCTAAATTACGAACAAATTGATTATTTTGGATGATTAAATCTTAAATAAACGCATATTTGTATTTATATAATATGTGTTTTAGTATTATCTCGTATGTATTAAAATCCGAAGCTTAAAAACTTATCTATTGACGAGATAAGTCCTAATTATAATAAATAAACAAGGAACTAGAACATGAATACTCATAAAAGATCATTTGGATTAATATTATCCATTGCGCTTTTTAGTGTCTCTCTTCTCATGGGTCAAGGTGTGACCACTGCTGGTTTAAGCGGTTCTATTACAGATATGGATGGGAATGCATTAGCTGGTGCAAATGTGGTTGCTGTGTATACTCCAACTGGTGCTCAATATGGTGCTGCAACACGTACAAGCGGTGCATATACTATATTGAATATGAAGGTTGGTGGACCATACACAATCAAAGTGGACTACATTGGCTACAAGAGTCAATCTGTTGACAATGTATCCCTCAGCTTAGGTGCTACTGAAAGAATGAGCTTTCAGTTATCTCAAGAAGCTATTTCCATGGCTGGTGTTGAAGTAACAGCAGAAATGGATGATGTTATGAATGGCGACCGAACCGGTGCAGCAACTTTTATTAGTGCTGAACAAGTGGTTGAAATGCCTTCCATTAAACGAAGCACAAGAGATTTAACACGTATGGACCCAAGAAGTGATGGTAACTTCAGTTTCGGTGGACGTAACTGGCTTTACAATAATATTTCTCTCGATGGTTCCTATTTCAATAACCCTTTTGGATTAGATGATCCAGCTCCCGGTGGACAAACAAATGCTGAACCCGTTTCATTTGATGCGGTAGAACAGGTGCAAGTATCTGTTGCTCCTTTTGATGTTCGCGAAGGTGGTTTCACTGGTGCAGGGATTAATACTGTTACAAAAAGTGGTACAAACACATTAACAGCTTCTGCGTATACTTATACAAGGAATGAATCTTTTGTAGGTAACTCAGTTGCAGGAAGTGATGTTGCTGCAAACCCAGAATTATCATTTAACCAAAGTGGTGTTTCAGTGGGTGGTCCATTAGTGAAAGATAAAGTCTTTTTCTTTGCAAATTATGAAATGGAACGTCGTTCAGATCCCGCTTCTAACTTTGTCGCTGATAGAGATGGTAATGTTGAATTTGGTGAATCAAGAGTAACAGCCGAAGATATGGATGCTATTTCTGCTCGTATGAAAGATGTATATGATTATGATACGGGTGCATATGAAGGGTATAACCACGAAACAAATAATGACAAAATGTTGTTAAAACTTGACGTAAACATAAATGCAAATCATAATGCAAGTTTTCGTTATAGTCGTTTAGATGCGAATCGTGACTTACCTCCCCATTTTGTAGCATTAAGCTATAATAATACAGGTCGTGGCCCCAATAGCTCTAGCCTTCCATTTGAAAATAGTGGATATAAAATCAACAATGTACTTGATTCCTATGCTGGTGAATTAAATAGTACATTTGGTGGAAATATCGCAAACCGCTTTTTCTTTAGCATGAATAAATTTCGTGATTGGAGAACTCCAAAAAGTGAAGATTTTCCTACAATCCAAATTGGTAAAGAAGGTATAGCTTATGCTACACTTGGACATGAACCTTTTTCAATCCATAATATCCTCGATCAAGATGTATTGCAAGTAACAAACAATCTCTCCTTCTTTAGCGGAGATCATGTTTTTACAGCAGGTGTGAATTATGAAAATTTCAAATTTTTCAATTCATTTAACATTTTTAGAAATTTCTATTTTGGACTTGGATTTACTACAGGGTTAACAACTTTTGATTCGGTTGATGACTTTATGGCAGCAACGGACCCAACTGTAGTTGATTCTCTCGGTAATCCAACTAAAGTAGATTTTCGTGCATTTAATGGATCGGGTGATTTTAAAGGCGAATTAATTGATGTGTCTCAAATGGCTTTCTATGGTCAAGATGAATGGGCAGTGAATGATAATTTTAATCTTATTTATGGATTAAGAGTGGATATTCCTGTTTATAATACACAACCTGTAGAAAACCCATATTCAACAGGATTATCCTTATTGGATGAGAATGGTAAAGCTGAAGTAGTAGATCAAGCAAAATTGCCTGATTCTAAACCACTTTATTCTCCACGTTTTGGTTTTAACTGGGATGTAAAAGGGGATCGCTCCATGCAAGTACGTGGTGGGAGTGGTATCTTTACAGGTCGTTTACCATTTGTTTGGATTGGTAATGTGATTTCTAATCCTGGTTCAAATCCAAATCTTCCTGGTGATGATCCAACCGTTACTGATGACGGTGTTGATCGACCAGAAGGTGAGGGTATTCAATCTACATTGCAACCATCATTCGATTTAAATGCAATGGTAGATGATTTTGAATGGCCACAAATCTGGACTACAAACTTTGCACTAGATATGGCACTGCCAAATAACATGGTTGGAACATTTGAAATGGTGTACGGGAAAGATTTAAACGCAATCTACATGCGTAATGCTGATTTGATTGCTCCCATTAGTACATTAAGTGATGGTCGTCCATACTATGGTGGTTGGGGTAACAATGAATTAAATGCTATGTGGCCTGGTGAAGGTGCTGGAGCATATGTCATTGATAATACCGAAGATCAAAATGGTTATAATTTGACCTTAACAGCTCAATTACGTAAAAGCTTTAGTAATGGGTTTGATGTGAGTGCAGCTTATACTTATTTAGATGCACAAAATAATCTTAAATCAACTGAGATTGCTTCATTGTTATGGCAAGGTCAACCTGTTCAAGGTGATCCAAATAACCCAACATTGGCTCCATCTGAATTTGGTAACCGTCATCGTATCATTGCGACAGCGAATTACCGTCTGAACTGGAATGATAATATGTCTACTAACTTTGGTCTTTTCTTTGAAATGGCTGAAGGAAACAGATATACATATTCCGGCGGAAACCGTTATTCTCATGTTTATTCAAATGATTTAAACGGTGATGGATATTCAAACGATTTAATTTACATCCCAACAGATGCAAATGATATCGTATTAGCTGACCCAACAGAATGGGATGCATTAAATGCTTTTATTGAGCAAGATCCTTACTTGAGTCAAAACCGTGGACAAATTGCTGAACGAAATGGTTTAGTAAACCCATGGTTTAGTAATGTTGATTTAAAACTCCTAAACGAATTCAATACAAGTGCTGGAAAATTCCAGTTGAGTTTTGATGTGTTAAACTTTGGTAATCTCATTAATGATGGATGGGGTGTTAGACAAGTTGCTGATCAATCAGCCTTAGCACCTTTATCTGTTACTGAAATTAGTGAAGATGGAGTACCAACTTTTGACTTCAATGGTGCAGAATCAACCTTTATTAATGACGCGAGTGTTTTCTCACGTTGGCAATTACAGATTGGATTAAGATACATTTTTTAATCTAAAATCTATATCTGATTAATCTAGAAAAAGGGAAGATCGATGATTCGATCTTCCCTTTTTCATTCTAAGGAATAAACATGAAAGAAAGTATCATTGCTCAACCACACTTAGCTGCAGAAGGGAAAAGAAAAATTGAGTGGGTTCGGCAACATATGCCCATCCTAAATCAAATTGAATCTGAATTTCTAAAGGATAAACCTTTCCAAGGATTGCGCGTATTGGTTTGTGTACATCTTGAAGCAAAAACAGCTTATTTAGCAAAAGTATTTGCTGCGGGTGGAGCGACTGTATCTGTGACGGGGAGTAATGCTTTATCAACAAAAGATGATGTTGCAGCTGCATTAGTTGAAGATGATCTTTATGTGTATGCGCAACATGGTGTTTCAGAAGAAGAATTAATCAAAAATATGAATCATGCACTTGATTTAAAACCAAATATCATTATTGATGACGGCGGAGATATTGTTGAAATTGTACACAACGAGCGGCCAGAATTATTAGCAGATTTATATGGTGCATGTGAGGAAACAACATCTGGTGTAGAGCGAGCGATTGAAAGGGCAAAGTATAATTCCTTACACTGCCCAGTTATGTTAATTAATAATGCTCAATGTAAAACCATATTTGATAATTATCATGGTACAGGGCAGTCTGTATGGGATGGAATCATGAGAACTACCAATCTTGTTATTGCTGGGAAAACAGTTGTGATTATCGGTTTTGGTTGGTGTGGTAAAGGAGTTGCAGATCGTGCAAAAGGTTTAGGTGCACATGTTATAATTTGTGAAATAGATCCTATTAAAGCGGTGGATGCAACTATGCATGGATATCAAGTCATACCCTTAATGGATGCTTCTGGAGTTGGCGATATATTCCTTACCATTACAGGGAAAGATAAAGTGTTACGACAAGAGCATGTTTCAAAAATGAAAAATGGTGCCATGATTGCCAATGCAGGACACTTTAATACTGAAATAGATTTAAATGGAATAAAATCCTTAGCCGTACAAACTAATTCTAATCGAGATAATATTGAAGGGTATCAATTAGAAAATGGTAACTGGGTTTATGTGTTGGGCGATGGAAATCTTGTGAATATTGCTTGTGCTGATGGGCATCCAGCAGAAATCATGGATACAAGTTTTGCATTACAAGCATTATCTGCATTACACATTGTCCAAAATCATTTAAAACTGGAATCCACGGTTCATGCCGTACCCGTAGATATAGATCAAAAGGTGGCTTCTTTACGATTAGCTGGAATGGGAATTCGTATCGACTAAAGTAATAATCCTGCAACAGTAGCAGTAAGCCAAGAAGCTAACGCGCCTCCAAACATTGCTTTTAAACTCAATTTTGCTAAATCTTTTCTTCTTTCTGGCGCAATACCACCAATACCACCTAATTGAATTCCTACAGAAGCAAAATTTGCAAAACCACATAATGCATAACTTGCAATAATGGAAGAACGATGGGATAGTTCGCCTCCAGATGTCAGTGTACTTAAATCTGTATAGGCAATTAATTCAGTTAAAACAATTTTCTTTCCCATTAACATTCCCACTGTACCTGATTCTTCCCATGGGATTCCCATAGACCAAGCTAAAGGTTTGAATATAAAGGCTAATATGCCTTCCATAGATAATCCAACCAAACCGAAGATATAATTAGCCATTGCAATTAGAGCCACAAAAGCAATCAGCATGGCACCCACATTTGCAGCTAGTTTTAAGCCATCAGTAGCACCACGTGCAGTGGCTTCCATGACATTATCATCAAGTTTTTCAACATGAATATTTGTTGTCCCTTGAGTCTCAGATAGCTCGGTCTCAGGGTACATTATTTTGGCCACAACAAGTGCGGCTGGTGCACTCATAATGGAAGCGGCCATAAGATGACCAGCAATATTAGGAACATGGGATAACATTTGAACATAAATAGCCATAACACCACCTGCCACTGTGGCAAAACCACCTACCATAACAGCCATCAATTCGGATTGTGTCATATTAGGAATAAATGGTCGAATCATGAGTGGCGATTCCGTTTGGCCAACAAAAATATTAGCTGAAACACTCAAAGTTTCGCTTCCGCTTGTTTTGAAAGTTTTCTGCATTGCTTTTGATATCCATTTAACAATGAATTGCATTATACCTAAATGATAAGCAACAGCCATTAACGAAGAAAAGAAAATAATGGTGGGTAAAATTCGAAATGCAATATTGATCATTGGAATTTCCATTTGACCTGTTACAAAAGATTGGAATAAAAAATCGCCCCCTAAATCCGCAAAGGATATTAATTTTTTTACCACTTTATCTACGAAGGAAAAGAAAGGTTGGCCAATGGGCGTTTTTAGAATGAATAGTCCAAAAAAGAGTTGAAGGCCTAACCCCCAAGCAATAAGAGATTTATCTACAGCTTGCCGATTGTTAGACATAGCATATGCAATTCCAATCAATACTCCAATTCCGATAATTCCAATAAAGTGTGTCATTGTCTATATTTCCAATATGGGTTGATTCATTATTTAGGTCGGGATACTACACATGATTATGATGTGAAAAAAAACATAAATTCCACATCAAATTATGAGTAAAAATAAACATTCTATTGTAGGAACAGATCAATGCTTCTAGGAACAATCATTTTTTTTAGTTTACTTGGAAGTTTGGGTGCCATTGCGCTTTCTGGGCTATTTCTCTTATTTCCAAATAGAATCCAAAATACACTTATCCCTGGTTTAATTAGTTATGCAACCGGTACTTTGTTAGGAACGGCCTTTCTAGGAATGATTCCCCACGCATTAGAACATTTACCTGTGCCCCAGTTAGCATTAACATTATTATTGGGCATTCTCCTTTTTTTCATGTTAGAAAAATTTGTAGTATGGCGACATTGTCATAGCCATTCTTGTGAAGTGCATGAAACGTCTGGACCTTTAATTTTAATCGGAGATGCATTTCATAATTTTGTAGATGGTATTTTAATTGCGGGAGCATTTTTATCGTCATATCAATTAGGAATTGTTACAGCCGTATCTGTTGTTTTCCACGAAGTTCCACAGGAAGTGGGCGATTTTGCTATTTTACTAAAAAATAAATATTCTAAGAAAAAGGCTTTTGGGCTCAATATTATATCAGGATTGAGCTCTGTTGTTGGCGCTGTTTTAGCCTATACATTAATGGATCAAATGCATTATTTAACACCCTATGTCATGGGAATTGCTGCAGCAAGTTTTATATACATTGCATTAGCTGATCTTATTCCAGATTTACATAATCATATTAGTTTTAAAGAAAGTATCAGCCAGGTAGTTTTACTATCTTTAGGTATTTTTACTATATATTATCTTGGGCATGTTGGGTAATAATTTGTGAAAATCATTTCCAATCTTTTAAAGATACCAATAAAAATATATCAATGGTTTATTTCACCCATTTTTCCAAATACTTGCCGTTATGCGCCCACTTGTTCTCAGTATGCAGTAGAAGCTTTAGATGAATGGGGCCCATTAAAAGGATTATGGTTGGCAATAAAAAGATTAAGTCGATGCCACCCGTGGGGAGATAGTGGTTATGACCCAGTTCCAATGAAAGAAAAGTAAAATGAAACAAATAATTTTAGATTGTGATCCAGGCCAAGATGATGCAGTTGCATTAGCATTAGCCATGGCGGCAACGGATGAAATTGAGTTATTAGGTGTTACAACGGTTGCAGGGAATGTTCCGTTGAAGTTGACTCAGCGAAATGCACGTATCATGTGTGACATGTGCAATCGGCCTGATGTAAAAGTATATGCTGGTGCAGAAAAACCCATGGTTCATGACTTAGTTACGGCGGAACATGTACATGGGAAAAGTGGATTGGATGGGATTGATATTTATGAGCCCAATCATCCACTAGAAGAAAAGCATGCTGTCGATTATATTATTGAAACATGTTTATCATCCGAAAATGACAGTATAATACTTGTGCCCACAGGTCCATTAACCAATATAGGTTTAGCTATTGAGCGTGAGCCCGCCATTCTTCCAAAAATACAGGAAATTGTCCTCATGGGTGGTGCATTAAGGGAAGGGGGCAATATAACACCATCTGCAGAATTCAATATTTATGTGGATCCAGAAGCTGCTCAAATTGTCCTTAAATGTGGACGCCCAATTGTGGCCATGAGTTTAGATGTAACGCATCAAGTATTAACCACGCGTAAAAGGGTGGATGCTATTCGAAAATTAAATTCAACCGTTGGAGAGCATATTGCATCTTTAATTGAATTTTATGAAAGATATGACGAGGAAAAATATCATTTTGACGGAGCGCCACTTCATGATCCTTGTACGGTTGCTTATTTATTAAAGCCTGAATTATTTTCTCTAAAAGAAGTAAATATGGAAGTGGAAACTGGTGGGAAATTTACCCGAGGAGCCACCGTAGTCGACTTTTGGGATGTAACAGATCGATTGCCAAATGTGAAATGGGCTTATGATGTGGACGATGAAGCCTTTTTTAAATTATTGAATGAATATTTAGAAAAACTTTAAAGTTTGTTTTACAAAAAAACCCCAAAATATTGGGGCTTTTTTTTGATCTCAAAACAAGGAGGGTTTCGAATCAATTACGTAAAGGTTTCCCTTTCTTCAGCATAAACCTGATTCGGTCTTGAGACAATTTTTCACCTGCGAGAGAAATAAAAGCTTCACGCTCAATATCTAAGAGATATTGTTCATCAACAGATTTTGTTAATCCAGCTTTATCTCCACCTGTAATGACGTAGGCTAATTTTTTACCAATATATTCATCATGGTCTGAGATTTTACCGGAGGCTTTAAATCCTTTAAGTGCCATAGTCATAGCTGTTCGACCTCCAGCTCCTGGGAGTTTAAGGTCATCTCTATAGGTTGGTGGCTCATATCCTTCAGCTAATTCGAGTGCTTTTTGTTTCGCAACCCAAATACGTTGATCATCATTTAAAACAACTGTATCAGACTTTAACAGATAGCCTAAGAATTTGGCTTCATCTGCACTTGTTGCCACTTTAGCAAATCCAATTGTTTCAAATGCTTTTTGGGCAATTTGAAATGCGTTACGAATTCCACCTTTGCCTGCATTTTCAAATAAGTTCAGTAACATGCGCAAATTTCCACCTGCACCCGGGATGAGTCCAACACCCACTTCGACTGCACCAATATATAGTTCTGCAGATGCTACGCGATGGGCGGCAGGTCCAATAAATTCAAATCCGCCACCAAGTGTTAATTGAAATGGAGCCGCCACAACAGGCGCTTTAGAGAAACGAATTCTCTGCATCAAATCTTGGAACTGTTTTGAAATTAATTCTAGTTTATCCCAGTCTTGATCATCGCACATTTGAATGATTCCGGCTAGATTGGCTCCTGCACAAAAATTCGGTCCTTGATGCCCTAGCACCATTCCTTTATATTTTCCTTTATCCAACAGATCTAAACCGGTTTTCACCATTTCAATAATAGAACCATCAATTGGGTTGAGTGTTGGTTGTAATACAGAATGAAATTCTACATTCAATATTCCATCCCCCAAATCAATGAGACTAGCACTCCAATGTTTTTTAATCACATTACCAGCAGATTTATGAAGATTTAGGCTCAATATTTTATTCCCTAATTCTATTTCTTGGATTGTTTTTTCATTTGGATCATAAAAAGTGGAAACGCCATCATTTACCGTATAAAATGAATCTCTACCTGAATCCAGCATATACTGTACCCATCTCGGAATTGATTTTCCTTCTTCTTTCATACGAGCAATGGATTCTGGCACACCAATGGCATCCCAAGTTTCAAATGGTCCCAGTTCCCAGCCGAATCCCCATTTCATTGCATTGTCTACGTTGACAATATCATCACTGATTTCGGGTACACGATTTGCTGAGTACAATAAAGTACGTGCTAATATTTCCCAAAAGAATTTCCCGGCTTTATCGTCGCTATAGGCCATTGCCTTTATTTTTTCACTAACCGTTTGACGATCTTTCGCTAAACGAAAACCATCAAATCGAACCGCATTTTGGGGCGTATAATCACCCGTAGCTAAATCGACAGAAAGAATTCCTTCTTTTGTTTTTTGATAAAACCCAGCTTTAGTTTTTTGGCCAAGTCGTCCGTCGTCAATCAATGTTTTTAATATAGGCGGTATGGTAAATACATCCCTTTCTTCATCATTTTCACCGCGATCAAAACTTGTTTTAGCTACATGAGCGAGTGTATCTAGCCCAACAACATCAGCCGTACGGAATGTAGCACTTTTGGGTCGCCCAGTAATGGTGCCCGTTAATTTGTCTACTTCTTCTACCGTTAATCCCATTTCTTCTGCTACTTGCAAAGTAACCATCATTCCGAATACACCAACACGATTTCCGATAAAATTGGGTGTATCTTTCGCATGCACAATCCCTTTGCCTAAAACATCAGATCCAAATAAAGCAATGGAATCATACACATCTTGGTCTGTTTGTTCACCTTTGACTAATTCAAGCAATCGCATATATCGAGGCGGGTTAAAAAAGTGCGTTATCATGAACCGACTTTTTAATTCATCTGGTAATACAGATATTAAATCATTCAATGGAATGCCAGATGTATTTGATGTCATAATCACAGATGATTTTAGGTGAGGCGTAATTTTCTCATATACAGCATGTTTAATATCAAGGCGTTCCGCAACAGCTTCAATCACCCAGTCCACATCTTCCAACTTATTCAAATGTTCATCATAATTACATGCTTCTACCAGGGTAGCATTTTTTGGTTTGTAGAGTGGAGCTGGCTTCAACTTGGTTAATGATTCAACACCTTTATCGGCTAATTCTTGGCTGATGTCAAATAAGACGGATGGAATTCCTGCGTTAGCAAGATGTCCTGCAATTTGTGCCCCCATGACGCCTGCGCCTAAGACTGCTACTTTGTCAAAATTAGTTTTCATAATGTCCTCTATGTTTTAATGATATTTTCAAAAATAGTAATATAACGATACATGACCCAGAAATGACTCGCACTGCCTGCTAGAACTAACACATGCCAAATTTCATGATGTCCGAATCCTTTTCGGGGCGACTCTTGACGATCCAGGGAATAAAAAATGACACCAATGGAATAAAATAATCCTCCCACAAATAGCCAGGCAATTGCCCCCAATGGTAAAGCAATAATTAAAGGCCAAATGGCAATCAGAGACAACCAGCCCATAAAGACATAATAAACGGTAGAAAACCATTCAGGAAAATCAAATTGGAATAATTTCCATAAAACACCAAAAAGAGCTAATCCCCAAATGAATCCAAATAAACTGATTCCCCAAGGTCCGCGTAATGGAATAAGACAAATAGGAGTATAAGTGGCCGCAATTAGAACATATATCATCATATGATCGAATCGTCTCAGAATGGATTCTGCTCGGCCACTAACGTTTATCCAATGATATAATGTGCTAGCTGTGTAAAGTAAAAATAATCCACTTCCAAATATGGAAAAAGAAACAACTTTCCACGGATCAAATGGTTGGCCGGATTTGTGGATTAATGCAATTGTAGCAATCACAGAAAAAATGGCTCCTATCACATGCGTTAAACCACTCATTGGATCTTTTAACTTCATTCAGGTTTTATCGTTTAATGATGGTTGCAATTCCTTGACCGCTTCCAATACACATTGTTGCTAAGCCAGTATGAGTATCTTGTTGTTCCATCACATTAATGAGCGTTGTAATAATGCGTGCGCCCGAACAACCCAATGGGTGACCAAGTGCGATTGCGCCACCATTAAGATTAATTTTTTCTTTATCCCATCCACCTTCTTGAATCACATATAATGACTGAGCTCCGAATGCTTCATTCAGCTCAATCGTTTGAATGTCGTCCATACTAAGTCCTGCTTTTTTTAATGCTTTTTTTGTGGCAGGGAGGGGACCTGCACCCATGTGTGTCCAATCCAATCCAGCAACGGCTCGACTCACAATTTCAGCTCGAGATGTTAATCCATTCGCTTCAGCAAATGCTTTACTCGTGATTAAAATAGCAGAAGCACCAATGGAAATGGGGCTACTTGTGGCAGCCGTAACAGAACCGCCTTCCATAAAAGCAGGATTCAGGCTTTTTATTTTATCCACATCTGGTTCTCGTGGGCCTTCATCCTTGCTTACAGTTGCTTCTCCATATATATCGATGGGAATAAGTTCATTATCAAATTTCCCATCAGCATAAGCTGCCAAAGCTTTTTTATGAGAATGTATGGCAAAATCATCTTGATCTTCACGAGATATATTTCCATCATTCGCAAGATTTTCTGCCGTTTCTCCCATGCCAATGTAAAATTCTTGCTGTGCTAATTCGGGATGAAAATCTGGAGCAAATCCACCCATTGGGACACTAAACATATCTTCTACGCCGACAGCAATGCCAACATCAATATCTCCAGCTTCAATGGCAGTACTGAGCTGATGCACTGCATCCATCGAAGATCCACAAAATCGATTCACTACTTTTCCGCCTGCTTCTTTTGGGATTCCAGCTAAAATGGCGACAGAACGTCCCATTATCATTCCTTGTGGACCTTCCGGGAAAGCACACCCAAGAACAACATCTTCAACAGCTGAGGGGGAGACGGATTCATTTCGTGCTAATAGACCTTTTACCACTTGTGCGGCTAAATCATCTGAACGAATCCCAACCAATTGACCATTTTTTAACCCGATGGGTGATCGCACCGCATCAATAATGACAGAATTACTCATTTTGAACTCCCATGTTTATAATTTCGATTTTCTCGATTTAATAAATATTGATCGATATTTATATCAATCAATAGATTAGTTTTTATGTGAGACTTTTTCTTTCTTCTGTTCCACTTGTATTTTTTAAATAGTTTCATTATTTCCTCCTAAAATGGATATGATTTTTGTGAATATGTGTAATTAGCAATTTTCCGTTTCAACCCAATAATATCTGTTGGGAGTAACATTCTTGCTTCAAATTGTTTTAAATAAGCGACCGTTTCTTCCGATAAATGCCCACGAGTAATACCATTTAAACCAGTGAGAGCCATATTGAGTAATGAAAGGCAAACTTCTGCTGTATGAACCTGAGCAATATCTAGAACTACAAGATCAGCTTGGCTTGATTCCACACTAAATGCAGCTCTTCCTAAAGTACTTTCCGCAGTGAAAAGTTCCATAAACATATTCGCTAAAATTTCGGTAAGCTGTTGTTCATGTTTTAAATCTTGACCATATTCATTTAATGCATTATGGAAAAGATATAATGCCATTTGTTTCCCTGTATCAATTGCATATTTTTCTTTACCCAGCGGATCCGATTCGTTGTAAGAAGGAGATTCAGATAAAAATGAATCTATTTCGCTGATTTTTTCACGAATGGGTAATTCTTCTAACAAGGCTCTTTTCATCATGTAACCGGTAATAATTTGCCGATTAATCTCATTGCTTCCTTCCCAAATTCGGTTAATTCGATCAGATCTATATGTGGTGGCAAGTGGATATTCTTCTACAAATCCATACCCACCCATTGTTTGGATACCTTCATCCAAAACATAAGCCATCGATTCACTTCCATATATTTTTGCCATAGATGTTTCAATAGCAAATTTTTCCATAGCTGCACCCATTTCTAAATAATAGGAATCAGATGATTTATCCAACTTATCAATTTCATCTTGAATCATTCCAATGGTTCGATAAACCATACTATCTGCTGAATATGTTTTAATCACCATCTGAGCCAATTTTCCTTTAATGACATCAAAGTTTGATATGGTTTGTCCAAATTGTTTTCTTTCTAATGCGTAATTAGTCACATATGAAATGGTTTCCTTCATTCCTCCTAACTCAGCTGCCCCTAACTTAAATCTCCCAATATTGAGTGAATTAAATGCAATTGTGGCTCCTTTACCTACTTTATAAAGAAGATTTTCAACCGGAACTTTTGCGTCAGTAAATGTTAAGGGTGTTGTAGATGAACCTTTAATTCCCATTTTCTTTTCTTCAGGACCCACTTCAAATCCGGGTGTATCACGATCCACAATAAAGGCGCTAAATTTATTTCCATCCACTTGAGCAAAAACGGTATAAACATCTGCCCAAGAACCATTCGTAATAAAGATTTTTTCGCCATTTAAGATGTAATGTTTCCCATCATCGGATAGGACAGCTTTCGTTTTTCCTGATAATGCATCAGATCCAGCAGAGGGTTCTGTTAATCCATAGGCACCAATCCATTCACCCGTGACTAATTTTGGTAAATATTTTTCTTTTTGTTCTTTCGTTCCAAACCATGCAATGGGCAACATTCCAATGGCTGTTTGGACAGAAAAAGTGGTTAAAAAAGAAGATGAATATCCAGTTGCAATAGATTCTATTACAATTGCGGTTGTGATTTTATCTAAATCCATTCCACCATATTCTTCAGAAACACCCACACCGAGCAAGCCTAATTCACCCGTTTCTCTAATGAGAGATAAACTAAGATCTTTATCAAAACTTTCAATTTGTTCTTTATTTGGATAAATGCGTTCTCGTCCAAATTCTTTAACCATTTGTTCAATATCTCGGTGTTCTTCTGTGAATTTCTCACGACAATAAATGGGTTCAGATCCTACAGGTTGAACTAGGAATTTGCCTCCGATTTGATTTGTGTGATTGCTCATAATATGTTTTCCTTTATGATGACTTTTTAATAATGCCTGATAAAATAAATTCTTTAATAGTTTCTATATATTCGCGTGCTGAAACGCCATGAGCGTCGAAGAGAGTAAACCATATAATGGATTCAATATTGACCATGATAGATAGAGCCGTTATTTTTACATCCACTTTTTTAAAATGTCCATCATTTACTCCATTTTCAATAATAGTTTCAACCAATTGTTGGAAATTGGAATAAACTTTTTGAAGCTTTTCTTTAAAATCTTTGTCTTTTCCAACCATGGACCAAAATTCGGCTAATACCTTAAACGGTTCTGGGTCACTCTCATATTGGTCAATGAAATATTGAAACAAATCTTGAAGTTGTTGAGCTGGTGGGGCGTCTTCTTCCACAATATGATTTAATACAGCACTATATCTGAAAACCCAAAAATTGACCAAATCTAAATATATTTCTTTTTTAGATTTATAGTACCAGTAGATGGCACCTTTACTTAATCCAGCTTTTTCAACAATATCATCTACGCGACTGGATTCATATCCTTTTTCTACCAGCACCATTAGCGCAGCATTTAAAATTTGTTCTTTGCGTTCGTCTCGTCTTGATTGTTCCATAAAATAAACCGACTGGTCAGTCTAATTTACTAAGATTCGATTATGATTAAAATATTTTTTATGAAAAATTATAAATAGAAGTAAAGAAAAAGGAGTGGAAGAATAATACCAGCCAATGTTAACCATGCACCACGGCCTTTAATTCCCTTTTTCCCTTTAAGAACAAATAAACCTGTAATCGCTAATAGGGCTAATGTAATAGCATATAGATCTGCCATATAAGTCCATATTTTTTTTGGATGATTCAAATGAAGAAAATTCATTTCATATAAAATAGGACGTTCTTTTACTTCCTCTATATCAACTATTTGGGTTGAAAGATGGACGGTTAATGTTTGTTCATCCAAAAAAAGTTTAAGTGTATTTCGGTCTGGCATAAAGCTGGATTTAATAGGTCCGTCTAAATTGATTTGAGATATAATGTCCAACATGATGGTTTCATTGATTGGGTTAGTTCCCCAAACATTTTCAATATGTTCAGACCGATTTTCAACTTGATAGTTTGGATTCCAATCTGCCACATGATTCACAGCCACACCGGAAATAGCATAAATCAATGTAAGGCCAAACGCAAGATATCCTAAATCTCGGTGAAGAATATTATTCCATTTACGCCATTTTATTTTCATGTTAAATCTTAAAAAGAATATTTAAGTATTAAGTTATTTATCTAGAGTTGAAGAATATATAAAATTAATCTTTCAAGAAATTAGTCTTGAATTTCAGCACCAAGCCCTTTCAGGCGATAAACGATGCGATCTTCATCTGTGATTTTATCTTTTTCCGGATCAAAAGATTTACCCGCTTCTTCCATGAGCATTTCTTTTCGTTTTAGGGCTTGTTCATCGGAAAGGGTTAATTTCTCAAATATTCCTTCTACATTTGCTTGGTGTCCTTTTGCGGTTAAAGGGAAAACAATTTCACCATCATTGACTTTTACAATGATACTTTGGAATGGTTGATCACCGGACATTTCTATCCAGCATCCGCGATGAGCACATACATCCACAATGGTTCCGGAAATTTGAACACGCTCATCGATAAATGAATCAGGGCTTTCTAGGAGGGTGGATACATGTGTGACTTTTTCTAATGTAAGCGCTTCACCTAATTTTTGATTGTCTTCGGCAAATGCAAAAGTAAAAAGTAAAATAAGTGTAACAATAAGACGATGTTTCATGTTTTATCTCCGATAAGGTTGTCCGAAATTAAAGGTAAATTTAATATAAATACACTAAGTCATTCAGAACCGCTTGCGGTGTGGAATCTTTTTTAGGCAAACTCCAGACAGGAGAAAATTCTTCATCCCGTTGGCCGTCTGAATGTCACTTATAATAGATTGAAAAAGAATAAAAGTGAGAATGTTATAATTTCTATTATGGAAAAAACATATTATGTATATATCATGGCAAGTATTTCCAAAGTATTATATACTGGTGCCACGAGTCGACTCGAGCAGCGTGTTTGGCAACATAAAAATGGTCAAGGCAGTGATTTTACTAAAAAATATCATGTGAATCGCCTCGTATGGTATGGTGACACGGATGACCCAAATATTTCTATAGAGTGGGAGAAGCGTATTAAAGGCTGGTCCCGAGCAAAAAAGATAAAATTGATTGAAGAAGAAAATCAGAATTGGGATGATTTAGCCGAAAACTGGTTTTAAGTATATATCTAGATATAAAGTCATTCAGAGCGGAAAACCCGAATAATTAATTTTAAGGAAGGTTAAACTCAGCGAAGAATCTTTGTTGAATCTAATATAATATGTGTTTTGCAATAAACCTGTTTTGCTGCTGAAGAAGATTCTTCACTCGATTCTCTCGTTCTGAATGACATTGATTGGTCTACATTATATTAAAAAACACTAAGTCATTCAGAGCCGCTTGCGGCGTGGAATCTTTTTTAAGGCAAACTCCAGACAGGAGAAGATTCTTCCTCCCGTTGGTCGTCTGAAAGACATAGTTGTGGAATAATAAAGATGTCATTCAGAGCGGAAAACCCAAATTGGTAATTGATGCTAAAAATAAACCCAGCGAAAAATCTTTATGGGCAAATAGGAATTATTGTTCTATTTTACCCAGTTGGCGATACTTTTCTTTATATTTTTCATATAAAGATTTATGTCGATCGCCGAGATCCACTTCTCGCCCTTGGATAAAGGCTTTTACGACAGTAGATGTTATTTCTAATGGGTTTCCGTCGCTGAGAAAAAAAGTAGCATCTTTTCCATTATCTAAGGATCCAACTTTTTCTTCTACGCCTAAAATTTCTGCAGCAGATAAAGTAATAGCTCGCAAGCCATCTTCCATATCTAATCCATGGCGAACAGCCATGGCTGCTTCATAAGGTAAATTGCGAATATTCCCATTATGAGGATATCCCGTTTGGGGTGCAATGCAAAACCGTACGCCCTTTTCTGCCAGCAATTTGGGCGTTTCGTATGGACGATGTATAGGTTCAAATCGTCGCATGGGGGTGGCTAATACACTTTGAAGAATAATAGGAATATTATAATGAACCAGCATATCCGTGATTCGCCATGAATCGCGACCGCCAACAATGACAATATCCAACTGATGTTTATTTCCCCATCGAATAGCCGCTTCCATCTGCCGAACTTCATTTGCGTGAATAAAGAATGGTTTTGTGCCTCGAATGTAAGGTTTCATCGAAGCAAGTCGAATATCAACAACTTGTTTTTCATCCGCATTTAATAATTTAACACTTGTTCGCTTATCGTAAGCTTTTGCCTCCCGAATAAAGTCATCCAATGCTTGTATTTCTTTTTGAATTTTTTCCCGTTGCTTTTTTTCTGTATCTTTAGGTGTTTTCCCTTTACTGATACGCATATTTGGCCAATTTAAATGAAGGGCAGTGGGGTGCATTAATGTGGCATTTTCCCATGTCCACCCATCAAGCATCATCAGTGAAGATTGGCCTGAAATTCGACCTGATGCAGGATTTACATTTGCAATTAATACGCCATTGGATCGGGTAACGGGAATAATTTCTGAATCAGGATTATAACTGACATTCGCTCGAACATTTGGATTAATATCACCAATTTCTGCAAAATCGCGTGACTGTTTTACTTGTCCAATTTCCACAAGTCCTAATTGACTCACAGGAACAATAAAGCCCGGCGTTACATGAATATCATAAATATCAATCACTTCCGTTTCGGGGGAAGGAAGAATTTCTTTATCAATACGTACAATTTTCCCATTAGCGAAAAGGAGATCATATCCTTTTAAAACATCTCCAGATATGGTATGCAAAATTCCACCTTTTAATAAAATGGGGCGCCGTTGAATGGTTCCGGGAATTTGATCGTTCCCAAAAAGATGAGATACAATGAATATAAGGATTAGAAAACGTTTCATTGCACTATCTCCAAAAATCTGTATTCATCTGAAATACCGCACCCAACATGATTGCGATGGTGTTCCGCATTTGGAAATATGGATTTCCCGGGTGAAGTGGAAGGAGTGGATAAGATTTTTTGTATTAAATCTGTCCGAAGAGATTGATCTCGTTCTTCCATTTGTATTGCCAATTCTTGTGAATAATACAATGTTCCATCAACCCATGTTTCAAGGCAGGTTGAAAAAACGGATAATGGAGGTCCATCCCAAACAACAAAGTCTGCATCTTTTCCTTCTTCCAATGATCCGACCCATTCATCAATTTTTAACTGTTGTGCTGGATTTATGGTTACCAATTTTAATGCTTCTTCTTCAGATAGATTCCCATATTTCACAGCTTTTGTTGCTTCCAAATTCATGCGACGAGCCAATTCGTCACTATCAGAATTGAATGATACATTTACACCATTATTTGTCATAAGGGCACCATTATATGGAATGGCATCATACACTTCAAATTTATATGCCCACCAATCTGTAAAAGTGGATGCACCGGCACCATGAGCCCTAATTTTTTCAGCTACTTTGTAGCCTTCTAACACATGTTGGAATGTACCGATTGTAAAACCAAAATCTTCTGCTACTTCTATGAGCATCATTATTTCATCTTGGCGATATGAATGACAATGGACTAATCGATCTCCATCTAATATTTCCACCAATGCTTCTAATTCTAAATCGTATCGTGGTGGTATCTTAATTCTCTGGAGACGGGAATTTTTTTCATAATTCACTTTTCGTTCTTTATAGGATTTCGCAGATAAGAAAGCATCTCGAATGACTTGCTCAACACCCATGCGTGTTTGCGGATAACGAGAGCCGGGCCAATTCGCCTGTTTAACATTTTCGCCTAACGCAAATTTGATTCCTTGTGGTGCTTGTTTAAATAATAAATCGTCCGATGCTTTTCCCCAACGAAGTTTAATGACCGCATTTTGTCCGCCAATAGGGTTCGCTGATCCATGTAAAATGTTCGCTGTGGTGAGTCCGCCGGCTAATTCTCTGAAAATTGAAATATCATCACCATCTAATACATCTTGAATCCGAACTTCAGCTGTTACATTTTGAGCACCTTCATTTATAGATGATGCTGCAGAATGGCTATGGGCATCAATCAGTCCTGGCGTTACGTGGCGACCTAATCCATCAATCACTGTGGCACTTCCTTTTGGTACGCGAATGTCCGGGGCTATTTTTTTTACTTTTCCATCTTCAAATAAAATATCCCATTCTTCTAAAATACCTTTCGGTCCACTTGTCCAAATAGTCGCATCATTAATGAGAATCGCATTGGGACGATGGGGTTTAGATGTTAATCCGTAAGCCCCTTCCGGATAAGCTAAAGCTAAAACACTCGGCTTTTCTTTTGTGCGAGGTTTTGGTAGTTTCATATCTTTTCGAATTCCATTCCATTCGTATGAATTTCCTGATGCATCCACCAGCATGCCACCCATATGATCTTTTTCAAGCGTGCCTTTAAATGCCAAATATCCATCAAAGCCAAAAGAATCTCCATTGACGCTAAAACTTATGTCTGATTCAAAAATGTCAATGTGCGTTACTTTTTCAGTTGTTTCATTTAAGGTAAAGGAACCGCCTAATTTTCCCGCATTAGGCATATGTCCGTTTTTTCCACCTGGTTTTGGCTTTTTCAATTCAAGTGTATATACTTTATTCCCAATCGATACATTCCATTTTCCTTTAAAATTGGGAAGAAATCGTGGGGCGATTATATGTTCATCCCCACCAATCCATAAAGACACCACGCGCGAGTTAGGGTTAAAATAGTCCCCGTCAACAATAACCAAATTTCCCATCATGCCCTGCGCAATGCGACCGATGGATTTTTCTAATCCCATTTTTTCTGCTGGAATGGTTGTCAATGCGGCTAAAGCCATATCTTCATGAATACCACGGTCTATGATTCGTTGAAGATTTTTCCTGAAATCTGTTTTTTTCTTCAAACCATGAGACGTAAATGCTACATGGATTCCTTCTTCATTTAATGCAAAAATGTTATCAGGCGCCATATCCCAATGTTTCAATTGTTCCGTGGAATATTGTAATGCACGATTTGGATCTAACACTTTTGGCTTCTCTGGAAAGTCTAATGGGTGAATAATAAATGGATGTGCATGTGTAATGTCTTTTAATCGACGATATTCATATCCACTGCCTAACAACCATGGTTGTAGATTAAATTCTTTTAATATTTTTAATCCACGGAGTGCAAATTGTTCGTCCCGAGTCATGAAAGTAAAAGATTGATTTCCATCCATGGATTGCCCTAAAGATTCTAAAGCAGAATTCAATGCAATCGGTTCATTCTCTTCTGGGTAATTTGCCAATTTTTCCATGGATTCTTGATACCATCGTGTGTCATAAAATGTTTGGCGCATGAGAGCAATGACACCTAATAGAGAATGTGGATATTCTTTTGAATCCCACCCGGCATATTCAAAATTCATGATTTGAGAAACGGAAGGATTTAAACTTACTGGATTTTGCTTCAGATTAACGACGGCCGACTGACCGCGGAAAATTCCTGCATCTGGAACAATATGTGCCGTAGTAAACCCAAGAGAATGAAGATTTTTCAATATTTTATCATCAGGTTTAAAATCATCCACAACTTGATATTCACTCCGAATTTTAGAACTCCAATGATGGCGAGACTTTTCATCTGAGCTGCTTTTTTTAACTTCGAGCCAACTTTCAATAAACCCTGGATATACATGAGCTTCTTCCAAGTCTATTTCATACGCATCCATAGGAATTTTGATATATCTCCCTACAGAAGCTATTTTACCATCGCGAATAATGATGGTGGCATTTTTTAAGAATTTCCCCGGTTCCGTATGAACCATGCCATGGGTTAATGCCCACACACGAGGCGGATTTGAATGTAAATCCTTAATGGGTTCAATTTGCGGATAAATGATTCCACAAATAAAAATGAATGTAGCGATGATTCTTTGAATCAAAAATTGGGTCCTTTTAATTGATGTTCCATAATGAATGATGTGACATAGTCAAAAGCCTCATCAACCGTATTGCAGAATTTAAACAAATTCAAATCATCAGGAGAAATAGTTCCCACTTTAACTAAATAATCCCAATTCACTACATTCATCCAAAATTCTTCATCAAATAATACAATAGGAATTCGTTTTTTTACTTTATCTGTTTGAATTAATGTAAGGAGTTCCATGACTTCATCCAAGGTGCCAAAACCACCAGGCATAACAACTAATCCTTTCGCAAGGTATAAAAACCAATATTTTCGCATAAAGAAATAATGAAAGGTCAGATTCAAATCATCTGATATCCATTCATTCCCCGATTGTTCGTGCGGAAGAGAAATGGTTAAACCTAAAGATAATCCACCTGCTTCACTGGCGCCTCGATTGGCTGCTTCCATAATTCCGGGTCCGCCACCTGAAGTTACAATATAGCGATGATGGGAATTTTTCAATTCCATACTCCATTTTGTGAGTTTGTAGGCTAATTCACGGGATAATTCGTAATAACGGCTCATATGTACATTTTGATTGAGCTTCGCCAATTCTTGATCTGAAATATCGGCGGATGCTTGGTTTAATGCGTATTCCGCTTTTTCCTTAGACTGAATTCGTGCGGATCCAAAAAATACAATGGTATCTTCAATCTTATTTCGTTGTATCCGTTGAAGGGGGCCATAATATTCAGAAAGGATTCTTACTGAACGGCCATCGGGGCTATTGAGGAATTCTGGGTTTAAATAAAAACGATCTTTACTAAATTTATCTGACATTTTATTCTTTCAATTTTATTAAAAAGGCACCGAAGTTAAGTGTAAACGCTATAGAAACAATAGAATTCCTTATTATTACAATTTAAATTCAGTTATTAATAATTATTATTAAAAAACATATGGGTGATGACAATGAGAGTAATTCTAATATTATTTGCATGTAGTGCAATATTAAAACCAGAGTTGGTCCAATTAAATGATAATAACATGTTTTCTGAAGGTATTTTCTATAAAGATGATATAACTCATGAAATCTTTTCTAACAAAATTGTATTAAAATTTAATTCTCCAGTCATAGATATTTCAGACGGTGAAAGGCATACAGATGTTGATGGAATATCAAATCAATTTCCAATCATAAAAAATTATTTTAAATCTTTAAATAGCACGCACGGAATAGTTTCTATAAAAAAGAACATTCTAGGTGCTTCCGCTGTTAATTTATATAAAAACCACATCAGAACTGGACAACCTATACCTATTCCCGATTTATCACAACTTTTTACGATTGAGTTTAATACCCCTGTAAATATCACTCAAATTATAAATGAAATAAAAATATTTGAAGAAGTCGATTACGCCCATGAAACGCCTTCATATATTTTTTTAGATTCACCGAATGATGAACATTATCAAAATGGAAACCAGTGGTATCTAGATGCAATACACATGCCACAAGCATGGGATATAACGCACGGGGATGAGAATATTGTTGTTGGAGTCATTGATTTAGGTGTAGATATCCAACATCCAGACCTAATTGGTGAGATTGATTTGGGTGATGATGTCATCATTGAAGAAGCTGGGAATAATCACGGGTCAATTGTAGCTGGAATTGTTGGCGCAAACACTAATAATAATATCGGTATTGCAAGTGTAGGTAGGAATATAAAAATGGTTTCTTATGGAATGACTACAGGAACTGGATGGGATAATAATGTTTCTTCTATTGAAGAAGATATATATGATGCAATTAATTATTGTGATATTTTAAATTTTAGCTGGGGGACTTACAGGTATATTACCCCTGAAGATCTTGCTTGGGTTTCACCTGACTGCCCGGATCCACAATTATGGATAAATCAAAATGTTAGAATTCCTTCTCATTATGAAGAAATTGAAACAGTTATTTCAATCGCAAACAGTCTTGGGTTAATCTGTGTAGCAGCTTCGGGAAATGAATCTGTTAATATAAATGGAGGTAACCCAGAATTATGTGACCCAATGAGAATACCATATACCATGTATCCTGCATCTTATCCAAATGTTATTGCGGTAAATGGCACAATGATTGATGAAAATAGTGGTTCGGAAGTTTTTAATGATGTATGGAATTATGGGTCGTTTATAGATTTTTCTGCCCCTGGGAAAAATATCTATTCCACATCGACCAATAACAGTTACAATAATTTGAGTGGCACGTCTTTTTCAGCACCACAAGTTTCAGGATTAATCGCGTTATTTTTAAGTTTAAATGACCAGAGTGAATACTGGTCCATTGACATCATTAAAAATATTATTTCATCAACGGCTTCACAAATAGACCCAATGAATTGTCCAGATATGGATTTTTATAATAGTGATGGATGGAACCATTGTCTAGGTTACGGCAGAATAAACGCATTTCTCTCACTTGATATATTGTCAAATCCACCCCAACAACCGAGCCATGTCACTATTTATGGAAGGCCTGGAGATTCCCCAACCATTAGATGGAATAATAATTCAGAACCAGACATTATTGGATATAATATATACAGGAAAATTGAAGATGATACAGAAAATATTGGTTTTATTACTTATCCAGATAGGGAATTCTCCGACCTATCTTTTATCATCGAAGCGGGAGGTGATAATGCTTATTATTCAGTTACAGCTTTTGATGTAATATTGAATGAGTCAACCCCATCTGAAGAAGTTGGAACGAAAGGGAATGAAACGACAGCTAACCGTATATATAATCAAAATGAAACCAATGACTATGCCGCATCTCATTTCTTTATGATTGATTCATTAGCCACAAATACAAAAGTAAGGATTAATGAAAATAATGATATATATACGGTATATAAAAAACAGTTTTTGAACCAAGAATTTCCACGAGGTTATGCTCAAAAATATACCATACAAGGTGATCCATATTGGGAACAACCGGTTGGAATATTTGAAAATGAATTTTTTGATTTTGATTTCGAAGTCATCAATGAAAATATGTATATCTTATGGAATGATTTGATAACTACATTTATGTCTAGCCACATTTATACAACACATATTTCAAGTGATGGCAATATTTTAATAGAATCACTTGTTGAGCAAGATGGGGATTATGCAGAAATAGATATATTAGGTACGGACACCATTCTAACATTATGGGCAAATAATCATAGTTTGGGACCAAGTGATGCCCAATTTATGAGTCAAATATTTGATTTAGACTTTCAGCCCTTGGAAGAGCCAAACAATATTACACCTAATTCTGTAGACCCAAATATGGAAAATTATTTTGGTATTGGATTGTGTGTGAATCAAAGTAATGCCACCTATATGGTGTGTTGGAAAGATACACGGAATGGTGGCTATGATTTATATGGACACATATTTAATTTAAATGGAGAATCATTATCTGGAAGTTTTAAAATAAATGAATATGAATTAGGGCGTATTTCTGATTCACAATGGCACTTTACAATAAAAGAATTTGGTAATGGGTATATTATACCATTTGTGATGGATCGTGAAGATGATGATTTAGATGGCATCTATTTAAATGAGATTACTTTGGATGACGGTTCAGTAAATATTTTACCCCATTTTAAACAGCATTTGGATTTAATCTATCCAGCAAGTGGTGAAATAACCATGGATATTGGCAGTAATGGCTATAGTTATGTGATATGGCGTCAATCTATTCCTAACGAAACGACCCAATTGAATGGAATAATTATAGACCCAAATTTAAATGTGATTGGAAATAATTGGGAAATTTCATCCATTGATACTGGGTATATTTTTTATCCAAGTATTTCGACTAATGATGACTATTTAGTCTGTTCTTGGGAAGAATATGTTAGCCAAACAGATTTTATAGCTAATATTGTTGTATATTCTTTGGACAGTTTGTTTGCAAATGTAGGTGTGGAAAATAATTTTCTACCAAGTACATTTTTACTTAATGCATATCCAAATCCATTTAATTCAAATATTGCCATTGACTTGGATATTGGAAAGGCTGGTATAGTAAAAGTGATGATTTATAATATATTGGGAGAGCAGGTGGCTCAAATAACAAATACAAAATTAAATCAGGGGAAATATAACTTTATTTGGAATGGGAAAAATGACAATGGCATACCATTACCGTCGGGCATCTATTTTATTTATTCAAATATACAAGATCAAACAGAAATACAAAAAATAACCTTATTGAAATAATCAATTTTTTATATTTCATAAAATAAGCCTGTTAGGACTTCTTGTTTATGGTGGGTTGAATGAAGTATTTTTATGGATGAGAATCTTATTCTTAATGGTCTTTTTTTATGCCTGTTCATCAGCGCCAAAACCGATTCCTGTAACACCTGCTCCCTTAACGAAAAAAACAACTTTAGAGTCTCAGGAAGAAACATTGTATTCTGCGGGACTCATTACTGATTACGAAATATGGGAATTCTTAAGGGAAAAACCTCTAGAAGACGAGGTCTTAGAAACATTAGGACTTCCTGATTCTGTCTGGGTAGATGAAAAGACAGATTTCCGTGTTTTATATTATTATGTTCCGGACATTCAAGATTATAATTCAGTAGAAGTAGACCAAAGAACGAGACTCGTACTTGGGTTTGAATGGGATTAAACTTCAGCCATGAATCATAGAAAAAATTAGGACATTTATGAAAATAGCCATTTTAGGATGTGGAAATATTGGCACATCAATTGCCCATGGGTTTGCGGATTGCGATAAAGTAAATCTTAGAGAATTAACACTCACGCGAAGACAATTGGAACCATTAGACATATTTAAACTGTGGGGAATAAAAATTCATTCTGATAATAAAAAAGCAGTAAAAGAATCAGAATGTATTTTGTTAACCGTTGGTCCCCAACAAATGGTCGAATTATTAGAAGACATTTCGGACATACTTGACCCTAAAAAACATATTTTAGTTTCAGTCGTAACAGGCGTTCGTATTGAACAAATACGGAAATATATTAATCCAAAAGTGCACATTGTTCGTGCCATGCCCAATACAGCAGCAGCTATTATGGAATCCATGACTACATTATCAATCGAATCCGATTTTGATCAAGCAGGATTAAATAAAGTGAAACAATTGTTTGACACTATTGGCAAAACATTAGTCATTCCAGAAGAATTAATGGTTCCTGCCACGGCACTCGGCGCATCCGGGTTAGCTTTTTTCCTTAGAGCCATAAGAGCGGCATCTCAAGGGGGAACAGAAATTGGGTTCCATGCGGACGATGCAATTCTTATTGCAGCTCAAACCGCCAAAGGAGCTGCATCTTTATTACTCGATTCTGACCATCATCCTGAATCTGAAGTAGATAAAGTGACCACACCTCGTGGAATAACCATTTCAGGCTTAAATCAAATGGAACACGGTGGTTTTAGCTCAGCTATGATAAAAGGAATTGTAACATCTGCAGAAAAAGCGGAGCAACTTTTCAAAGATAAGGAATAAGGGTTGAACATTCGACTAGACGGAAAAACAGCTCTCGTATGCGGTGGCTCTCAAGGCATTGGGAAGGCAAGTGCAATCCAACTTTCTCGAGCAGGCGCTTCGGTCATTTTAGTCGCCAGATATGAAGAATCCTTAAAAATCGCATTGGCGGAACTGGATACGTCACATCAGCAAAAACATGCCTACATATGTGCAGATTTTGACCACCCAAAAGATGTTATAAAAAAAATTAATGCTCTTTTTGAAAAGATCCATCCCATTCATATTTTAATCAATAATTCTGGCGGACCACCACCAGGACCCATTGTAAATGAACATGCAGATTCATTTCGGATTGCCTTTAATCGACATGTTATCAATAATCAAAATATTACAAAAGCAGTATTGCCGGGAATGAAAGATGCCGGGTTTGGACGAATTATAAATATTATATCCACATCCGTGAAAGAACCTTTAGATGGGTTAGGAGTTTCAAACACAATACGTGGCGCTGTGGCGAGTTGGGCAAAAACAATGGCAGGGGAATGTGCGCCTTTTGGCATTACGGTAAATAATATTCTACCGGGGTTTACGAATACAGAGCGACTTCAATCATTAATAAAGAGTATTGCTGAAAAAGAAAATGTCTCTCCAGAAGTTATTACCGAACGATTCGATCAATCGGTTCCCACAAAACGTTTTGCGGATCCAAATGAAACGGCATCCGCAGTAACATTTTTAGCTTCCGAACAAGCGAGTTATATTAATGGAATCAATTTACCCGTGGATGGGGGAAGGACAAAATCCCTTTAATATGAAAAAAATTATATTCATCTCAATGTTCATTTTATTGGTGTGTGATCAAAAGCAAACGAATTTCCATGAAGCATCTTTTGTGGCAGATACGCATAATGATGTGCTACTGCGATCTATGACTGGGAGAAATATTTTAACTGATTTGCCTGAAAGTCATTCTGATTTAGTTAAATTCAAAAAAGGGGGCGTGGATTTACAAGTTTTTTCCATTTGGGTATCTCCGTATGAATTTGGCGAAGGAGAATATTATAATCGTGCCAATGCCATGATTTCACAATTGGATTCCATATGCAAACAAGTGCCAAAACAATGGGCGATTCCATTGACTTATCAAGATATATTATATAATGAACAACATAATATTTTATCCTGTGCAATTGGAGTTGAAGGGGGACATTCCATAGAAAATAGTTTAGAAAAATTAGAAGCACTTCAAAAACGCGGTATGCGATATTTAGGGTTGACGTGGAATAATTCAACCGATTGGGCAACATCGGCTAAAGATGAAACAAAAAATAAAAATAAACTATCTTTTGTGGGACTTGCAGATTTTGGTAAAGATGTTGTTATGCGATGCAACCAGTTAGGCGTGATTGTGGATGTATCTCATGCGGGAGAGCAAACATTTTGGGATGTATTAGAAACAACAACCAAACCCATCATTGCATCTCATTCATCTGTAGATGCACTTTGTCCACATTATAGAAATTTGACCGACGATCAATTATTGGGAATAAAAAATAATGGCGGAGTTGTATTTGTCAACTTTTACCCTGGGTATATTGATTCTACTTATGAAAAAAAAGCAGCCGTTGTAAAAGCAACTTTCAAAGAAAAATCAGATTCATTGGCTCAATTATATGATCCTGATGGAGATGAATTTTGGTATAAAGAGAATGAAATGATGAATTCAGCTCTACAGAAAGTGGTCCCAGATGTAAATACAGTGATTGACCATATTGATTATATTGTAGCATTAATTGGAGCGGATCATGTGGGCATAGGCGCTGATTGGGATGGTGTAGGCATTTTACCGAAAGGAATTGGAGATATAACCAAAATGCCCGTCATTACAGAAATATTATTGGAGCGTGGTTATTCAAAAAAAGATGTGCAAAAAATCTTGGGAGGAAATTTTAAGCGCATATTTAAAAATGTAGTTGGATAACATAATGTTGAAAATGTAGATGATTAGTAAAAAAACAACCATTGATACAGTCCCATTTTGGGTGACTCCATTTTATTATCCCCTTTCATTTGTGTTAGGTGGTATCCTTTATCTATACTGGCTATTAATTAGAAAGACATGCAAATTTGAAATAGATGGACAGCATCATATAAAAAATAATCCAAGCCACATTATTGCCGTATGGCATCGAAATGGAGCCTGTTATTGGTTAACACGAAAAACAGGGAAAAATTATGTCGAATTAGCTCATCCAACGTGGAATATGCTTTATCCAATTTTAGTTATGAGATGGTCAGGAGCAAAAGTTATTCTTGGCTCTACGGGTCATGGTGGAAGAGAAGCAGCAAATAAGATTGTTGAAAAATTAAAAAGTGGGCGCTCTACAGCTATTGCAGTGGATGGGCCACAAGGGCCCATATTTAAGGTAAAAAAAGGAGTTTTGCATATGAGTCTTCAGTCTGAAAAGCCAATCATCCCTATTGAAATTTCTGGAAACCATTTTTTTCAACTAAAAAATAATTGGGATAATAAAAGGGTACCACTCCCATATGCCACAATTCAAATAACGTTTAAAGAGCCCATTCAGGTTACAGAAAATAATTTTGATGAATCCCTCATTCGCTTGGATCAAGCATTAGGCCCAAAAGAGTAAAAAGATTCAAATAATTTTATATCCATTAATTTGGTCTCAATAAATTCAATATTAATAAAAGATACAATATTAACATTTTATGAAACTAGCTCCATCTATATTATCAGCAGATTTTTCTGATTTAAAGACAGCCATTAAACAATGTGAAGATGGGGGAGCTCATTGGATTCATGTGGATGTAATGGATAATCAATTTGTTCCTAATTTGACGATTGGGCCACCTGTAGTAAAATCAATTAGACCCTTAACAGATAAAGTTTTGGATGTACATATGATGGTTGTTGAACCAGAGAAATTGGTAGAATCATTTGCGCGGGCTGGAGCTGATATAATTACTTTTCATATCGAAGCAACAGATGCACCATCCGACATTATTCAACTGATTAAATCATGTGGATGTAAAGCAGGAATTTCACTTAAGCCCAGCACTCCTTTAGATGCCATTTATCCATATGTGGATGAAATAGATGTCGTATTAATTATGACTGTGGAACCGGGATTTGGAGGGCAAGGGTATTTATCCGGATCAGATGAAAAAATTTCCGAGTTAAACACTTATTTAAAAGATCAATGTTTAGAGCGAGTCCTTATTGAAGTAGATGGAGGCGTTAAGCTACATAATTGTAAACAAATTATAGAAAATGGAGCGGATGTTCTTGTTGCAGGATCCGCTGTATTTAAAACAGAAAACCCAATCAAAACAATTCAAGAATTTTACCATTTAGGAGCATCATGAGAGAATATAAAGAATTAAATACATTTTTAGAATGGACAGCTGAGGAAAAGGACCACTTTAGTGTTAATGTGATTAAAGGATTAATCATGGATGGCGTTAGGAAAGCAAATTCAGGTCACCCGGGTGGTGCTATGTCATCAGCAGATTTTGCCTATATTCTTTTTTCAAATTATTTAGAGCTAGATCCTGATAATCCAAATTGGGCAAATAGAGATCGATTTGTACTTTCTGCGGGTCATGAGTCCATGCTTTTATATTCTTTATTACATTTGAATGGCTGGTTAACACTAGAAGATTTACAATCATTTCGACAACTTAACAGCAAAACACCAGGCCATCCTGAAGTTGAACTCCCGGGTGTAGAATGCACAACAGGACCTTTAGGTCAAGGTGTAGGCATGGGAGTTGGAATGGCAGTTGCGGAAGCAATTTTGAACCATTCATTTGATGCATTAACAAAACCAAATCCAATAAATCATTACACCTATATTTTAGCAGGAGATGGTGATTTGCAAGAGCCAATTGTTTTTGGTGCTGCTGCATTAGCCGGCCATTGGAAATTGGGAAAACTCATTATGTATTATGACTCCAATGACGCTCAAATTTCAGGGAAAATAGGACGGTCGGACTCTACTAATTACGCGAGTGTATTTGAAGCCTTGGGATGGAATGTCCATACCATTAATGGGCACGATCATGAAGCGATTCGAAATGCGATTGAAACAGCCAAAGTAATAGATATTCCAAGTTTAATTATTGGTGAAACGACTATGGCAAAGGGGACAGCAACACGTGAGGGAGATCATGAAACACATGGTGCACCGTTACCACAAGACGAAATTGATGCAACCAAGGAGAAAATGGGATTACCAAAAGATTCATTCTATGCTCCTGATGAAATTATACGTCATTATCAATCACGCTTTGATTCACTAAAAACGCATATTTCTGTTTGGAATAACAAGCTTAATACTTCGTTTGAGAATGATGATTTCAAAAATTTATGGGACCAAACAATTAGCAAAATATTACCTTCATTTAGTTTGCCAGAATTCAATGCAGGTGAGTCGATTGCGACTCGAAAGGCATTTGGAACATCTTTAGACCATTTTGCAACACAATTACCAAACCTTGTGGGTGGATCTGCAGACTTAGAACCATCAAACTACACAGGTAATTTTGCAAAAATGTATGGTGATTTCAATATGGCTAACCATGGCGGACGTAATTTTGCATTTGGTGTTAGAGAATTTCCTATGGCTGTATTAATGAATGGAATAGCGCTACATGGTGGACTTATTCCATTTGGTGGCACATTTTTAGTCTTTTCTGATTATGAACGGCCTGCGCTTAGAATGGCTGCTTTACAAGGAATTCGAGTGATACATGAATTTACACATGATTCTTTTTATGTAGGCGAAGATGGCCCAACTCACCAGCCTATTGAGCATGCAATGGCATTACGAACAATTCCAAATTATAATGTTTTTCGCCCGGGTGATGCAAAAGAAACAGCTGCTTGTTTTGCCCTTGCCCTTGAATCAAAAGAAACACCAAGTGCTTTATTATTAACTCGACAAGGGTTACCTGTTTCTCAATTAGATCAATCCGATATAACACAAGGAGTTAGTAAAGGAGCTTATATTTTCCAGGACTGTGAAGGGCATCCAGATTTAATCTTTTTAGCAACGGGGTCAGAAGTATCATTGGCTGTCGAAACAGCACAGCGAATGGAAGATAAAAGTATAAGAATCATTAGTATGCCATGTTTAGAATTATTTGAAGAACAATCAAATGATTATAAACAATCTATCATTCCACCACGTGGAGTAATGATAATATCCTTTGAAGCTGGTATCTCCTTTGGGTGGGAAAAATATATTGGACCTAATGGTTTGTCGATTGCTATCAACCAGTATGGAGCATCAGCACCTGCAAATGAATTAGCTGATTCATTTGGTTTTACTCCAGAAAAAGCAGAAAAGAAAATTCGAAATCATTTATCAACCTTATTATAGAGAAAATGCAATGAAAATACATGTAGCAACAGATCATGCAGGACTTGAATTAAAAGATAACATTAAAATATATTTGTCTGAAAAAGGATTTGAAGTTGTAGATCATGGTGCTTATGAATATGATGCAATGGATGATTATCCTGATTTTATATTTCCATGTGCAAAGGCTGTTGCAAATGATTCTGAAAGTAGAGGCATTATATTAGGGGGATCCGGACAAGGGGAAGCGATGGCTGCAAATAGAATTAAGGGAGCACGTGCAGCTGTTTATTATGGCTCGGAAAGAGAAATTGCTCGATTATCGAGAGAACATAATAATGCAAATATTTTATCTTTGGGAGCTCGTTTTATTGAAGAAGATGAAATGTTTGATATAATTGATATGTGGCTTGTGGAACCCTTCGCTGGTGATAGACATACTAGGCGAATTGAAAAACTAGATTTGTTATAATTAGCCGTCTAAATATGATTGGATTGTTTGTAAATCTTCTTGGGTATTCATATTTGTAAAATGAATATTTTCTCCAAAATTGATTTTTTTTTGATTCGATTTCTCTAACAATTTGTAAATACTATAATACTCATTTTGAATTTCATTTTCGAGTATGGGTAATATTCGTTTATGATACAATCCGCACATAGTTTGTGTTCTTTTATTAGCAATAGGTATTATTACATCACGATTATCTATTTTTGATTCCCAAAGTAATTTAATAATATGTGATGTCATTAATGGTAAATCACAAGAAACTAAAAATATCCAATCAGTTTTAGAATGATTTAACGCAGTATACAAACCATTAATGGGTGCATTAATTAATAATTCATCTTGAATAAAGGGTTTATTTAAATGGATGGGTTTTTCTTTCCCAACTACATAACGATTCTCAAATAGGTTACATACATTCCATAAAATATCTAATACGGATTTCTTTTGAATTTCCGCTTGCCATTTGGGTGAACCAAAGCGAATACTTTTTCCGCCGATTAAAATATATGCTGATGCGGGGATAGAAGGTGACATAATCTATTTATGAATGGTTAAATATAGTTCTTTGATTCTATGATAAATTTGGATAATATCAAATAAGATAATAATATCTTAATGCCATGTTTTATTCAAAATCAGCCAAATATGCCATACAAGCCATGATTTACTTAGCAGAAAGTAATCAAGAAGATTTGATTATGGTGAGTGAAATTGCAGAAGCATATAAAATACCAAAATCATTTTTATCTAAAATTACACGCACACTTGGAAAACACAATTTATTAAAAACAACTCGTGGTAGAAATGGTGGTATACAATTATCTAAACCAGCAGATGACATTAAATTAATTCATATTGTAGAAGCGATTGATGGCCCAGAGGCTGGATGTGAGCGTTGTGGGTTTGGCTTCGATGCTTGCTCAGATGATGATCCATGCCCATTTCACCATAAGTGGGGTCATATTATTAAAGATGCACATTCATTTATAGAAACTGAATCATTAGCTGAATTGATGTCTGAAACATCAACACATTAACAATAAGTTTTCATTTTACTTATAATAAATAGCAACTCCCTTATGTTGCTATTATTTTTATATAAAAAAATCTTGCATATAATATAGTAAAACTGCTATATATTACTATTGCTATATAGCAATAGTGGATAAATAGATGTACAATAGAGCTATTAAATGAAAACACAGATTTCAATTGAATTTATACAAACGGCTTCGCGAGTATTAAAAACATTGGGTCATCCTGATCGAATAAAAATTGTTGAATATTTAGATGAGGGCGAAAAAACAGTAGGACAAATTCAAAGACATTTGGATATGCTTCAACCTGTTGTAAGCCAGCATTTAAAAAAAATGCATGATAGAGACATTGTTATATATAGGAGAGAAGGGACTCGTTATTTTTATTCATTAGCCAATGAGTTTATTGTAAAAATAATCCACTGTATGGCAGATGTGCAGGAGAAAGTATTGTCCGGGGAATGGGACATAACAAATAATCAAAAAAGAGAGGAATTAGCATGAATGAAAATGCATTTGATCAAGAGTTAGATTGTAAAGGTATGAATTGCCCTTTACCGATTTTAAAAACAAAGAAGCAAGTAGACTCAATGGAGTCAGGTCAAATTTTAAAAATGGAAGCCACAGATCCAGGATCTATTAATGATATGAATGCATGGTCTAGAAGGACTGGCCATGAATTATTATCTCATTCTTTAGATGATGGGATTT
>CAZGFQ010000015.1:0-48624 GCA_964525185.1 uncultured bacterium
CAAATTGTCAATCAAAATATTTTCATATCAATTTTAGCCATTCACCCGTTTCAGCAAGACGTTTTGCTTCATCTGTAAATAATAAATCTGGGTCAGGGAGAATGCCTACTCTACCTAAATCTAAACGATCGGCATCCCAACAAGTGGCAATGGTATTATTTGATGCATTTAATCCGCCTGTATGGCCTGCACATGCTTTATACAAAGAATCAAATTGGTCATCGGTCAAAGGAATAAGCGTTCTTATTTCTTTTGCATATTCTGCTCCACGATAACCGTGTTTTGGGTCATAGTCTTCATTTTCTCGTTTACAATCATGGAAATAGGCGAATAATGAAACAACACTTACATCTGCCTTAGAATATTTTGCCAAATATAATCCATATTTTTCTACTGTTTGCCAATGGGTTAATCCATGAAGATGACTATTAAATAATAAAGAATCTTTTTGTAACTTTTTGATTATTTGGGCATTTATCATTTTTTATAACACATTTTGAATTTGACTAAAGGAAGGTTTAATCTACCACTTTTGTTAATGAAGATTTTAATTTAACTGTTACAGTAAATCGCTCAATTTCGACTGTGGTTTAACCTAGGAATTAAGGGAATTGCCGCGACGCAAACTCCTCGCAATGACTTTACGCTTTGCTGTCATTCACAAATGAAAACCCGTCCATGACATTTTTGGTATTCATTTATCCAGTGATGAATCTATTCCGATAAAACATCCATTACACAAGAGATAGATCGCGAATCATTAGAGAAGATTTCTCGTTGGTGTGAATTTTACATTATACTATAAATGGGTTTTTCACTCGAAATGACATTAGTCTTGCTGTCATTCCGCAATTTTGAAAAAATATCCGGAATCCATTAATTCAGGTGATACATCAAAACATGGATTCCTGGTCGGTGCCAGGAATGACACTCCTTTTGTTTGTCACTGCGAGTTCCACAATTAGGGGGATTCATAGTCTCCACTAACTTTCACCAGATAATCTGTATCATATAAACGATTAATATTTATTTTTTTTAACCACCCTAATCTTTTTCACATAATTTACGTTATGTACACAATCACCCCTCCTTATATAAGGAGGGGAATAAGGGGTGGTTTAAAACAAATACCGAACCACAATTATTGATGTTTAAGCAAAGCATGGATTCCTGGTCGGCGCCAGGAACGACACTCCTTTTGTTTGTCACTGCGAGAGCCCGATATGGGTCTTGATTTATCCTAGGAATCGAGAAGATATCCGCGTCGCACACTCCTCGTAATGACATTTGTTTTTTTAGACAAGACCAACAACAATTTTTGTAATTTCACCTATGCGACTTCTCAGTAGATATTTTATTAAGGAACTGGTGCTCCCGTTTATTTTTTCATTAGGAATGATTACCTTTATCCTTTTTGTCAATTTCCTCCTTAGAGCTGTGGATCGGTTTTTAGGGAAAGGGCTTGATGTTATAACTATTTTAGAATATCTCTTTTTAAATCTTGCGTGGATTTTAGCTTTATCCGTCCCAATGGCTGTTTTACTTTCCACGTTAATGACATTCGGGCGTTTATCAGAAGATAATGAAATAAATGCCATGCGTGCATCCGGTATCAGTTATTTATCTATTCTTCGTCCTGCCCTCACATTCGGGCTCACCGTTGGCCTTATTCTGATTTATTTCAATAATTTCATTTTACCGGATATGAATTTTAAAGCGCGTCTTCTCTCTGGAGACATTTACCGAAAACGCCCGGACATGAATATTGAACCCGGCTTTTTCCTAGATGTTCTCCCAGACTATAGCATGATTATTGGCGGTAAAAATGGCGACATGATGGAAGATGTACGGATTTTTTCCAAAAAAGGAAAAGAATCCCAAACAAGTATTCATGCAAAAGAAGGAAAGTTGGATGTTATTTCTAATGCATTTGTATTAACCCTTCACGATGGGGAAATCCATGAATTAGAATTAAAAGATTTTTCACATTATAGGCGAATTGCATTTGAAAAACATATTATTACAATTGCGGCCGATGATTTACTGTTAAATCGCAGAGATTCCTCCAGTCGTACCGATCGAGAAATGACTGTTCCCATGATGCTGAAGAAACGACAAAGTTATGAAAAACGAATCCAAGTTGTTGAAAAACGAATATCTGGATCTTTCTACCGTGTCCTCGAAGATTCCATTTCTCCAGGAACATTAGAAGGAGGATTATTCCTTGTTCAATCAGCGCGAGATTCCATTGCGCAGGATACAACATTATCAAAAGCAGCATTAAATAAAAAGAATCGAAAACTGAAAACGTTGGAACGTCAACTTAAAAATGAATTTAATTTGATTACGAGTTATGTAAAAAGTCGTAATAAATATACAGTTGAAATGCATAAAAAATTCTCACTTCCCTTTGCGTGTATATTATTTGTGCTATTAGGTGCCTCTTTAGGAACCATGGCAAAACGGGGTGGATTTGCAGTAAGTACCAGTTTAAGTTTTGGCTTCTTCCTCGTGTATTATATTTTCTTAATAGGAGGGGAAGAGTTGGCAGATCGAAATTTGGTGAACCCCGCTATTGGAATGTGGACACCCAATGCGATTTTTTTAGTTATATCCCTTTATTTAACATTACATACTGTACGAGAAAAGGCACCCATACAATTCACATTATTCAAACATAAGGACGACACATGATACCCGCAGAAATTATTGCACAAAAAAGAGACGGAAACCCACTATCACGGGAAAATATGAAATGGTTTGTAGAATCATTTACATCTGGAGAACTCCCCGATTCTCAGATGGCTTCTATGCTGATGGCCATTTATTTCAATGGATTAACGGAAGAAGAAACGTTTGCCCTAGTGGAAGTCATGATTGCTTCAGGAGAAACATTGGATTTTTCCCAAACAACAACACCTGTTGTAGATAAACATAGTACGGGTGGCATTGGGGATAAAATATCACTCATCCTTGCTCCACTTCTTGCATCGGCGGGCCTCACCCTTCCCATGATAGCAGGAAGAAGTTTAGGTCACACAGGTGGCACGATTGATAAATTAGAAGCGATTCCAGGATTTCAAGCTGAAGTTTCATTGTCAAAATTTAAATCGTGGGTTGATCAAATTGGGTGTGCTATTATTGGTCAAACAGGCGAAATCTGCACAGCTGATAAAAAAATGTATGCTCTCCGCGATGTAACAGCTACCGTTCAATCTATCCCATTAATTTGTGGTTCTATCATGAGTAAAAAAATAGCTGAAGGCATTAATGGATTGGTCCTAGATGTAAAAACAGGTTCAGGTGCATTCATGAAAACCATGGAACAAGCAGAAGAATTAGGGTCATGGATGAAAAAAATAGGAACAGCATTTAATGTAAATACGGATATTGTATTTACAAGTATGAATCAACCGTTAGGCCAATTTGCAGGTGTATGGTGTGAAGTTCAAGAATCAGTCGATTGCCTCAAAGGACGTGGACCAAAAGATACAATGGATGTCACAATGGCCCTTGCTTCAAAATTGATGATCCAAGGGAAAAAAGCAGATAATGAACAGGATGCCATAAATCAACTTAATGCGCTTATTCAAAATGGAAATGCATTTAATAAATTTGTTGAAATGGTTGAAATACAAGAAGGAGATGCATCCGTATTAGAAGGAAATCCATGCCCGCCATCTGACACATTAAATTTTGTGGCATTCAAAGATGGAATAATTCAATCCATGAATACAGAAAAAATTGGATGGGGAATGGTTGAAATGGGATGTGGTAGAAAGGACCCAAATGATATGATTGATTTCACAGCTGGTGTGGAATTCTATCATAAAATTGGAAGTGAAGTCAAAGAAGGCCAACCCATTGCCCGCTTATTCAATTCTAATAAAGATGGAATCGAAAAAGCATTAATTCAATTCAATGATGCAATTGACATTGGAGATGAACCCCAAGAAAATACATTAATTCTTGGTTCGTTATAACTAAAGAACTTTAATACGTTTTATGAATTTTACACTTTCGTGTAGGTTCAGTTCCTTTTTTGAATATTTCTGTTTCTAATGGACAATTAGGCCAAGGAGATGATTTAGTCACAGAACAAATTTCAAAATCAATAATATTTTCTGGGCGTTCAAATTTATCATGGGGTAATCCCAATTCTTTATGTGCATCACGCATAAATCGGGCCCATGCAGGTAAAGCAGCTCGACTGCCATCCTGTCCTTTTCCAAGGCTCACTCTATAATCATCCACACCAAACCAAGCACCTGCAGCAATATTTGGAGAAAATCCAACAAACCATGCATCACTCCAACCTTGAGTGGTTCCCGTTTTCCCGGCAGCTGGATGGTTAAATAAATATTTCCACCGAGCACTTCCACCTGTCCCGCGGTTCATAACTGTTTGCATTAGATCCGTCATTAAATAGGCTGTTTCTGCACTTAATACTTCTTCCCTTTTAGGACCAAATTCTTTTAACACATTCCCATATCGATCTTCGATCCGAAGTATGCCAAATGGTTCAGAATAGACGCCTTTATTTGCTAATGCAGAATAGGCAGCTACCATTTCAATGGGAATCACTTCCGATGTCCCAAGAGCGATAGCATCAACGGCACGAATATTAGTTGAAATTCCCATCCGTTGAGACGTCTTTTTCACCTGTTCTGCCGGGGCAAATCCTTGCTGAACCATTCTTACAGAAATAAGATTCATGGATTTTCTTAAACCTTCTCGAAGTGTTGTAAGACCACCTGTACTTAAATCATAATTTTGCGGTTTCCATTTCACCCATGATCCATCCATATTTTGTACATTTAGAACAACCGGTTGATTAAGCAATTGTTCCGTTACAGGATAACCATTATCTAGTGCGGTGGTATAAACAAAAGGTTTAAAAACAGATCCTGGCTGACGTCTTAATTGAACGGATCGATTAAATTGGTCATGGTAATCAGGTCGCCCTCCCACCATCGCAAGGATTGAACCATTTTTTGGGTTTAGCGCAATAAAAGCACTCTGAACCAATAATTTAGTTCTCAAATCTTTATAAAGTTCCATTTCTCCTTTTAACATCATTTTTACAGAATCTTCTGGGAAAATGGTTAAATAGGATAATTGTTCAAATTCTTCACGATCATTAAATAACCGTTTATTCAATTTATTTTGATTGTATTCAATGGACTTTAAAACGGCTGCTTCCGCAATAGCCTGTAATCTTGAATCTAATGTGGTATATATTTTTAATCCATCTCTGTAAATATTCACACCCAACGCTTCATCTTCTTTTTCTAAAATCCGGCGAACATATTCTGTAAAATAAGGTGCTGTTCCTCGTTTAGGTTCATCGTGTATATTTTCAAGTGATTTAGATTTTGCTTCCTTGTATTCCGCTAATCTTAAATACCCTTGCTCTCTCATGAGTCTTAATACCGTATTTTTCCGACGGATGGCACGCTCAGGATGTCGTATGGGTGAATAGCTGGCAGGAGATGGTAAAACACCCACTAATATTGCTGATTCATCTATTGTTAATTCTTTAGACTCTTTTCCAAAAAACCGTTTTGTAGCTGCTTCAACACCATACGTTCCGTGCCCAAAATGAACCGTATTGAGATACATTTCCAATATTTCATTTTTGGTATATGTGCGCTCAATCTGTACTGCAGTAATAATTTCTTTTATTTTACGTGTATAACTATCTGCAAATCCGATGGTTTTATATAAACTCCGAGCCAATTGTTGGGTCAAACTACTAAACCCTTGAGCATAGGGATCAAAAGAAACAATATTGACAACCACAGCTCTAAAAACACTCCGTAAAGATATACCCCAATGGTCATAAAACCGTTTATCTTCAGAAGCCACAACTGCATGTCTCATATGGACGGGAATATCCGCAAGTTCAACGAATACTCTTTTCTGTACAAAAAGTTCATCCAACACTTGGCCGTCAGAAGAATAAATTCGTGTAACTAAATCTGGATCATAATTTTCCAATTGCTCTAATGATGGTAAATCTTGAGCAAGGTAAATAACAAAACCTGTCACTAAAATAGCGCCAAAGAGCACTACCATTAAGCTACGAAGAAAGATTTTTGCTGTGTCTAATTTTGGCTTTTTATTTGCCATTATAGAATTTAACCCATTCCTTTTTCTGAGGTTAATACGAAATGGGTATTATAGGAAATAATCAGACTTTAGTTCCAAAGATGATTAATCCCTTTTGCGCGGAGTAATCATTTTTTCTGGTTGTACGACTCGATCAAACTCTTCGCCGGACAAATATCCCAATTCAATAATCGTTTCTCTCAATGTTTTCTTTTCTGAATAAGCAGTTTTGGCGACTTTTGCTGCCTTATCATATCCAATGTGAGGATTCAAAGCTGTCACCAACATGAGAGAATTATATAAATTGTAATCAATTCGTTCTGAATTTGCTTCTATCCCTTTAACTGCATTTGTGTTAAATGAATCAGATACATCTGCGAGTAATCGAATGGATTGTAAAATATTATGAGCCATAACTGGGCGGAAAACATTTAATTCAAAATTCCCACTAGCACCAGCAATAGAAATCGTAGCATCATTTCCCATCACTTGCGTACAAACCATCGTCATAGCCTCACATTGGGTTGGATTTATTTTCCCTGGCATGATGGAAGACCCCGGTTCATTCGCAGGTAAAATAATTTCACCAATTCCTGATCTTGGACCACTCGCCAACCACCGAATATCATTCGCAATTTTGAATAAACTTCCCGCCAACACTTTTAACGCACCCGATAGTTCAACAATGCTATCTTGCGCCCCAAGAGCTTCAAATTTATTGGGAGCTGTCTTAAAAGGAAGACCTGTTAATTCAGATATAGCTTCTGCTGACATTTCACCAAATCCTTCAACAGAATTGATACCGGTCCCGACAGCTGTTCCACCCATGGCTAATTCATAGCAATGATCAAGTGTATTTTCAACTCGTTTAATGCCATGATCTATCATAGACACATAACCAGAAAATTCTTGCCCCAAACTAAGAGGTGTCGCATCTTGTAAATGCGTTCTCCCTAATTTGACGATAGACGCAAATTCATCACATTTTTCTTGTAGCCCATCTTTAAGTCTATTGAGGGCAGGCAATAAATGAGATGTAACAGATTCAACTGCTGCAATGTTGATAGCTGATGGAAATGTATCATTTGTGGATTGAGCCATATTCACATGATCATTTGGATGAACCGGTGTTTTTGATCCTAATTCTCCACCCATCATTTCAATGGCACGATTTGCGATAACTTCATTGAAGTTCATATTCGTTTGAGTTCCACTTCCCGTCTGCCAAACGACTAATGGGAAATGGCTATCTAAAGTTCCATCAATCACTTCATCTGCCGCATTATGAATAGCATCTTTAAGCGTATCGTCCAAATTTCCTAGACGATTATTCACTGTGGCGGCTGCTTTCTTTAAAATACCATATGCTCGAATAAATTCTCTGGAAAAATGTTCGTCGCCAATTTTAAAATTGTTAAATGATCTTTGCGTCTGGGCTCCGAAATATTTGTCGGACGGAACTTCTACTGGACCCAAACTATCTTGTTCGGTTCGTGTTGACATGGTTTACTCCACAACCCAGGTATCACCTGAGTTTAATAAGGTTTCTAGTTTACCTCTTCCCATATTTTGAATTGTTAAATCAATTTGTTCATCTACTTTTTCATTATACGAAGGTTTATTTACAGCATAAATAACGCCAATCGGTTCAGGCAGAACTGGATTACTCGTCCAGTTTGAAATAATATTGGCAAGATCAAGATTCGTTTCATCATGCACTAATAAATCATCAACACTATATTCATCCATAGAAACAACAACGGGTGTAAATCCATCCAGTTTAATTCCTTTAGAATTTTTGCTGAATATCATGGGTTCGCCATGTTTTAGTTCAATAACATTTTCAGACTTATCGGCCCCGGTATAAGACTCAAAAGCACCATCATTGAATATGAGACAATTTTGATATACTTCAATAAAAGAACTTCCGCTATGTGCATACGCTCTTTCCATCATGGATGCCAAATGTGGTTGCCAACGATCTATTGTTCGAGCAACAAATGTAGCTTGTGACCCTAAAGCAACAGCAGGAGGATTTAATGGGTAATCTAATGAACCATATGGAGAAGCTTTCGTCACCTTTCCTACTTCAGAAGTAGGTGAATACTGTCCTTTAGTTAACCCATAAATTCGATTATTGAAAAGTAAAATATTTAAATCCATGTTTCGTCTTAAAGCGTGTAAAAAATGGTTCCCGCCAATGGATAATGCATCTCCATCTCCAGTAACAACCCAAACAGATAAATCTGGATTTGCAAGTTTTACACCAGATGCTATGGGTAAAGCGCGACCATGAATAGAATGAAAACCATATGTATTCATATAATAGGGAAATCGGCTTGAACACCCAATTCCTGATATAAATACGAAGTCTTCTTTTTTACGCCCAAAGGTTGGCATATTTTTTTGCGTTTGAGCTAAAATGGCATAATCACCACAACCCGGGCACCACCGCACAGCTTGATCTGAGACAAAATCTTTTTTTGTTAAGGGTGCAATTTCAATTTTTTGTGTCATTGGATTATCCTATAATTTCTTTTGCTTTTTCAACAATTAAACTCGCACGCAGCGGTTTTCCACGAACCATATTATACCCAATAGCATCAATAAGATATTCTGATCGAATAATTTTTATCAATTGACCATTGTTAATTTCAGGAATAAGCACATGTTTGAATTTCTTCAATATGCCCTCTAAATCATTAGGTAATGGATTTATCCATCGAATATTTACATGAGAGACCGATAAACCATCAAGCTGCAGTTGTTCTGTAGCAGACCTAGCAGAACCTGAAGAGCCTCCCCAACTTAAAATTAATAGATCGCCACTTTCATCGCCTATAATTTTAGTCTTTGAAATTTCTTGGGAAATTCTGTCCACTTTATCTTGGCGTAACTGGGTCATTTTATGGTGATTCTCAGGTTCATGACTTACATTTCCAGTTCCATCCTGTTTTTCTAATCCGCCAATTCGGTGCTCTAATCCTGCAACTCCGGGAATCGCCCATGGTCGTCCCAATGTTTCTGGATCCCGTTGGTAAGGCAAAAAAGATTCATCATCTATAGAATCCACAAGATTTGTATTAATCTCTGGAAGCGCATTTATGTCTGGGATTTTCCAAGGCTCAGATCCATTGGCTAAATATCCATCTGTAAGTAAAAATACAGGTGTCATATATTTTAACGCCACGCGTCCTGCTTCATAGGCAGCAAGGAAACAATCTCCAGGTGTGGCGGCTGCTATTATAGGTATAGGTGCTTCGCCATTTCTACCATACATAGCTTGAAGTAAATCAGATTGTTCTGTTTTGGTCGGCAATCCTGTACTGGGACCTCCACGCTGTACATTAATGATGAGTAATGGTAATTCTGTAATAGTCGCTAACCCTAAAGCTTCAGATTTTAATGCAATTCCCGGGCCGGATGTTGCTGTTACTGCAAAATTTCCAGCAAAAGCAGCACCGATTGTTGACGCTATACCTGCAATTTCATCTTCAGCTTGAAATGTTTTTACTCCAAATTGTTTCCAAGCAGACATTGCATGTAATATATCGCTGGCAGGTGTAATTGGATATCCGCCATAAAATAATTTTAAATTTGCTTTTTCCGCAACCGCAAGTGCACCTAAAGCGGTGGCATAGTTTCCATTAATATTTCTATATGTCCCAGAGGGTAATGTTGCTTTTTCTACTTTATACCTAGTAGTAAATATTTCTGCGGTATTGCCATAATTAAAGCCAGCATTTAAAGCACGTTTGTTTGCTTCAGCAATTTCAGGTTTTTTTGCAAATTTAGTAATAAGCCAATTTTCTGTAGGCTCAAGAGGACGGTCATACATCCAGTATAGAATACCTAAAGCAAATAGATTCCGTGTTCGAAGAACTGTTTTTGCTGGTATATCCATACCATCACAAGCATGAGTAACCATTTTATTCATTTCAATGGCAAATACTGTATACTCATCATCTAAAGACCCATCTTCAATCGGATTTGTTTCATATCCCGCATAAGTCAAATTCTTTTTAGTGAAAGAATCTGTATTTAAAATAATAGTTCCACCGCGAATGAGTTCTGGTAAATGCACTTTTAATGCTGCTGGATTCATAGCAACCAATACGCCAGGCGTATCACCTGGTGTATGAATTTCTTTTGAACTAAATTGAATTTGAAAAGCACTTACACCTGCTAGAGATCCGGCAGGGGCACGAATTTCAGCTGGATAATCGGGCAAAGTACTAATATCATTTCCAACAACAGCGGCCGTATCTGTAAAGCGTCCACCAGTTAATTGCATTCCATCGCCAGAATCTCCGGCAAATCGAATGACAGCTAGGTCTAAAATTTTTGTAGTTTTTGGCATAAGGTTTGGGGTTTATAGGGGTTCGATAAAAGACGAGTGTTCGGGTGAGTGTGGTTTTATTCCCATTTGTATATTCAAACTAGCGTCAAATTTACCAAGAGTTTATAAAGGCGGTAAAGACATTATTTAAACAAGTATAAATTAATTGTGTTTTCCTTTTTGAATAATGGGTAAATCATTTCAAAATTAGGCCGTCAAAAGGCTTAAATACATGAATCATAAATCACCTTATCCATTCAATCAACGCGCCAGATATCGTATCGATAACTTTATGGCAAAAGGAAGTGCCTCTATATTTTTAGCATTACTTGCTTTATTTATAGGTGGATTTTTCTTTATTGTCATTTTAAGGGTTTTAGCAAATTTATTTACCCCAGATGAAACATTAAGCGGTTGGATGGAAATACCATGGAGAGTTTATGTTGCTGTTATGGAAGGATCTGCTGCTGAAACGGATGGCGACAGCAATGGATTAGCAAAATTAACTTCAATCGTAGGTGTTCTTGTTGGTCTCGTCCTATTTTCAAGTATGGTTGCATTTATTACAAGTGTTTTCGAATCAAAATTAGCAGAACTTAGACGTGGAAGAAGCACCGTACTAGAAAATGAACATACGTTAATTCTCGGATTTGGTGATAGAATAATGGAAATTATTCCAGAATTAGTGGAAGCAAATGAATCTGAACCAGATGCGGCTATTGTCATATTAGCTGAAAATGATAAAGAAGAAATGGATAATCTTATCCGTGACCAAAATATTGATTTTAAAACTACCCGCATTATTACTAGGTCCGGTGTTGTAACAAATATTAATAATCTTAAAAAAGTGCAAGCCAACCGCGCTAAATCAATTATAATTATGAATAGTGCCGCCAGCTGGCAATCCAAAAAAGAGTTGAAGTTGGCAGATGCGCTCGTTCTTAAATCCATCATGTCGATTATTGCAGCGTGTGATGGACATGATCATCCTCCTATTGTGTGTGAAATACATTCAAATCGTGATCGCGAATTGGCGGAAAATATTACGTCAGGCACAGTAAAAGCATTAAATGAAGTAAGCGTATTATCTCGAATGATTGCACAATTAGCCTTAAGCCGTAATGGCTTATCAGTTGTGTATAGTGACATGGTTGGATTTGATGGAAATGAATTTTATTTTTATAAGCCGAATAATGGTTGGGGGGGCACATTAACATTTGGGGAAAGTATCCACCGATTTAAAAAAAGTGTTCCTCTAGGTATCCATTCTTCTCGTGGTGAAATATTACTAAATCCTTCCATGGAAATGCCCATAGGAGAACATGATGAATTAATTATTTTCGCTGAAGATGATTCAACAATTTTTTATTTTAATGAACCTGTTTTCAAATCATCTAAAACAGATATTCCTAAGGTAGAGTCCCAAATTCAAACTCAAAAAATTGCATTATTGAATTGGACACCAAAAACAGATATTATTATGGAACGTCTATGTACATATTTACCCGCTGAATCAGAGATTAAGACATTCACGTCAGAACCAATCGAATTAATCCATCCTGTTCTTGAAAAATTAAAAGAAAAACATTCTTCAATCGCCCTTTCGGTAGAACAAATTGATTTAAATGATTTGGGGGCATTAAACCAAATAAAACCTCAGTCTTTTGATAGTTTACTTATTCTATCTCCAGGTGGAAATACAATTGAAGAAATGGATGCATTTGTTATTTCCTTATTAATTAGAATCAGACAAATCCTACGTGAATCAGGACATTCTCAATGGCCTAAATTGATTACAGAAGTCATGGATAGTGAAAATATTGATATTATTTTAAACAGTGGTGTCGAAGATTTCATGGTATCAAACCAATTTGTATCACAAATCATGGCACAGGTTTCTGAAGAACCTATGGCATTAGATGTTTATGATGATCTTTTTCGTGCTGATGGAAGTGAGTTATATATTAAACCAGCAACCTATTATTTTTCATTCGACGGAAAAGAATCAATTACAATACCATATGGAGCATGCACTCAAGCTTCCGTCCTAAGGAATGAAGTTTGTCTCGGAATCCAATTCCACGCAGATCAAGGGAATAAAGATAAATTATTTGGTGTTTCACTTATACCTGATAAATCAGAAATGATTACACTTACACCGAATGATGGTTTAATTACATTAGCAGAAGACGCTTCGTAAAAAATGTATATAACATTAAAAAGAAATAGCTTTATTACAAGATTTCACTCAATCATTTTTTAAATTCACCCTATGACAGATAAAGAAAAAACACGACTCACAACCATGAGCCATGGCTCTGGTTGAGCATGTAAAATAGGTCCAAAAGACCTCGCCCAAGTTTTGGGCGATATTACATTACCAAAAAATGATTCCGTTGTTGTGGGCTTTGATGGCGCAGACGATGCCGCCGCTGTCCGTCTTGATGACGGGAAAATTCTTGTGCAATCTGTCGATTTTTTCACACCCATTGTTGATGATCCATATTTGTTTGGACAAATTGCCGCCGCAAATGCATTATCTGATATTTATGCTATGGGGGCAAAACCATTATTCGCATTAAATATTGTTGGATTCCCCATTAACGATCTTCCTAAAAAAACATTGTCAACCATTTTGCAAGGCGGGGCTGATAAAGCTACGGAAGCTGGGATCCCAATTGTAGGTGGCCACTCTATCGATGATAAGGAACCTAAATACGGTATGGTTGTCACAGGTGAAGTTGATGAAAATATAATGTGGAAAAATTCAACCGCTCAGGTAGGAGATGTTCTTTTATTAACTAAGCCGTTGGGGACAGGAATAATAGCAACAGCCGTAAAGAAAGGTGTTGCAAGTGAAGAAAGTGAACATGCCGCCGCAAACTCTATGGCCATGTTAAATAAATATGCCGCGAAGGTACTTTCAAATTTAACGGTCCACGCTGTAACCGACGTAACAGGGTTTGGTTTATTAGGACACCTAAAAGAAATGTGTGAAGCAAGTCGTGTCTCATCTACAATTATTTTCAATCAATTACCTTTTTTACCTAAAGTAAAAGACCTTGCAGAATCTGATATAATCCCAGGGGGTACAAAACGCAACTTAGATTATGTATTTCCATTTACATCATTTGTAAATCGACTATCCAAAGTGGATAAATATATGGTTGCTGATGCACAAACGTCTGGTGGATTACTTGTTTCTCTTCCTAAGGCAGATGCGAAAATATTTTTGAATCAATTTCAATCCGAAGCATCTATTATTGGTGAAATAACTACCAATAAAAACCATTTTATTTCAATCGTATAACGTTTATCTATTATATCCGACCTAAATAGTCCTACTTATAAATAGGTTCATGAATTATTTATAAGTAATATTTAGGACTAAAATAGTCGTATTTATGTTAAAGATTACACGAAAAGTCGAATATGCTCTCATTGCTCTTAGCCAAATGCAATTAAAGGGGAATAAATCATTGACGTCAGTCAAGGAAATTTCGCAACAGAATGGTATTCCATATGAATTATTGGCAAAAACAATGCAACTGTTAGCTAGGGCAGAAATTGTTGAAGCTGTAAAAGGACCCCATGGCGGTTATCGAATAAAAAAAGATCCTTCAACGATAAAAATGACTACCTTTTTTGAAATCATTGAAGGTCCCATGGGATTTATGGACTGTTCTTTTGATACAGATTGCGAGCAAATACAATCATGTGCTATCCGGACTCCAATTCAGCGCATAAATGATTCAATTCGAGATATGTTTAATAATATTTCATTACAAGATATTACGAGGTTATCATGAGTGACACTTTAAAACCAAAAATTATTGATGTGCTAAAACAATGCTACGATCCTGAAATTCCTGTAGATTTATGGAACCTTGGTCTAATTTATAGTATTGATATTATTGAAGGGAATGAAAACAAATCTGATATTTCCATAACCATGAGTCTAACAACTCCCGGGTGTAGCATGGGGCATCATATGTCTCAAGACATTGAAACAAAAGTCGGAGCTATGGAAGAGACAGGACACGTGAATGTGAATGTCACTTTCGACCCACCTTGGCAGCCAGAAATGATGACAGACGAAGCCCGAACTAAATTGGGGTTCCCTCCAACGCAAGCAAATCCAACACCTAAAGAAAATGAAACTTGGGAGTAGCGCATATGAATGATAAATCTTCAATAATAGACGGCTCAATAACTGTAACCAAAAAAGCTTCTGATCGCCTAATTGGTGTCATGTCTTCTGAAGGGAAAGATGGGTTTGCACTTCGAATGGGTGTTGAAGGTGGTGGATGTTCTGGTATGACTTACAAAATGTCATTTGATGACCAACAAGGTGAATTTGATAAAGTGTTTGAAAGCAACGGTTTAACAGTTTACTGTGATTTGAAAAGTTGGTTATACGTTAAAGATATTACAGTAGATTTTTCTGATGATATGCTTAATGGTGGTTTTAAAATTTCAAACCCAAACGCAGAACGAACCTGCGGATGTGGCACCAGCTTTTCTGTTTAATTCCTTAATTCAATTTATAAAATCGTAATCAGCCATGAGTACTGAACAAAAAATCATTGACGATAATCTAAACCAAGATTATAAATATGGGTTTGTTACTCAAATCGAACAAGATACATTACCCCCGGGCTTAAATGAAGATGTCATCCGTACCATTTCTAAGCGGAAAAACGAACCAAAATGGTTATTAGATTGGAGAATTAAGGCATATAATCATTGGCTAAATATGAAAGAGCCTAACTGGGCAAAAGTAAAATATGAATCTATTGATTATCAAGATATCAGTTATTTTTCTGCACCAAAAAAGAAAGAATTAAAGAGTTTAGATGAAGTAGACCCTGAATTATTAAGGACTTACGATAAACTTGGAATTCCACTAGAAGAACAAAAAATGCTTTCGGGTGTAGCTGTTGATGCTGTGTTTGATAGTGTTTCTATTGCTACAACGTTTAAAGATGAATTAAAAAAACATGGTGTCATTTTCATGCCATTTTCAAAAGCTGTACATGAACATTCAGAATTAATCAAATCATATTTGGGCTCTGTTGTACCTTATACTGATAATTATTTTGCTGCATTAAATTCAGCAGTATTCAGTGACGGGTCATTTGTCTATATTCCAAAAGGAGTTCGTTGTCCCATGGAATTATCTACCTATTTCAGAATAAACGCCCAAAATACAGGTCAGTTTGAACGAACACTTATTGTGGCCGACGATGATAGTTATGTAAGTTATTTAGAAGGATGTACAGCGCCTCAACGCGATGAAAATCAACTCCATGCTGCTGTGGTTGAGTTGGTTGCTCATAAAAATGCATCTATTAAATATTCCACTGTTCAAAATTGGTATCCTGGAGACCCAAAAACGGGAAAAGGTGGGATTTATAATTTTGTAACAAAACGAGGTATATGTAAGGATGATCATTCAAAAATATCATGGACACAAGTTGAAACAGGTAGTGCTGTCACATGGAAATACCCAAGTTGCATTTTAAAAGGTGACCATTCCGTTGGAGAATTTTATTCAGTCGCAATGGCAAACCATCATCAACAAGCAGATACAGGAACAAAAATGATTCATATGGGAAAAAACACCAAAAGCACCATCATCTCAAAAGGGATATCTGCTGGTGAGGGACAAAACACCTATCGCGGTGAAGTTAAAATGATGAAAGGTGCTGAAAATGCCCGAAATTTTTCTCAATGTGATTCTATTCTTATTGGGGATAAATGCGGCGCACATACATTTCCTTATATTGATGTAAGAAATCCTACTGCTCAAATGGAGCATGAAGCAACAACATCTAATATAGGAGAAGACCAATTATTCTATTGTAATCAAAGAGGGATTTCTACAGAGGATTCGGTATCCATGATTGTAAATGGATTTTGCAAAGATGTTTTTGCTGAATTACCTATGGAATTTGCAATGGAAGCACAAAAATTAATGGAAATAAGTTTAGAAGGAAGCGTTGGATAAACCATGTTAAATATTAATAACCTAAAAGCCGGTATTGATGGTAAATCTATTTTAAAAGGAATTAACCTAAATATTAAACCAGGCGAAATGCATGCAATTATGGGCCTAAATGGATCGGGGAAAAGTACACTAGCCAATATTATAACCGGAAAAGATCAATATAATGTTACGGAAGGTGATATAACCTATAAAGGGGAATCCATTCTAGACAAAAGTCCTGAAGCACGCGCTTTAGACGGTATTTTTATGTCCTTCCAATACCCTGTTGTCATACCAGGTGTTAATTTGACTTATTTTTTAAAAGCGGCCTTAAATGCACATCGTAAACATCGTGGCGAAGAAGAGCTAGATTCAATGCACTTTTTAAAATTAATTCGAGAAAATATTAAGCAAGTTGATATTGATGAATCTTATTTAAAGAGAGCTGTAAATGAAGGTTTTTCTGGTGGAGAAAAAAAGCGAAATGAAATTCTTCAAATGATTACACTCGAACCATCTCTTTCTATTTTAGATGAGACTGACTCTGGCTTAGATATTGATGCATTAAAGATTGTTGCCAATGGAGTTAATCAATATCGCAATAAAGATAATTCTTTTCTAGTGATTACCCATTATCAACGTCTTTTAAATTATTTAAAACCAGATTATATCCATGTCCTTATTGATGGAGAAATTGTAAAGTCTGGAGACATGACACTTGCGCACGAACTTGAAGAAAAAGGCTATAGCTGGCTAGAATCATGAGCCTTTCCCATTTTCAATCCGAATTTAAAAAGATGATGAATAGAGATTATTTTTCATCAACCCTTCATCCAATACGAAAAGAAGCATTTTCAAAATTGAATGAATGCGGGTTTCCTACTCAAAAATGGGAAGATTGGCGATTCACAAACCTAACTTCGCTTAAAAAAGAATTTTACCGTATATCTGAATTACAGGATGGGCCAAAACAAGAAATAGATTTATCTCCTTTTCATATAGACAATGTTGCCAATATTATTTTTTATAATGGACATTTTCAGAAAGATATATCTCATATTCCATCTGGAGTAAATCTAATGTCCGGTTTAGACTATTTAGAATCCAAAGAATGGAAATATGATAAAGCAAATGATTCCCCTTTCGATTTATTAAATACTGCATTTATGGATAGTGGCATGTCGCTGGTCATTGATAATAATATGGCTATTAAACCCCCGGTTCGTATGGTTTTTATATCAAATAGTAATGAACCAATAATGGTAAATCCCAGAATTCATATTGATGTGGGAGATTCAAGTTTCGTCACCTTTATTGAGCACCATATTGGTGTTTCTTCATCGTTTTTTGAGAATGGGTCAACATTTATTAACCTAGACAAAAACGCACAATTAAACCATATTCGTATCCAATCCAATTCACCAAAAACTGTTAGCATGGCAAATATAAAGGTGGAACAAAACCAAGATAGCAAATATACCTTTTTTCAATATGCCGATGGAGGCCAATTAGGCAGATTAAATATGGTTACCCGTTTAAAAGGAGAAGGCGCAGATTGTAACTTAAACGGATTAGCTCTCTCTCGAAATAATCAACATTTAGATCATCATATTATAACAGATCATCAAGTACCTCATTGCACAAGTTCGCAAAATTTTAAGTCCATTTTACAAGATAATTCTACCGGTGTCTTTCATGGAAGAACGATTGTAAGAGAACAAGCACAAAAAACAGATTCAACGCAGTCCAACAAAAATTTATTGTTATCTAAAAATGCCCTTATGAATTCAAATCCGCAGTTAGAAATTTATGCTGATGATGTAAAGTGCTCTCATGGGTCAACAACAGGCGAACTGGATGATGAAGCTCTATTTTATTTACGTTCTCGTGGAATTGATGTGATGGCAGCAAAAAATTTACTGGTCCGTGGCTTTGCTAACGAAATCATGACTGCAATTAGACATGATTCTACTCGTTCGTTTATTGATGATCAATTCAATCAATGGTTAGGGGATGATGCATGACAACCCTTCCCATTGCCCATCTCCTTCAAGACATTCAAGATGTATTCCAATTTTTTGATGATCCAAAGGATAAGTATGCTCAACTCATTGATTTTGGGAAAAAGTCCCAAGGACTCCCAGCTGATGAATTAATTGAAAAAAATCGAATACATGGTTGTGCTTCAAACGCATTTGTAAAAATAATTCAAAATGATGATACCACCTTTTCGATTCAAACTGATTCGGATGCCCTTATTGTGAAAGGATTATTATCATTATTAGAAAGACTTTTTCACAACCAACCGCAATCTGAAATTATGTCTATTAAGGGAAGTGATTTATTAAATTCTATTGGATTAGGAAATTCTATTAGTGGGCAACGGAGTAATGGTTTCACAAATGCAGTAGAAAAAATTCAAAGAGAAATAGCAAAATGACACACCCAACTGATTCAATAAAACTTTCACGAGATGTGGAAGCTAATCTTGTCCCTTCCGGTGAATCTATCACTTTACTCAAAGGGGAACTTGTTAGAATCACCCAATCTCTTGGTGGGAATTATACCGTATTAATTAGTGGTAATATGGCTCAAATCCGTGATGAAAATGCAGATGCTCTTGGGCTTAAAACACATAAAGAAAATAAACCGGAAAATACAAATGAACCTTTTACTGAAGGAATGGTTTGGGACCAAATGAAAACGTGTTATGACCCAGAAATTCCAGTAAATGTTGTTGATCTTGGACTTATTTATGGATGTGAAATTTCTGATATGGAATCTGGGAAATTAGTGGCGATCCAAATGACATTAACAGCTCCCGGTTGCGGTATGGGCCATATTATAGCAGATGAAGTGAAACGTAAAGTGAACGGCATTCAAGGTGTTGAAGATGTTAGCGTAGAATTGGTTTGGGAACCACAATGGAATCGCGATATGATGACAGAAGAAGCTCGTCTCGAATTGGGATTATATTAATTTCATGTTATCCTTTAAATCAGATTTTCCCGTTTTTTCGCATGATCCATCTCTAGTTTATCTTGATAGTGCTTCCACAACACAAAAGCCAAAAGGTGTATTAGATGCTTTAAATACATTTTATGAAAAACAAAATGCAAATGTCCATCGAGCCTTATATCACCTAGGTGAAGAAGCAACAAATGCCTATGAAGGTGCCCGCAAAAAATGTGCTCAATTTGTAAATGCACCTTCCGAAAAAAACATCATTTTTACCCGAGGAACCACCGAATCCATCAATCTTGTTGCTTATGCTTGGGGAAGAAAATATATTCAAAAGGGTGACGAAATCCTCGTTACAGAAATGGAACACCACAGCAACTTAATCCCATGGCAATTGCTAGCAAAAGAGACTGGAGCTACGCTCAAATATATTCCAATGAATACAGATGGACTTTTAGAGTTGAATCATCTGGATCATTACTTTACATCCAAAACAAAACTTTTTTCTATGGTGCATCAATCCAACGTTTTGGGAACACTTAACCCTGCTGAAATGCTTATCCAAAAAGCAAAAGAAGTTGGAGCCGTTATTGTATTAGATGCAGCCCAAAGTGTGCCTCACAAATCCGTTAATTTTCAAAAACTTGGGTGCGATTTTATGGCTTTTTCCGGTCATAAAATGCTGGGGCCAACAGGTGTAGGTGTCCTTGTAGGGAGAACATCCCTGTTAGAAAACATGAATCCATTTCTTGGTGGCGGAGAAATGATTAATAAAGTAACACTTAATGAATCTACTTGGAATGATGTTCCATATAAATTTGAGGCAGGAACACCGAATATTGCACAAGCTGTAGGTTTGGGTGCAGCCATTGATTATATGAAAGGTGTTGGAATCGATACAATTGAATCGATTGAAAACGAATTAACTCACTATGCTTTAGAACAATTAGAAAAAATCGATCGAATTAAAATATACGGACCAACAGATCGTGGCCCCGTTATTAGCTTTAATATAGATGGAATTCATGCCCACGATTTGGCCACTTTTTTAAACCAAGATAATATTGCCATTCGGGTTGGGCACCATTGTGCTCAACCAATTATGGATAAATTAGGTGTACCATCTACAGCTCGGATTAGTTTTCATATATATAATTCCAAACAGGATATTGATACTTTGTGCTCAGCTATTAAACAAACACAAACCTACTTTTAGACTTATATGGCTTTAGAAACAATATATCTCGATCATTTCCTTGACGGCGGCATCTTACGCGAAAAATCATTTCGAAAACAAGTGGCAGAATTAGATTGGTCGCAATACACAGACAAGAAAGTCATTATTAAAGGATGTTCTGATGTTCCTATTCCAACGTGGGCTTATTTAATCATTACAGCTCATTTATCTCAATTCGCTAAAAAGATTTATTATGGCGAACCACGATATGCGGTGGAAATCTTTTCTCAAAAATAATCCTAATTCATAACCTGCTTTCATAAATTCATCCCATGGCAGATAAAAGGAATAGAGCAAGTTGGGAACAATATTTTATGAATATTGCCACAGAAGTGGCCACGCGATCTACCTGCGATCGTAAGCATGTTGGTGCTGTTATTGTACGAGATAAAACCATTTTATCGACTGGCTATAACGGAAGCATTAAAGGTCTTCCCCATTGTGATGAAGTGGGCCATGAAATGGTTGACGGTCATTGTGTAAGGACCACTCACGCAGAAGCAAATGCCATTGTTCAAGCGGCAAAAAATGGTGTTGGAATTAATGGTGCAGAAATATTTGTGACAGCCTCCCCTTGCTATAATTGTTTTAAACTCATTGCAAATTCTGGTATAAAGGTCATTTATTTTGATGAATTTTACCGAGATGAACGTATCATAAAACATGCAAAAGAATCGGGTATAGAATTAGTCCATCTAGACTAATGTATTAGGAGTCCTTTTTGACGATTCCATCCAATTCACGATTTTCATTCCTACTCTCCATCACCATCTTTCTTTCTGTTGCATCAGCACAGATCTATGATATTTCTATCCCACCCCAAGGGAACGATTCCTACGAATATGCTGATTTCAGAATAGTTATCAATGATTCTTTAGAAACGATTCGCGGTGTTTACTTTTTCATGCATCCATGGCATGGTGATTCTCGAAATATTGTTAATGATGACATGTTAAAAGCATTATGCGATTCATCTGGATTTGCATTAATGGGTGCTCATTTCGATAATATGCATATGGAAACCGGTGTGGGAGACGCGGTCATTGACGCCATGAATGGATTTGTGGAAATGACTGGGCGATCTGAATTATCCTTTGCTCCATTTTTTATAAATGGATATTCTTGGGGCGGTCAATTCGCTTACCACTATACCATTTGGAATCCGGATAGAGTCATTGGATTTATAACCCAAAAAGGGGGTTACCACGATACAACAGATGCCGGTGATGCTATTTCTGTTCCAGGACTCATGTTCATCGGAGAAGAAGATTTAGATTATCGCATCACTAATCTGACCCGTATTTTTTTGGATCATCGTCCATTTGGAGCAAAATGGAGTCTTGCTGTAGAACAGGGCGCTGGCCACTCACAAGTGTTGGATTGGGATTTTCTCAATTCTTTTTTTATCAAATCAATCGAATTACGTTTACCTGATTCTGCTCATTCAAGCCACCCTGTTGATCTTTTATCGCTCCCAGACAGTATTGCTTGGTTTGGGGATCAATCAATATGGAAGATTGGTTCCTATGAATGCTTTGATGGTATTGTTGATTCATCCTCGTGGTTCCCTTCCAGAAATGTTGGGGATGGGTGGCAAAATTTTGTTTCGGAAGGAGTGGTGGAAGATACGAGTGAATGTGATAATTTGAATACGAAGCCGTACCGTCCACATTATACCTTTGCATTAAAAAAACCCTTCCCGAATCCATTTAACCCTACCACCACGATCCGGTTTAATGCCCCTGTAGAGACGCGATTAACCGCGTCTCTACGTATATTTGACATAACCGGTCGATTGGTAGAAACATTGGTGGATGGGAAAATGGAACTAGGGAATCATGAAATAATTTGGAATGCATCAAATCAATCAAGTGGAATTTATTTTGTTGTCCTACATTCCAAGAATATTATCCAATCACAAAAACTGATTTTACTAAAATAAGATTTCGTAACCTGCATCCTATTTTTATGATAGATTCTTCCTAGGAGAAACTGGGTTATGACACGATTTATTTACCTTTTATTGCCGATTGTTTTATGGGCACAAACATCTACATGGGACATTATTCAAAATGATATTTTTGAACCCAATTGTATTATGTGCCACGACCACGGCTCATATTTTGCTGAACAATCAGGACTTATTTTAGCAGAAGATATTGCCTACGAAGAACTTATAAATGTAACACCCACAAATATTCATGCGGCTGAAGATGGTCTAGTTTTAGTTGGGACCAATGGTATTGCCAGTGTTTATGATAGTTTCCTTTGGGAAAAAATAAATGCCAATAATTATGAACATTTTTATGATGATCACCCGGAATATGGAAGCATCATGCCCATGGGGATGGATTTTTTAACCAACGGACAGTTGGAATTTATTCGCCAATGGATCATTGCAGGTGCGCCTGATTCTGGGAATGTTGCATCAGAAGTATTATTAGAAGATACCACTATTTTTGAAATACCTGATTTTGCACCACTTCCTATCCCCGAAAATGGAGTTCAATTCCATATTGGACCTTTTGATGTTTCACCTCAATCTGAAAGAGAATTTTTCTATTTTACTGAAGTAGATACTCAAGATTATCTCTATATAAATCGAATCGAAACTGCCATGGCGCCAGGCAGTCACCATTTTGTTACTTATACATTTGATGATGAATTACCACTCCCCCTTCCACCTACTGAAGTTTATCGAGATTTGTATAATCAAGATGGAAGTTATAATAATGGTACCTTAGCCTATATGGCTTACAATAAGTTTATTACTGGATCGCAAACACGTTTTTTTGATTATTCACTACCGGAAGGCGTTGCACTTAAAATTGATCCTACATATGGCTTTGATTTGAATTCCCATTATGCCAATTATTCTGATGAAACCATTCAGGGAGAAGTATATAATAATTATCATTTTGTAAATCCTTCTGACGTAAATCATATTGCAGAAATACTTCAAATAAATGCTGACAATCTTGTTCTTCCTCCTGGAGATACAACAACCATAAACCATATTGAATGGACAAATGAAACAATGTCCATTTTTCAACTATGGTCTCATGCGCATAAATTGAATTTGGATTTTAAAATATATCTCGTAACCCAATCTGACCCGGACTATCGAGAACAAATATATTTAGCCATGGATTGGGAACATCCGCCTATTGTGGAATATGATCCGCCACTTGTACTTCATTCAGGTGATGGACTTGAATTAGAAGCCACTTTCTACAATGATACAGATGAAACAGTATATTTTGGCCTGCTTAGTACCGATGAAATGATGATTCTTTTTGGCCTCTATTATGAAGGTGAAGCACTAGAGACCGCAGGTGAACCTGAATTGATACCGTCTACTATTTCAATAACAAATATATTTCCTAATCCATTTAACCCAACCACCACAATCCAGTTTAATGTTCCTGTAGAGACGCGATTAATTGCGTCCTTACGCATATACGATATAACGGGTCGCATGGTGGAAACGTTGTTGGATGAAAAAATGGATCCTGGTAATCATGAAGTCCAATGGAATGCGTCTCATATTCCAAGCGGTGTTTATTTTGTCCAATTGATATCTGGGGAAACAATGCAAACTGAGAAAATAATTTTATTAAAATAATGATGTAATTTCTCTTATTGAAAAAAGGAGTCTCAAAATGAATAAAAATGCAGCTTTATTTCTCATCCTTTTTATGAATACCCTTTTAATGGGTAAACATATTCCTCAAGGTGATATTCTGAGCGAAACACCTCTTTACCCTGTCCCCGCAGATATGACCTTTGAAGAATATCAAGATATGAATCGAAGGCTTACCATTGGGTTGGCATTGTCTTCCATCCCTATTCCCGGGATTGTTCACCAATATGCAGGTGAAATCAAAACAGCCAAAAAATTGAGAATGATTGGAATTGGTGGACTTATTTCAATTGTAGCAGGCGGCGCAATGTTAAAAGAAAAAAGGTGGGAAGATTCCCCTTACGATGTTATGATTTTAAATGAAGGGGCAGAAAACGAAAAACGGTTTGAAAAAATTCCCATCAATCAATTTGGAGATGATATTGGATACAAACTTGTTCCATTAAATATGGCAAGTGAAGGTTCTGGTGGCGGTCTCATTTTACTGGGAGCAGCTGTTCTAGTATGTGATGTATTATATGATTGGTTTCATGGATGGAAAACAATTGTTCATAAAAGAGATGCTGTCCGATTTAAATATGGACAACAGTTACAATTTTCGGTTTCTCCCGGCATAGATTTTTCATCACAGTCTGCTGGTCTGCAATTCAGTTTAAATTTCTAATCTGAAGATATTTCCCATAAAAGGTGCGTAATTTCTCATGTGAAATATTCGCCTATTTTATTGAGTTTATTCATCGGATTCTCAATCGTTGGATGTGGGACAACCTATATTTCCGATACATTATTACCTGAGCATACGATTCCTATTTCAAAAGACCATATTTTATATGATGGGGAAAAAGTATCTTTCATTCAACCTACCTATACCATAGATATTAATCCATCAACGATTAGTGGTCGTATCGAATTTTCATATCAAGAATTATTAGGAAAGACTGCTATTGTTGAGGGTGAATATATGCTTCATAATGGGCCATTTTATATTCTTCGTTTAGAGGATAATTCATTGATAAAAATTCCAAGTAAAGCCTTTTTAAAAGTAGTGACTTTTCTAGATTTATAACCAGAAACATTTATTATGTCATATCAATCAACAACATTGACTGAAGCAACTCAAAAAATACAATCCAATGATCGGATATATATTCATGGTGGCGCCAATGTACCAACAGAACTCATCCAAAGTTTAACCTTAAGAAAAGATGAATTGTCCGATGTTCAACTTTTTCATATTCTAACACTTGGTTCCACTGAAGAAACGGCTCCCTACACCCTCCCGGGGATGGAAAAAACATTCACTCATCATGCCTTTTTCATTGGCCCCAATACTCGACAATCTGTTAATGAAGGACGGGCATATTATATTCCTATTTTTTTGTCTGAAGTTCCTTCTTATATCAAAAATCACCCACTTGATGTAGCGCTCATACATGTAAGTCCGCCAGATGCAAGAGGGTATTGTAGTTTAGGGCCATCTATAGAAGTAGCTAGAGAAGCAATTACTCAAGCAAAAACGGTCATTGCGCTGGTTAATCCCAAAGTACCAACAACACAAGGGTATAGTTTTATTCATAAAAATAGAATTGATTATTTTGTTGAAATTGATAGACCACTTTATACGGTTCCAGAATCCAAAGAAAATGAAATAACGAAAAAAATAAGCTCACATATTACTGAACTCATAGAAGATGGATCATGCCTTCAGGTAGGGATTGGAAGTATTCCAGATGCTGTATTACATAATTTAGATAATCATAAAAATCTAGGGGTTCATTCAGAACTTATAGGGGATGGAATCATGCATTTGGTTGAAAAGGGTGTGATTAATAATAGTAAAAAAACCATCAATTTGGGAAAAGTAGTCAGTGGAATAGTCATGGGAAGCCAAAAAATGTATGACTGGATTCATCACAATCCCATCATTGAAATGCGTCCTAGTCGATTTACAAATAATATATTTAATATATGCCAAAATGAAAAAGTGGTTGCAATCAATCAAGCCATTTCCATTGATTTAAAAGGACAAGTATGTGCTGATTCCATAGGAAAGAAATTTTATAGCGGTATAGGTGGACAAGTTGATTTTATACGCGGTGCTTCCATGTCAAAAGGGGGGAAACCTATTATTGCTCTCCCTTCTACGGTTACAATTGCCGGGAAACGTATGTCTAGAATTGTTCCATTTTTAGAGCAAGGTGCTGGCGTTGTTACGAGTGAGGGCGATGTTCATTGGGTTGTAACGGAATATGGAGTAGCAGAACTTCAACATAAAGGCATGGGACAAAGAGCAAAAGAACTTATTAAAATATCACATCCTGACTTTAGAGAAAGTTTAGAGAAGTATGCTTTATCTTCAGGTTTTAAAATGTAGTTTCATTTTTAGACGAATCTACTCACTATTTTCTTGTAACTTTTTTGATGCATAATCCAGCTCTTACTATTGGTCTCGCCATGGCTGTAGGAATGGCCGCTCAGGTCATTGCTCGTCATATTCGTATTCCCGGCATTGTTTTATTACTCGCTTCAGGAATGCTTTTTGGTCCGGATGTGCTTAATTGGATTCAACCAGAAAGCCTAGGGGAATCATTACATATTATTGTGGGGTTTGCGGTTGCTGTCATTCTTTTTGAAGGCGGTATGAATCTTAAATTCAGTCGAATAAAAAGAGAAGGACGCTCCATTCAAGGACTCATTACAGTTGGTGCGCTTATTACATTTATTGGCGGAACGTTAAGTGCTAAACTTTTGTTAGGATGGGAATGGCGTGTGGCAATTTTATTTGGAACTCTCGTTATTGTAACGGGACCAACGGTTATATCTCCATTATTAAAACGTATTCGGGTTCACCATTCCGTTAGCGTTATTTTAGAAGCTGAAGGTATTTTACTCGACGCTATCGGAGCCATCATTGCAGTCGTCGCCCTCGAAATAGCCATTAGTCCATCCGGATTGAGTCTTATTTTTGGTATTTGGCATATTTTAACGCGACTTGTAATCGGAACTCTTTTAGGATTGGTTGGTGGTTTTATAATGAGTTTCATCCTCCGGTTTCGCAATCTTGTATCAGATGGATTGGAGAATGTATTCATTTTATCGTGGGTGTTTGCTTTATTTCAAATATCGAATACCGTTAGCCCAGAAAGTGGCATCGCAGCAGTTACATTTGCAGGAATGGTATTGGGGAATTCAAAAACATATATCCATCGGGAATTATTAGAATTTAAAGAACAGTTGACTGTTTTAATGATTGGAATGTTATTTGTCATTTTAGCTGCAGATGTTCGACTGGCAGAAATTCAATCTCTCGGAATGATGGGTCTCTTTACTGTTTTAGTATTAATGTTTATTATTCGGCCAGTAAGTGTTTTTATTTCTACTTCTGACGGTTCATTAAATCTAAAACAAAAAACACTCATTTCTTGGATTGCTCCACGAGGGATTGTTGCTGCAGCTGTCGCATCCTTCTTTGCCTTTGAATTAAATAATCACGGATATGAAGGAAGTCAACTACGAGCGCTTGTATTTTTAGTCATTATTATTACTGTGTTATTTGCTGGATTGACAGGAGGATTTGCTGCATCTGCCTTATCGCTGAAACGAAAAAGTGAATCCGGTTGGATCATTTTAGGTGCACATGGAGTCGCTAGGCTATTTGCGCGTATTTTAAAGCGTTACGGACAAGAAGTCATTTGTATTGATGAAAATCCACATGCATGTCGGCAAGCCGAAAATGAAGGTATAAAAGTATTTTATGGAAATGCTTTAGAAGAACGGGTATTACAGCGAGCTGAACCAGGCACGCGAAAAGGGATTATTGCTCTGTCAGGAAATGAAGAAGTGAATTTTATATTCTCTCAACGAGCTAAATATTTAGAAAAAAATATGACCATTCTTACTGGAATTAAAAATAGATCAGAAGGCATTACTCGAAAAATGGTTATGGAAACAGGCGCCCGCATTCCGTTTGGACGTGCAGCTGATATGGATCAATGGAGCCAATGGCTACGCCAAAATTCTGCAACATGTCAACAGTATATGTACCACGAATCTAAGCAAAATCATGACATTTCAGATCCAAATATGATTGGTATTCTTCTTCCTATTGTTATCCGCAGAGGAAAATCTACAGAGCCTATTGACAACCTGTATACTCCCAAACAAAAGGATATTGTTTATTTTCTCTTAAATAAACAAAAAATGGATGAAGCGCATTCATGGCTAAGTATGAATGGGTGGAGGAAGCATCAACCGAAGTGATGCATCTTTAAATAAGACTTTTTATATAATTTTTTAATTCTTTTGGAGCCACAATGCGCTCCGCATGTCCATGCTTTTGTAACCATTCTGTAGTTTGAAAATCGGGAGATGTTTTCTTCCCGGTATATTGTTCTATAACACGTCTTCCGGAGAAACCAATATGCCCTGCATTTTTTTCAAATAATTGTATCCCACGAGATGCAACGCCGATGGCAACGCCCCCAAGTGTTGGGTCTGTAATAAGTGTAATGACAGGAAGACCAGCACGTTCTACACGAGAAAGGGCTACGTGAGCCTTTGGAATACTAACCATAGATGAACAGCCCTCATGCATTCTGGCTCCACCACCCGCTGCTTGGATAATGAGTGGTACTTTTAGTTTGATTGCTTTTTTAGCTGCTTGCCAAATTTTTTCGCCTGTGCTCATACAAAAAGATGCACCTAAAAATCCAAAATCTGTGACACAAACTACAATGGGTTTTCCATTAAGTGTTGCATCACCCGTCAACATGGCTGACATTAAACCCGTTTTTTCGCGCGTTTGAATTAACTTTTCTTTATAATCAGGAAACAATAAAATATCTTTATCAACAATATACTTTGTTTCAAAATGTTCCTTGAATGAATCTTTATCAATAAGCCATTCTAAATAATCCCATGCAGACGGACGAGCTACCCGCTTCCCACATGTTTGGCAAACAAAATTATTTTGTTCTAATAATTCAAAATGAACCGGGTCATACACATGATTTCCTTGTTCATCATAACAGCCTCGATGACGCTTGACATATCCTGACTCATTAGGTTTGGGCAAACGCGATACGACTCTCTGAATAGAAGCAATTTCATGATCTGTTTCTGTATCCCATTGGCCTATTTTCTCCCACCGTTTTACGCGTTCATCAAAAATAGATTCTTTCGATTGGATTGATAGATGATGAAGATGTTTCTGAATTATTTTTTTAGCTGAGGCCAAAGCAGAATCTTTAAATCGATGTGCCGGTCCATCCGGTTCTGGAATTAATTCATCTACAATGCCATGATGAAATCCTTCTCTAGACGTAATTTGGGATACTTCAGCTGCTTCATTCGCTCGCGATCGTGTATGAAATAATATGGAAGAACACGCTTCGGGAGTAATCACTAAATAGGTTGAATATTCCATGGCGAGTGTTACATCGCACCCCGTTAATGCAATGGCGCCTCCCGAACACGCTCGGTTCATAATAACAGCCATTGTTGGAACATTGGCATCTGCTAAGGCATGAATGGTGTCTCCAATTCGCCAAGCAATCCCATTAGATTCGGACCGCTCTGTCGGGTCAGCCCCAGGTGTATCAACAAAAATGATAATGGTTCGATTCTCTTTTTCTGCAAGTTTGATTGCCTTCACCGCGCGCTCATAAGAATAAGGAACAGGCATTCCATGATTCCATTTTTCTATTGCGGCTGGGTCTTTTAGTGTATCCATTATTTTTTTGTAATTGGAAGATGGGCCACTTTGTTGACCTATTAGCATTACCTTATTTCCATCCAATGAAGCTCGGTGTGTTTGTATTAAGCATGCTCCAAAATGATCATCGGTAAAAACGTCTTCTACATCAGAAAAAAAAGATCTATAATTTTTATACTTTGGACGTTCTGGGTGAAAAGATAATTCGTATTTTTCATATTCAGATAATTGCGAAATGGATTCACGAGAATATGAAAAGGATTCGTCTTTTTCAAATGATAAGGAAAAATGGTTACTCATAGTGGGTAATTATAACACAAAATTAAATAGTTTAGGAAGAATGGTTTGTCTAAGTGTCAGATAAACCTTCTAATACTAATTCCGCTACATCTTTCACAACCATGTTTTCTTCATGTCCCGTGACTTTTAATCCATCTTCCATCATGATATTACAGAAATTACAGGCTGTGGCAACAGTCGTTGCGTGTGTGTCAGCGGCTTCTTTGAAGCGTTCATAATTGATTCTATCGCCTGTATTAATTTCATACCACATATTTCCACCGCCTGCACCACAACAAAACCCAGACTCTTTATTGCGATCCATTTCAACCAATTTTCCCTCACTGAGTGCAGATTGGATTAATTCCCGAGGCGCATCATATTCTCCATTATGGCGACCTAAGTAACAAGCATCATGATAGGTAACATCTTCTGTGATGGATGGTTGGGGATCGATTTTTCCTTCTTTTACCAAATCATTAATATATTGAGAATGATGAACCACATCCAATTCTGTCCCCAATTCAGCATAATCATGCTTAAGGGTTGTTAAACAATGTGGGCATTGTGTAACAATTTTTTTAATCCCATATTCTTCAAACTTTTCAATATTTTGCATGGCCATCATTTGAAATAAATATTCATTTCCAATTCGTCTGGCAGAATCACCTGTACACGTTTCTTCATTCCCTAAACAAGCATAATCTACGCCTGCTTTATCAAGAATTTGGCTTACCGCACGAGAAATATCTTTTCCACGATTATCATAAGCACCGGAACATCCGGCCCAATAAAGGACATCTGCAGTCTTCTTTTCTCGCATTAATGGAACATTTAAACCTTCCATCCATGTTTCTCGTTCTTGAGGAGAAAGTCCCCAGGGATTTCCGTAGTTTTCCATTTTATTAAATGCATCCATCGCATCTTCAGGGAAACGACTTTCCATCATAACTAAATCTTGACGAATACGTAATATATCCACCATAGGTTCATTCCCCACCGGGCACACTTCAACACAGAAACCGCAGGTTGTACATGACCAAGCAGCTTCTTCTGTTAACATCCATTTTGACATGGGGTCATCTAAATCTTTTCCTGCGGAAAATTCATTTAAATGTTCATTTAAATAATAGCGTTTATTGATTTCAATTGCTGATGGGGATAATTCTTTCCCAGTCGTGTATGCCGGGCAAGCATCTTGGCAACGGCTGCACATAATACATGCATACGCATCCAATATTTGTGATTGGGTTAAATGTTCAAGTTTGGATGATCCAAATTGTTCAATATCATCATCTTCAAAATCAATTGATTCCAAAACTGCAGGAGACCGACGTTCTTCCCTTGCCATATAATTTAATGGACCCATAAATAAATGGGCATGTTTTGAATAAGGGAAATATGGAATAAAGGCAAGAATTAGCCCTAAAGCCAACCACCAACATACATGTTCCATATACATAATTGTTACGGGGTCAAATGATTGCCATAACCACGCCAAGAGATTTGCACCAGGCTGGTATGGATCAGGGCCATGTCCTGCAATTTCAAAAGAAGCGCCCACAAACCGGAATCCAATATGCATGAGAATGAACATGCCCACTATAAAGGAATCTTTTTTCATCCCAGAACGAGCGGATTCACTAATAAGAACTGGTTCGTTTGTTTCTAACTTTGGATCTTTAAGAATGAATCTACGAAAAACAAAATATTTGACGCCGACAATAACAAATATGCTGAATAAATCTACAAATATACGATAAAGTTTCCCTATCCACTGCTCATGGAAAAAATGAAACCCTGGAATGAAACCGTAAAGAACATCAATAATATTAACAGCAATGTATAGTGAAAATCCCCAAGCAACTATAGCGTGAATGCCACCTACAATTGGACGCGTTTTAAATAATGTTTGTTGTCCTAGAAATACAGCCAAACCTTTTGGCCAATTTCTGATTGTTTTTTTCCACTGTATTGGCCGAGGCCCTCGACCAATTGCTTTGAACATTTTCCCAAAATTCTTCCAAGCAAGTCCTGTTGAACCTACTACAAGAAGAAGAAAAACAATTTTTTCTATGAGGGAAAGCAAATGTATTTATCCGTTAATAGCTTCCGTTAGTTTAGGAACAATATCTAATACATTACCAACAATACCGTAATCGGCTATTTCAAAAATAGGTGCATCAGCATCTTTATTAATGGCAATTATATTTTTCGATCCTTTCATACCAACAACATGTTGTATCGCGCCAGAAATGCCCAATGCAATATATAAATTCGGAGAAACGGATTGGCCTGAACTTCCTACTTGATGAGATGATGGTAACCATCCAGCATCTACAACAGGTCTTGATGATGCCAATTCACCATTTAAGGCAGTTGCAAGATCTTTGGCAATTTGAAGATTATCTTCTTTTTCAATTCCGCGTCCCACACTCACAATTAATTCTGCACTTGATAAATCAATACCACCTGCTTCTTCTTGGATTGGAGCTTCTGCTGAACTTCTAACTTGACTAGGCTCTAATTCAATATCAAACGATCGGGTTGATGCAGTGCCGGATACAATATTTTCTTCAGAAAAAGCTGCTGCTTGAAAACTGATTAAGGTACATCCTGAATCTTTTGATACAACATTTGACCCTAATTTTCCGTTATAAACAGTTTTGGTATAAACAAAAGTATCCCCTTCTTTTACCATTGAAATAACATCTGGTATAAAAGGCTTATCTAAACGAGCACTGACTTTGGGAAAATAATCTCTTGTTTGATACGTATGTCCTACAAAGACTAAACTTGGATTTTCCTTTTCTACCACTTGCTTGACACATTCAGCAAAACCATCTGCATTGTAAGGTGACAATAAATCATGATTTGTGACTAATACTTCATCTAGATTCATGCCTGAAACAGTTGAAACTAATGGTTCTGTATCAATACCAATAACTAAAGCGGAAACACTTAGACCATTCTCATCTGCTAATGATTGAGCTCCAACGATTGCTTCACGACTCATGCGATGAAGAGATCCATTACTTGATTCTAATACAACTAAAATATCCATCATAACCCCCTATAACACTTTTACTTCATTTTTTAATACATCAACTAATCTTGCCACAACAGCATCTGGTTCGCCTTCAATCATTTCAGTTTTTTTATCTGTTTTAGGAATAAACATTTTTTGAATAGATTGTTTTTCACCGTCAACCATAAAATCTGATTCTGGGAAAATTGTTAATTCTTTTTTCTTTGCACCCATAATTCCCTTTAGGGATGGGTATCGTGGTTGGTTTAACCCAGATTGTATACTGATAGATGCTGGTAATGTAAGTGTCACCCATTGAGACCATCCCGCTTCTAATTCGCGTTTTACCTTTAGAGTATTATCGTTTAACTCAGTTCCAACGACCAAAGAAGCTGTCGACATATTCAACAATTCGCCGAGAATAATTCCAGTTTGTCCCATTCCAGAATCATCGGATTGAAGCCCAGAAAATATGAGGTCAAATTGTTCACTTTCCAATACTTTTGCAAATTGCTTTGCTAGGGATAATGGGTCGGTTAACCCTTTCGATTCTGTTTGTAAATGGATGCCACGATCGGCACCTTTCGCCAATGCTTCTCTTATTATTTTTTGTACTCTATCTGGACCAAGACTGATTGCAACGACTTCGCCATTTCCTTGTAATTCTATAATTTTTTGAGCTTCTTCTAATGCATAACTATCACTTTCATTCATTAAAAATGAAGCTTGGTCTTCTTGGATTCCTGTTTCATTATCATTGATTGGTAACGCTGATTCTGCGCCTGGGACCTGTTTAATCAGTACGCCGATTTTCATGGGGAGTGTCCTTTCTTGTAATATTGCAAAATAGTGATAAATTTAACGGTTAAAGTTAACGATTTTCTCTTAAAGAGTCTTTCAAAATTATGTTTGAACTATTAAAACTAGTCTTAAAAAACGATATTATTCTGGCCAATTTGTTATTCACATTCGGCATTGTTGTTTTATTACTTTTAGTCGTTTGGAAAATCAATCCTAGAAAAAAGAATAATCAAAGATAATTCCATCCTTTTTGTTACATTGATTTATCTTGGTTTTTATATCAATATATTAATAGTTTTGACAGTTCAATCTTCAAAAGTACATTGATTGAATCCTTAAAAGAGAGGCATTTCTTTTTTTAATAACCTAAACAGGAGTACATATATGAAATCATTCGTTAACATTCTATTAGCATCTGTAATGTTTATCGGTGTTGCTTTTTCTCAATCTATTCAAGGGAACTATCAGTTAAATTATGTAACTGTACACTATACCTATGAAGTGAGAGAATTTGACAGTGCTCAAGATAGCGCAGAAGCATCTTATGCAGTAACAGCATCTTGGCCAAATTCTGAGTATGCTGCCGCCGGGCAAGGCGTCACATGGGATTTGATGAATTACGAACCAGGCGATACACTTGGAACAACTTTAATCCCGCTCGTTTCACCTGAATTATTAGCCTATTTTGGCTATATGCTTACGGGAGATCCCACAGCGCCAGGTGTAGCAATTGATATAGATCTTTATGATGATGGGAATTTCACTATTAATGATGGAAGTACATATCCAACGACAGAAACCATTGATTGTTCAACGACAGCTGTCATTCCTGCTGTTGCTGAAAATGGTACTTGGCAAGGATCAGCATTACTCCCCGTTGATGAAGACACTTATATGCTTGGTTGGGGAATTACTCAATCAGATGTATTTGCTCAATTTAATGCTCCAGATTTAGCAACCATGCAACATGGTGTTGATTTTGGTGTAGGGACTGATATGGAAAACTGGGGTCAAATGACTGTGAATTACACAGATAATACATTATCCCAAACATCTGATATAGATATTTACTGGGAAGCTCACGATGGAACTGGAAGTAGCTTAGGCGTAGATGATAATGGTTTTCTTAATGGAAGCGTTGGTATTCCAACTGTTGAATCTGATACTGTAACTGTAGCAGGTACAGCCGCATTACTTGCTTATTATCAATCTCTAGGATATTATACAGAAATTCCTCCAATTAATGTTGGTACATACCCAATGATTGGTGGGCCAGGATCTGAAGAAGTGGATGAAAACGGTGATACTGTTACTGTAGGTCTCGTTGATGCAAACTGGGGTTATTTATTTGATCCTGTTGGAAGCGACGGAGAACCTTTTAGTGGCGATGAATTGTTTCAATTTACTGGTTACTATTTCACATACAACTTCTTATCTAGCGCCTTAGCGTTTACTGAAGCTGCTGAAGCTGTTTTTGATTCAACAGGTGGTGATGTAACAGCAGCATACACTGCTGGATTCGTTACAGTTGCTACTATGTGGGGTGTTGACAGTACTACTGCAAATGCGTACGGTGCTCAAATTGGCGCAGACTTGTATGATGTATTCCTAAATTGCTTTGTGACAACAGGTGATATGGATGGATGTGCTGAAGAAACAGCATATGTTGGTGTTGTAATGTCTCTTGGTGCATTAGCACAAATGGGCATAGCATTAGATGATTCAGATCATGATTCACAATACGACCCAAGTACACATACATTCTCATCTGGTCGTTTAATTTGGGAATTAGACAATGTGTGTATTCCTGATAATACAACACAGCGTGTGAATCCAAAATTCTATAACACAGCTTCTGTATCTGTAGATGATAATGCTCCGATTGCTGCTAAGTTTGAATTGTTTGGAAACTATCCAAACCCATTCAACCCAACAACAAGTATTAAATTTGCTACTGAAAAATTCTCTAATGTGAATTTAACTATCTACTCTTTACTTGGTGAAGAAGTAGCTACCGTTCATAATGGGAAATTAGCTGCAGGAACTTATTCCATGACTTGGAATGGAAAAAACAACTTTGGAAATAACGTCCCAAGTGGAATGTATTTTTACAAAGTGAAATCTGACAACCGTACTTTAACAGGGAAAATGCTCCTGTTGAAATAATTGTGACAATTCACAACGTTTAATTAATAATAACAATAAAATGAGCAGTCTGAATTTTAGACTGCTCATTTTTATTATGGCACCCTTATGAAAAAATTAATCCCAATATTCTTACTTTTAAATTTCGCACTTGCACAAAATAGCTCATTATCTGGTTATGTAAAAGATGAAACAAACGGCGATCCATTACTCGGTGCAAATGTTGTTCTTTCTGGAACAACGATGGGTGCAGCGACCGGAATGGATGGAAGCTATACTATTGCAAATATTAAATCTGGGGATTATAAAATATTAATAACCTATATTGGCTTTGAACCGTTAGAGTTTAATTTAACCATCCCTTATAATGAATCAATTCAACAAGATTTTAATTTATCACCTGAAGCAATTCAGATGGAAACATACGTTGTAACTGCATCTCGAAGGCGCGAACGCGTTGAAGATGCTCCCGCAGCTATTTCTGTCATTACAAAAAAAGATATTAGACGAGAAAGTAACACGAATCTTGGAGATTATTTAAAAGGAACAAAAGGAATTGATTTTACCCAATCTGGAATTGATAGTTATAATATGACAGCACGAGGGTTTAATTCTTCCTTTAGCTCACGATTATTAACATTAACTGATGGACGTATGGCAAATGTGCCATCCTTACGCTTAACAGCTTATAATGTCATTCCTGTATCTTTTGAAGATGTTGAACAAATTGAAGTCGTGTTAGGCCCATCATCAGCTCTCTATGGTCCAAATGCACATAGTGGTGTATTAAATATTGTAACAAGTTCACCCCTTCGTACTCAAGGAACATCTATTAATATTCAAGGCGGTTTTTTAAACCAAGCAGATACTGATTTATTACAAAAACTCACTTTTCGTACCGCACATAAATACAGAGATTTTGGTATTAAAGTTTCTGGCGTTGCATTACGCGGTCAAGATTGGACACATTATAATGCCGACGAATTAGAGGGGCACGATCCTGCTTTTATAGGACGCCCCAACTTAAAACACAATTTTTTAGATAATGGTGGGAATCCAGGAGAAGCGAATAGCCCTCTCTTTACAGAAGATATGTTGGGATATTTTGACGATGCTGATGAAAGTTGGATTGGCGCAACATTTGGTGACAATATAGCTTCTTTTTCATCTGAAACAGGTTCTCCCATTATAACAGAGGCCATGGTAGCTGAAGCTCAAAGTGACCCGTTTAATCGATATTTTCTTGATAATGGTATAATACTTTGGTATGTAACAGAAGATAAAATTGGTTCACAATATGCAGATGGGATAGACAATAATGGGGATGGTGCTATCGATGAAGGAATCGATCTGGGGATTGATGATGATGCTGAAATTTGGTATGATAATGTGGATAATGATGGAGATGGTCTCATCGATGAAGCAGATGAAATTGGAAGTGCATGGCTAGATAGATTTGGGAGTACCATTGAAGGTTCTTCAAATTATACAGTAGGCGTTGGCCTTGATTCTACTCATAAGTTTGGGTTTGGAGATTATGAATATGACGATGATGGGAATCTTGTTTTTGATACAAATGGAAATGGAGATTTCAATGATTCCTGGGGAAGTGATGGTCTCGATAATGATGATGATTGGGGGCTATACGTTGATACAGATGGAACAACCTATGATGTATCCGCTGAAATGTTTTCTGACTTGAATGGAAATGGAACCTTAGACGGTAAAGAATTATTTATTGATGGAAATGGAAATGGCGAATGGGATGAAGGTGAAGTACTCATTGATTGGGGTCTTGATGGTGTTGACGGAACGGGCGATTTTGGCGAAGGAAATGGAACATGGGATGGTGAAACTTTTACTGACTTAAATGGAAATGGGGAATGGGATCAGTTTGAGAATAACGATTTAGATGGAAATGGAAAGCCCAGCATTGGTGAAGTAGGTGTGGATGAATTTGATGAAAAAGATTTTGTAATGAATTATGGAAATCTTCCACGGATTTATAAAGATGCAAATGATGATGGCCTTAATGATTATCCGGATTTTGATGTAAGAAATTATCGGTATGACTTAAGATTTGATTGGGAACCAAATTCTGACTTTACCCTAAGTTTATCTCATGGATATGCCTGGGCACGTAATATTAATATTACTGGGATTGCTCGTTATTTAGCCGATGGTTGGGTGTATCGATACTACCAAGGAAAGATTCGTTGGAAAAATTTCTTTTTACAAACATATCTTAATTCTAGTTATTCCGGTGAATCAGATCATCCAACTAGAAATTTAGCTACTGGGTCTCAGATTTATGATAGATCGAAAAAATTCTCTGCACAATTCCAACATGCAGCAGAATTGCTAAAAGGTGACCTTCGTTTTGTGTGGGGTTTAGATTACTTTTTAACATTACCCGATACGAGAGGAACCATTTTATCCGATAAAGAACTTGTCGATCAAAAAGATAATAATGGTACCGGCGAAGCGGGATCTCCATATACATTTGCTGATCGAAACGATAATACATTTTACGATGATGGGGAATTTTATTCTACATGGGCATCAAATACACCGGGGGATTTCGGCGGAACACCCTCTGATACCTTACGTGTAAACAATGATGGCTCAGTGACATATTCCGATAATGTATTTCATGCATTAGCCGATGGATTTGATAATGATGGTGATAGTGACGATTTTGACGATTTAAATGGAAATGGATTACCGGACTTTGTAGATGCTGACGGTGATGGTATATACTCCTATGGAGAAACGGTAGAACCTGGTGTTCGCTGGATTGGAGAAAATGTCTTTTTTGTTTATGCTGACGGAATTGATAATGATGGGGATGGGAAAATTGATGAAAATATTGATGAAGGAATTGATGAGGCATCAGAAGACAATCGATATACTGTAAATGAATTAGGGGCTTATTATCAATTAAATTGGAAATTAAATGATAAGTTAGAAATCATTCAAGCTACACGTCTAGATATTCATGATAGACTTACAAACTTAATTGAATTTAATAATCAGGGATATGGGATGGGATATAACCCATTGGATTGGGAATTTGATGCAACACAAAAAGATGGTATACAATTTTCACCTAAAATTGGTTTAGCCTATAAACCAAAAGAAAACCAAAATTTTCGATTAACGTGGGCAACTGCTTTTAATACGCCAACAAACCAAGCATTATTTTTGGATATATTCGTAACGCGCGTTTCCATTTTTAAAGTGTACGCCCGAGGTGCAAGCGGAGGATATAATTTCCCAAGAAATGAATTGGGTAATCCTTACTACTACGACATAGAAGAATTTGAATATATGCCAGTGGATACATCGCAAAGTATGTTCTTCTATCCATCCGTAGATCCTCGTATTGAAGGATTCTATGGCCAAACTGTTATTGATCTTCCTGAAATTGAAGCTGAAATTGTAAATTCATGGGAAGTTGGTTATAAAGGTCGTTTAAATGATCGGCTATTTGGTACCCTAGATTTATACACGAGCCATTATAGTAGTTTTGTTAGCCCTGTAACTTTTATTACTCCCATTGTTGTTGAAAGATCTATTCTAGAAACAGATTATAATAATGATGGAATTATGAATACGATTGAAGATTTCAATAATAATATAATTTCAGATCAAGACGATTATGATGAATCTTTCGACCATTGGAGGGATGGGATTCAAGGCGTAACTGCTATGGATACGGTTGCTGGATTAGCACCTCCTGTTGTGGTAGGCTATATCAATTATGGTGAAGTAGATATGTGGGGAATGGATGCAAGTTTAACGTGGTTCATTAACCGAGAATGGAATTTAGATTTAACCTACTCTCACCTTAGTATGACCGAATTTTATAATCCGATTACGAAAGCGAAAGACCCTATTAACGCACCCAAACATAAAGGAAGTTTAAAATTACAATATGCGCCTCGTAGATGGCCTATTTCTACTTCTTTAAATGCACGATATGTTGATGGATATAATTGGTCTTCAGGAATCTATTTTGGGAAAATTGAGCCGTATACTATTTTTGATCTTCATGTTGGATACACATTCAACGATAATCTTTCTGGAAATTTGACGGTTAATAACCTTCTAGATAATCGCCATACAGAAATTATTGGCGGCCCATCATTAGGGCGTGTTGTTGTATTTAGATTATCAACAAAATTATAATTCCCCTTCCCCATAAAAAAATAAGCAGGATATTTTAAAACCTGGGAGCGGGGGAACAACCAGATTTCTTTTTCATTATCCTGCTTAAAATCTTGTCGAAAAAGTTAGGCTAAATCGATTCCTTCAGCAAGGATTTTCTTCTAACGATATATTGAATTAAAATTATTTGTATTAATTTTTAGTGTCATGTTTGAGCATCTAAATACAATCGATAAATCATTCCTATTCTTCATCAATCAAGGATTATCGCATCCAATTCTTGATAGTCTCATGCCCTTTATTACTGACCAAAATAATTGGGTAATTCCTTTTTTAATTGTTTCTTTTATTTTGATATTTAAAATGGGAAAACGTGGGAAAATCACATTCGCATTATTATTAATTGGCGCCATTTTAACAGATTATTCAGCAGCACAATTTCTTAAACCATTTTTTGGAAGAATTCGACCCTCACATACACTTATTTCTGATATTAATTTATTAGTAAATAAAGGTGGCGTATGGAGTTTTCCATCAAATCATGCTGCAAATAGCTTTATGCTTGCAACGATAATTGGATACTTTTTTAATCCTTATAAACCGCTGCTCTACACATGGGCGGGGTTAATATCTTTTTCACGTATTTATGTGGGGGTTCATTACCCTGGAGATGTTGTAATGGGAGCTTTCTTTGGTTATAGTATTGGGTGGTTAATCCTCAGCATATGGGTCATGATTAAAATGAGAGAATTAAAACGTGGACATACCTGGGTATGGTATGCCAGCGAACCTATAAATAAATAAGAATAAAATTAATTTGGAAGTTTATCGGATGGTGGTTTTACACCAAAAGCAGAAAAACCATCTTCTCGGTTTGGCATTTTAATTTCGCCATTTTTTGCTTCAAATTTTCTAATGTTATCTTGAAGTGCATTCGCAAAAGCTTTTACATGCTGAGGAGCCATAATAACTCTTGAATGAACTTTTGCTTTTGGTACGCCAGGAAGAATACGAGTAAAATCCATGACAAATTCCGCTGGAGAATGAGTAACTACAACAAAATTTGCATATTCTCCGCTACTGACTTCTGCATCTAATTCAATATTTATTTGTTGTACATTTTTTTTATCGTCAGCCATAATAAAATCCTATTCGGTTATTTTTTATTAAAATCGCGCTCATTGAAATCTTCCCAATCTTCTTCAATTCCCTCAAATTGGGTATAATCAGTCGTATCTTCTTCTTGTTTATTATTATGAATAACTTCATTCTCATAAATATTAAACAAATCTTTTTTCTTTTCGTACTGAGATGGGTCCCCTTCTTCTTGCTCTGTTTGATCTAAGTCTTCTACATCTTCACTATAGATTTCCGCATCAAAGAAGTCCAGGTTTTCGACGATACCATTCGTCATAAGGTGTTCTAGAAAATCAAGATATTCTCTATCTCTCAAGTCTGTTTTGCAATTAATGCAAACAAGAGAATCTTTTAAATCAACATCTTGTAATGTTGATTCGCATTTGGGGCAAATAATTCCTTCAAGCATTCGTAATCTCCATAAAAATCGGGGGTCAATATATACCGCAGGCGACAGTTCGTCAACTGGTTTTATTGCTTATTATAAATATGCTCTAAAACTTCTATTTCTATGGGGGTTAATGATTGATTTCGTCTTGATTTAACAATTGATGCTGATTCAACAAAAGAATCCCATCTCATTTTCCGCTTTTTCCCATTCAAATAAAAAGTAAATGGCTTAATAGTTTTATTTGGAAAGGAGTGGGCTAATATGTTGCAACCTGTCCCAATAACTGTTCCTGTATTAAGTTGAGTGCCGATAGCAGTTTTTGTATGATCTCCTATTAAAGATCCCATAAACAATCCTCCAGAATCTCTTTTAGTTCCATTAACCTCTATAACAACATTTGAATAATCGTTTTTTAAATTACTATTCGTGGTACCTGCCCCCAGGTTGACCCATTCCCCGATAAATGAATCACCTAAATGTCCATCATGAACCTTATTTGAAAAGGATTGAAAAATACATCCATGAATTTCGCCACCCACTTTACACTGTGGACCAAATATCGATTCTTTAATATGGCTATGAGGTTTTACAATTGTTCCTTTTCCTATATACAGAGGCCCTTCAAGTAACGTAAATGGATGAATTTCTACATTTTCATCTAAAATGATTGGCCCTTGTTTTGAGTTTAATAAAACTTGGTCATGAATGGTGCTTGTTGGATGAATGTATAATCCATCATTTTCATTTGAATCAAAAGTAATTGTATCCAAGGCTAAAGATATGGATTCTGGTATATGTCTTATAATATCCCATAAGAACCGCGCCGAATGAACATTGATATTTTTTTCATCCAATCCTTGAATATCAGAATTAAGTGGGCCTCCCCTTTCAGCCCATTCTTTAGCCTGAGAACCCGTAATGTTTGCACCAACCATTCTCCCTTTAGATTTAAATACCGTATTAGGCGAATCTTGAATTTGCTGAATCATATTGGATGTCCAATACGTACAACCAAGCAACCAAATACCATCTTCAAAAGAAGATGGATTCACTTCTAGTTCTGGATAATCCTTTTGTACTAATAATTCAATATCTTTTCTAACAACACTTGAAACGGGTCCATCAATTAATCGAATGAATTGCTCAAAAAATGTTTCCGGCCCAGAGCGAATGCCAAAGGATGGCCGGGTGAATATAATTGGCTCTAAATCCAGCGTAAATCGGTCTTCATAAATATATATCATTTTAATCCTAAAATTTTATTCAAAATATCAAAACTCTTTTCTAAAAAATCCCCTTTTTGGTGGTCAATAATTATATTATAATAATCATCTGAACCATAAGTATTAAACCCAATTTTTAACGGCGACTGAATTGCGCGACTTAATTCATGGTATAAAAAGTAATCTTTTAGGTTTAAGTCTATGAGCGCATCCATTTTTATTTTTTTTACTCTTTCTTTAAATGAATTTTCCGAAATAATACCCCACCAGTTTATTTCATTATCTGAAAAAGTAATAATATTGCCTTGTAATTCATCTGGAAAAACATGCTTTACTTTTTCATGACAAATAAAATGGGCAGCTACATTTCCTGTTAAAGATTTTATAAAGTGGCTCATAATACGTGCATCTTCTATATTATCAGGTAGAAAAACAAGTAATGCCTTTAAACTTTCACCATTCTGAGATAGAGAAAGGGTTGGTATTTGCTCACTTTTTTTCTTTTGAAGCTTTCGCCACATTAACAGAGCTTTTGTTCTCGTAGGAATTTTCATATCTGAATATAACTGAACCTGTGTAGCTTTAGCCAATATTCTCACTCGTTTCATTTAAATTAAAGAAAGAAAATAATGACTGTAGGAAAAAAATTACTTTGGGGTGGACTTGGATGGGTTTTAGCAGGACCGATCGGAGGAATTATTGGATATGCCATTGCAGGTATGTCTGGCAACCATTCATCTTACTCTTATACACAAACTGGAAAATCGCACACGCAACCCGGGGACTTTATTGTATCAATATTAGTTCTTCTTGCGAAGGTGATGAAGGCTGATGGGAAATTATTAAAATCTGAATTAGATTTTGTGAAAAAATTCCTGTCTGGGCAATTCCCAGCGCATCAAGTTCAACAATTCATGGCTCTGTTCAAGGATATTCTTGATAAAGATTATCCATTAAAAGATGTATGTCGCCAAATACAAAGACAAATGGATCATCCAAGTCGACTGGAATTAGTACATGTATTATTTGGATTATCTGCTGCAGACGGTCATGTGGATGAAACTGAAATTCGGGTGATTCATACAATTGCAGGTTATTTAAATATTAATCCAAATGATTTTGAATCCATCAAAGCTATGTTTGTCCCAAATACGACAGCGGCTTACACTATTTTAGAAACAAACCCAAGCGCACCCAATGATGAAATAAAAAAAGCTTATCGTAAAATGGCTAATAAATATCATCCAGATAAAGTCACTCATCTCGGAGATGAATTTCAAAAATTAGCTGAAGATAAATTTAAAGCAGTGAATGATGCTTATCAGTCAATTAAAAAAGAACGGGGAATTAAATAGGATTTATTCATGATGAAAAATAAACCGGGACACTTTCCATTCACACGCGGTATATATGAAAATATGTACAAAGATAGATTATGGACCATGCGTCAATATGCTGGTTTTACTACAGCTGAAGAATCAAATAAACGATATAAATATTTGCTAGATAATGGTGTATCCGGGCTTTCGGTTGCCTTTGATCTTCCTACCCAAATCGGTTATGATTCAGATCACCCAATGGCTGATGGTGAAGTTGGAAAAGTGGGTGTTCCTATTTCTTCCATTCATAATATGGATACCTTATTTAAAAACATAGCGCTCGATCAAGTCTCCACATCCATGACGATTAATGCAACAGCTGCAACTATGTTAGCTTTATATATTGCCGTTGCGGAGAAGAAGGGCATTTCTTCACAAAAATTAAGAGGCACAATCCAAAATGATATACTAAAAGAATATGTTGCCCGCGGAACGTATATTTATTCTCCTGATTTTTCAATGCGTCTCATTACAGATGTATTTGAATTTTGTGAAACACATGTGCCCAAATGGAATACTATTTCTATTTCTGGTTATCATATTCGTGAAGCGGGATCAACGGCATCACAAGAATTGGCGTTTACCTTTGCGAATGCTATTGCTTATGTAGAAGCGGCTATATCTAAAGGATTAGATCCCAATCAATTTGGGCAACGGTTATCCTTCTTTTTTAATGCACATAATGACTTTATTACAGAAGTGTCCAAATTTCGCGCCGCTCGACACATGTGGGCTACTATAATGAAAGAACGATTTGGTGTCACACATGAAAAAGCGCTCGTATGTCGCTTCCATGTACAAACAGGCGGATCCACATTAACCGCATCTCAGATTGACAATAATGTTGTTCGCACAACCATCCAAGCAATGTCCGCTATATTGGGTGGAACTCAATCTTTACATACAAATAGTAAAGATGAAGCACTTGCTCTCCCAACCGATGATTCTGTTCGGTTAGCATTAAGAACACAACAAATTATTGCACATGAATCTGGAATCCCACAACACCCGGATCCATTTGGTGGAAGTTATGTGGTAGAAGCATTAACGGAAGAATTAGCAAATGATGCCTTTTCACTCATAGAAAAAATTGATGAATTAGGTGGAACCATTTCCGCCATTGAGCAAGGATGGATTCAAAACGAAATATCCAATAGTGCTTATTCCTATCAAAAAGATGTTGATTCAGGAAAGCAAGTTATTGTGGGGGTTAATAAGTTCAATACAGAAGAATCTTCCGACCCAGACATATTAACAATTGATCCTAACGAAACACAAAAACAGGTTGATGGATTAAAAGCATTTAAAGCATCGAGAAATAATGATTTAGTTCAAGCAAAATTATCTTCATTAAAAGCTGGTGCCACAGGGACTGATAATGTTATGCCACACTTGATTGACTGCGTAAAAAATGGATGTACATTAGGTGAAGTAGCGGATGTTTTGCGGTTGGTCGCTGGTGAATATAAATAACGACTATTCACCTAAAATGATATCTATTGCAAAGGGGTTTTCGCTCCTTTTGCATCCAATGCTATTGTCATTTTTTGTTTATATATATTTTATTTTTTTCTATCTAAACATTAAATCGAACCCGTGGGTTCTAACATCTATTTCGTTACTGTTTTTAAACTTACTTCCAATAGCGACGGTTATATATTTAAAATATATTGGTAAAATAAGCGATCTGGATGCGTCAAATAGAGAGCAAAGAATGTTTCCCTTAATATTGGGGGTCATTTATGCCGCATTAGGTTTCAGTAGTTTATTCACCTTAGATGCGCCACCTTTGATTCAAGGACTTATGTTTTGTTTTATGACAAATACACTCTTCACTTTAATCGTAACACATTATTGGAAAATTTCAATCCATGCAATGGGTGTAACAGGTCCCATGGCGGCACTTTGGATATCTGGAATTCATGCTCCCATCATAATGGGACTATTTGTTATAATCATTTCCATATCTCGTATCATACTAAAGGCGCATACCGTCGCTCAAGTTACAGTGGGCTCTATAGCTGGATTTATTCTTACTTATTTACAATTACGTTTCATCTTTTCAATCTAAAGTAAAATGCTCTTTACCCAATTAGTGCAAGCAAACCTAACTACTATCAATTGTGGTAGAAACATTGAATATTTTACAAAAACAGAATCGACCAATGATGATGCATGGGAACTCTACCAAGAAAATGCACCTACTGGGAGTGTGGTTGTTGCAGAAATCCAAACAAAAGGTCGCGGACGACAAGGGAATAAATGGCATACATCTCCAGATAAAGGATTAGCTTTTTCTATTCTATTACGACCAAAGATTTCTATTTCCGCTTCAGGTATTATTTCTGCCGCTACAGCCGTTGCCATTCAAAAAGCCCTAACTGAATACGATATTGAAAGTAAAACAAAATGGCCAAATGACATTTTAATTAATGATAAAAAGGTTGGTGGAATTTTATGTGAATCTAGAATTTCAGGGAATCACATTTCTGCTCTTGTCATTGGCGTTGGATTAAATGTGAATCACGATTCAGATGATTTTTCTGAAGATATTGCTGATTCATCCACATCTTTATTCATAGAAAAAGGAATTTCTTTTCAAAGAGAACGCATTTTGGCTTCTATTTTAAATCAACTAGAAAGTGTCATGGCTAAAATTTCCAATAATGAGATTGATGAAATAATTCATGATTGGGAATCCAATTGTTCTCATATGTTAAAAGATATTTCAATCCGCGACCAAGATGATACTCATTTCGGAACATTTATGGGGATTAATTCAAAAGGAAGTGCCCTTTTAAATGTGGATGGAAAGCAAATAGATTTCAATTCAGGATTAGTGATTAAAACTGATGAAGACCAGATGATTTAATCATCACATCAAATTCCGGGAAAAAACCTGAAATTTCCATTTCAATATTTTGCTGACATTTTATAGCCACCTTCTGTGTTGTGCCTGGTTTAAAGTTTATACCAAATAAAATAACATGGTGTTCTTCTGTATCTACAATCCGAATATCATGATAATTGGACAACCATTCATGATTGCTATAATGTGTATCTAAATAGGCCCGCACTTCTTTTACTATTGGGTGGTTTGGATAAATAGGATCTACATGAACTGTGGGTGATATACCCAATTTTTCTTTTAAAATATTTTCTACATTTTCAGAAATATCATGAGCAGATGCAGGAGATTCATTTCCATCAATTTCAATATGAATACTAATAAATTTATCTTTCCCATAACTATGAATGGCTATATCATGAGCACCTAAAACACCATCAATTTTTTGAACCATTTGTCTCACTTCATTCACTTCATCTTCTGTAGGTGGTTTTCCCAATAAATCATCAATAGCCGTTTTTGCTATTTCATATCCTGTCCACATTATAAAAAAGGCAACCCCTAAACCTGCCCATCCATCTATTTGATAATATCCGTATTTCCCTGCAATCATCGCACTCATAACAAGTAATGATGAAATAGCGTCTGTTCTATGATGCCATGCATCTGCATGAAGCGTTCCTGATGCAATTTTTCCGGATAGAAATTCGCCATATCTAGCTGTGAGTTCTTTTAGAAGAATCGTTAATCCAATCAGTCCAATCATCCACCATTCAGGGGTAATTGGTTCAGGGTTCATTAATCGACTAATAGATGATTCTATAAATTCAATGCCAGCCACCGCTAATAAAATAGCAATAATGAGTGTGGCAATATATTCAGCTCTACCATGGCCATAGGGATGATCTTCATCGGCCGGTTTTTCCGCTTCGTTAAATCCCCAAATGACTACAGCAGATGATATGAGATCTGATAATGTATGAATGGCATCTGCTAATAAACTGATGGATCCTACAACTAAACTCAATCCCATTTTTATAATAAAAAGAAACCCATTTATGATAACGGAAACCCAGCCCTGGAATTTCCCAATACGAGTTCTATACATGCGGGCAGGCTCTTTCCCTTTTGGGACAAATTTATGTGTAATTATTTCAAACATAATTATATTAAACCCAAACAGCCAAAATGGCACCCACCATCATTAAGCCTACAAATTGATATCCCATA
>CAZGFQ010000016.1:0-45358 GCA_964525185.1 uncultured bacterium
GGACAGTGAGATGGAGGAGACACAATTGATTCATCTCTCGGAATACGCCAAATAACAACATTGAGAAAACTTCCAATGATTGACCCAAAAAGAAAAAAAATACTTAAGGTGATATTGTCTGGAGAAATCATGGTGTATTTAAAGTCTCTAGAGATTGAATTAAATCCCCAAATCGAAATGGTTTAAATAATACTTCATCAATTCCAGCTTGGGTGTGAAGTGTATTATTGCCATTTTCTGGTGTTGAACTAATTAATATGATTGGAATATGTTTAAACCGTTCATCGAATTTTAGAAGGCGAGATAACCGAAATCCGCTCATACTTGGGAGGAGATCATCTGTAATAATATAGTCGGGAGATTCGGTGCATGCACGGATATAACCATCATAGCCATCATCTGCAGTTATGACGATCATTTCCCGTTTTTTTAACCGAGAAGATAAATTATTTAATACAGTTTCATCGCTTTCAACGACGAGAACTGATTTATTTTTTAATGGTTTCATCCGCTTTCTTTAGGGAAAATTGATTCCCCAATGCCTCAAATCGGGAGGAATATAATAAAAATTGATGATTAGTAGTGAAAAAAGGTCATTTTTCAAACTGTAACAGTTGTAACAATAATTGACACTTTATTTTTGTATATGATCTAATTTCTCTCAGTAAAACTTATCATGAATATATCAGTCATTATACCAACGTTCAATCGTGCCCATACGATTGAACGTGCAATCGATTCCGTGCTTGGACAAACGGTTCCTGCAAATGAAATTATTGTCATTAATGATGGATCAACTGATACTACCAATAAAATATTAAAAGGATATGGTACTTTAATAAAAAGTGTATCCATCGAAAATCGAGGTGTAAGCCATGCAAGAAATGTGGGAATTGAATGTGCTCAAAATGAATGGATTGCATTTCTAGATTCAGATGACGAATGGAAACCGAATAAACTAAAGATTCAAATGGATGAAATTGAGGCTAATCCTGAAATCGTTTTCTGCCATTCAAATGAAATATGGATCCGAAACGGGAAAAGAATCAACCAAATGAAAAAACATAAAAAATATGGAGGGTGGGTATTTAATAAAAATGTGGAAAGATGTATTATATCTCCATCAACAGTTTTGATGAATAAATCCATTATGAATAAAGTTGGAAACTTTAATACCGAATTCCCCATTTGTGAAGATTATGATTTATGGCTCAGGGTTACACTGAAGTATCCCATTTCTTTTATCGAGGATGCATTAGTTATCAAATATGGTGGGCACAAAGATCAATTATCTTTAAATACGAATAAAATTGAAAAATTCAGAATACAGGCTTTAGTGAATCTTTTAACAAATCAATCGTTGGAACTGAATGATGAATACACTGCTTTGGTCACACTTATTCATAAATGTAAAATATACTTATCTGGGGCAGCCAAGAGAAACAATAAAAGCGAAACAAATCATATGGAAAAAATGATTGAACCTTTTCAATTACGCTACTTAGAAATACAAGAGACTTTGAAAGATACAGAGTAACTTTCAGGCTTAATTTGGGTTGAAAATAATAATTTCATTCACAAGACAACCATTTAATATAAGATTTGTCAAAACTATCTATGAATACAATAAATAAGTTTATCCTATTTGCTTTAGTGTCATCTTTGATTTGGGCTGAAAAGTCATTAACGATTACACGCGCAGAAAATCCCATTATCATTGACGGTTCGATTGATAACGAAGAATGGTCTGGGGTACAAGTTATTTCAGATTTTGTGGAAGTGATGCCTGGAGAAAATATTCCTCCCAGTGTTGAAACGGAAGTGAAAGTTACCTTTGATTCAAAAAATTTATATGTATCTTTTAAGGCTTATGATGATCCGGACTTAGTTCGAGCCCATGTATCGAAAAGAGATGATATTTTTGCCGATGATATGGTTGGCATTATTTTAGACACACAAAATGATGGTATCATGGGGAATCTATTTATGGTTAATCCATTTGGAAATCAAGCTGATGGTCAAAAGATGATTAATTCAGAAAAAATGGATTGGGATGCAATTTGGAATTCTGCAGGGAAATTAACAGAAGATGGATTTGAAGTAGAAATATCCATTCCATTTAGTAGTCTGCGTTTTCAAGAGTCGGATTCTTATCATTGGAGAATTGCCTTTTTTAGAGCAGTATCACGTTCTGATAGCAGACGGCAAATGTCATGGACGCCTTTCGATAGAGATAATGGGTGTGAATTATGCCAATTGGGACATTTGTATGGGTTAGAAGGCATCGGCGGTCGATCTCCCATTGAATTATTACCAAGTGTAACAGGTTTACAATCTGACGGCTCATTTGATACAAATCTGGGTATAGGACTTAAAATCCCTATAGGTACAAATGTGACTGCGGAAATAACTGTGAATCCAGATTTTAGCCAAATTGAATCTGATCAAGCACGTATCGATGTGAATAAACGGGCTGCACTTTCGTATCCTGAATCACGTCCATTTTTTAATGAAGGAGTTGATTTGTTTGGTACCGGCAGTTTTGGATGGAAGCCTAAAGTGAGAACTGTTTATACAAGGTCTATTAATACACCCAAGGTAGCTGCTAAAATCATGGGCCAATTTGGAAAAACACAATTTGGTTATTTAGGTGCTCAAGATAAAGATACGTATTTAATTGTTCCTTTCACAGAATTTGGAACAACAGTAGATGTGGGTGAAAGTTTATCAAATGTTTTTAGAATGAAACATTCCCTTAAACCGGGTTCTTATGTTGGAGGTATACTCACAGATCGTCGCTATGGAGATGGTTTTGGTCAAGTTCTGGGAGCCGATGGTGTTTTTCGATTCAAAGATGTTTGGAATATTGATTGGCAATTTTTCACTTCATCAAACCGTGAATTAATGAATCCAACATTAACAGATGTAAGCGGCCTTACGGGTGGTTTTTTTAATGATGGAAAATTATCAACAGATTTAGATGGAGAATCCTTTAAAGGAGTTGCAACCTATTTAGCCCTAGAGCGACGTGGAAGAAATTGGGGTGGAACATTTATGCACGTTACAAAAAGTCCAACTTTTCGAGTAGATAATGGGTATCTTTCTTTAAATGATAAAAAACAAATAAGTGGAAATATGTATCGCCAAATGTGGCCAGAAAATGAATATATAGAACATGTATTTGCATTGGTTGGAATAGGGCGTGTTTTTAATTATTCAGGCAATCAATGGTATGAGGATTGGCTTTATGCTACGCTGAGTGGAAAATTTAAAGGCCAAAATAATGTAAGCATGGATTTTATGCCAAATTCAGAATTTTATGCTGGAGATACATTAAGAAATAATTATCATTTAAGCTTAAACTGGAATTCAAAATATAGTGACAAATTTCAGCTAGGAATGGGGCCTTCAACTGGGCGAGAAATCATCAGGGACCCTTCTGCACCTTTTCAAGCTATCAATAAATCAATGAGTTTTTGGTTGGATTATAAACCAAATGAAAAGTTAAGTATAAAACCATTTGTCGTTTATTCTCGTTCTGCACTAGAAGATACGGATGAAGAAATATATTCTGTATTGATTGGACGACTTCGATTATCGTATCAATTTACATCTGCAACTAATTTCAGGATTGTGACGGAATATCAAGACTATTATAAAACAATCGATATACAACCTTTATTGAGTTATCAGCCAAACCCATTTACTATTTTTTATATTGGGGCAAGTCTTAAATATGAAAAGTCAAATCAATTTGAATCTTCATCATCTCAAGCCTATTTAAAATTTCAATATTTGTTTTCTATTTAACTCATTATGAGTAACACCATTATATTATTCGTTCTATGATTGTGAATAAAAAATTTTTCTTATTATCGGTCTTATTTAGCTTAGCAAACGTTTGTGCTCAGGATGGAACCATTTCTGGGTTTGTGTATGATGAATCTTCTAGGGAATCACTTATTGGAGCGAATGTTTATTTATTTGGCACTGATACAGGTACTGCAACGGATGGGAATGGGTATTTTGTATTAAATGATATTCAGTCGGGGGATTATGATTTGCGTATATCCTATTTAGGTTTTGAAACAAAACAGATGCCAATTCATATGGAAAATGATGGGAAAATCATTTTGGACATTGAACTAATGACTTCTGCCGTAGAATTATCGAGTGTAAATGTAACAGCTGAAAAACTAGATCGAAAAATGAATATCCAAATTAGTCGAACTAATTTGAATGTACGCCAACTTAAAACGGTCCCGCAAGTAGGGGAAGCAGATTTATTTAGAACACTCCAAGCATTACCGGGCGTTTTAACAGAATCTGAGTTTAGTACAGGGCTTATTATTCGGGGTGGAAATTCAGACCAAAATTTAATTTTATTGGATGGAATAACTGTTTATAATCCATCTCATGTGGGTGGTTTCTTTTCCAATTTTATTTTGGATGCGGTGAAAGAAGCAGATCTATTAAAAGGTGGATTTAATGCGGAATATGGCGGACGATTATCCGCAGTATTAAATGTAAGAAGCCGTGATGGGAATCAAAAACACTTCACTGGAAAATCGTCTTTATCTTTATTGTCGTTTCAATCAACCGTTGAAGGTCCCATTGGGAAAGGCGCTTGGTTAGCATCTGGAAGGAGAACTTATTTTGATCAAGTATTTAAAGGAACCAAATTAGAATTCCCTTATTATTTTTGGGATTTTCAGGGACATATTTTTCAAGATATTACGTCTCAAGATCGCGTATCAATTAGTTGGTATGCCGGAACTGATGATTTATACTGGGATGAATTCCAATTAGAAGGAAAATGGGGGAATGAAACAGTAAGTGTGAATTATAGGAAATTATTCGGTCAAAAATTAGTGGCCAATTCCATTTTAGCAAAAAGCCGATTTGATATTCTTTTTGGGCTTGGTGGAGATTCTGGGATTAATGAAAAAGATTATATTAATGATTTAACATTTAGATCAGACTGGACATGGTTTATATCTCAAAAAGCTCAAATGAAATTTGGGTTGGAATATAAAGATTTAGATTTTGTTTATTCAGCGAATGGATTTGGACAAGAATTATATAAATCTGTCACTCACACTGAAGAAGTAGCTTCTTATTTAAAAATGAAATATTGGATAAGCCCAACATTGATGCTTGAGCCTGGGTACCGATTGGAATATTATGGAAATAGTGAAAATAATATATTTCACGATCCAAGACTTTCAATGAAATATTTATTAACAGATACACGATATTTAAATTTTTCCATAGGGCAATATCATCAATTTATGGAAACCATTCAGGATGATTTTAACCCTAAAATTTTAGATGCATGGTTTGCAGTTGATGAATCCATTGAACCTGCATCGGCTCAACAAGTTGTATTTGGGTATGAGGAATATTTTAATCAAAATATTCGTCTTCAGGTTGAAGGATATTATAAGGACATGTCCAATATGCTCACATTTGTGGATTCACGATCTACGGAAGATGATGAAATATCTAGCGAAAATTTAGATTCATTGGTGGATGTAGGTGATGGGTATGCTTATGGGTGGGAATTTTTTCTCCAAAAAGAAACAGGACGCTTAAATGGATGGTTAAGTTATGCCTGGTCCTTATCTCGTAAATCTTTAAACGGGAAGGAGTATTACACCAATTGGGATCGACGACATGTTTTTAATGTAATTGGAAATTTCGAATTAAGTAAAAAATGGTCCGGAAACTTTAAATGGACCTTTCAATCTGGGCAACCCTTTACACCAATCTTAGGGTATTATGAAGAAACATTGCCTGGCGGCTCTATGGCTGACGTATATTATAGAACTATTCCGGGAACCCGAAATTCTGATAGATATCCAAATTACCATAGACTAGATATTGGATTAACACGAAAAATAAATTCGAAATGGATGAAAGGTGAATTTTTCATTCAGGTGATTAATGCTTATTGGCAAAAAAATGTTTTTCGATATTTTTATGAATTTGGGAACTCCTTCAATGGGTTAGATGATGATGGTGACTGGGATAAAGAATTACATGATGATAATGGAAATGGTGTCCCAGACTGGGGTGAGCCTAATGTAGATGAAGCGGACGAAGGAACACCTCAACTTCAAACAATAAATGGATTACCCATTATACCTACAATTGGTATTTCGGTGGAATTTTAATATGAGAAGAATGATTCAAATATTACTCTTTTGTCTCCTAAGTCTATGGAGTTGCGAACCAATAGATGAAGATGTGATTTATGAAGAGAAATTAACTGTATTTGCCAATTTAGAAGCAAATGTACCCTTAGCCTTTGATACCGTTTTTGTTTCTTACTCCCACGCCATAGATGAAAGACATGAAGGCAATAATAAGTGGGTAGAAGATGGAACCGTATTTATGATTCATGATGGAGATACCATTCAGTTTGATGAAGTAGAAAATAAACCTGGTCGTTATGCAACCCCATTTTCACCTCACATCGTTCAAGGGGGCGCCCATTATACCATATATGTAAGTGATGGGGATTTGGAAATTGTATCTGAAACAACCGTCCCAAGTACAATAAACTTAGAAAGTGTTTCTAATGATACATTGTGGTCCTGTGGAGATGATACAATCGTGGATCCTATTAATATTTATCCATTGAGTATGGATGAATTAATGGCGGTAATGGGAGGATTTGGAGATCCATCTTTGGTTAAATATGATACAGTGACTTATAAAGAAGATGATTGTTATACATCTAGTTTTACTTCTATGCCTTATTTTATAGTAAGATGGTCGTCGGATACAGAACCTGGGATGATGAGAAACATTATGATGGCATTAGAAGGAACGACAGAGAATTTTATTATGGATACATCTTTTTCAGCAATGGCATTTAAAGGGCAACCTTTTCAAGATGAAGATGGAAATTATTATCGTATAAATCCCCAAGTGTGGAACTTTTCTCAGCAAGATATATATTTTAGTTGGCTTGCATTTAATTATTACGGACTCCATTTAATAATCGTTCAGAGTACAGATCAAGCTTTTGCAGATTATTATGAAGGTGATCCACTTTCTATGAATCAATATATTTTACCCCAAAGTAATATTGAAGGTGGTTATGGATTATTTACATCCACGAATTCATCAGCATTTTTTGTTTATATTGTTCGAGAAGAAGGCAATGAATAATAGATTTTTAAAAAATATATCTAACTATCCCTTCAGAAAATCTAAAAGCTGACAGTTTCTAGAATCGTATTTTCCCTGTTAGAATATCTTTAAACATAACCCAATCCCCAATAAAGCTATAAAAAGGATAAATAAAAGTAGCTGGTCTATTTTTTTCAAAGAAATAATGTCCCGTCCAAGCAAACCCATAACCCATGATTGGAGTAAGCCAAAGTAGAGACCATCTAGTTGTGTACATTGAATATACAATAACAAGCAGTACCAAAGATGAACCAACAAAATGAAGACGACGGCAAATCAGATTACGGTGTTCATTTAAATAAAATGGATAGAATTCAGAAAAAGTTTTAAAGTCTTTTTTCATTGTTCCCACGGGTTACTTTATAAATGTAATACTCAATGAATATGGTAAAGATAAACCAATTCACCACCCAAATACCCTGTAATCAAAACAGCCACAGTTAATAAACTGAGAAAAGCCAGAATCAATATATCCACTTTTCTATTAAGGACACCTTGAAGGTGGGCAAAAATCCACCCAATAAAGATTAAAATGGTTCCCCACGTCGTTATATTAGCAAATAATTCATGGGTCTCAACTTCCCCAATTTGGAAAGCCGTTAATGCGGGTTGAGATGAAAAAGCTAATTCTCCTGTTTGACTAGACACGAGAGAAAAGATAGTTGCCACACCCATGAGCCATAATCCGGCATTTTTTGGAGAATGGTTTGGGAAGAAAACTTGTAAAAATTGAAACCCGAATGCCATTACAATACATACAATAGGGAAATGAACTAATGCTGGATGTAAATGATTAATCATAATTTTATTAAAAAGCCGTCTTAATTCAATTAAGACGGCTATGTGTAGTCCGTAGGAGAATCGAACTCCTGTTGCCAGGATGAAAACCTGGAGTCCTAACCACTAGACGAACGGACCAATTCTTAAAAGATTTCACTACAAAATCGGGCGGAAATTTATACCGCTGAATTATTTTCACCAAATAATTTTAAGCAGTTTTTGAAATATCTAAAATATCTAACAATTTTCCGGATTGATGAAGTTCAATTGTAATATCGGCTCCACCGACGAGTTCACCTTGCACAAATAATTGCGGAATGGTTGGCCAATTGGAATATTCACTTAATTTGATGCGAATCATGGGGTCTTCCAAAATATTCACATCTTTATACTCCACGCCATAATGATTTAATACTTGAACAACCGAATTTGAAAAACCACACATTGGCATTTCTTTCGTCCCCTTCATATATAAAATGATGGGTGTATTTTCAATATCATTTTTTATTTGTTCTGATAATTCCATTATCGTTTTCCTCTCTATTTAGTTTTATTGATTCAATGGATTTCCTATCCCTGTTGGAACCCATTAGATGCTTTTTTACTTTTTCCACTCGGATTTAGTTAATGTACTCAATTGAAGGGCATGAATTTCATTCGTCATTAACGACCCTAATGATTTATACACCATACGGTGTCTTTGTACCAAAGACATATCTTTGAAAGTATCAGAAATAACAACCGCTTGAAAGTGATCGCCACCTCCTCGAGTATCTGCTACTTCTACATGAGCATTTTCAATCCCTTTTTCAATTAACCCTTTTACAGCTTCTTCTGTCATTTTCTCTTTTCTCCCATTAGCATATAGGTGTGCGAACAATCTTTACATTCAAAATGTTTAATTTTCACCCACCAAAAAAAACTTTGAAATTTTTGATATTGTGTACGATGGATTCTTTTAAAGTCACCGCCACAATTTGGACAATCATTTAAAATCGAATTTCTTTCAATTGTTCTTTCTCTCCATCTTTTACTTACCATAAATAGTGATGATAGGATTAAAACTATTCCCACAATATCAGATGTTTCAAATGTGCCGATGATGAATTCCATTCCACCTGCCATCGATTTTATCATATCTCCTATAAGGAATAAAGTTCCCCTGACAAATGTATATATATAATGTTTAATCTCGAGTTTTTCAACAAGGAGAAAAACACCTAATGAAAATAGGAATCCCACTTTAATTTCATAACTGTATTCATTAAGAAATGAAATTTCGCTTCGACTAATTCGTTTTCTTTTACGTTTTTTCGGCATAATGATTTTAAAACAAGATGGGAAATTAAGGGATTTCACTAGGATTGGCATTAAAAAGTGGATGTATTTGAATAAATGTGATTCCAATAGAATTGAATAAGGTTATTAAGTGATTGTCCCATTAAATTCGTTACACTTTTGTATGAGATATTTTTTATTTTATCTTTTTTTATTTGGATTCAGCATCTGGATTCAAGCTCAATCCATCACTGGATTTATTCGAGATCATACTAACGGTGAACCTTTATCCTATGCGAATGTTTTTTTACAGGGGACATCCATTGGAGCCGCCACAAATCAAGATGGTTATTTTGTTATTCCAAAAACACCAGTTGGCGAATATGAATTAGTTGTATCCACGATTGGCTACGAGATGAAAACGCGCCAAATCCATTTATCAGAAGGGAAAGCACTTAGAGAAGATTATCGATTAAATCCCACTGCAATTTCAGGGGATGAAATCCTTGTTACAGCGGAAAGACAAAAATTTAGGCAACGAATTGAACCAAGTAGAATCCAATTAAATATGCGAGATATTGAAAAATTGCCTTCATTTGTTGAACCGGATGTTTTTCGCATTTTACGTCTACTCCCGGGTGTTCAAACAATGAATGATTTTTCCAGTGCTCTTTATGTTCGTGGTTCTACTCCAGATCAAAACCTGATAATGATGGATGGCATTACGGTGTATAACCCATTTCATTTAGGGGGTGTATTTTCAACATTTAATACGGATGCGATTAAAGAAGCCGATTTTCATGCAGGTGGATTTCCTGCTCGATATGGTGGACGTATGGGATCCATTTTAAATATTATTAATCGTGAAGGTAATACAGAAAAAGTTTCTGGTCGTGCCAATATATCTCTTATTTCCAGCAAGGGTATGATTGAAGGACCACTCCCGGGGAAATGGAAGGGGTCTTGGATGTTGGCTGGGAGAAGAACTTATTTTGATTTATTTACAAAACTTGCTACATCCATTGCAAAAAGAGAATCAAAGAAACAAGGATACTCCGATGATTTCCCCGATAATTTTTTTCCCTATCACTTTTACGATATTGAAGGTAAAATAAATTTAGACTTAAACGAGAATCATCGCCTAACATTGAGTTCATTTTTAGGTGATGATATTTACGACTTTTATTATCATAATCATTATCTAGATGATTGGGGTGATTATAGGAGAGATTCTTATTCCAATTTTAGTTTTGACTGGAAATGGGGAAATAAAACAAATAGTCTAACATGGCGTTGGCTCGTATCTCCCAAAATGGTATTAAAAACATTTTTCGCATCGAGTTACTTTCGATTTTGGATTGATATGGATGATCATAGCTGGGGTGAATCTGAAGATGAATTGGGCACATCCAAATGGGATAATTCTTGGATGTTTGATGCATTTGATATTGTGAATGATAAATCCATTGAAACGGAGTTGGTTTTTACGCCTAATGAAAAGCATACCATTACTACTGGGTTTCAAGCGAAAGATATTGATTTTACTCTTGGACTCATTTTTGGATCGAAATGGTTGATGGAGGATGATGCAATTGAATCTAGGCAAGATACAGCCTTATGGATGGATGAACCTTCCCGAGAATTAGGGTTATATATTCAAGATAAATGGCATATATCTCCTGTTTTTTCGGCCCAATTAGGATTTCGTCTATCATCTGCATCAGCTCATAATCAATTGTATTCTGACCCGAGAATAGGGCTAAAATATTTATTAGATAATGATACATCCATCAAATTCAATTGGGGGCGATATCATCAATTTATGACCATTGCAAATCCGCAGGATGAAAACCTGAGATTTGTGGATATTTGGATGCCAATCCCAAAAGATAATTCTATTCCATATTCTGATCATACAATTTTGGGAATAGAACATTTAAATCCGAAAAATATATTATATCGATTAGAAGCATATTACAAATCATTTGAAAATTTGATTACCCTTAAACAGGGAAACATGTTTTCTGAAGGCGATGAAGGTATGTTGCAATTCTCCCCATTTAATGATTTTTATGAAACAGATGCCTATGCCTATGGTTTAGAAGGATTAATACAAAAAAAGAGTGGAAATCTCACAGGTTGGGTTGGATATACCTATGCTGTAACAGAATGGAAAACGGAATTGCATGATTGGTATCCACCTAAATTTGATCGTCCCCATACATTGAATGTAGTGAGTGATTGGCAGTGGACAGAAAAAACGCATGTTGGGTTAACTGTTTCTTATGCAACTGGGAACCCTTTTACTGAAGTAAAAGGAAGAATTCAAAATTGGAAAGAAAGTTATTACTATACTGGCTATTCGAATTGGTGGCCTAAGGGCACATTATTGGTTGGAGAAAAAAACGGTGATCGATTCCCAGATTATTTTAGAATTGATGTGAATTTTACTAAACGGAAACAACTAAAAAATGGTGGTTTTAAAGAATTTTATTTCCAAATTATAAATGTAACAAATCATTTAAATGCACTCATGTATATTTATGATACTGATTATAATGAAGAAACGGGAGAATCTCTCGGGATGAAACGAGCCGGTGTCCCGATGTTCCCATTTTTCCCAACATTTGGTTGGAGGATACATTTCTAATGAAACACGTAATTATTATTAGTTTTCTTTTTTTCGTTTCGTGTGAAGGGTGGGGATGGCAACCTGTTGAATCAGACCATGATTCTACACTGAATATTTTTGGGCTCATTGTTTCTGAACCCGATTCCAGTTATGGATTTGTTTATGTACATCAAAGTTTAAACTTACAAAACCCTGAGAATATATTAATTTCGTCTGATACAGTTTATTTTGGTCCCGGACCCAATGATTATTATATAAATCATATTTATCAATCTGGATATGTAGTTTTAGATGCAAAGGTAACAATCAATAATCAAGATGATGAGTGGAGCTTTAAATATGTTTCTGAGGGCGAATGGGGAATCTACAATTCAAAATATGTAGATACTTCTGGGACATTTCAACCTCAACCAGGAGAAACATATTCTTTGCGAGTTGAAACAGATGATGGCCGACTGGTTCAAGGATCTGTTACAGTTCCACTTCGCCCAAATATAAGAGAAGAATTCGTGCAAGATAGTCTTTCTAATCGAGCACCTTATTCCATCCCATTTGATGCTGTAGAAGATGATGGCACTTTTAGACTAAAGACAAAACCCATTTTTGGATATTATGCCTGTGGCGCCAATCAGACCTATTTGATTGCAGATCGAACCGATACTATTTGGACATCACAAGTGACCGACTGTTCCAATGGTTGGTGGGATGATGGTAAATATGATGATGCAATTCAATTAGAAGTCGTGTTAGAATCTATGGATGCGCAGTATTATGATTATTTTATTGAATATGGGAATAAAAATGAATTTATAAGTTTTATTATGGGAAGTGAAGGTGCAACAGAAAGAGCTTTTGGAATCGAAGGAGGCTATGGGGTGTTTGGCGCCATTGCTACAGATAAAATTGAACGAATTTTTGTTCCCTGAATAATCTATCTTTAAACTCGCCCCTTATAAATAGGAATAAAAATGAAATTAATCTCTTGGAATGTAAATGGAATACGAGCCGCTGCAAAGAAAGGCTTTTTAGAATGGTTAGATGAAGAGCAACCGGATGTCGTATGTATTCAAGAAACAAAAGCACATAAAGAACAACTCACGAATGAAATTCTTAAAGACCATGGATATTTTACATATTGGCATTCGGGAGAAAAAAAAGGATACAGCAGCGTAGCTACTTTTTGTAGAGAAGAACCACTATTTGTTCAGGAAGGGTTAGGCATAGAAAAATATGATCGTGAAGGAAGAGTATTATTGACGGAGCATGATAATTTTCTTCTATATAATATTTATTTTCCCAATGGCCAACGAGATCACGGACGTCTTCAATATAAACTAGATTTTTATGATGAATTACTTCCTATTATTAACGAACAAGTTGAATCTGGAAATAATGTTATTGTAACTGGTGATTGGAATACGGCACATCATCCTATTGATTTAGCACGTCCAAAAGCAAATTTAAAAACATCAGGATTTATGCCCATTGAACGTGAGCGTTTAGATACATATGTAGATAATGGCTGGGTAGATACATTTCGACATTTCCATGATGAAGGTGACCGATACTCTTGGTGGTCTTATCGTTTTGGAGCACGAGAACGGAATGTTGGTTGGCGGATAGATTACTTTTTTGTGAATGAAGATATGTTAGAACACTGTGTAGATGCGGATATCCATGATGATGTTATGGGTTCTGATCATTGTCCTATTTCCTTAACTTTAGCCCTATGATAGTTAAACAAAATATTACACGTGGTTGGCTTAAGCGTTACACCGGAACAGACCCTGAAGCTTTTGGAGAATGGATTCTTTTAACCAATTTTCAAAATTATGTAGAAAAATTTGCAGAAAAATTTGATGTGGAAGTATTAGGTCGGGGTGGACCAATGACTTCTGCTACTAATGATGATGGTTTAAGCATTGTTAATTTTGGCATTGGGAGTGCCAATGCGGCTACGATTATGGATTTACTTTCAAGTATCCAACCAAAAGGGGTGTTATTTCTTGGGAAATGTGGTGGATTAAAACATTCTACAGATTTAGGACATTTTATTCTTCCCATTGCCGCAATCCGTGGTGAAGGAACCAGTAATGATTATTTCCCACAAGAAGTTCCTGCCATGCCATCCTTTAAATTACATAAACATGTTTCATCTTTATTGGTTGAACGAGAAATGGAATATAGAACAGGTGTTATTTATACAACAAATCGACGCGTTTGGGAACACGATGATGCATTCAAAGATTACTTAGGTAAAGTAAGGGCGATTGGTATTGATATGGAAACAGCAACCATTTTTATTACTGGGTTTGCCAATGGAATTGATCGCGGTGCATTATTACTGGTGTCGGATACACCAATGACTCCTGAAGGAGTAAAAACAGAAGAATCGGATATGGAAATCACACGGAAATTTGTGGACCTTCATATTGATTTAGGCATTGAAGCGATGGCCCGGATTGGCGAAGAAGGGGAAACCATTAAACATTTTACCTATTAAATAATACTTTATTAAATCTTCAGGCTCATCCTCAGTCGATTATGGACAGCAGAGTTAGTATTATTTTCTTACCTTATTTATCCCACTTTTAGATGGGGATTTGTGGGTGTCAATAAAATAGGAAAGAAAATGATAGTAACAATAGTTACCAATTATATAGATATTGTTGTCACAAACCATTAATTAATTTCATAGCATCCACAGGCAAAAAATTTGCCCCGATGGATAATTCCTGTTATCTATCGTTTTATTATGTGAGAATTATTATTTATAAATGATGAAGCATCTATGGACATGGTTGCTGAATTTTTTAGTACTTTTATAGTAAAAACGCCTACATAATAAGCGTCAGAATCTTGAGCTCCGAAATTACTTTTTACCCGATTGTTGATGCCGCCGGACATGGATGTTGTCGTTTCAAAAGATAAATCTGAATTTCCAAAGTCACGTTTACCAATATGTTTATAACTATCGTCTTTTAATAGAATGAAGTGGCTAAATCCATTTTGGACGGTCACCTCTGAACAACGATAAATAAGTCGCGTTCGTACATCACCTTTACTTTGTCTTCGATTGCCTTGAAATGTAACCTGAAATGTATTTTCATTTATTTTGTATTCGCTATAACCAGCCGACCCTTCAGTTGCAGGGGCATAAGTTGATGAGCAACTTATTAAAACACAAAAAAATATTAATGATAAAACAACTATTTTGATATTTTGTTTTGTTTTTATCGAGTTAAAATTACTTTTTTTCATAGGCCGTAATTCCAATACTAAATAAAAAACTAGGGTCATATCCTTTAGGTGTCATGACAGTAACTTCTGGCTGTAAACGTAAATGGTTTCCAATAGTCGTTCCCATTGTAAAAGATGATAGATTATGTTTTCCCGTCATATTTACACCACCTAATAGATCGATATTTCCATCAATATTCATTTGATAATACTTTAAAGCAACATACAATCTTTCATTACCAATATATAGACCCGGGATAAAGGAATTAGCTGTATAATTAAAAGGATCACCGTTAAAAGCCTCATGTGAAAAGCCTAAACCACCGCTAATAGCAAACTGATTACTTTGAATAATAGATCGTTTAATATCAATGTGAGCAAGTCCAGCCAAGAAAGGAAGTCCACTTAGCTTTACTCCAAAATCTGTTTTAGAAAAAATATTTCGTCTATAATACAATTCTGGGATAACCGAATCTGTTTCACGGATGACAGATATGCCAACACCTGCTAAAGATCCGCCTGTGTCTAATATGACAGGTGTATTAAAATTTGAATAACTTGCACATGAAATGAATATTAATGTGGGAATTAATAAAATGACTTTGTGCAATCTGTTTTCTCCAAAGGTCTATATTGTTAGCCGCACAATGTACTGTTGGAAATATATTTCATCCAACTCATATATTTTATTGAACCATCATTAAATCTACACCAATTGCATCAGCAAAAACTATTCCTTCATGTGTCAGGCGAATTCGATTATTCTGAACGTGGATACAATTAGGCCACTTGTCTTGGGACTTAATTAATAAATCATTTTGGACTAATTCATGATGTATTCCTTGAGCCATTCGAAGTCCAAAACCAATTTTTTCATTTTGAATCTGTATAGGAGTTAATTCTTCTTGAAATGAGACTGGAGATTCAGATGATTCAACTTTACCCATATATCCATCCAAGTGACGAATATTAGACCATCGGTTTTTCCCATCAAAACTATGAGCCGATGGTCCAAATCCTAAATAAGGTTCAATATTCCAATAATGCAAATTATGATGGCATTCCAATCCTGGTTTAGAAAAATTTGAAATTTCATACCCAAAATATCCATTGGATGCCAAATAATCATGTGTTTTTAAAAACCAATCTCCAGCTATATCATTATTGGGCATAATGATGGATTTATTATTCACAGAGAGAAATAAATCAGTCCCTTTTTCTACGGTTAATGTATAGGCTGAAATATGATCTGGATTCAATTGAATTAATGTGGACATATCTTTTTCCCACATTTCCCACGTCTGTCCGGGGATTGAATAAATTAAGTCACAATTAATATTATGGAATCCCGCTTTGCGAGCATGTTCAAATGTTTCAAATACATCTTGAGATGAATGGTTGCGTGTTAAAAATTGTAATAATTCAGGTTGAAATGTTTGAACACCCATAGATATTCTATTTATTCCAAGTTGATGGTAGTCGTTCAACCGATGGTAAGGCGCTTCTCCTGGGTTGGCTTCGATGGTGAATTCTTTTATTTGAGATAAATCGAACTGAGTTTCGAGAGCATTTAGAATAGTTTCAATATACTTTGGTTCTAATAAACTTGGTGTTCCGCCCCCGATAAAAAGGGTATCAAAAATCCAATTGGAAGAATCAATCGTGTTTTGTTTAATTTCTTTGACCAATGTTTTTATATATCTTGGAATTGACTCATTTCTATCAGCAATGGAATAAAAGTCGCAATACATACATTTTGTGGCGCAAAATGGAATATGAATATAGAGTCCGGCTTTAATCATGCTATAATTTATGAAACTTGAAGTTACTTTGGAGGTTGTAGGATTATTATCGAAATTATAGGGTGAGTATAAACGTAGAAGTCATAAAAACAGATTCCGACATGAAGATGGCAATGGGAATTCGTACTGATGTATTTGTGGGTGAACAAAATGTTCCTATAGATATAGAAATGGATGATTACGATGAAACATCTACCCATATTCTAGGCACATGGAATTCACAACCCGCTGGAACGGCTCGTTGGCGAGAAACAGATGAAGGATGGAAATTGGAACGATTTGCGGTATTAAAAGAATATCGCGGGAAACAAATTGGTGCTTCATTAGTTCGCTTCATTATGAATAATTTAGATCTTTCAAAGAGTGTTTATTTATATGCACAAGAAAGTGTAATCAACTTTTATAAACCGTTTGGCTTTGTAGCAGAAGGTGAACGATTTTATGAAGCAAATATTCCACATAGGAAAATGGTTTTAAAAAATAAGAATGAATAAAAATAAATCAACCTTTAGCCGACTTATGGGATTTGTATCTCATCATTGGATTGCACTATTCTTTTCTACGATTGCATCTTTGTTATTTGTACTTATGAATAGTTTATCCGTGTGGCTAACGGCATCATTGATAAATAGTATTTTATCTGATTTTTATGAACTTGCTACCCAACAGGCAAAGTGGGGTGAACAACTTGATTCATTATCCTTTAATGAAAAATTAAAATATTGGACAAATATTGCCATTTTAAGAGAAACACCTGCAGAATCCCTCAAAGTTTTATGCTTAACTCTTTTAGGTGTTTTCTTTAGTAAAAATGTATTTCTCTATTTGAAAAAAGTGCTTTTATCCATTGTGCAATTACGTCTCATAACCGAATTAAGAAGTGCAATATTTTCTCATATTCATACCATGTCGCTTGGGTTTTTCCATCGAAAAAAGACAGGGGAAATAACATCAATTATCATAAATGATGTAAACAATATGCAGGCGGCTTTTTCAACAAGTTTTCAAAAACTATTAGTGGAACCTTTTAATATAATTACATTCATTGGGCTAATGGCTATAATTAGTCTGAAACTTACCTTAATGTCCATTCTTGTTCTTCCATTGGCAGGTATAACCATTGTGGCTATTGGAAGAAGTATTCGTAGAAAATCAAGACGAGTATCAAAACAAAATGCGGGAATCATGAATATCCTTACTGAAACATTATCGTCTGTTCGGGTGGTTAAATCTTTTTCTATGGAAAAAAAGGAATCAGAACGATTTGATAATGAAAGTGAACACTTTTTTAAACTCATGTTTCGCCGGGCAAAGCTCATGCACTTTTCGCCATCTATCACGGAAACAATTGGTGTTTCAATCGGAGTAACTCTTTTATGGATTGGCGGAATGGATGTAATTCAATATCAATCTATCACATCAGAAGATTTTATACGATTTATTTTATTACTCTTTTCCATATTGGCTCCAATTAAATCACTCACAAGTGTAAATGTACAAATACAATCAGGTTTAGCTTCAGCGGAACGTGTTTTTGAAATTTTAGATTTAGAACAAGACGTTATAGAAAAGGATGATGCAATACCACTTCAGTCCTTCAATGAATCAATAACTTTGAAAAATGTATCATTTAAGTATGAAAATGAATCTGCTCTTGTATTAAATAATATTTCCTTTACCATAAATCGCGGAAACATCGTTGCGTTGGTCGGGCCAAGTGGTGCTGGAAAATCTACCATTGCGGATTTAATTCCACGATTTTATGATATTGATGATGGAATGATTACCATTGATACCCATCCATTAGATACAGTTCAAATAAAATCATTAAGAAATCTCATGGGTATTGTATCACAAGAAACCATTCTGTTTAATGATACGATTAGAAATAATATTTCCTATGGGATGGATATAAAGAATGAAACAGACATTATTTCAGCTGCAAAAGCAGCTAATGCTTGGGAATTTATTGAATCTCTCCCGCGTCAATTAGATACTAATATTGGCGAAAAAGGAGCAAAACTTTCCGGCGGACAAAGGCAACGAATCGCTATTGCTAGAGCTTTATTAGCCAATCCACCTATTTTAATTTTAGATGAAGCAACATCGTCGCTAGATACAGAGTCCGAAAAATTGGTTCAAGAAGCATTAGAAACATTAATGAAAGATAGAACAGTGCTCGTGATTGCACACCGGCTTTCTACGATTGTTAATGCAGATAACATTATTGTTCTTGAAAATGGGAAAGTCATTGAAAATGGATCTCATACCGAACTGATTGGGCATAATGGCTTATATAAAAAGCTTCATGATATACAGTTTAATGAATCGAAATAACTTGGAACTCCATATTGATTAATACAAAAAGATGGTCATTCCTCTTTGATTTTGATAGTACCATTATTCAATCAGAAAGTCTTGATAAACTGGCTGAAGAAGCATTAGGCAACTCACTAGACAAAAAAGAAATACTAACCAAGATTGAATTAATCACAAAAGAAGGTATGAATGGGACTATTCCTTTTGACGAATCATTAGCCGCTCGCCTTAAATTATTTGGGGCGACTAAATCAATGGTTGAAGTTGTAGGGCAGTCATTAATGAATGATATTTCACCAACCTTTTTTGAAAATCGCTCCTGGATTGAAAAAATGTCGTCTCAGATTTATGTTGTGTCAGGTGGGTTTAAAGAAATGATGTTCCCAGTTTGTCTCTCACTTGGGATTAAGAAAAACCACATTTATGGTAATGATTTTATCTACGATAAAGATGGGAATGTTATGGGTGTTGATTCAAATAATTTCTTATCAAAATCAAGAGGGAAAGTAAATGTGGTTCAGTCTATGAATTTAGAAGGGGAAATAGCTATTTTGGGTGATGGTATGACAGATTATGAGATTGGCGTCAATTGTCCAAATGCTACATTTTTTGCTTATACTGAGAATGCATCTCGCCATCAAGTAATTAAAAAAGCATCTCACGTGATAAAAAAGTTTGATGATTTTGTAAATTATTTCCAGATAAGTTAGTCTTTTATATACAACTAAGCTAAATTTCAAACTGTAGAATTGGACTATTTTGATGATTATATTATACGACACAAGTCCGAACTGGATCCTTCCAAATAGCTCATACGAGCATCTATTAATCAATAAATAAAAGGGGAAAATAATGTCATTACTCAAAAATACATTAAGTCAAAAAATACCGGATTGGCGTTACGATGCAAAGAAACTGATTGAAGATAAAGGAAATGAAGTGATTGGTGAAGTCACTTTAGCACAAGTATATGGTGGAATGCGTGGAATTAAAGGTCTTGTTTGTGATACATCATCCGTTTCACCTGATACGGGATTAATTATTCGAGGGAAACCATTACTTGACATTACAGATATACTCCCTGAAGAAGTATTTCATCTCCTTTTAACTGGTGATTTACCCAATGATAATCAGCTAAAAGATATACAAAACCAATTGAAAGAGCATGAAGAAGTACCCGAATATGTTTGGGATGTGTTAAAAGCAATGCCAAAAGATTCTCATCCAATGGCTATGTTTAATACTGCAATACTTGTTATGGAAAAGGAATCCATTTTCCATCAACAGTATGATAAAGGGTTGAAGAAAAACCAATATTGGGAAGCCATATTAGACGATGGAATTCGTTTAGTAGCTAAACTTCCAAATATAGGTGCTGGTATTTATCGTATGCGTTTTGATAAAGGTGAACGTATTGCACCCGAACCATCTTTAGATTGGGGTGCCAATTTTGGACATATGCTTGGGCTACCTGATCCGGATGGAAATTTGAAAAAACTCATGCAACTTTATTTAATGCTCCATAGTGATCATGAAGGTGGAAATGTTTCAGCATTCAGTGCCTTAACTGTTGCTTCTGCATTATCAGATCCTTATTATGCGGTTTCAGCGGGGCTAAATGGGCTAGCCGGTCCACTTCATGGATTAGCGAATCAAGAATGTTTACATTTTGTTCTTGATATTAAAGATCATTTTGGTGGTTCTCCATCCGTTAAAGATTTAAAAGAATTTTGTTGGGACCGTTTACATGATGGACGAGTTATTCCAGGATATGGACATGCTGTTTTACGATGCCCTGACCCACGATATACTGCATTTATGGAATTCGGGAAAACTCACATCCAAGATGATGACGTTTTTGATATTGTTAAAAACTTGTTTGATGTTGTTCCACCCGTTTTGAAAGAACAAGGAAAAGCAAAAAACCCTTGGCCAAATGTTGATGCCGCTTCAGGAGCATTATTATATCATTATGGTTTAAAGGAATTCAGTTTTTATACTGTTTTATTCAGTATATCACGGGCAATGGGTATGGTTTCACAAATGGTTGTGAATCGTGCATTAGGCATACCAATTACGCGTCCAAAGTCTGTAACGATTGATTGGTTAAAAGACCACTCTTAAGCGTTTAACCAAGAACCACAAAAAAGCCTTCGTTTCTACGAAGGCTTTTTTATTTAATGGCACTATTCTTTATAAGGGATTTTTCTAGTACATTCGTTTTTATATTATTGGGGAACAAAAACATAAATCTTATTATGAATAAAAAAATAACAATTCTTTTATCAGTCCTACTTCTACAAACTATTTGGGGCGAACCTTACCATCAAGTACGCGTATTTGATACATCACATAATGCTATTCATGCATTTAATGAGATGGATATCCCAACAGATCATGTTTTAATTAAACAAAATGTATTTATTGATTTAACCGTTACAGAAAGCCAACTGGTGCAATTAGACCAAGCAGGTTTTATTTTTGAAATATTACAAAGAGATTTATCAACATATTTTCAGGAGCGATCCGTTTCAAGTCCTGAAAGGGAATTTCCGCTTGGCTCCTTATTAGGAAATTATTCGTGGGATGAATTAAACGTGAGGATGGATGAGCTTCAGGCGATGTATCCCAATCTCATATCTGAACGTCATATCCTTGGATCATCAATTGAAGGAAGAGATATATGGGCAGTTAAAGTATCGGATAACCCAAATGAGGATGAGATTGAACCAGAAGTATTGTATACGGGGCTTACTCATGCTCGAGAACCTGTAAGTATGATGAATCTATTTTACTTTATTCAACTATTATGTGAAAATTATGGCACAGACCCAGAATTAACCTTTTTAGTGAATGAACGTGAAATGTGGTTTTTACCCGTTATAAATCCTGATGGGTATGTTTACAATGAAGAAGTAGAACCCAGTGGTGGGGGAATGCATCGAAAAAATAGAAGAGAAGAATCATCAAATTGTAATAATAATTACGAACAAGGTGTTGACCTTAATCGAAATTATGGATTCAATTGGGGGGCGAATAATACAGGATCTTCCCCAAACCCGTGTAGTTCTGTTTATCGCGGAACAGAAGCTTTTTCGGAGCCAGAAACACAAGCGGTTCGAGATTTTATATCAAGCCGATCTTTTAAAGATGTATTGCATTATCATACATATTCAAATGTATTAATTCATTCATTCGGGGATGCCTCATTACCACCGGAACCAGACTTATCTACTCTACGAGAAATTGGAGAAGAAATGACTCGATACAATGGATATCCAGTAGGAACAGGATATGAATTGATAGGCTATACGGTAAATGGGGATGCGGTCGATTGGACTTTTGGTGATCAAGGAATAATATCGTATACACCAGAAGTGGGTTCCTATTCTGATTATTTCTGGCCATCTGAAGATAGAGTTATTCCGTTATGTGAAGCTCAAGTTCATCCTAACAAAATATTTGCTTTAGTTGCAGGGTCTGATTTTATTGTTTATGATGCAATGGTTTCAAATGAGCAACCTGCCCCCGGTGATACAATTGATTTTTCTATTGTTATTCAAAATCGAGGACTATCAGATTCAAATGGGCCAGTAACACTATCTGTCGAACCACTGAATGCCCAATCATATATTTTAAATGATGGGTCCGAAATTATGTCACTTCCGGCAAGAACAACGTCACTTTGGTCCACTCAGTTAATTGCATCGGAATTAACGCTTAATGGGTCGGACGTTGGTTTCATTATAACGATGGAAGATAATAACAGTTTTTTACGGTCTGACACTATTAGACAAACTGTAGGAAGTCCAATGGTAGTATTTCTGGATTCATTTGAAGCGGGCATGAATCAATGGTCTTCAGAGTCATGGGGATTATCTACTGAATCAGCAACAGGAAATTATTCTGTTACAGATAGTCCGGAAGGAAACTATAGCGCAAGTGTTGAAAGTGTAATAACATTTACAGGAACACCCAATTTGGCAAATATTGTTCGACCATTTATTACTTTCCAAGCAAAATGGGCCATAGAAGATAATTGGGATTTTGTGCGATTTCAGGGATATACTGTTGAAGATGGTTGGGTAAGTTTATCCGGGGATTATACTGTATTGGGAAATGGACAAAGCGCTCAACCAGCAGGAGAAGCAGGTTATGATGGTTCACAAGTTAACTGGATTACAGAACGAATTGATTTAGATCAACTGGGTGGACATACTCCAATTAGTTTTCGGTTTATTCTTACCAGTGATAACTATGTAGAAGAAGATGGATTTTATTTTGATAATTTTACTATTTCCGGGTTTAGTTCAGAAACAATTGGAAATCTTGTCCCTGATTTATCTATTGATATTTATGATTTACTATTATTAGCAAAGTTAATTATGGATAATCACGAAGATCCAACACCCTATCAATTATCTGTCGGAGATTTAAATGGAAATGGTTCATTAGACATTTCTGATCTTACACTTCTTATTTCAATGATTATGGAGATGGAATGAAAAAAGGAATATTCTTATTACTAATATCAATAAGTCTTGGTAGTGACTTAAACGTATCTCGTTTTACTCCTGGCTTGAGGGAAAATGGTCTTATTAAAACATGGGTTTACTTTCAAGATAAAGATGGATCATCTCAAATAGAATTAGATAATAGAAGGAAAAATAATCGTTCACATTTAGGATTATCATCAGAAACGACTATTTATGATTTAGATATTTCGCCTCATTACATTCAACAACTGGATGAGTTAGGAATACAGATTAAAAACCACAGTCGGTGGCTAAATGCAGTTTCGGTGTTGGTGAGCCCAAATCAATTAGCCATTTTAAACGAGCTTACTTTTGTAAAGAAACTGGATCCAGTATATCAACTTCACAGAATAAAGCCAATTCTTAATGGCGAAATATCCAGGCCTATTACGAATCGTGATGGTGAATTAGACTATGGCTATGCCCAAGATCAAATTGAACAAATAAATGTGCATACTGCGCATGAGAATGGATATTTTGGACAAGGGGTACGCATACTTGTTATGGACACAGGTTTTGATTTAAGCCATTCTGTGTTCGATTCTCTTATTCTGATAGCGGAACACGATTTTATTAATGATGATGATTTTACCGGAAATGAAACAGATGATGAAAATTATTATAATCAAGATTTTCATGGTACAGCTGTTTTGTCTGTCATGGCTGCCAATCAGCCTGGTTCTTTGATTGGACCTGCTTTTAAATCAGAATATTTATTAGCTAAAACAGAAATGGTTGAGCAAGAAATCCAAGGTGAAGAAGATAATTATGTAGCAGGTCTAGAATGGGGAGAAGAAAATGGAGCACAGGTAGTGTCCACATCTCTAGGGTATCTTGATTGGTATACATATGAAGATTTAGATGGGAATACAGCTGTTACTACAAATGCTATCGACATTGCAGTAGGATTAGGTTTAACATGCGTAACTGCTGCCGGTAACGAAGGAAATTCATCTTGGTATTATATAATTGCACCTGCTGATGCAGATTCTGTCATATCCGTTGGCGCTGTTAATGTGAATGATGTATTGGCCACATTTAGTTCTCATGGCCCAACGTATGATGGTCGTATTAAACCAGAAGTATGTGCACGTGGCGTATCCACGTGGGGAATTGATCCGGGAACAGATGGGTTTCGAACATTAAATGGTACTTCGTTAGCGACACCACTTGTAGGAGGGGCTGTGGCGGTCATAAAAAGTGCTCAGCCTAGTTGGGCACCTATGACTCTTCGATCGGCATTATTAATGTCTGCTGATCACCATTCAAATCCAGACAATAGTTATGGATATGGGATCATTGATACTTGGGGAACAATCAATTTCCCAATTTCATCTTTGGAAGAACCGGGACATACGGATGTGTATAACCTTATTTCAACATTTCCCAATCCATTTAATCCAATGACGACAATCAAATTCTCTGTGGAAGGACATCAGCATATTTCTATCCATGTTTTTGATATTACTGGTCGTATAATAGATAATTTAGTTGACGAAATAATACAATCGGGACATCATGAAATTCAGTGGGATGCATCTAAGCAATCTAGCGGCATTTATGTCGTTCGATTACAATCAGGGAAGTCTACAAGTACACATAAAATCCTATATTTGAAATAGAGGATATGAACGATTTATCTTGCTCTATAATCTAAAGCGGGTATAAAATATCCCTCGCCCAAAAACTGGTCATGATAAAAATAACTTTAAAAACGATTTTACAAGCCATCCTTATCTTTGGATTAGGGATTGCACTTGCTAATAATGTACTGGATAAAAAAACCTTTTTGGATTTAGATATTCAAGAAGGCCAAGGTTCATTATTATTATCATGGACGGTTCCAGATACGATGGTAGTTTCGGAAATAAGATTATTTACTAAAACATCTTACAATGAAAACTTTTCAGACTATACAATAATAGCCCCTACAAAAAGATTTTTTTTAGACACATTATGTACTGAAGGGGAACGATATTTTTATTATTTAGAAGTATATGATATGTTTGGACGATTGGCCACAAGTGATATAAACCATGCAACATTTGGAACCTGTTTACAAAAAGAATCCGCTGTGTTTTTTGAAGAAAGTAATCCAAGTGACATGGAATCCCTTTTTAAACTAAAACAATTACGAATGATTCATAGCCTAATTCCAGGCATTCAATCCAATATTATTTCATCTTTGGTTGATTTATTTTATAAAGAAAATCTAAGTCGTTTCGCATGGGTTGAGAATTTGTCATTAAATGAATTGTCAAATCTTGAAAAAAACTTTTCAACCATTCATCATTTTTTTAATGATTTTCATTTTGCAGATTCTATTCATATTTACAAAGAGTATTATCAAAATCAATTTTTATTATTTGATAAAGATTGGAATGTTTTAGAAGATATAATTGAATTAAAAATGATGAATAATTTGAATTATTTAAATGACCAGTTTTCTAATAATTTAGATTTTCTCCATTCCGTAGACCCCATACGGATTTTCCATAAGAAATCTGTCGAACTAAACCAATCTGTATCATTACTTATCATTCGCGAGCATGATATATCTTGGGAAGATTTATTTTTATTAAATGGCGATACATATATAGATATTGCCAAACCTGAACTTTCTACTCCTTATCAAAGGATTGAAATGGTTATTCCAGTTGAATGGAATTCTGTAACACTTGTCCATCGCGGTGAATGGATTCAGAATGTCCAATTTATGCCAGAAGTAGATCACATGTCCATTTCATTAAATAATGGATATTTTGTCTCAGATGATAGCCAAATTATGAAAGCTGAAATACCACAGCCAGCTAGCATTATAAATGAGATACATTTTGCGAACGAATTACTACAATTTGAAATGATGAGCCAAACCAATCAATTTGAATCATACTCATTATGGCATAATGATAATATTATATTTGAATGGTCTCCACCATTATCAACTGAACCCATTTATACAGATACATCAATCACTTTATATAATAAAGATTCGATCGATATCCAATGGGTTCGGTGGCATATACAATCTGGACAAGATGATTGGAATAATATTGAATGGATTCCATTAAATACAATTCATGAAACTCATTTAGCTAAATCTCCTGATGGTGGCCGATGGGAAGAAACACAAGAATTCACGTTAGGTAAAAGCAATTCTGCCGAAGCATTGTTTGAAAGTGAATCACTCATACCTGACATATTTGTTTTGTACCAAAATTATCCTAATCCATTTAATTCAGAAACACGTATATCATTCGACTTGTTGGAAAATGCTACAGTTTCATTATTTATTTTTGATGCAAATGGACGCATTATTGATCAATTTGTTGAAAGTGAATTCCTACAATCGGGTGCCTATAATTTTTCGTGGAATGCTACTGGACATCCAACAGGTATTTACTTCTTTACGATTCAAACAATGGTAAATGGATTGGCTCCAGTTACTTTTAGTCGTAAAATGATTTACTTAAAATAAAATTTTCTCTTTTTATTTTCTTCCTATGGGATAAACCATAACTTTAGCCACTGGATATGAAGATACCCCGAAAGATCACGACCCTTTTACCTGTTTTATTCCTATGGATAGGATGCGCAACACACCCAACTATATCTCCAGAGCTTGCTCCTGTAGGTAAAACAACATGGGGTTATACATTAGCAGTTGAAAATGCTATTCCTATGGTATGGTTTCGGAGAGGATTGTCGAAAAGAAGTGATATGGGTCTTCGTGTCGGATTTCCACTCTATGGAACGGGGTTAGACTATACACGCATTGTGATGCAAAAAGATAATAAGTGGGATGCCATCAATTTAAGTTTTGCTTTAAATCCTAATAAAAATATGGATTTCACATATTACAAATTTAAAAAGAAGTTAGTTACACGCACTCGACCTGTAAAAAAGAAAGTAGAATTGGTTAAATGGAAAGGTTTCAAATTCATGTATATTCCTCAGAATGGTATACGAGGATCTAGTTTAAGATTTGGATTCCTAATGGGCGGAAAACCAACAAAAAGAATAGGGTATGAAATTGGGTATTATCATGATTTTTCTTCTATGCCGTTCTCTGAAATCATGAACTTTAGTTGGAATCCAACAAGTCCTGAAGTTCAAGAAGAGTGGGGAAGTAGCTATGAAGATTATCCTCCATCTCGTGGTGGTATGCCATCTGAATACTCTCGTGCAACGGGATTATCATTTCAAGTTATGTTTTATTTAGGTGATTTTAAAGCAAAGAAATATTTACCTGAATGATTCATTCTCCCTTCCGCGCTGCCCTTGAAAATGGCAATGCCCGGACGATACAATCGACCATACATCATATAAATAAGTCTCCAAAAGATGTCATAAATATATTATGCGATATTTTTGATACTGCCGTTTCAACTCATTGGGAATTGGCTTCGTCGAGTCACCCAATCATTGCCGTAAATTGTGTCAAAAATATTATAAGTGATAATAAGGAAAATCCTTCAATCCCTTTACTTCTATTTGCATCAGAGTGTGTTCAAAATTTATCGTATCGAACACAAGATATAGACATTCTAACCAAAATACAAAAAAGCGGTCTGGAGAAATCCATCTTTATTAGTGACCTACAAAATGGTTTAGCAGAAGGATCAGAATTTATCGAATCTTCAGTTGCAAAAGTATTTTTGGCTTCTGATAGGTCACCAAGCGTATTGGAGGTGATAGCAGAAGTATTATTTAGAGATTTTAATACATTTGGTTTATTCACATTTCACCTTCTAAGATCATTTGCATTTCAGGAAAGGAAAGATATTTTATGGTCATATATCTTGTCACTTATATATCAAACTAAGAATATTACATTTCCCGATCAATCACCCAATTATGGTATATCTTTTGATGAATGGGATAAAAAAATTATTTGTCAACAGGATGAATCCCTTATAAAAAATTATTCAATCATGAATAGATTATGGAATAGTGAATATGTTCGTATTAACCAGTATAAGAATGAAATATTAAAATCATTAAACTCTATCTCTATTGAGAAAATGGATGTGGAAAAAAGATATCCTGATCATTGGGTTTGTAAAGGTCAAAATGGGTGGGGATTACACTTTATTTCAAGTGCTGAAAATGTAATTAAAAAGAATATTTCGATAGAAGACAAGAAGGAAAGAATAGTTTATTTAGAATCTTTAAGATCATTAGCAAAATCATGTAATGATTCATTACTTCCTGTGATTGGCGTTCATATAGAAAAGGTATTATTATGAAGATTGGCCCCTATAAAATATATAGCATTGAAACGAGTGAATTTGGCTTGGATGGTGGAGCCATGTTTGGCATTATACCAAAAACTCTTTGGGAGAAAAAAATTCCTTCTGATGATTTCAATCGAATTCCTATGGTTACACGATCATTATTACTTATGAGTGAAAATAAAAAAATATTAGTCGATACTGGGAATGGTACAAAATGGTCAGAAAAATTAAAACAGATTTATAATATAAATACGGACAAGTTTAGTATTGAATCAGGCCTTTCACGGCTAAACATTAAACCTGACGATATTACAGATGTTATTTGCTCTCATTTACATTTTGACCATGTAGGAGGAAATACATCTATTATAAATGGAAAAATTCAACCCACTTTTGAAAATGCAAAATATTGGGTATCGCAGGAAAACTGGACATTAGCAAATAATCCATCTCAAAAAGATCAAGGAAGTTTTATGAGTCATGACTGGAATATTTTAAGAGAAAATGGAATGTTACATTTTGTTAATAATCATGAACAATTTTTAGATGACATCGATTTTCAATTAACATATGGACATACAACCGGTCTACTTCATCCCATTATTTCAGATAACAAAAATACCTTATTTTTTGGAGCAGATTTAATTCCAACATCTGCTCATATACCAGTACCATGGGTAATGGCATATGATATTAATCCCGTGAAAACTGTTGAAGAAAAACTTGAACTATTGCCAAAAGTAGTAAAAGAAAATTGGATTATATTTTTTGAACATGACCAAGATATTCAAGCTTGTACAGTGAAACAGGATGGGAAACATTTTCATTTGAATAAGGTGATTTCTTTTAATGAGTGAAGAACGCATTAAGTCTGAATTATTTCAAAATGGTTTAACTTGTTTTAAGAATGGTTCCTTTTTTGATGCACACGAAGAATGGGAAACCCTTTGGAGTGATTATTATTTACCTGACAGAGATTTTATACAGGGACTTATTCAACTATCGGTAAGTTTTGTGCATCTCAGTAATGGAAATTTGATAGGGACAAAGAGTCTATTGAAGAAATGTCAGAAAAAATTTAATAATTTTAGCGGGGATTGCAGGGGCATAAACGTAGATAACCTTAAAAAAGATTTAATACAACTAAGTAAAGATGTTGATTTGCTTGAAACGCATTCATCATTTAATTGGGATTCTGTCCCGGGATTAAGGAAATAAATGGCGCATATATTATTATTCGTAAAAGATTTTGAACTGGGGACTAAATTATCAGAGATTTGTACAGATTTAGAACAGCCCGTTGAATTTGTAGATGAAAAGTCTGACCCAAGATTATTTGGTGAAAAGGCTAAAATGGCTATTGTGGATTTAGATGATAAAATATTTTCCTCGATAGGGCTTATTGCGGAATTAGCTCGGTATGATTTAAAGGTGGTTGGTTTCATGAAACAAGTGAATAATAAAGATCAATCTAAATTAAAAAAAGCAGGATGCGAAATGATTCTCCCACGTTCATCTCTTGTAAAAAATATGCCAACACTCATTGACGAATTACTGCATTGAGAGAAAGTAAGAAAAAAAAGAGCGAAAGAGCTCTAGGCATTTTATCTTTACTACATCAGGAATACCCTAATTCTAAATGTTCTCTTCATTATAAATCCACACATGAATTATTGATTGCAACAATTTTATCTGCACAATGTACAGATAAGCGTGTGAATCAAGTGACGCCAGTCCTCTTTGAAAAATACCCATCCATAGACGCATTCGCTCATTCCAATGTACAAGAGTTATCAAAAGATATTCATTCCTGCGGATATCATAATCAAAAATCCAAAAGTATCCAGGGTGCGGCTCTAACGATTTTAAACGATTTTAATGGGGAAGTCCCTAATGCATTGGATGATTTAATTTCATTGCCTGGTGTAGGTCGCAAAACAGCTAACTGTGTTTTAGGTGAATGTTTTAATGTACCATCCATGGTAATTGACACACATATGGTTCGAATAATGAATTTATTGGGGTTAACACATTCCAAAGATCCGAAGAAGATTGAATTGGAACTCATGGACATTTTTCCTGATGAAGAATGGGTCAAATTAACACATATGATTATAGATCATGGGCGAGCCATCTGTATTGCCAGAAGGCCTCAATGCCAGGACTGTATTTTATCTCACGTTTGCCCATCAAATTTATTGGCTTAGAATGGCAACCAATTCAACAGTCAGAGATAGAATTCTTCCATTCAGGGCTGATACTTTATTTGTAAGCCTAAATGAAGAAACACAATTATTTATAGAAAATCAGGCACAAGATGAGAAATTAACATATCAAGAAATTCGGCAATGTATTGAAATAGCGACTGATTATTCTATGTGGGGAGAATCATTTAGGCACACGTGGACTTCCATTCAAAATGAGAACATTTCAGGAAAAACTTTTGGACTTCTGCGGGAAAGGTGGGAAGGATTAAAATTATCTAAAACGAATTATAAATCGAAACCGGTTAGACCCAAAACGAGTATTAGAAAAGTATCATCCCATGTAGGCGAAAATGAAATAATTGGTATGTGCCCTGTTGCATCGGAAAAAACAGTTTGTTGTAATTTAATGACAATAGATGCAGTACAAGGGTGTGGATTAGGCTGTAGCTATTGCAGTATTCAAACATTTTATGAAGATGGTGCCATACTGGTTGATAATCAGTTAAAAGAAAAACTGGATGCAATCCAATTGGATCCAAATAAAAATTATCATATTGGGTCCGGGCAATCATCTGATTCTCTTGCCGTTGGGAATAAAAACGGTATTATTGATGCTCAATTAAATTTTGCTAGAAACAATCCAAACATCATTTTTGAATTCAAGACTAAAACTAAAAATATTCAATTTTTATTAGAGACAGATGTACCAAGGAATGTTTTTGTATGTTGGTCATTAAATCCTCAAATAATCATTGACCATGAAGAACATGGAACAGCCACCTTAAGGCAGCGATTAGCTTCTGCCCGTGCATTAGCCGATAAAGGAGTTATTATAGGGTTTCATTTTCATCCACTTTTTTATTATGAAGGGTGGGAAAATGGATACAAATCAATAGTTGGAGAGATTGTTACCCAATTTTCTCCCCAGGAAATAGGCATGATATCCTTTGGTACCTTAACATACATTAAGCCGGCAATAAAAAGGATGAGAGAAGCGGGATTTAAAAGCAAAGCTTTACAAATTCCATTGGAAGATGCGGCAGGTAAATTTTCATACCCAATGGATATTAAAGAAAAAATCTTTGGCAGTGTTTACACTTATTTCAAAGAGTGGCATAACGACGTATTCTTCTATTTTTGTATGGAAGATAAAATGTTGTGGGAAACCATATTTGGATTTTATTATCAATCAAATGATTTATTTGAAAATGCATTATTTAACCATGTGAAATCAAAAATGAATATTTCGATTCGAAAGGAAGAAAAAGGAAATCATGAATAAAATAATAATATTAATAACTATTTTGGGATCTTTTATAAGTGGGCAAATTAATTACTATACAGAAATTGAACCCATTTTAACAGGAAATTGTGGCGGGTGCCATACAACAGGAAATTCCAGCGGATTTAATTTAGCCAGTTATAATAATTTAATGTCTACGGGAAACCACGGACCGGTTGTAATTCCATTTGATGGTGCCAATTCCATATTAATTCAAAAACTCGGGCCAAACCCGCCATTTGGAAATCAAATGCCACAAAATGGCCCATTACCCCAAGAAACTATTGACTTTATTTCACAATGGATTGATGAAGGGGCGTTAGAATATCCTGCAGTTGATACGCTTGTACCACCCGCATTAGTTATTAATGAATTTCTTGCGAAAAATGATTCCTGCTGTACGGATGAAGCTGGTGAATATGATGATTATATAGAAATTTATAATGCTGGGGATACAATCGTCGTTCTTGACGGTATGTATTTAACGGATGATTTATCAGAACCAACAAAATTTATGATTCCTTATTCATTAAATGATTCAGCAAACTTTTCATTGAATCCGGGTGAATTTCAATTATTTTGGGCAGATGATGATTCAGCTCAAGGGATCAATCATTTGAGTTTTAAATTATCTGGTTCTGGTGAGCAGATTGGTTTATTTATGCTTGATGGGGAAACAGCAGTTGATACCCTTAATTATCATGTTCAATTTTCTGATGTATCCTATGGACGATTCCCTGATGGGTCTGATTCCTGGATATACGCAAACCCCACACCTGGGTTTTCTAATATCAATGAATTAGCGGTTGATGAGCAATCTTTTATCCCACAAAAAGTAGTATTAAATCCAAGCTACCCCAATCCGTTCAATCCAACGACGACAATTCAATTTAATGTTGGATCAGGGTCGGGTAATCATATATCAATTCAAATCATTGATTCAAGAGGTCGCTATATAGATACTATCGTTGATGGTCATTTTAATGATGGACAGTATAAAGCTATTTGGAATGCAACATTCTATTCTTCTGGTATCTATTTTGTTCAACTCAAATCCGGGAATTATAATCTCACCCAAAAGATTGTTTACCTAAAATAATAGTGCCATTTTGATTGCTTTTTATTTCCTGATAATCACATCATTGTGGGTTGGATATAGAATATTCACCAATCGCAATGTAAGTAACGAATTAAAAAGTATGTTGATTTATGCCGTGGTGGCTTCTACGTGGTATAATTTTAACCATAATCCACATATGGTTTTATATTTATGCAATTTAACAGCTCTGATTGCCATTTATTTAATCTTTAAGTTTGATCAAAGATTATTCAATATTTTCTTCTTCTTTGTTTGGTCTGGGGATTTATTTACTCTTTTAATTATAGATAATCCTGTAGCCCCATCTTTGGAATTAGAACCATTATTTTGGTTAGCATTTTATTTTAAACATATTGGCCCCATTCTCCTTGTGATTGATTTTATTCGAAATCAATCACACCACATTGAAAAACATGCCTATAAATATGCCATGATATTTATGATAAGTTATGTGGGTGTGATGTATGTGTATAATATTACATTTGACCAAAATATTTTAGATTTACAGGAGCCTACTTTGGATATTGAAAAAGCTTTTGGACCTTGGCCTAATTATGTTTTTGCAAATATAACGATCGGTCTATTATGGTTTTGGGCTATTGATAGAATTGGAAAACGGTTTAAGGTTATTCAAAATTGATTATTGTATAGCTCCAACTCCTAAATTACATTTCGGGGTTCATTTTTTACTAGAAAGGAAGATTTATGAAAAAAATTATTGCAGCTGTTCTTATTGGTACTTTAGGTATTGTAGCCATTAGTGCTATGAATCAACCAGAAGGCGGCAAAAAAGCATCAACTGAATGTGCAAAGCAGGGGAAGTTAGGATGCGAAAAGAAAGCACATTTCACCTCAGGAAAATGTGATTCAAAAGACGGACACGCTTCTGGAAAATGTAGCTCTAAGGGAGCACATGCTTTTGCAAAAGGGTGCGACAAACAAGGGAAAGCTGGTTGTGATAAAAAAGGCGGATCCGCACATAAAGATTGTGCTTCTAAAGGATCATCCGATTGTGCCAAAAAAGGAAAAGCTGGTTGCGATAAAAAATCAGATTATGCCCATGGAAAATGCGCATCAAAATCATCTACTGATTGTGCGAAATCAAAAACATTTTCTAAAAAAGAAAAATGTGGCTCCGATTGCACTAAACCATGCTGCGATAAAGCATGATTATTTAAAAAAGTATCTTTTTTAAAGGGTAACTTATGTTACCCTTTTTTTATGCCTAATAATATTCAATTACCACTTTTTCAGCGAATAAAGATTATATCACCCTTCTGGGTTTTGATCATTGGTTATTTTATTATTTTAGGATGGATTGAGCCAATACCATCTCCAGATTGGATTGGGTGGATTGACCCATTCATTCCATTTGTTTGGTGGATGATTGTTCCATATTATTTTCATTATATCGGATTAATACTTCCACCATTATTACTAAATGATAAAAGAAAATTAAAACGATTATCAGAAACGAGTATTATTATTACTTTGGTCTGTTATGTCGGTTTTATTTTATGGCCCATAAACGCGACTGCTGTATGGAATAATGTAGAGCCAAACCATCTAGAATTTCTTTATTCCATCCTGATGAAACATGGATGGGATCAAAATTCATTTCCTTCAATGCATGTTGCTATTTCTGGTTTTTTCATGTGGGTTTTTGCCTTTGAATTTCCTAGAATGAAATGGGGGTTTTATATGATTGGATTTTCTATATTTTTATCAACATTTTTAATTAAACAACATTTTATTATTGATTCCATTGCAGGTATTATTTTAGCTTATGCAGGATTTAAATATTGGATTATAAAGGGTAAATTTGGCCATGATGGAAAAAATAATAATTAGAACACTTGTAATACTATTTGTAGGGATCATCTTATATTTTTATGTAGGAATATGGTTCACACATGTATAAAAATAAATTAATATTTATATTATTGGTTATATCTATTGGGTTGTCAGCCCCCCAACAATCTCATAAAGAATTAGTGGACCCATGGCTGGGTTTTGATAAAGTTCAACATTTTTCATTTAGCTGTTTGATTACCTTAAGTTCCCAATATATGCTTGTTAATAAATATAAAATGGAAGAAAAAGAAGCTGTATATATTTCTGCACCATTAAGTCTTTTAGTCGGGATAAGTAAAGAAATAGGTGATAAAAAGAAACCGAAAGGGTTTTTCAGTCGAAGGGATTTATTAGCTGATTTATTAGGGATTGGGGTTGCAATGTTTTTAATCAATATGCCTAGCAATTCATGAAAAAAATATTATTCCTTATTCTTGGAATGAGTAGTGCTGCTTTTATTGTTATTTCCCTAGATCAATTATTTGATTTACCTGATGAAATAACAGGAATCCTATATTTTGTTTCAATTGGTGTAGCGGCATCGTCCGTTTTAAATTATTTCAAAGCATAGGAATGAAATAATAAAATGAAAAATATTTTAATCATTATTCTGTTGTTTGGAAGTGTCTGGCAAATCATGGCACAAGGAAATAAGGAGGCTCATATGCCCAAATCTGATTCTAAATGGAAAGAAATATTAACAGATGAACAATACCATATTCTTAGAGAAAAAGGGACAGAACCAGCCTTTACAGGGAAATATGATAAACATTATGAAAAGGGTGAATATGCTTGTGCGGGATGTGGCGAAATTCTTTACTCGTCAGTTACTAAATATAATTCAGGATGTGGTTGGCCTGCATTTAGCGATGGGATAGACGGAAAAATAGATGAAACACCTGACTATTCATTTGGATTGGTCAGGACAGAAATTACATGCGCAAATTGTGGGGGTCATTTAGGGCATGTATTTAATGATGGCCCGCAACCAACAGGCATTCGGCATTGTGTCAATTCTGCATCTTTAGAATTCAAGCCAAAGGAAGGCAAAAAATGAAACATGGAATAGTAAAAGAATATGATCGAACCAAAGGGTTTGGTTTTGTTACATCAAATGATGGAGAAGATTATTTTGTTCATGTGAGCGGTTTAAGAGAACACCTAAAACATCGCGGTTTAATGGTTGGGCAACGGGTATCTTTTGATGTTGATATTGGAATGAAAGGGGATAAGGCAATTAATGTTCGCCTAGGTTAGTCTTATTTTAACAAGGTCACTTTTTGTGAAAGAGCCGTTCCTCCAGATTCTACCTGTAAAAAGTACAATCCACTTGATAAATTATTTCCGTCTAATATAAAAGTATGGTCACCTTCTTGTAGTTCACCTTGTAAATAGGTTTTTAATTCTCGTCCTTTGCTATCCAATAACCTGATTCTGACTGAAGATTTCTTGGGTAAATGATATCGAATTTGAGTTGCTGGATTAAAGGGGTTTGGGAATGCAGGTTCAACTTTAAAGTTTGATGCAATAGGAATTGGTTTTATGGTTGATAACGGATTACGAATAAAAGGAATAGTTTCAAAAGGTGATTGAAAAACTGTTTCTGCCACATCTTGGGGAAGTCCAAACCAATCTGTAATAAGTGTTGAATACAATTGTCGGAAATCATATTGATTTAAAAGATTATTATTTTGGTCCAATTCATCCAAACGTGGTTGATTTCCAAGAATGCCTGAATGAGCTTGTGAACCAAAAACCATCATAGGACCACTTGTTCCATGGTCTGTGCCATTTGAATAATTATCTTCCACACGGCGCCCAAATTCAGAAGTGGTAACAACAAGAACTCTATCTTGTAACCCTTGATTTTCCATATCGGTAATAAAAGCTTGAACTGCTTCGCATACATCACTTAATAATTCTGCATGAATCTCTAATTGGTTCGCATGCGTATCATAGCCGCTTTGAGATAGGCGATATACGGGTGTATTTAATCCACCTGAAATAAGTTTTGATGTAAGTGCAAGTTGAGTTGCAATATCAGAATTTGGATAATCAACCGTTGTCGTTCCATTGACAGCAGAATCATAAATAACTCCTGAATATTCAAATGTATTCATATCCACTTCACGTATGAAGGATAATTCAGATCCCCCAGCCGTTTCTGGCGGAGGATCATTCTCGCTAGGAATATAATTCCCAGTTACAATTTGATACATAACTTCAGGATCAAAAACCATATTCCCCGCATTTGTTCCGTCCATTTGAAATTCAAGTAAATTGGCACTATTAAACTGGATTGCCAATGGGAACTCGGGTGCATTGTCAGGGAAGTCAGGATATTCAAGTTGAAATAATCTCCCAAGCCAACCTGTATTCCAATGCTCATTGGAGTTTGATCCGGTAACCCAAATGTCTGATGATCGGAAATGAGATAAATTCGGGTCGGGATACCCAACACCATGAATAATACCCATTTTATCATTTTGATATAAATTCATTATTGGTGCCATACTTGGATGGAAACCAGAATCTTCACTTATTAAAAGTGTATCCGAAGGATTAATAGACAAGTTAGATCGTTTTTGGTAATAAATATCATTATTGATTGGAACAATGGTATTTAGTCCATCATTCCCGCCATTTAATTTGATTAATATAACAATTCTATCTGAATCCCATTGGGTTGACCGCCTTTGAAAATGACGCGGTCTATTATAAGCTAATAATGGAATTTGTTTTCCTAGAATGGAAAGAGCGATGGATGATTTGATAAAGTCACGACGTTTCATGATAATTGAAACTCCGGTTTTTTCATCATAAATCTTAACATATCCCTAAAACGATCCCATTGACCATTATTTTCAGGAGCATCTATGTACCAATCATATGGTTCTGCTCCATCAAGTAAAACAGATAACAAGTCTGCTTCCATCGCTTCGGACAGAGGAACACCAAAAAGTAATAAACTACATTTTTGAACCATTTGTACAGAAGCAAACTGGTTTTCATCAGGGTTATACATGGAAATGGCAAATGCAATCATATCAATAGAATCATTCAATTGTCCCAATGGGCTATTTCCATCAATAAATGATGTTGTTAATAATTTTCGTATAGGTAAAGAAATGGAATTAATCCATGTGCGGTATCCTGGCCATCCACTTACATCCGGTGGTTGCAATGGCAGCATCCCAAGGAAATGGTGGGTTTGGATAAAAAATAAATCCGGATATGTCGCATCAGCTAAGTCAAATTGCCGAACTGTCCCTTGAATAACAGAAAGGGGGTTTCTGATTTTGGCGCCTCGAAGGGCAACGTTATAAAAATGTTCGGATGAAAAGAGAAATTCCAAGACAGGTTTTATTTCATAATCATTATTTCTCATAATGGTTGCCATTTCATTTACAATGACTTCATCTGCAGATTCATACACAAACCATTGATATATTTTTTGACATAAGAATTGTGCCGTTTCTTCCTGTTCTAGAATGATATTAATAATGTCATCACCTGTCCAATTTCCTGTTTGTCCAAGAAATATTTTTTCATCAAAGTCATGCCAATCTTCCCACCATACACCCCATCCAACTTGAGTATTATAATCATAATTTGTTAATAATCCATTAGTGACATACCCAGTAAAGGCTCGTGATGCTTCTTCAATATCTTCTTGCGTATAATTATCAACTCCCAATGTGAATAATTCTAATAATTCACGTCCAAAGTTTTCATTTGGATGCCACTTTTTGCTCCCATGTGTATCCAGCCAAATCATCATGGCAGGCCCAAAAGTAATTTTTCTCAGGAGGGTTTTAAAATTACCCAATCCATGTTCCCGAATGACTTGATTTTGTTCAAACATGGCTTGAGGATAAAACACTTTAGAGTGGGAAGTCGCGAAATGATCATGCCAGAATAAAGTCATAGATTCTGTAATGGAAACTGGAGTTTGAGTCATACGTATTATCCACCAATCCATTAATGAAAACATGCGTTCGTTATAGGTTTCTATTAATGCTAAAATGTCATCTTCAGAAAGTGTATCCCATTCAGGAGGTGCTTCTGTAGCCCAAGCACCCGGTGGGTCAGGTAAAGGCTGATTTTCTAATATTTGAGTAAGTGTATCGTCTAGCGATTGCTGAGAGATGGTTTGTATTTCATCATACCGTGGTGCTGGTAGAATTCTTTTTAATAAATGAGTTGCGGTTACTTCATTCCAATCCACGGTAGGTAAAGATCGTATTGTAGGAATAATTTGAATAGAAGGAGGATTATCGCTTGTTGGGTTTGGAAGATAGACAGGTAATTGATCCTGTAAATATTTTTTATAAATGGATGCAACTTTAGGGGTTGGCCATTCCGGATTTAGATTGATCTTTTTATTAGACTTATTTAAGTCTAAGCCTAATAATGATCGTCTGGTGATTCTTTTTACGGTCATATGATTCAAAAGTTGTTATGAGAATGTAGACATGGTCTAATAAAAAAGGTTAAATATTTTTAAATATAAATGATTTTATTTGATTTATTGTTGAAAGCCGAATTTTATGTCCGCCTTTATATGTAATTAAGTTGGAGTTAAATCCTGCTTTACTTAGTATGGAATGCATCTCTTGGCTTCCTTCAGGTTTCACAATTGTATCTTCCGCACCATGAAGAATTAAAAAGGGTGTATCATTCTTTTGGGTAAAATCCTTTGTTTCAAACTGACGTTTATAAGGGACAAATCCAGCAATTGGAATGGCACCACCAAATGTATCCGTTCGCTGAACGATATAATGGAAAGCAAATACAGCCCCTTGAGAAAATCCAAGAAAATATACATCCTCATTAGAAAATTGATCTGACGCTTTTGCTACAACTCGATTCATTAAATCAAAAGAAAGGTCCATCTCCCATTTTGTATCTATACTGCCTCCATACCATGAATATCCTTTTTCTTCTGCAGAATAGGGCCCTTGTGGTAAAAACCATTTGATATTTTTTTCACCTATAGATTTTGTTAGAGGTTGCAGAGATGTTTTATCCCCTTGCCAACCGTGAATAGCAATAATAGCAATCGATTTATTCATATTCTGTACAACAACAGTCATCCACGATAGTAGCTTCAGTAAAACCACTTTCATCTAATTGGACTCTAATACAAGCCCCCACATCGGAGGTTACATTAATATCTGCTAATTCTGTTAAATCATCCAAAGTGACAGTTTTATACATATATCCATCAATGAGACCACCACCGCAGGCGCCACATTCTGTATTATCTGAACTACAGCTTATAAATAAGAATGTCATAATGATGAATGGTAACAATTGCTTCATTTTTTCTCCTTACGATCCTTTGGATCTGTTATTTTCATATTGGGTCATTCGTAAAATAAAATCTTGTTCACTCTTAGCCTGTAGTAATGGACTGGTAGAAATATTGTCTTTGAGACTAATCGTTGGTTGTGTCCCATAATCATGCCCGGAGTATATCAATATATCAGGATTTAATTTAAATAATTGATTATAAACAGAATCGTATAAATCTTTTATATTACTTCTTGAACTCACAACACGACCTGTTCGCCCAACAAATAATGTATCACCCGTAAATAGAATATTCTCTAGTTGGGCGCAAATGGAATCCGGGTAGTGGCCTGGAGTGTGGAGGAATTCAAATATGAGTTTACCCATTTTTACTTCTTCTCGATGTTGTACAGCATGGTTGTTTTCAGGCTGTAATATACTTTTACTCTTTGGATGGCTTAGTATTATAGCTTTTGGATTCTTTTGGATATAATCTTCTAAATATGCCATATGATCACCATGAGTATGTGTTAGAATAATGGCTGATAACGATCCTCTAATAAATGATTTGAAATTTTCATATGGGAGTGCGGGGTCAACAATGCATTGTTGACCCGTTTGTAAACAAGTAACTAAATAGGAAAAATTGTCATCATATCCACCTTTTGCGGAACGAATTGAGAAATCTTTCGTAGGAATCATATAAATCCTTGAGTTTTAATTCGCACTAACATGAGTTTGTGGCTTAAAATTAGGGGAATCAAAATGATATTTAAACAAAGAAACAGACCGTTATGGAGGTTATAATGCAAACAAAACAATTAGGTTGGTATCTTATTTTTGGTGGTTTGGTCATTTTTCTGATCAAATTTATAGGTGCAATTTTTTCATTTATTGCGGGTCATCCTATTTTAGGACTTGCATTTATTGCAATTGCGGTAGGGTCAGGCCTTCTTTTATATGATATGAGCAAAAAAGAAGCGTAATATCGCCAGCTGAAATTTGGGTAATTCTAAATTTTAGATAGTTATTTAAAAAAATATAAGGATAAACAATGCAATTAAAATTAGCAACTATTGTCGTATTTGGTAGTCTTATGGTTGGATGTGGTGGCGGAGGTCATCAAGAAATCAGTACATTAACTACAGAATCAGATTCTCTTAGTTACACCCTTGGAATGGACATAGGTGAAAACTTTAAACGAGAAATGATTGATTTGGATTATGATGTATTTTTCACTGGGATTAAACATGGGTTTAGTGATGCTGATGTTATGTTATCAAAAGATGAGCGTAACCAAACAATTCGAAAATTCCAAAAAACGCTTAGAGAAAACCAAAAAGCTAAAGCAGAGAAAAATATAGTAGCCGGGAAGGAATTCTTAGAAGCAAATAAAGCAAAAGAAGGCGTTCATGAAACGCCTACCGGATTACAATATAAAGTTGTTCGTGAAGGGGATGGTGCTTCTCCAACTGCTTCAGATAAAGTGAAAGTACATTATAGCGGAAAATTGATTGATGGAACCGAATTTGATAGTTCTTATAGCCGTGGAGAGCCAGCTACTTTTGGAGTAGGTGGCGTTATTAAAGGCTGGAAGGAAGGGATTCAACTTATGAAAGTAGGAAGTAAGTTTGAATTTTATATTCCATCAACTTTAGCATACGGCCCAAGGCCGAGCGCTACAATTCCTGCAAATAGTACACTTGTCTTTGAAGTGGAATTATTAGAAATCGTTAAATAAATTAAATTTAACATTATAAAAAAAGCCTCATGGTAACATGGGGCTTTTTTGTATGTGGATTTAATTAGGATTTATATATCAAACAGCGGATTCCATACAATGAAACCCGCTGTCCCCTTTCTTGCCCAGCTTTCACTGGAGAAGAGTAAACGGTTTATTTAAGTAAAATCATTTTTTGACTTAGAATACCGAAGTCAGACTCGAGAAGACATATATATACACCACTCGCCACTGATGTCCCATTTTCATTGATGCCCGTCCATTGAATAGTATGAAATCCTGTCGTAAATGGGCGATTAGCCAATTCTAAAATATGGTTACCTTTAATATCTAATATAGAAATTTTCACCGCCTGGTGTATTGGTGTATCAAAAGTAATAAGTGTAACAGGGTTAAATGGGTTTGGATAATTCTTTAATAAACTTAATGTGTTAACTGCAGGAATTGGTTCAATACTCACAGGTTGTTGTATAGATAAAAATGTATATTGATTTCCGAATACAGATGGATCATAAATACCGCCAGCATCAGGTGAGGGGGAACCATAAGAAAATTCTAAATTAATTGAATATTCATTATTTTCAGATGCGTCCCAGAATAGGACTTCAATTTGATTCCCTTCTATAAACCCAGGATAGTTTAATCCACTATTATTACAATCTTCCACATGTCCATAAATAGGGATTATGATTGGATCACCTGTCCACACACCAGCGCCCACAAGAACCTCAGCTTGATATGCGTCATCACAGTCCCCTAAACCTGGAATACCAAAATTATCCAATATCCCAATTTCATCTCCAATATCACCCGATTCAACTGCATCTATTATAATATGTTGAATGATACCTTGGTCCGTTTCAAGATGAAAATTAATATATTCGTCATAATAGCCATTGAGAACATTTGTAAAATGAACTGGTTCGATGTTTTCGAAATCAGAAGGGAGTCCAAAATCAATATTTGGGGTGGTTTCTCCTTCAATAATTTCAATGGTTGAAGCAAGGTCAATATTTTGAACATTATCAAAGAATTCAAAATAACTAAAATGATGGGAAGATGAATCATGATGAGAATGTTCTGTTGTGCTATCTTGGATAAATTGGAAACACATAGCATAATAATCTCCCTCAGATAGCCCCACTGAATAATTCCCCAATGAATCAGTCCAAGCAGATCGCCAAACGCCGTGTTCGTCTAATGGTATGAATTTCAAAAAATGGTTTGATAAGGGAATGCCAGTATTATCTTCATAAACTTGCCCTGAAACGTAACCGGTTCCCGGCAGAGGAGTTAATGGAATATTTAAAACAACGTCAGTCATAATATCAATTTCATCAATTGAGAAAGTTTGATATCCCGAAAAACTCCAAGCTAATAAGGTATATAACCCATCATTTAAATTTAGTAATTCATACTGCCCATTACTGTCGGTAAAATCAACATAATGCCTGACACCCAGTGAATCGGGAGTCCAATTTAAAAACCATAAGTGAACCCTAACATTTTCTATTCCCTCATTGGTATTTTGATCGAATACTTGACCTGTCAAAGAAGCGGCATGAAGATTCATGCTCAAAATGAAAGTGATGAATAATGTTAGAGTTTTTTTCATGGTATTTTCCGATTAATCAACCAGCGCGGAAAAAGGATTAATTCTTCCACGCTGGTTAAAAATACTTGCTTATTATTTAGTCAATAGCATCTTCTGAGAAACGGAACCTGATTCAGAAATGAGCGAATAAATATATACGCCACTGGAAGCAGCTAAACCATTTTGATTTAGTCCATTCCACGTTACCGAATATGATCCAACAGAATAATGGCTATTTGTTAATTCAGCTATTATTTGTCCCAAAATGTCGTAAATAACAATACGAATATTTTGACCTTTTTGAATTGAAAAATCAATAGTCGTACTTGGATTAAATGGATTTGGGTAGTTTGCCATCAATGAAACTTCAAAAGGTACAATATCTGTATCAACAGATAAGGGACCCGTTAACTCAAGGTTGGCTACTGTAATTAATCCTTCTTGCTCAAACAACATTGAATTTTCATCAAATCCTGTAATAATAGCGACAAGATTGTAAGAAGACCCAATATCCAATCCGTTAATAATATAGGCACCCGACATATTTGTTTCGCCTGATCCAATCAATGATCCTTCATGATCATATAAGGATAATGTAACACCAGAAATAGGTGCTTCAGAAGCATCGGAAATGATGCCACTTACTTGTGCTGTCATTGCGCTATCACCTTGGAATGGGATGCTGAAATTAATGTCACTTGTTTCTAAATCTTCCATAACTGAAACGAGTGTCGCATCTTCGATATTTTGAACATCATCAAAATATTCCATATAAAAGAATGAAGTTGAATCTGAGTGATCATCATTTTGACTGCCTTCATTATTTGTGGCAAAACTCAACACATAATAATCACCTTCCGGCGCGAGGATTTCATAATGACCATTTTCGTCAGTCCATGTGCCTAATTGATGCCCGCATCCATGTCCTTCGTTACGAATAAGCCGGATAAATGCGTTTGCTGGTCCATCCGCATCGTCGTAAGTCACGTCACCTGAAACGGATCCTAATCCTTGTATTGGAGAAAGAGTAATATCGAAAAGAGTTGAATCAACTACTTGAACAGATTCATTGTAAAATTCAAACCCATTTTCGAATACTCTAACAGTAACTTCAGATGAAGGTAAATTTTCCACGAAGTAATTTCCGTTGGAATCTGTTTCTGATGTATACAGTTGATGTCCCCACCCTCCATGTGATTGTGTGGTATCATTTCGTGGAGCAAAAACACGTACTTCAGCCCCAGCAACAACAGATCCCGTTTC